>NZ_JBIVGA010000019.1:0-86508 GCF_044748405.1 Pseudomonas sp. NPDC089996 | reverse complement strand
TCTCCCACGGTCTGTACTGCTGCGAACAGTCAGAAGCGAGCTATGTCCCTCCTCCTCCCTTCAAGTCCTACCATACAAGCGGGCTTGCCCGCGAAAGGGCCGGTGACCCCATTATCACTTCAACTGCCGTTCACAACCGTCAGTGGCAACTCCAACCGAGCCACGAACCCACCCTGCGGATGATTCGCCAGCACCAGGCTGCCGCCATGGCGCTCGGCCGCCTTGCGCGCAATTGCCAGGCCCAGCCCATGTCCCGCTGCCTCCTGCCCCGGCGCACGGAAGAACGGCTCGCCCAGCTGCGCCAGGTGCTCCGGCGCCGCTCCTGACCCATGATCACGCACACAGACCACGATCCTGTCCTGCTCACGCTGCGCACTGATCTCGATCGGTTGCCCCTGTGGGTTGAAGCGCAGGGCATTGCGTACCAGGTTGTCCACGGCGCGTTCGATCAGCGTCGGCCAGCCTTGCAGCGTCAACCCAGGTTGCGCCTCCAGTCTCACTTCCTGCTCCGGTGCGCTGAGCTGAGCGTCCTTGCGCACGCTGCCAAGCAGCGTGTTGAGATCGACTGGCTCGGCATGGGCCTGCTCGGCATCGACCCTGGCCAACGTGAGGATTTCACTGATCAGGTCTTCCAGGCGGTCGCATTCGCGGGTCAGGCGGGGCCACAGGGCCTGGCGCTGTTCGGTTTCGGCGCGCTCGGCCAGGGCCAGGGCTATGCGCAGGCGGGCCAGCGGTGAGCGCAGCTCGTGGGACACGTCGCGCAGCAGCTGGCGCTGGCTGCCGATCAGGCTCTGCAGGCGTGCGCCCATCTTGTTGAAGTCCTTGGCCAGCACACCGAACTCGTCACGCCGGGCGGCCAGGCGGGCCAGGCTGTTCTGCTGGTAGGTGGCCTGGCCAAGGTCATGCACGGCGCCGCGCAGGCGGCTGAGTGGGCGGGTGATCGACAGGGTCACCAGCAGACTGAACAGGGTCAGCACCACCAGCGCGATGCCCAGGGCACTCAACGGCCACAGCAGGCTCTCGCGGTGCCAGGCGTCCAGTTCCGGGTGCGGGATGCGGTAGATCAGCAGGTAGGTCTCGCCGCTGTCGGGGCTGGTGTATTCCTCGGTCAGGCGGCGCCAGGGCAGGCGGCGTTCGTCATTGTGCTGGCGCGCCTCGAACGCAGCGGCACGGCGCGGGAAGGTGCCGGGCACCACGGCTTCGCCGCTGTCGTCGAGTACCTGCACATCGATCTTGAAGCGCTGCTTGCGGCGCTCCAGGAATGCCTGGGCTGATTCCAGTCCCTCCTGCTCATAGTGTTTGGCCCAATGGCTGGCCAGGGTGTTAAGGCCCGGGTGGCGGCTGAGGATCCAGGCATCCTGGTTGAGCATGTGGCCCAACAGGATCGACAGGCCCGCGACCAGGGTGATAGCCAGCCAGAAGCTGGCCAGGATGCGCCAGAACAGAGAACGCAAGAGCACCTCCTGAAAACGGGAAAAGCCCGGCCCGCTTGAGGGCGGGCCGGGCATCGGGGTGACAGCTTACTGGGCCTTGCCTGCTTTTTCAGCTTTCCAGGCCTGGAACTCCTTCCATTCAGCCTTGCGGGCTTCGCGTTCCTTTTGCAATTCGTCGAATTTCTTCTGCTGGTCAGGCTTGAGCAGCGCGCGTACCTGGCTGTCGGTCTTGTCGTGGCTGGCTTTGAGCTCGTCCTTCATGGCTTTCTGGTCGGCTGCAGGCAGCTTGTTCAGGTAGCGCTCGGTGATCGCGTGGCGGTTCTTCATCTGGTCGCCCATCAGTTTGCCAATCTGCTGGCGCTGGTCGCGGCTCAGGTCCAGTTGGGCGAATGGCGCATCACCGCGATGATGCGGGCCGTCGTGACGCGGGCCGCCTTCAGGCATGGCCATGGCCACGGTTGGCAGGGCGGCGGCGAACATCAGGGCGATTAGGGTCTTGCGCATGGTGTCTCTCCTGTCATGGGCCGGTGTTTACCGGATGAGCTCAGTCTAGGGAGAACAAGGTCAAGCGCAGTCAGCGCAGCGTAAAGGCAGGGTAAAGATGATCGATGGGTTGTAAGGCCGGCCTGTGGGAGCGGCCTCGTGTCGCGAAAGGCCGCTCCCACAAGGTCAAAGGCTGTAGTAGTAGCCGCGACTACGCAGTGCCACGATCCGCGGCCGCCCATCGGGGTGCGGGCCGACTTTCTTGCGCAGGTTGCTGACGTGCATATCCAGGCTGCGGTCATACAGGGTCAGCTTGCGCCCCAGGGCAATCTGCGCCAGTTCCTGCTTGTCCAGCGGCTCGCCCGGTTGGCGCAGCAGTGCTTCGAGGATGCGGCTTTCGGAGAGGGTCAGGCTCATGTCGCGGCCATCGATGCTGACCACGCCGCGCACCGGGCTGAACGCCAGGTCACCGATCTCCAGCTGGGTGGTGGTGGCGGTGGGGTGGCTGCGGCGCAGCACGGCGCGCAGCCGGGCGGTGAGCTCACGGGGGTCGCAGGGCTTGGCCAGGTAATCGTCGGCGCCCAGTTCCAGGCCAAGGATGCGGTCCAGTGGCTCGCCACGGGCCGACAGCATCAGCACCGGCAGCTCGGCATGTTCGCTGCGCAGCTGCTTGAGCAGCTCCAGGCCGCTGCCATCGGGCAGCATCACATCCAGCACCACGGCTGCAGGGGCATGCTCGGCCAACGCCTGTCGCGCGCTCTGGCCATCGTGGCAGGCGCGTACCGCAAACCCTTCCTGGGTCAGCCAGCTGCCGAGCAGCTCGCAGAGTTCCTGGTCATCATCAATCAGTAACAGCTCGCTCATGACTCACTCAATTCAAATCGACGGCGTCTGACGCGCTCGCCAGTGGCAAAGATACCGCAGACGCTGCCAATTTAATCGATCAGGGCAAGACTTGCTTGAATGGCTTGACGATGACCTTGTCGTACACGCCTGCGGCAATGTAAGGGTCGGCGTCGGCCCAGGCCTGGGCGGCGGCCAGCGAATCGAATTCGGCGACGATCAGGCTGCCGCTGAAGCCGGCCTCGCCCGGGTCGTTGCTGTCGATGGCCGGGTGTGGGCCGGCCAGTACCACGCGGCCTTCGGCCTTGAGCTGCTGCAGGCGTTCGATGTGTGCCGGGCGCGCGGCCAGGCGTTTTTCCAGGGAATTCGCGACGTCGCTGGCGATGATGGCGTAGAGCATGTCAATCCTTGGGTTTGGAGGTGGAAGGGTCATCGTGCAGGTGGCGCGACAGGTACACGCCCTGCGCCACCAGGAAAATCACGGTCATGCCGAGGCTGCCGAACACTTTGAAGTCGACCCAGAAGTCCTGGAAGGTGAAAGCGACGAACAGGTTGGCGGCGCCACAGAACACGAAGAAGGCGACCCAGGCCACGTTCAGGCGGGCCCAGATGGCATCGGGCAAGGCCAGCGCGTGGCCCATGATGCGCTTGATCAGCACCCGGTCGCCGATGAAGTGGCTGCCGGCGAAGGCCAGGGCGAACAGCCAGTTGACCACTGGCGCCTTCCACTTGAGGAAGGTTTCGCTATGGAAGGTCAGGGTCAGGCCGCCGAACACCAGGCAGGCGACCAAGGTGAGCCACTGGCCCTTCTCCAGCTTGCGCTGGCGCAGGAACAGCGCACCGTACACCACCAGCGAGCTGATGATGAGCATGGCCGTGGCGCTGTAGATGCCGCCGAACTCGAAATTGTGGCCGGCGACTTCCATGGGGCGTGGGTCGAGCTTGTAGACGATGAAGAACAGCAGCAGCGGGATGAAATCGATGAATTGTTTCACAATGGCAGCCAGAATCGGGATGTGACGGCATAATAACAAACATCGAATCCAGCGAAAGCGCTCCTCCATGAATGTTGATCTGCACTGTCACAGCACGGCCTCCGACGGCGCCCTGTCGCCCACGGACCTGGTCGCCCGGGCCCACGAGCACGGGGTGCAAACGCTGGCACTGACCGACCACGACACCCTCGAGGGCCTGCCCGAGGCGCGCCAGGCCTGCCAGGCGCGCGACATGCACTGGGTCAGCGGGGTAGAGCTGTCGTGCACCTGGGGTGGGGCGACCATTCATGTGCTGGGCTACGATTTCCCGCTCGATGCGCCGCCCTTGCTGCAGGCCATCGAGGCCCTGCACCGTGGCCGCTGGTTGCGTGCCGAAGAAATCGACAAACGGTTGGCGGCCAAGGGCATGCCGGGTGCCCTTGACGGCGCACGGGCCGTGCAGCAGGCGCTGGGGGACAGCGGCAACGCCCCGGCGCGGCCGCATTTTGCCGAATTCATGGTGCGTGCGGGGCATGTCAAGGACCGTGGCGAGGCCTTCCGCAAGTGGCTGGGGGCCGGCAAGCTGGGCGACGTCAAACAGCACTGGCCAACGCTCGAGGAAACTGTCGCCACCCTGCGCCAGTCCAACGCCTGGGTGAGCCTGGCGCATCCCATGCACTACGATCTGACCCGCAGCAAGCGCAGGCGGCTGATTGCCGACTATATTCAGGCAGGCGGGCAGGCACTTGAAGTGGTCAACGGGATGATGCCGGCCGAGCAGGTGGGCACGATGTCCATCCTTACCCGAGAGTTTGGCCTGCTGGCAAGCGCTGGCAGCGATTTCCACGGCCCCGGCACCTGGGGCGAGATCGGTGCCTACCGGCCATTGCCCGAGGACTTGCCACCTCTGTGGCGTCGATTCAGCCATGAACAGCCTATGGCGCTATGAACAGGATGACTTCGTGAGCCAATTTTTCCAGATTCATCCGGAGAACCCGCAGCCGCGCCTGATTCGCCAGGCGGTGGAGATCATCCGCAAGGGTGGCGTGGTGGTCTACCCGACCGATTCGGCCTATGCCCTGGGCTGCCAGATCGGCGACAAGGCGGCGATCGAACGGGTGCGGCGCCTGCGCGGTCTGGACAAGACCCACAACTTTACCCTGATGTGCTGCGACATGTCGCAGCTGGGGCTGTACGCCAAGGTCGATACCGGCACTTTCCGCCTGCTCAAGGCCCATGTGCCGGGGCCGTACACCTTCATACTCAACGGTACGCGCGAAGTGCCACGCCTGCTGCTGCATGAAAAGCGCCGCACCATCGGCCTGCGCGTGCCGGATCACGCCATCACTTTGGCGCTTTTGGCCGAACTGGGCGAGCCGTTGATGAGCGTGAGCCTGATCCTGCCGGGCGACAGCGAGCCGATGACCGACCCCTACGAAATCCGCGAGCGCCTGGAACACCACGTCGACCTGATCATCGATGGCGGCTTCGGCGACCTCAAGGCCTCGACCATCATCGACCTGTCCGGCAGCGAGCCTGAACTGATCCGCGAAGGCTGCGGCGACCCCACGCCGTTCATGGTCAACGCGTGAGCCAGGTGGAAGCACCCGACGCACCGGCGGCACAGGCAGCATCTCCCCAGCAGTTGCAGTTGGCACTGGTCTATGGCGAAGCGCTGACCGAAATGCCCCTGGACCTGTACATCCCGCCGGACGCGCTGGAAGTCATCCTCGAAGCCTTCGAGGGCCCGCTGGACCTGCTGCTGTACCTGATCCGCAAGCAGAACATCGACATTCTCGACATCCCGGTGGCGGAGATCACCCGTCAGTACATGGGCTACGTCGAACTGATGAAGAGCGTGCGCCTGGAGCTGGCTGCCGAGTACCTGGTGATGGCTGCCATGCTTGCCGAGATCAAGTCGCGCATGCTGCTGCCGCGCTCGACCGAGGTCGAGGAAGAAGAGGGCGACCCTCGCGCCGAGCTGATCCGCCGCCTGCAGGAGTACGAGCGCTTCAAGGCCGCCGCCGAAGGGCTCGACGTACTGCCGCGGGTTGGCCGCGAGGTCGTCGTGCCGCGCCTGGAGGCACCCCAAGCCAAGGTGCGCAAGCTGTTGCCGCAGGTCAGCCTGGAAGAGCTGCTGATGTCCATGGCCGAGGTCATGCGCCGCAACGACCTGTTCGAAAGCCACCAGATCACCCGCGAGACGTTGTCCACCCGCGAGCGCATGAGCGACGTGCTGGAGCGCCTCAAGGGTGGCGCGTTCGTGCCGTTCGTCGAGCTGTTCACGCTCGATGAGGGCAAGCTCGGTGTGGTGGTGACCTTCATGGCGATCCTCGAGCTTGTGAAAGAATCGCTGGTCGAACTGGTGCAGAATGAGCCCTTCGCGCCGATCCATGTGCGGCTGCGCCCCGAGTCTGTCGAAGAACCTGATGAATCTGAATGAACCGCGCGACCTGGCGTCGCTGATCGAAGCCTTCCTGCTCGCCTCGGGCAAGCCGCAGTCCCTCGAACGCCTCTACGAGCTGTTCGAAGAAGCCGAGCGTCCTGAGCCGAAGGTATTCAGGAAGGCCCTGGAAGTGCTCGGCAAGTCCTGCGCCGGGCGGGCGTTCGAGCTCAAGGAAGTGGCCAGCGGTTTTCGCCTGCAGATTCGCGAAGACTACGCGCCCTGGGTTGGCCGGCTATGGGAGGAGCGCCCGCAGCGGTATTCCCGGGCCCTGCTCGAAACCATGGCATTGATCGCCTACCGCCAACCCATCACCCGCGGCGAGATCGAGGATGTACGGGGCGTGGCGGTCAACAGCAACATCATCAAGACGCTGATGGAGCGCGAGTGGATTCGCGTGGTCGGCCACCGCGAGGTGCCCGGCCGCCCGGCGATGTTCGCCACCACCAAGGCGTTTCTTGATCACTTCAACCTCAAGAGCCTGGACGAGCTGCCAGCGCTGGCCGAACTGCGCGAAATGGAGCCGGAGCCGTTGCTCGACCCGGATGACGCCCCGGTGCCGGCGCACATACAGGCCTTGGCCGATGCCAGCCTGGGCGAAGAGGAAGCTGTCGGCGAGCCGAAGGAAGAGACCAGCTTCCGCAGCCTGTTGGTGGAGCTGGACCAGATGGAAGAAGGCCTGAAGACCGATTTCGATGACCTTCGCGAAGAAGAGCCTGAGGCCTCGGTGGAGGAAGAGGGCAAGTCCGAGCGCTGACACTTCTGTTGCCTGTACCGGCCTCTTCGCGGGCAAGCCCGCTCCCACAGGGAACGCGCGATTTCTGTAGGAGCGGGCTTGCCCGCGAAGAGGCCGGTACAGGCAGCATCAGGCCCGCTGGGCAGAAATTACTTTCCCACCTCACAAAACCCTCTACCCTGCAGTGCGTTCCCCCAGCGAACCGCGTATGATGCGCGGCCTTTTGGCGCGTTCGTCGCCAGAACCCTGTTTTCATTCCTACACCGGGAGGTGCCCAGATGAGTGAGCAAGACCTGCAAAGTACCGAAATCACCCCGCCAGCCGGCGAAAAGCTGCAGAAAGTACTGGCGCGTATTGGCGTCGGTTCGCGCCGTGACGTCGAAGCCTGGATCAGCCAGGGCCGCATCAAGGTCAACGGCGTCGAGGCCACCCTCGGCCTGCGCGTCGACCTGCACGACGCCATCACCGTCGACGGCAAGCTGATCAAGCGCGAAGAGGCCGCCGAGGCCACGCGCCGGGTGATCATGTACAACAAGCCCGATGGCGAGATCTGCACCCGTGACGACCCGGAAGGCCGTCCGACCGTGTTCGATCGCCTGCCGCGGCCGAAGGAAGGCCGCTGGATCAATATCGGCCGCCTGGACATCAACACCACCGGCCTGCTGCTGTTCACCACCGACGGTGAACTGGCCAACCGCCTGATGCACCCGTCCTACGAGATGGACCGCGAATACGCCGTGCGTGTACGCGGTGAAGTCGACGACGAGATGATCGATCGCCTGAAGGCGGGCGTGATGCTCGAAGACGGCCCTGCCAAGTTCACCGACATCCAGAAGGCGCCGGGCGGCGAAGGCTTCAACCACTGGTACCACTGCGTGGTGATGGAAGGCCGCAACCGTGAAGTACGCCGCCTGTGGGAATCCCAAGGTATGGTGGTGAGCCGCCTGAAGCGCGTGCGCTTCGGCCCGGTGTTCCTCAATTCCGACCTGCCGATGGGCCGCTGGCGTGAAATGACCCAGGGTGAAATCGACATCCTGGCCGCTGAAGTGGGCCTGCAGCCGGTGGCGCTGCCGACCCTGAACCTCAAGGCCAAGGACAAGATGGAGCGCCTGCAGCGCAAGTCGAGCCGGCCGATGGGCCGCAACGAGCGCGTGCGCAGCCTGCGCCCGGCCCATGAAGGCGGCGCTGCTGCCGCCGAGCGCCCGGCGCGTCAGCCACGCGATACTTCGGGTGAGCGCCCAGCACGCCAGTCCCGCGACGAAGCGCCGCGCAAGGGCAACCGTGGCAGCACCGTGGCCGAGCGCCCGAGCGAGATGCGCAAGCGCCCGGGCAAGCCTGATGGTGACAAACCGGCTGGTCGTGGTCGCGGCAAGCCGCGCGGTTGATTGGCCTGTGCAGCAATGAGAACCAGCCTTCGGGCTGGTTTTTTTATGGCTGCGAGAATCTGGGGCTGCTGCGCAGCCCTTTCGCGACACAAGGCCGCTCCTACAGGTGACCGCATGCTTTCTGTAGGAGCGGCCTTGTGTCGCGAAAGGGCCGCAAAGCGGCCCCAAGATATTGAAGAAAAAGAAATTTTCGGACGACTGGCAAGTTCTCGAACCACGATGTAAAGAAGTTTATACACAGCAGCTTGAATTCAGCCTGCAATTCAGATTTTTCCCGCAAGTGTAAACAGAACTTGCCACGCCGCCCGCCGCAAAGCCCCTGCCTCCATCCCACCCAGTCTTGCCCAAACCCCCGTACCACGGTGTTATAGCGCTCATTGCCGTGTGCAAAAGCCCGACCGCAGAGACGGGCCAACAGAACAACAAATGGAGGCGCCATGTACGCCGATCACTCCGCCTTTCCAGGCGCCTACCACAGGATCGCTGCGTTTTTTCCCGAGGAAACGATGCAACGCGTTGACGCCTGCGCGTTTGCAGGGGTATACAGTGCGCCGCGTTTTACCTGTGACCCTCTTGCGTACCGCGCACTCTTGCCAACATCTGGCTGATCCGCCCCGGCGGTATCCGTTGGCAGGAAACCCAAGGTAACCACCTTGCCCATTCCGCTGCGCCACGAGCGCGGTGGGTCCGATTCCGTCACAGATAAAAACAATGCAGGTGACTTCGTTCATGAGTGGACAAAACATGCATTCAGGCGAGCTCAAGCGGGGCCTGAAGAACCGCCATATCCAGTTGATCGCCCTCGGCGGCGCGATTGGTACCGGCCTGTTCCTTGGCTCGGCAGGCGTGATGAAATCCGCCGGCCCGTCGATGATCCTCGGCTATGCCATCTGCGGCTTCATCGCCTTCATGATCATGCGCCAGCTCGGCGAGATGATCGTCGAAGAGCCGGTGGCCGGTTCGTTCAGCCACTTTGCGCACACCTACTGGGGTGGCTTTGCCGGCTTCCTGTCGGGCTGGAACTGCTGGGTGCTGTACATCCTGGTGGGCATGTCGGAACTGTCGGCGGTGGGCAAGTACGTGCATTACTGGTGGCCGGAGATCCCGACCTGGGTCACGGCGGCAGCGTTCTTCGTACTGATCAACGCCATCAACCTGATGAACGTGAAGTTCTTCGGCGAGGCCGAGTTCTGGTTCGCCATCATCAAAGTAGTAGCTATCGTCAGCATGATCGGCCTGGGCGCCTACCTGCTGACCAGCGGCAACGGCGGCCCTGATGCTTCGGTGAGCAACCTGTGGAGCCATGGCGGCTTCTTCCCGCATGGTGTCAGCGGCCTGGTCATGGCCCTGGCGTTCATCATGTTCTCGTTCGGTGGCCTGGAAATGCTCGGTTTCACCGCTGCCGAGGCCGACAAGCCGAAGACCGTGATTCCGAAGGCGATCAACCAGGTCATCTACCGCATCCTGATCTTCTATGTCGGTGCCCTGGTCGTGCTGCTGTCGCTGACCCCGTGGGACAACCTGGTCGCCAGCATCGACGCGTCCGGCGGCAGCTACGGCAGCAGCCCGTTCGTTCAGGTGTTCTCGCTGCTGGGCAGCGACGTGGCGGCCAACCTGCTGAATTTCGTGGTCCTGACCGCGGCGCTGTCGGTGTACAACAGCGGCACCTACTGCAACGCGCGCATGCTGCTGGGCATGGCCGAGCAGGGTGACGCCCCGGCCTCGCTGGCCAAGGTGGACAAGCGTGGCGTGCCGGTGCGCTCGATCCTGGTGTCGGCGGCAGTGACCCTGATCGCGGTGCTGCTCAACTACCTGATGCCGCAGAATGCGCTGGAGCTGCTGATGTCGCTGGTGGTTGCGACCCTGGTAATCAACTGGGCGATGATCAGCTACTCGCACCTCAAGTTCCGTCAGCACCTCGACCGCACCGGCCAGACGCCGCTGTTCAAGGCCCTGTGGTACCCGTATGGCAACTACCTGGTGCTGGCCTTCGTGGTGCTGATCCTGGGCATCATGCTGATGATTCCGGGCATCCAGGTGTCGGTGTACGCGATCCCGGTATGGCTGGCGGCGATGTTGGTGGCCTACCTGCTCAAGGGCAAGCGCCGGCCGCAGGCCAATGGCGCTGCTGGTACATTGGCCAAGTAAACCTGGCTGCTTGAAGAAACCCGATGTCAGGTGACTGGCATCGGGTTTTTTGCTGCCTGTTCCGGCCTCTTCGCGGGCTCGCCCGCTCCCACAGGGACTCCACAAGCCTCAGGACTGTGGTGATCCTGTGGGAGCGGGCGTGCCCGCGAAGAGCCCGGCACAGGTTTCAGATCTGTTCCAGCAACCAGCTACGAAACGCCCTCAAGGAAGGCAAGGCCTCATTGCGCGGCGGATAGATCAGGTAATAACTGCGCTGGCTGGCAAATGCCGCCCCCGGGCTGAACAGCTCACCCTTGGCCAATTCTTCCTCCACCAGAATCCTCGGCACCAGGCCGATGCCGATCCCGGCCCGCACCGCCTGAATCAAGTGCGAGGTCAGTTCGAAGCTCGGCCCCAGGCGCATCGACCGGTGCGGCAGGTTGTGGTGCGAAAACCACTCACCCCAGGCATGGGGGTTGTTGGCCACGTTCAGCAATACCTCCTCACTGATCCGCGCCGGGTCCCAGCCTTGGGCATCGCCACCGGCCTCTGGCGGCAGGATCACCACCAGCTCTTCGGCATGCAGCCGGTGACAGATCAGGCCCGGCAGGTCGTGGCTGGCCACGCCGATGGCGGCGTCGATCTCGCTGGTGTCGAAGTTGATCGCTTCGATACGTGAATGAATATGCACCAGCATGCCCGGGTGGGCGCCGTAGAACGCATGCAGACGCGGCAGCAGCCACTTCGAACCAAACGTGGGCAGGGTGGCCAGACGCAGGGTGCCGACCCCGGACTGGTAGGCCAGCGCCTGCAAGGTGGCGCTGCGGATACGCCCCAGTGCTTCGCTCAGCTCGCGCTGGTACAGCCGGCCAACGTCGGTCAGCTGCACCTGGCGGCCCTCGCGGCGGAACAGGGTCAGGCCCAGTTGCTGTTCCAGCGCCTGTACCTGGCGGCTGACCGCGCTCTGGGTCAGCGACAGTTCGGCGGCGGCGCGAGTGTAGCTTTCATGCCGGGCGGCGGCCTCGAATGCCAGGAGCAGCGACATGGACGGTGTCAGGTGGCGGTAATTCATTCATAAAAGTCATCGATAGCGGCAGGATTATCCGTTTGCCCCTGAGGCGAAACTACAGGAACATTGGCCTACACGTCATCCCTGCATGAAGCGATGCATGCCGGAGCGACAGGATTTCCGTGAATTAGCCCATATCAAGAGGCCATCCTTCGATGATCGCCCAGCTGTCGACCCTTGCGCCAGGCGCCAACTACCCCGAATTCCTCGAAGCCCTGCGCAACAGTGGCTTTCGTGGCCAGATCAGTGCCGACTACGGTACCCGTACCGTGCTGGCCACCGACAACTCGATCTACCAGCGCCTGCCCCAGGCGGCGGTGTTCCCGTTGGATGCCGACGACGTGGCACGCGTTGCCACGCTGATGGGCGAGCCGCGTTTCAAGGCGGTCAAGCTGACCCCACGCGGTGGCGGTACCGGCACCAATGGCCAGTCGCTGACCGACGGCATTGTCGTGGACCTTTCTCGGCACATGAACAAGATCCTCGAAATCAACGTCGAGGAGCGCTGGGTGTGGGTCCAGGCCGGTACCGTCAAGGACCAGCTCAACGCCGCGCTCAAGCCGCACGGGCTGTTCTTCGCCCCTGAGCTGTCCACCTCCAACCGCGCCACCGTCGGCGGTATGATCAACACCGACGCCAGCGGCCAGGGCAGCTGCACCTACGGCAAGACTCGCGACCACGTGCTCGAACTGCACAGCGTGCTGCTCGGCGGCGAGCGTCTGCATAGCCTGCCGATCGACGATGCCACCTTGGAGCAGGCCTGCGCCGCCCCTGGCCGGGCCGGCGAGGTATACCGCATGGCCCGGGAGATCCAGGAAACCCAGGCCGAACTGATCGAAAGCACATTCCCCAAGCTCAACCGCTGCCTCACCGGTTACGACCTGGCGCACCTGCGCGACGAACAGGGCCGCTTCAACCTCAACAGCGTGCTGTGCGGTGCCGAGGGCTCGCTGGGCTACGTGGTCGAAGCCAAGCTCAATGTGCTGCCGATCCCCAAGTACGCCGTGCTGGTCAACGTGCGCTACACCAGCTTCATGGACGCCCTGCGTGACGCCAACGCACTGATGGCGCTCAAGCCGCTGTCGATCGAGACGGTGGACTCCAAGGTGCTGATGCTGGCGATGAAGGACATCGTCTGGCACAGCGTTGCCGAATACTTCCCGGCCGACCCCGAGCGCCCGACCCTGGGCATCAACCTGGTGGAGTTCTGCGGCGACGAGCCCGCCGAGGTCAACGCTCGGGTGCAGGCCTTTGTCGAGCACTTGCAGGCCGACACCAGTGTCGAGCGCCTGGGGCACACCCTGGCCGAAGGCGCCGAGGCCGTTACCCGGGTCTATGTCATGCGCAAGCGCTCGGTAGGCCTGCTCGGCAACGTCGAGGGCGAAGTGCGCCCGCAGCCGTTCGTCGAAGACACTGCCGTGCCGCCCGAGCAACTGGCCGACTATATCGCCGACTTCCGCGCGCTGCTCGACGGCTACGGACTGGCCTACGGCATGTTCGGTCACGTCGACGCCGGCGTGCTGCACGTGCGCCCGGCACTGGATATGAAAGACCCGGCCCAGGCGGCGCTGGTCAAGCCGATTTCCGATGCGGTGGCGGCGCTGACCAAAAGCTACGGCGGCCTGCTGTGGGGCGAGCACGGCAAGGGCCTGCGTTCGGAATACGTGCCGGAGTACTTCGGTGAACTGTACCCGGCGCTGCAGCGCCTGAAGGGCGCGTTCGACCCGCACAACCAGCTGAACCCGGGCAAGATCTGCACGCCGCCGGACAGCGTCGAAGGCTTGACCCCGGTGGATGGCGTGACCCTGCGTGGCGACCTCGACCGCACCATCGACGAGCGTGTCTGGCAGGATTTCCCTAGTGCCGTGCACTGCAACGGCAACGGTGCCTGCTATAACTACGACCCCAACGACGCCATGTGCCCGTCGTGGAAGGCCACCCGCGAACGCCAGCATTCGCCCAAGGGCCGTGCGTCGCTGATGCGCGAATGGCTGCGCCTGCAGGGCGAGGCCAACATCGATGTACTGGCAGCCGCACGCAACAAGGTGTCGTGGCTCAAGGGCCTGCCGGCGCGGCTGCGCAACAACCGTGCACGCAACCAGGGACAGGAAGACTTTTCCCATGAGGTGTACGACGCCATGGCCGGCTGCCTGGCGTGCAAGTCGTGCGCCGGGCAGTGCCCGATCAAGGTCAACGTGCCGGACTTCCGTTCGCGCTTCCTTGAGCTGTACCACGGCCGCTACCAGCGCCCGCTGCGTGACTACCTGATCGGCTCGCTGGAGTTCACCATCCCGTACCTGGCCCATGCGCCGGGGCTGTACAACGCGGTGATGGGCTCCAAATGGGTCGGCAAGCTGCTGGCGGACAAGGTCGGGATGGTCGATAGCCCGCTGATCAGTCGCTTCAACTTCCAGTCGACCCTGACCCGCTGCCGCGTCGGCGTGGCCAGTGTGCCGGCCCTGCGTGAGCTGACCCCGGCCCAGCGCGAGCGCAGCATCGTGCTGGTTCAGGATGCCTTCACCCGCTACTTCGAAACGCCATTGCTGGCCGCGTTCATCGAACTGGCCCATCGCCTGGGTCATCGGGTGTTCCTGGCGCCCTACAGCGCCAACGGCAAGCCGCTGCATGTGCAGGGCTTCCTCGGCGCCTTCGCCAAGGCGGCGATCCGCAACGCCACCCAGCTCAAGGCCCTGGCAGACTGCGGCGTGCCGCTGGTAGGTCTGGACCCGGCCATGACCTTGGTCTACCGCCAGGAATACCAGAAGGTGCCGGGCCTGGAAGGCTGCCCGAACGTGCTGTTGCCGCAGGAATGGCTGATGGATGTGCTGCCGGAGCAGGCGCCTGCCGGGCCGGGCAACTTCCGTCTGATGGCGCACTGCACCGAGAAGACCAACGTGCCTGCAAGCACCCGGCAGTGGGAGCAGGTGTTCGCGCGGCTGGGGCTGAAGCTGGTTACCGAGGCGACGGGCTGCTGTGGCATGTCCGGCACCTACGGGCACGAGGCGCGTAACCAGGAGACTTCGCGGACCATCTTCGAGCAGTCGTGGGCGACCAAGCTGGACAAGGAAGGCGAGGCATTGGCGACTGGCTACTCGTGCCGCAGCCAGGTCAAGCGCATGACCGAGCGGCAGATGCGCCACCCGCTGGAAGTGGTGTTGCAGTACGCCCAGCGCTGACCTTCAGGGCACTGGGGGCTGCTTTGCAGCCCTTTCGCGACGCAAGGCCGCTGCCACAGGATTGCGTTACATGCCGTAGCGACGCGGTTTCTGTGGGAGCGGCCTTGCGTCGCGAAAGGGGCGCAAAGCGCCCCCAGCTTTCAACAGTCTCGGCTCAGTCGAGCCTGGCGATACAGATACAGGCTCAACACCAGCCCACAGCAAGCCGCCGCCGCCGCAAACAGAAACATCGAAGCAAACCCGAACCCCGATGCCACCGCACCCACCAGCGGCCCGGTAATCCCCAGCGACAGATCGATGAACAGCGAGTACGCCCCCACCGCCGCCCCGCGGTTGGCCGCTGACACTTGGTTCACCGCCTCCACGCCCAGTGCCGGGAACACCAGCGAGAAACCGAACCCGCTCAACGCAGCCCCCGCCAACGCCAGCTCGGCATTCGGTGCCAGCCAGAGCATCAGCAGCCCCAGTGTTTCCACCGACAGGCAGACGATTGCCACCCTGAACCCGCCGATTCGGTTGATCAGGTTGCCGAACAACAGCCGCGCGCAGATGAAGCTGGCGCCGAACAGGCTCAAGGTCAGCGCCGCATCGGCCCAGCCGCGGCTCGCGTAGTAAAGGGTGATGAAGGTGGCGATGGTGCCGAAACCGATCGAACCCAAGGCCAGCCCTGAGCCATGCGGGAATACCTTGCCCAGCACCTGCATGAATGGCAGGCGCTTGCCGCTGACCACAGGCGCTGCGCGTTTCGGCCAGGCCAACAGCAGGCCGAGGCCGCACAGCAGGAGGATGCTTGCCCCCATGCTCCACAACCCCAGGCTCTTGACCATCAGCACGCCCAATGGCGCACCGATGGCCAGCGCGCCATAGCTGGCGATGCCGTTCCAGGAAATGACCTTGGCCGTGTGCTCGGCACCGACCCGGCCGATGCCCCAGCCGATCGAGCCGGAACCCACCAGGCTTTCCGCGCTGCCCAGCACCAGGCGGCCGACCAGCAAGCACGCCAGGCTGACCCAGGGCAGTTCGGTGAGGAAGGCGCAGGCGAGCATGAATACGCCGCTCAGGCCGCAACCGGCGAGGCCGATCATGACCGCTTTCTTGCTGCCGTGGTTATCGATGATGCGGCTGGCAGTAGGGCGGCTGAGCAGGGTGGCGAGGTACTGCACGCTGATTACCAGGCCCGCGATCACGGCGCTGAAGCCGAGGTCGTTATGCACGTAGCCGGGCAATACGGCGAGGGGAATACCGATGTTCAGGTAGCCGATGAAGGTGAACAGGACGATGGAAACGACTTGCAGGGTGACCGCAAGAGGGCGCGGTGAGTCAGGCATGGGGGTCTTCGTGGCAGAGGTTCATGACGGTGTGAAAACGTGATGACGGCGGTGGCCCGCAGGTCAGCCGTTTTCACACAGTCGCAGGGGTGCGCGGTTTATTCCTGGTCAGCGCTGGATTGATCGTCACCATCCTGGTCGACGGCAGGCGTCGGTTCGGCGTGGACGGTAACGGTTGGCTCTTCTGGGTTCAGGCTTGGGAAGGGAAGATTCGGGATTTCATGCATCTCGTCGTTCCTCGCAAGTGTGAGTGAAAAGTCTGCGCCAGGCGCGTTCGGAGCTTCGTTAAGCTGGGGCAGGATACACAAGTCTGGATGACAGTTTGTAACTTTTCCCGGTCGCTTGTCGGTTTTGCGGGCGGATACCGGACAATCGCCGGTAAAAAAACAGGGCCTTTATGGCCCTGTGCGTGGTGTTTACTTACGGCCTTCGGCGGTTTCGGCCACCTTGTCGGTGCGCGCGCACATGATGAAGTCGTTGCGGTGCAGGCCCTTGATCGAGTGGCTCCACCAGGTCACGGTAACCTTGCCCCATTCGGTCAGCAGGCCGGGGTGATGGCCTTCGGCCTCGGCGATCTCGCCCACGGCATTGGTGAAGGCCAGGGCATGCTTGAAGTTCTTGAACAGGAACACGCGCTCCAGTTCCATGTGGCCGTCGCGCACTTCGATGTTCCAGTCCGGGATCTCGCGGATCAGTTCCGCCAGTTCCTCGTCGGTGACCTTGGGTGCGTCAGCGCGGCACGCTTCGCAGTGGGCTTGGTTCAAGGCATTCATGGGTGTGTCTTCCGCTTCGAGTTGTTATCGGCAAGGTGCTCAGGCGGCGACCTTGGGTGGAAATTTCGGTGCATGCAGCCCCAGCTGCATGGCTTGCCGGACCATGGCCATGATGTCTTCATGAGCCAGGTCGAACAGCCGCTTCATGTTCGGCAGTACGAAATACAACGGCTGCAGGATGTCGATACGGTACGGCGTGCGCATGCACTCGATCGGGTCGAAGGACTGGTGCTCAGGTTCGTCAGAAAGACTGTAGACGGTCTCTTTTGGCGAAGAGAGAATGCCGCCGCCATAAATCTTGCGACCCTGCGCGGTTTCCATCAGGCCGAATTCGATGGTCATCCAGTACAGGCGCGCCAGGTACACGCGTTGTTCCTTGCTCGCGGCCAGGCCGAGCTTGCCGTAGGTGTGGGTGAACTCGGCGAAGAACGGGTTGGTCAGCAGCGGGCAGTGCCCGAAGATTTCGTGGAAAATGTCCGGCTCCTGCAGGTAGTCCAGTTCTTCCGGCGTGCGGATGAAGGTGGCGACCGGGAAGCGTTTGCTGGCCAGCAGCTCGAAAAAGGTCTGGAAGGGGATCAGCGCCGGCACGCGGGCAACCTGCCAGCCGGTGGTGGCGCCCAGCACCTTGTTGACTTCGCCCAGTTGCGGAATGCGCTCATGGGGCAGCTTGAGCTGGTCGATGCCGTCCAGGTATTCCTGGCATGCGCGGCCTTCGATCACTTTCAGCTGGCGGGTGATCAGGGTGTTCCATACCGCATGCTCTTGCTGCGAGTAATCGATAAAACCGTGCGCATCGGGCTCGCGTGCCACGTATTGCGTCTGTTTCATGTGGCTCTCCTGGGTGAGGGCTTTCTTGTTATGTCCACGACATGAATCAGGAATATCCCTTCACCCGATGATTTGCACGGGGGGTGGCCTGGCCTGCAGGTGCTCTTTGCTCCCTCTGTCGTAACGATAAGTTTACAAAATGCCTCATGTGCCGGAAAATCCGGGTCATCAAGCTGCCCTTTACCGTATTTTTGTCAGCTTATCTTTACGACTTTTCTGTGCGAGGTTGAAAAACTTCGCCGCTTCGAGAGCATCCATGCGTATCAAAGTGCACTGCCAGAACCGCATAGGCATCCTTCGCGACATCCTCAACCTGTTGGTGGAGTACGGCATCAACGTACTGCGGGGCGAGGTGGGGGGAGATCATGGCAACGCCATCTACCTGCACTGCCCGAACCTGATCAACTTGCAGTTCCAGGCGTTGCGGCCCAAGTTCGAATCGATCGCCGGCGTATTCGGGGTCAAGCGCGTCGGCCTGATGCCCAGCGAGCGCCGCCACATGGAGCTCAATGCATTGCTTGGCGCGCTGGATTTCCCGGTGTTGTCGATCGACATGGGCGGCAGCATCGTCGCCGCCAACCGCACGGCGGCGCAGTTGCTAGGGGTGAGGGTGGACGAGGTGCCGGGCATGCCGCTGGCACGCTATGTCGAGGATTTCGACCTGCCGGAGCTGGTACGTGCCAATAAGTCGCGCATCAACGGCCTGCGCATCAAGGTCAAGGGCGACGTTTTCCTGGCCGATATCGCCCCGCTGCAGTCCGAGCATGATGACAGCGAGGCTCTGGCGGGTGCCGTGCTGACCCTGCACCGCGCCGACCGCATCGGTGAACGAATCTATAACGTGCGCAAGCAGGAGTTGCGCGGTTTCGACAGTATTTTCCAGAGTTCGCGGGTGATGGCCGCAGTGGTGCGCGAGGCGCGACGCATGGCGCCGCTGGACGCGCCATTGCTGATCGAAGGCGAGACTGGCACCGGCAAGGAGCTGCTGGCCCGCGCCTGCCACCTGGCCAGCCCGCGCGGCCAGTCGCCATTGATGGCGCTCAACTGTGCCGGCCTGCCAGAGTCGATGGCTGAAACCGAATTGTTCGGCTATGGCCCCGGAGCTTTCGAGGGGGCGCGTGCCGAGGGCAAGCTGGGGCTGCTGGAGTTGACCGCCGGCGGTACCTTGTTCCTGGATGGGGTGGGGGAGATGAGCCCGCGCCTGCAGGTCAAGCTGCTGCGTTTCCTGCAGGATGGCTGCTTCCGCCGTGTCGGCAGCGACGAAGAGGTGTACCTGGATGTGCGGGTAATCTGCGCCACCCAGGTTGACCTGTCCGAGCTGTGCGCCCGTGGCGAGTTCCGCCAGGATCTTTATCACCGGCTCAATGTGCTGTCGTTGCACATTCCACCGCTGCGCGAGTGCATGGACGGCCTGGAGGGCCTGGTGCAGCATTTCCTCGATCAAGCCAGCCGGCAGATCGGTTGCGCCATGCCGCGCCTGGCACCCGCTGCCATGGACAAGCTCAGCCAGTACCATTGGCCGGGTAATGTACGGCAGCTGGAAAACGTACTGTTCCAGGCGGTTTCGTTATGCGAAGGCGGGGTGGTAAAGGGCGAGCACATCCGCCTGCCGGATTATGGCGTGCGCCAACCCTTGGGCGAGTTTTCGCTGGACGGGGATCTTTCGCAGATTGTCGGACGCTTTGAAAAGGCGGTGCTGGAAAGTCTGATGAGTGAGTTTCCAAGTAGCCGGGCTTTAGGGAAGAGATTGGGAGTTTCACACACCACGATTGCCAACAAGTTGCGGGATTATTCATTGGGCAAGTCAGCAGATTAAAACCGATCGTTAATAGCCTGTTAATCTTGTGCAATATTCTTCGCGGGCTTGCCCGCTCCCACAGGTACTGTGCAGCATTCCAAAACTGTGCAGCACCTGTGGGAGCGGGCGAGCCCGCGAAGGGCCCCGTTGGGGCCCCCAATCTCAAGGCTTAGCCGTTGGAGCAGCCGTTCCCCATCACGCGGTATTCGAGAATGTGCTTCTGGCCCTTGGAGTCCTCGTAGGTCATGCGGGCGGGCACGACTTCGCAGACATTGGGCACTTCGCTCATGGAGATGACGCGGGCAATGTCCAGGTGCTGCGAGTAACTGTACTGTTCAACCGGAATCTGCTCGACATTGTTTGCTTCGCCGGCCATCGCCGCGCCGCAAAGACTGCCAAGTACCAATACCAGTAAAGCTTTCATTTTCATTTTACCTGTCTAAGGTCGTGAGGGGGCACGCGGCACTTGTGGCGCCGCGAGTACTGCCAAAGTTCAACTATCAGTATTAGAGGGGGATTAACCGATTGCCTTCGTGGGGGCTGTTTCCAGTAGTTAATCGCCTTGCCGTTGCTGGCGAGGTGAATCTTATGCCTGAGCAACTAACGGAAACAGATGGCGTTTTGATAAAGTTTTTTTGCCTTTTTCCATATTCTGTAACAATCCCCTGTCAGGACTTGTCGCATTTTCCCCTGGGTGGGCCAGTGGCTGCGGGCTAGAGCCTTGCGCACCGTTCACGGGAAGATTTTTCGGCCGCGCTACTACCATCGTCGTATGGTTTTTCCCGCTCTGTTACAGTTACAAACGATTCCATACAAAAACAACTATTACACCGAGGTAACACAGATGAGTGCGGCTCCACTGTATCCCGTTCGTCCCGAGGTTGCGGCCACTACCCTGACCGACGAGGCCACCTACAAGGCCATGTACCAGCAATCGGTGATCAACCCGGACGGCTTCTGGCGCGAGCAGGCCCAGCGTCTGGACTGGATCAAGCCCTTCACCAAGGTCAAGCAGACTTCGTTCGACGACCACCATGTCGATATCAAGTGGTTTGCCGACGGCACTCTGAACGTTTCCTCCAACTGCCTGGACCGCCACCTCGAAGAGCGCGGTGACCAACTGGCAATCATCTGGGAAGGCGACGACCCTTCCGAGCACCGCAACATCACCTACCGCGAACTGCACGAGCAGGTCTGCAAGTTCGCCAACGCCCTGCGTGGCCAGGACGTGCACCGTGGCGATGTGGTGACCATCTACATGCCGATGATCCCCGAGGCCGTGGTGGCCATGCTGGCGTGCGCCCGCATCGGTGCGATCCACTCGGTCGTGTTCGGTGGCTTCTCGCCGGAAGCCCTGGCCGGGCGCATCATCGACTGCAAGTCCAAGGTGGTGATCACGGCCGACGAAGGCCTGCGTGGCGGCCGCCGTACCCCGCTCAAGGCCAACGTCGATCTGGCGCTGACCAACCCGGAAACCAACAGCGTGCAGAAGATCATCGTGTGCAAGCGCACCGGTGGCGACATCGCATGGCACCAGCACCGCGACATCTGGTACGAAGACCTGATGAAGGTGGCCTCCAGCCACTGCGCGCCAAAAGAAATGGGCGCCGAGGAACCGCTGTTCATTCTTTATACCTCCGGCTCTACCGGCAAGCCGAAGGGTGTGCTGCACACCACCGGTGGTTACCTGGTGTATGCCGCACTGACCCACGAGCGCGTGTTCGACTACCGCCCGGGCGAGGTCTACTGGTGCACCGCCGATGTCGGCTGGGTCACCGGCCACAGCTACATCGTCTACGGCCCGCTGGCCAACGGCGCGACCACGCTGCTGTTCGAGGGCGTGCCGAACTACCCGGACATCACCCGCGTGTCGAAGATCGTCGACAAGCACAAGGTCAATATCCTCTACACCGCACCGACCGCCATCCGCGCCATGATGGCCGAAGGGCAGGCTGCCGTTGCCGGAGCCGACGGCTCCAGCCTGCGTCTGCTGGGCTCGGTCGGCGAGCCGATCAACCCGGAAGCCTGGAACTGGTACTACAAGACCGTGGGCAAGGAGCGTTGCCCGATCGTCGACACCTGGTGGCAGACCGAAACCGGCGGCATCCTGATCAGCCCGCTGCCAGGCGCCACCGGCCTGAAGCCGGGTTCGGCGACCCGCCCGTTCTTTGGCGTGGTGCCGGCGCTGGTGGACAACCTGGGCAACCTGATCGAAGGGGCTGCCGAAGGCAACCTGGTGATCCTCGATTCCTGGCCGGGCCAGTCGCGTTCGCTGTACGGCGACCACGACCGCTTCGTCGACACCTACTTCAAGACCTTCCGTGGCATGTACTTCACCGGCGACGGTGCCCGTCGTGACGAGGATGGCTACTACTGGATCACTGGCCGCGTGGACGACGTGCTCAACGTCTCTGGCCACCGCATGGGCACTGCCGAGATCGAGAGTGCCATGGTCGCCCACGCCAAGGTTGCCGAGGCGGCGGTGGTCGGCGTGCCGCACGACATCAAGGGGCAGGGCATCTATGTCTATGTCACCCTCAACGCCGGTATCGAGCCGAACGAACAACTGCGCCTGGAACTGAAGAACTGGGTGCGCAAGGAGATCGGCCCGATTGCCTCGCCGGATGTGATCCAGTGGGCGCCAGGGCTGCCGAAAACCCGTTCGGGCAAGATCATGCGGCGCATCCTGCGCAAGATCGCCACCGCCGAGTACGATGCCTTGGGTGATATCTCGACCTTGGCCGACCCGGGCGTGGTGCAACACCTGATCGATACTCACAAGGCGATGAGCCTGGCCTCGGCCTGACCTCAAGGTGGCTTGATCACCCACAACGAACCCCGCCCGGGCAACCGGCGGGGTTTTTGCTTTACTGTTACCCGACATTCATCGGTAACTCTTCTGTCACCGATTTCGCACAAGATCGGGGCCCGCGGGAACATTTTGTGCCGTTTCGGTGCGGCTGCGTGGGCAATTTCAGCAAGGTGAAACGCTGCCCTTGCCGTATCGCAAGGGTTTGCCAATAATAGGCCCGGTAATTGCTTGGCCTAAAGGTTATTTCTCTCGAGCTCTTGCATGATTTGCAAAAGCTGTCAACATCGCCCGCCGCGATTTCAAGCGCTTCTGTAAGTAGTTGTCGCTTTGAAGAAATATCGACTACCGGGCTGTCGTTAAAATGCCACTCACTCGCTCGTGGTCTGCGACCTTGGTCGAAACCTGCGCGGCTCGCGTTGTACCCATTCGCATATCGGGCAGCTGTTACCCCTGCCTAGTATTGCCCCGTACCGATGGAGTTACCTGATGAAGAAGCTCGCACTGCTTGGCGCCCTGGCGCTTTCCGTGTTTTCCCTGGTATCGCAGGCCGATGAAAAACCGTTGAAGATCGGTATCGAAGCCGCCTATCCACCCTTCGCCTTCAAGCAGCCGGACGGCAGCATCGCCGGTTTCGACTACGACATCGGCAATGCCCTGTGTGAAGAGATGAAGGCCAAGTGCACCTGGGTCGAGCAAGAGTTCGATGGCCTGATCCCCGCGCTGAAGGTGCGCAAGATCGACGCCATCCTGTCGTCCATGTCGATCACCGAAGACCGCAAGAAGTCGGTCGACTTCACCAAGCGCTACTACCTGACCCCGGCGCGCCTGGTCATGAAGGACGGCACCGCTGTCAGCGACAGCCTCGACGAGCTGAAGGGCAAGAAGATCGGCGTGCAACGCGGCTCGATCCACGACCGCTTCGCCAAGGAAGTGCTGGCTCCGAAGGGTGCCACTGTCGTGCCTTACGGCACCCAGAACGAAATCTACCTGGACGTCGCCGCCGGCCGTCTGGACGGTACCGTGGCCGACGCCACCCTGCTCGAAGACGGCTTCCTGAAAACCGACGCCGGCAAGGGCTACGCCTTCGTCGGCCCTTCGTTCACCGACGTGAAGTACTTCGGTGACGGCGTCGGCATCGCCGTGCGCAAGGGCGACGACGCCAACCGCGAGCGCATCAACAAGGCCATCGACGCGATCCGTGCCAATGGCAAGTACAAAGAAATCGAGAAGAAGTACTTCAACTTCGACATCTACGGTCCAGAATCGAACTAAGACATCGCGTCTGACCTGTGCAATGGTGCAAACAGCAGAGGCTCTGAGGTTTGCACCATTTTTCATTCCCAAGCCCTGAGGAATCCGAATCATGTTGAAAGGCTATGGGGCAGTCATCCTCGACGGGGCGTGGCTGACGCTGCAGCTCGCCCTGTCGTCGATGGCCCTGGCCATCGTCCTCGGCCTGATCGGCGTGGCACTGCGTTTGTCGCCGGTGCGCTGGCTGGCCTGGCTGGGGGATCTGTACTCCACGGTGATCCGTGGCATCCCCGACCTGGTCCTGATCCTGCTGATCTTCTACGGCGGCCAGGACATCATCAACCGGGTGGCGCCGCTGCTCGGCTACGACGATTACATCGACCTGAACCCGCTGGTGGCCGGTATCGGCACGCTGGGCTTCATTTTTGGCGCGTACCTGTCGGAAACCTTCCGTGGTGCGTTCCTCGGTATCCCCAAGGGCCAGGCCGAAGCTGGCGTGGCCTATGGCATGAGCGCGCGCCAGGTGTTCTTCCGCATCCAGGTGCCGCAGATGATCCGCCTGGCCATTCCGGGCTTCACCAACAACTGGCTGGTGCTGACCAAGGCCACGGCGCTGATTTCGGTGGTCGGCCTGCAGGACATGATGTTCAAGGCCAAGCAGGCGGCCGACGCCACCCGCGAACCTTTCACCTTCTTCCTGGCCGTGGCTGCGCTGTACCTGGTGATCACCAGTATTTCGCTGCTGGCGCTGAAGTTTCTCGAGCGCCGCTACTCGGTAGGCGTCAAGGTGGCTGAACTATGATCTTCGACTACAACGTCGTCTGGGAAGCCATGCCGCTGTACCTTGGCGGCCTGCTGACCACCCTCAAGCTGCTGGCGCTGTCGCTGCTGTTCGGCCTGCTGGCGGCCATTCCGCTGGGGCTGATGCGCGTGTCCAAGCAGCCGCTGGTGAACATCAGTGCCTGGCTGTACACCTATGTGATCCGTGGCACGCCGATGCTGGTGCAACTGTTCCTTATCTACTATGGCCTGGCCCAGTTCGAGGCGGTGCGCGAGAGCATCTTCTGGCCGTGGCTGTCGAGCGCAACCTTCTGTGCCTGCCTGGCCTTCGCGGTCAACACCAGTGCCTACACCGCAGAAATCATCGCCGGCAGCCTCAAGGCCACGCCCCATGGCGAGATCGAGGCGGCCAAGGCCATGGGTATGTCGCGCATGAAGATGTACCGCCGCATCCTGCTGCCGTCGGCCCTGCGCCGGGCGCTGCCGCAGTACAGCAACGAAGTGATCATGATGCTGCAGACCACCAGCCTGGCGTCGATCGTCACCCTGATCGACATCACTGGCGCGGCGCGCACGGTCAATGCCCAGTACTACCTGCCTTTCGAGGCCTACATCACGGCGGGCGTGCTCTACCTGTGCCTGACCTTCATCCTCGTGCGCCTGTTCAAGATGGCCGAACGCCGCTGGCTCGGCTACCTGGCGCCGCGCAAGCACTGAACGCTCTGTGAGAACCGACAGCATGTACAAACTCGAAGTCCAAGACCTGCACAAGCGCTACGGCAGCCATGAAGTGCTCAAGGGCGTGTCCCTGGCGGCCAAGGCAGGCGATGTGATCAGCATCATCGGCTCCAGCGGTTCGGGCAAGTCGACCTTCCTTCGCTGCATCAACTTGCTCGAGCAGCCGCATGCAGGGAAGATCCTGCTCAACAACGAGGAACTCAAGCTGGTGCCCGGCAAGGACGGCGCGCTCAAGGCCACCGACCCGCGTCAGCTGCAGCGCATGCGCTCGCGCCTGTCGATGGTGTTCCAGCATTTCAACCTGTGGTCGCACATGACCGCGCTGGAAAACATCATCGAGGCACCGGTGCACGTGCTCGGGGTGAACAAGAAGGAAGCCCTGGAAAAGGCCGAGCATTACCTGGCCAAGGTGGGTGTGGCGCACCGCAAGGATGCCTTCCCCGGGCACATGTCCGGCGGCGAGCAGCAGCGTGTGGCCATTGCCCGGGCCTTGGCCATGGAGCCGGAGGTCATGCTGTTCGACGAGCCGACCTCGGCGCTCGACCCCGAACTGGTCGGTGACGTGCTCAAGGTCATGCAGGCGCTGGCCCAGGAAGGCCGCACCATGGTGGTGGTGACCCACGAAATGGGCTTTGCCCGCGAAGTGTCGAACCAGCTGGTGTTCCTGCACAAAGGCCTGGTCGAAGAAACCGGTTGCCCGCGTGAAGTGCTGGCCAACCCGCAATCGGAGCGGCTCAAGCAGTTCCTCTCTGGCAGCTTGAAGTAAAAGGCTGCACCTTTGCACCAGAATAGGGCATGCTGCGCAGCGAGCGCAGCCTGACCCGGCGCCACAGACTCGAACGAACCCAGGTTTCGGACCGTACCCTATGACCACCCAGCGAATCGGTTTTCTCATCTGGCCCAGCACCAAGCCTTTGACCCTGGCGCTGGCGGAAGAGGTGTTGCTGGTGGCCCAGCGGGTGCATCCGGAGGTGGTCTACGAGATCGCCTTCCTCCAGGCAGAACCTGCCGAGGAGGGCGCTTGGCGCCTGCCGGGTGAGCCGTGGAACGGGCGCCTGGAAGGGTGCCACAAGCTGTTCCTGCTGGCTGATGATCTGCCGCAAGCCGTAGGGTCGGCGCTGTCGGCGGCGCTCAAGCAGCAGGCGCGCAGTGGCTGCATGATCGGTGGCCTGTCGGCCGGTGTGTACCCGCTGGCCATGCTCGGCCTGCTCGATGGCTACCGCGCGGCGGTGCACTGGCGCTGGCAGGACGACTTTGCCGAGCGTTTTCCCAAGGTGATCGCCACCAGCCACTTGTTCGACTGGGACCGTGATCGCCTGACGGCCTGTGGTGGCATGGCTGTAACCGACTTGCTGTTGGCGGTGCTGGCGCGTGATCACGGGGCTGAGCTGGCTGGGGCTGTGTCCGAGGAGCTGGTGGTCGAGCGCATTCGCGAGGGTGGCGAGCGCCAGCGCATTCCGCTGCAGAACCGCCTTGGCTCGAGCCATCCGAAGCTGACCCAGGCGGTGCTGTTGATGGAGGCCAACATCGAAGAGCCGCTGACCACTGACGAGATTGCCCAGCATGTCTGCGTGTCACGTCGGCAGCTGGAGCGGATCTTCAAGCAGTACCTGAACCGCGTGCCGAGCCAGTATTACCTGGAGCTGCGGCTGAACAAGGCGCGGCAGATGCTGATGCAGACCAGCAAGTCGATCATTCAGATCGGGCTGTCTTGTGGGTTTTCGTCGGGTCCGCATTTTTCCAGTGCCTACCGTAACTTCTTCGGTGCGACGCCGCGGGAAGATCGCAACCAGCGACGCAATAGCAGCCCGTTCGAATTGAGCTCGGCGCCTGCCGAAAAGGGCTGATCTCACTATCTCCTGTTCCGGCCCTTTCGCGGGCGTGCCCGCTCCCACAGGTATTGCACAAGCTTCAAGCCCTGCACCGATCCTGTGGGAGCGGGCGTGCCCGCGAAGTGGCCGGTACAGGCTGCCTTCTTCTTAATGTGAACACCCGTTCACCCAGCCCCCTCTCTCCCGTACACTGCGCGATTGCGACAGTGTTTGTCGCATTGCCGAAAGCCTGGGTAAAACAGGGTTTTGCGCTGTAACAAGTTGTCGCTTGGCCGCAAGGACAGGCGCGGATCAGTCCTTACAATCCCCCCATCGCTCGCCATTTCCAGGCCAGCGTTCCTCTTCAGGAGACTCAGATGTCCGTTGAGCAAGCCCCGGTGCAACGTGCCGATTTCGACCAGGTCATGGTCCCCAACTATTCTCCGGCGGCCTTCATTCCTGTGCGAGGCGAGGGTTCCCGCGTCTGGGACCAGTCGGGCCGCGAGCTCATCGACTTTGCCGGCGGCATCGCGGTGAACGCCCTGGGTCACTGCCATCCGGCACTGGTCAAGGCCCTGACCGAACAGGCCAACACCCTCTGGCACGTCTCCAATGTCTTCACCAACGAGCCGGCCCTGCGCCTGGCGCACAAGCTGGTCGACGCCACCTTTGCCGACCGTGCGTTCTTCTGCAACTCCGGCGCCGAGTCCAACGAGGCCGCCTTCAAGCTGGCCCGTCGCGTCGCCCACGACCGTTTCGGCCCTGAGAAGCACGAAATCATCGCCACCGTGAACAGCTTCCACGGTCGCACACTGTTCACCGTCAGCGTCGGTGGCCAGCCGAAGTACTCCGACGGCTTCGGTCCGAAGATCACCGGCATCAGCCATGTGCCCTACAACGACCTGGAAGCGTTGAAGGCACAGATTTCCGACAAGACCTGCGCCGTGGTGATCGAGCCGATCCAGGGTGAAAGCGGTGTGGTGCCGGCCGACAAGGCCTACCTGGAAGGTGCTCGCAAGCTGTGCGACGAGCACAACGCCCTGCTGATCTTCGACGAAGTGCAGACCGGCGTCGGCCGTACCGGCTCGCTGTACGCCTACCAGCATTACGGTGTGACGCCGGACATCCTGACCAGCGCCAAGAGCCTGGGCGGTGGTTTCCCGATCGGTGCCATGCTGACCACCACCGACATCGCCAAGCACCTGGCCGTCGGCACCCACGGCACCACCTACGGCGGCAACCCGCTGGGCTGCGCCGTTGCCTGTGCCGTACTGGACGTCATCAACACCCCGCAGACCCTGGCTGGCATCAAGGCCAAGCACGAGCGCTTCAAAGCCCGCCTGGAGAAAATCGGCCAGCAGTACGGCCTGTTCAGCCAGGTGCGTGGCGTCGGCCTGCTGATCGGCTGTGTGCTGACCGAAGCCTGGCAGGGCAAGGCCAAGGACGTGCTCAACGCCGCTGAAAAAGAAGGCGTGATGGTGCTGCAGGCAGGCCCGGACGTGGTCCGCTTCGCCCCGAGCCTGGTGGTCGAAGATGCCGACATCGACGAAGGCCTGGACCGCTTCGAGCGCGCCGTGGCGCAACTGACCAAGGGCTGATCGGCCTGCGGTTCTGTCACCGGCCTGGGTGCCTCGGGGTACCGGGCCGGTGATGCCCGAATTCCAGTGCGGGTGCTGCTGCCCCCGCCGTTTTTCCGTGCCGTCATGAATGGCCCGTTTTTCCAAAGGAGTGACACCATGCTGGTGATGCGCCCCGCGCAAATGGCTGATCTGAACGAAGTGCAGCGCATGGCTGCCGACAGCCCCGTTGGTGTCACCTCGCTGCCGGACGATGCCGCCCGCCTGGGCGACAAGATTGCCGCGTCGGAAACCTCCTTCGCCGCTGAAGTCAGCTTCAACGGTGAAGAGAGCTACTTCTTCGTGCTCGAGGACAGCGACACCGGCAAGCTCGCCGGCTGCTCGGCCATCGTCGCCTCGGCCGGCTATTCCGAGCCGTTCTACAGCTTCCGCAACGAGACCTTCGTGCACGCCTCGCGCGAGCTGAAGATTCACAACAAGATCCATGTCCTGTCGCTGTGCCACGACCTCACCGGCAACAGCCTGCTGACCAGCTTCTATGTGCTGCCGGAACTGGTGAACAGCGGCTGGGCCGAACTCAATTCCCGTGGCCGCCTGCTTTTCATGGCCTCGCACCCGGAGCGCTTCGCCGATTCGGTGGTGACCGAAATCGTCGGCTACAGCGACGAGCAGGGCGAATCGCCGTTCTGGGATGCCATCGGCCGTAACTTCTTCGACCTCAACTACGCCCACGCCGAGCGCCTTTGCGGCCTGAAGAGCCGTACCTTCCTCGCCGAGCTGATGCCGCATTACCCGATCTACGTGCCGCTGCTGCCCGATGCGGCCCAGGAGGCCATGGGCCAGGTGCACCCGCGCGCGCAGATCACCTTCGACATCCTCATGCGCGAAGGCTTCGAGACCGAGCACTACATCGACATCTTCGACGGTGGGCCGACCCTGCATGCGCGCGCCTCGGGCATCCGCTCGATCGCTCAGAGCCGGGTGGTGCCGGTGAAGGTGGACGACGCCCCGGTCAAAGGCGGGCGCCCGTACCTGGTGTGCAACGGCCAATTGCAAGACTACCGCGCGGTGCTGCTGGAACTGGACTGGGTGCCGGGCAAACCGGTCAGCCTGAGCAGCCAGGCGGCCGAAGCCCTCGGTGTCGGTGAAGGTGCCAGCGTGCGCCTGGTCGCCGCCTGAGCCGCGGCGCGCAAGCCGGAAGATTGAGTTTCGTGGCAGGCACTGGCCGCCGCACAAGGAGATAGCATGATCGTTCGTCCTGTACGCAGCAGCGATTTACCCGCGCTGATCGAATTGGCCCGCAGCACCGGTACCACCGGGCTGACCACCTTGCCGGCCAATGAAGAGCGCCTTGGCCATCGGGTCGGCTGGGCCGAGAAGAGCTTCCGTGGCGAAGCCGAGCGCGGTGACACCGATTACCTGTTCGTGCTGGAGAACGATGAGGGCCTGGTGGTGGGCATCAGCGCCATCGCCGGGGCCGTGGGGCTGCGTGAGCCCTGGTACAACTACCGGGTCGGCCTGACGGTCAGCGCCTCCCAGGAGCTGAAGATCTACCGCGAAATCCCCACACTGTTCCTGGCCAACGACCTGACGGGCAATTCCGAGCTGTGCTCGCTGTTCCTGCGCAGTGATTACCGCTCCGGGCTCAATGGCCGCCTGCTGTCGCGTGCGCGCATGCTGTTTATCGCCGAGTTCCCAGAACTGTTCGGCAACAAGATCATCGCTGAAATGCGCGGCATGTCCGATGACCTGGGCCGCTCGCCATTCTGGGAAAGCCTGGGCCGGCACTTCTTCAAGATGGAGTTCAGCCAGGCCGACTACCTCACCGGCGTGGGCAACAAGTCGTTCATCGCCGAGCTGATGCCCAAGTTCCCGCTGTATACCTGCTTCCTGTCCGAAGCCGCGCGCAATGTCATCGGCCGCGTGCACACCGACACGGAGCCGGCGCTGGCCATGCTCAAACAGGAAGGCTTCAGCTACCAGGGCTACGTCGACATCTTCGACGCTGGCCCGGCCATCGAATGCGAGACCTCGAAGATCCGTGCCGTGCGCGACAGCGAAACCCTGGTGCTGGCTGTGGGCACGCCGGGCGATGACGCTACCCCTTACATCATCCACAACCGCAAGCGCGACGATTGCCGCATCACGGCTGCGCCTGCGCGGTTGGCCGCCGGGACCCTGGTGGTCGACCCGCAGACCGCCAAGCGCCTGCGCATGGGCGCCGGCGACAACGTGCGCGCGGTGCCGCTGTCGGCAAGCCGGGAGGCCCAGTAAATGACCACGCATTACATCGCAGGCAACTGGCTGGCTGGCCAGGGCGAAGCCGTGCAGTCGCTCAATCCGGTGACTCAGGCCATTGTCTGGCAAGGGCAGGGCGCCGATGCCGGGCAGGTCGACGCGGCCGTCAAGGCGGCTCGCCAGGCATTCCCGGCCTGGGCGCAGTTGAGCCTGGAAGCGCGTATCGACGTGCTGGAGAAATTCGCCGAACAGTTGAAGCAGCATGCCGAGGCGCTGGCCCACTGCATCGGTGAGGAAACCGGCAAGCCGCTGTGGGAGTCGGCCACGGAAGTGACCAGCATGGTCAACAAGGTGGCGATCTCGGTGCAGAGCTATCGCGAACGTACCGGCGAGAAGAGCGGCCCGCTGGCCGACGCCACAGCCGTGCTGCGGCACAAGCCCCATGGTGTGGTGGCGGTGTTCGGCCCTTACAACTTCCCCGGCCACCTGCCCAACGGCCACATCGTGCCGGCGCTGCTGGCAGGCAACTGTGTGGTGTTCAAGCCCAGCGAACTGACCCCCAAGGTCGCCGAGCTGACGGTCAACTGCTGGATCGCCGCTGGCCTGCCTGCCGGTGTGCTCAATCTGGTGCAGGGCGCACGTGAAACCGGGGTGGCGCTGGCTGCCAATCCAGGTATCGACGGCCTGTTCTTTACCGGCTCCAGCCGCACCGGCAACCTGCTGCACCAACAGTTCGCCGGCCGCCCGGACAAGATTCTTGCCCTGGAAATGGGCGGTAACAACCCGCTGGTGGTAGATGAGGTCAAGGACCTCGACGCCGCGGTGTACACCATCATCCAGTCGGCGTTCATCTCTGCCGGCCAGCGCTGCACCTGCGCGCGCCGCCTGCTGGTGCCGCAGGGCGCCTGGGGCGATGGGCTGATCGCACGGCTGGTCGAGGTGTGCCGAGGCATTACCGTCGGCGCTTTCGACCAGCAGCCGGCGCCGTTCATGGGCTCGGTGATATCGCTGCAGGCAGCAAGGGCACTGCTCGCGGCCCAGGCCGAACTGCTGGCCAACGGCGGCGTGAAGTTGCTGGCCATGACCCAGCCCGAAGGCGACGCTGCGCTACTGACGCCTGGCATTGTCGATGTTTCCGCGGTGGCCGAGCGCCCGGACGAAGAGTTCTTCGGCCCGCTGCTGCAGGTGATCCGCTACGCCGATTTCGATGCTGCCATCGACGAGGCCAACAACACCCAGTACGGCCTGGCCGCCGGCCTGTTGTCCGATTCCCGTGCCCGCTACCAGTACTTCTGGCTGCGCAGCCGCGCCGGCATCGTCAACTGGAACAAGCAGCTGACCGGCGCCGCCAGCAGTGCGCCGTTCGGTGGGGTGGGTGCCAGTGGCAACCACCGTGCCAGTGCCTATTACGCAGCCGACTATTGCGCTTACCCCGTGGCTTCGCTGGAGACCGCCAGCCTTGCCCTGCCGGCGACCCTGACGCCGGGCGTCACCCTATAACAACAGGTCACGGAGCCTAGCCGATGAAATCCTATGAAGTGAATTTTGATGGCCTGGTGGGGCCTACCCACAACTACGGCGGCCTGTCCTACGGTAACGTGGCTTCGCAGCGCAACAGCCAGCAAGGGTCCAACCCGCGAGAAGCGGCGCGCCAGGGCCTGGCCAAGATGAAGGCGCTGGCCGACATGGGTTTCAAGCAGGGCGTACTGGCGCCGCAGGAGCGCCCTGACGTGGCCGCCTTGCGCCGGCTGGGCTTCAGCGGCAGCGATGCCGAGGTGATCCAGCGTGCCGCAAAAGAGGCCATGCCGCTGCTGGTCGCCAGTTGCTCGGCCTCGAGCATGTGGGTGGCCAACGCCGCCACGGTCAGCCCGAGTGCCGACACCGCCGATGGTCGCGTGCACTTCACGGCTGCCAACCTCAACTGCAAGTACCACCGCAGCATCGAGCACCCGACCACCAGCCGTGTACTGGCGGCAATGTTCAACAACCAGAAGCACTTTGCCCATCACGAAGCCCTGCCTGCCGTGGCACAGTTCGGCGACGAGGGCGCGGCCAACCACACGCGCTTCTGTCGTGACTATGGCGAGGCCGGGGTGGAGTTCTTCGTCTATGGCCGCAGCGCCTTCGACAGCCGCTACCCCGCACCGCAGAAGTACCCGGCGCGGCAAACCCTGGAGGCCTCACAGGCCGTGGCCAGGCTGCACGGCCTGAGCGATGACGGTGTGGTCTACGCTCAACAGAACCCGGCGGTGATCGACCAGGGGGTGTTCCACAACGATGTGATTTCGGTGGGTAACGGCGAAGTGCTGTTCTACCACGAGGACGCTTTCCTCGAGACCGACGCGGTGCTTGGCCAACTGCAGGCTAAACTGGCCAGCAAGGGTGGCAACTTCCAGGCCATCCGAGTGCCGCGTGCGGCAGTGGCGGTAGAGGATGCAGTGCGTTCCTACCTGTTCAACAGCCAGCTGCTCAGCCGTGACGATGGCTCGATGCTGCTGGTGGTGCCTGAAGAGTGCCGCAACAACGAGCGGGTCTGGGCCTACCTTGGCCAGCTGACCGCCCAGGGTGGTGCGGTGAAGGAGGTCAAGGTGTTCGACCTCAAGCAGAGCATGCAGAACGGCGGCGGCCCGGCGTGCCTGCGTTTGCGCGTGGCATTGAAGGAATCGGAACTGGCGGCGGTCAATCCAGGCGTTATCATGACCGCCCCGCTGTACGACACCCTGGTGCAGTGGGTCGACAAGCACTACCGCGATCGCCTTGGCGAAGCCGACCTTGCCGACCCGCAACTGCTGCTGGAATGCCGTACCGCACTGGATGAATTGACCCAGATCCTGAAGTTGGGCTCGGTGTACCCGTTCCAACGCCAACCTTGAAGAGAGAAATTGCAATGACCGACGCCCTGCGCCTGATCCTCGAAGATGTAGACGGCACCCAGCTGGAAACCTCCTGCACCCGTTTTGCCATCGTTTGGCAAGGCAAGGAAGTGTGGGTTCAGCAGGACGGCCGTGGCCAGTTGCTGATCGGCGTGGATGTCGAGGAAGGCGATGCTGAATACGCCAACCTGCTGCTGCGCCCGATGGCTACCAACCTGGTCAGCCTGCAGCTGGAAATGGAGCCGGCAGACGTCGGCGAAGATGACGATCACGTCCATGGCCCCGACTGCGGCCACCACCACTAAGGAAGCGCCTATGCTCGCCCTTGGCAAATTGCTCGAGCTGACCCTGACCGATCACGAGCCGGCCGAGAAGACTCAAGTGACACCCAAGGGCGCGCGTTTGCGCTGGCTGGGAGAGGGCGCACTGGAAGTGCGTCCACCAGAAGGTGAGGATTGTGGGCTGGATCTGCTGCTGTCGGCCGGTATCCATGGCAACGAGACGGCGCCGATCGAACTGCTCGAAAGGCTGCTGCATGGCGTGGCCAACGGCAAGATCAAGCCACGTGCGCGGGTTCTGTTCCTGTTCGGCAATCCGGTTGCGATCCGCAAGGGCGAGCGTTTCATCGAGCAGGACATCAACCGCCTTTTCAATGGTCGTCACGAGCTCTCCAGTGGTCTCGAGGCATTGCGCGCCGCTGAGCTGGAGCAGTTCGCCCGGGTGTTCTTCAGCAAGCCCGAGCGCACCCGCCTGCATTACGACCTGCATACCGCGATTCGCAGTTCCAAGATCGAGCAGTTTGCCTTGTACCCTTATAAAGAGGGGCGCAAGCATTCCCGCCGCGAGCTGGCGCGCCTTGCTGCTGCCGGCATGGAGGCGGTGCTGCTGCAGAGCAAGTCGTCGATCACTTTCAGTGCCTTTACCTACGAACAGCTGGATGCCGAGGCATTTACCCTGGAGCTGGGCAAGGCGCGGCCGTTTGGGCAGAACGAACAGGTCAACCTCGACAAGCTCGAAGAGCGGTTGATTCAGATCATCGAGCACACCGAGCCCGAGATTGGCAGCTCGCTGGATGGCCTCAAGCTGTTCAGCGTCGCCCGCGAGATCATCAAGCACAGCGACAGCTTCCACCTGCACCTGCCGGCGGACATCGAGAACTTCTCCGAGCTGAGCAAGGGGTACCTGTTGGCCGAGGATCTGGCCGAGATGCGCTGGGTGGTCGAGGAGGAGGGGGCACGGATCATTTTCCCCAACCCAAAGGTCAGGAATGGCCTGCGCGCCGGGATTCTGATCGTGCCAGATTCAGGGCAGTGCCTGGACTGAGAAGGTGGCCGCCGCAGCAAACGGCGGCTGCTTTTCGGATCCGATCTTCGATGAAAACCTTTTAATTCACCGCCTGTTCCATTTTCCCTTCCCTTGGGCGGTAATTGGCTTGCCAGTGGCGAAAGGCTGCATTTAGCATCCGCTCATGTCATTTTCGCTTGCAAGCGCCTTGAAAGCCGTCCAATCGACGCTTTCTATCGCATAAACACACTGCACCGAGATTGCAGGACCGATATAATGCGGCCCTTTGCCGTCGTTTCGTCGACGTGTTTGCCCCCTAGGGCCGCCGTTTCCGTGGAAGAACCTATGAAAAGCGCAGAAATCCGTGAAGCCTTCCTTCGCTTCTTCGAAGAGCAGGGCCATACCCGAGTCGCCTCCAGTTCGCTGATCCCGAACAACGACCCGACCCTGCTGTTCACCAACGCTGGCATGAACCAGTTCAAGGACTGCTTCCTCGGTGCCGAGAAGCGTGCCTACACCCGCGCCGTCAGCAGCCAGAAATGCGTGCGTGCCGGTGGCAAGCACAACGACCTGGAAAACGTCGGCTATACCGCGCGCCACCATACCTTCTTCGAAATGCTGGGCAACTTCAGCTTCGGCGACTATTTCAAGCGCGACGCGATCACCTTCGCCTGGACCTTCCTGACCTCCGACCAGTGGCTGAACCTGCCCAAGGAAAAGCTCTGGGTCACCGTCTACGCCTCTGACGACGAAGCCTACGACATCTGGACCAAGGAAGTCGGCGTGCCGGCCGAGCGCATGGTGCGCATCGGCGACAACAAGGGCGCCCCGTACGCCTCCGACAACTTCTGGACCATGGGTGACACCGGCCCGTGCGGCCCGTGCACCGAGATCTTCTACGACCACGGCGCCGACATCTGGGGCGGCCCGCCCGGCTCGCCTGAAGAAGACGGCGACCGCTACATCGAGATCTGGAACAACGTCTTCATGCAGTTCAACCGCACTGCCGACGGCGTGCTGCACCCGCTGCCTGCGCCGTCGGTGGACACCGGCATGGGCCTGGAGCGGATCAGCGCGGTCATGCAGCACGTGCACTCGAACTACGAGATCGACCTGTTCCAGAACCTGCTGTCTGCCGCGGCCAAGGCCATCGGCTGCAGCAACGACGGCCAGGCTTCCTTGAAAGTGGTTGCCGACCACATCCGTTCCTGCGGCTTCCTGATTGCCGACGGCGTGCTGCCGTCCAACGAAGGCCGTGGCTATGTGCTGCGCCGCATCATTCGCCGCGCTTGCCGTCACGGCAACAAGCTGGGCGCCACGGGCAGCTTCTTCTACCAGATCGTCTCCGCCCTGGCGGCCGAGATGGGCGAGGCCTTCCCGGAGCTGAAGAGCCAGCAGGCGCACATCGAGCGCGTGCTCAAGGCTGAAGAAGAGCAGTTCGCCAAGACCCTGGAGCAGGGCCTGCGCATCCTCGAGCAGGACCTGTCCCAGCTCAAGGGCGACGTGGTGCCGGGCGACGTGGTGTTCAAGCTGTACGACACCTACGGTTTCCCGATGGACCTGACCGCCGACATCGCCCGCGAACGCGAGCTGACCATCGACGAAGCGGGCTTCGAGCGCGAAATGGAGGCCCAGCGCGAGCGGGCCCGTTCCGCCAGCAGCTTCGGCATGGACTACAACAGCCTGGTCAAGGTCGACAGCGCCACCGAGTTCCTCGGTTATGACGCCACCGAAGGCCAGGGCAAGATCATCGCCCTGTACAAGGACGGCCAGTCCGTCGACCAGCTGGGTGAAGGCGAGCAGGGCGTCGTGGTCCTCGACCGCACCCCGTTCTACGCCGAATCCGGTGGCCAGGTCGGTGACAGCGGCTTCCTGCAGGCCGGCGCCGCACGCTTCGATGTGCGCGACACCACCAAGACCGGCGGTGCCTTCCTGCACCACGGCGTGGTCGCCAGCGGTGCGCTGGTGATCGGCTCGCCCGTCGAGGCCAAGGTCGATGCCGACGTGCAGCACGCCACCTCGCTGAACCACTCGGCCACTCACCTGCTGCACGAAGCGCTGCGCCAGGTGCTGGGCGAGCACGTGCAGCAGAAGGGCTCGCTGGTCGACAGCCAGCGCCTGCGTTTCGACTTCAGCCACTTCGAAGCGGTGAAACCGGAGCAGATCAAGCAGCTGGAAGACATCGTCAACCGCGAAGTGCGCAAGAACACCCCGGTTGAAACAGAGCTTACCGATATCGAAACCGCCAAGGCGAAGGGTGCCATGGCCCTGTTCGGCGAGAAGTACGGCGATACCGTGCGCGTGCTGAGCATGGGCGGCGACTTCTCCGTCGAGCTGTGCGGCGGTATCCACGCCAAGCGCACCGGCGATATCAGCCTGTTCAAGATCATCAGCGAAGGCGGCGTGGCCTCGGGCGTGCGCCGTATCGAAGCGGTGACCGGCGCTGCTGCACTGGCCTACCTGAACGCTGCCGAAGAGCAGGTCAAGGAAGCCGCGCAGCTGGTCAAGGGCAACCGTGACAACCTGATCGACAAGCTGTCGGCTGTGCTTGAGCGCAACCGTCAGCTGGAAAAGCAGCTGGAACAGCTGCAGGCCAAGGCCGCCAGCGCCGCCGGGGACGATCTCTCCAATGCGGCCGTTGAGGTCAAGGGTGCCAAGGTGCTTGCCGCCCGCCTGGATGGGCAGGATGGCAAGGCCTTGCTGGCCCTGGTCGATCAACTGAAGAACAAGCTCGGCCACGCAGTGATCCTGCTGGGCAGCGAGCATGAGGGCAAGGTCGTGCTGGTGGCCGGCGTGACCAAGGACCTCTCCAGCCAACTCAAGGCTGGTGACCTGATGAAACAAGCCGCTGCGGCAGTGGGCGGCAAGGGCGGTGGCCGTCCGGACATGGCCCAGGGTGGCGGCGTCGACGTCGCTGCGCTGGACCAGGCTCTGGCGCTGGCCGTGCCGTTCGCAGAGCAGGGACTTTGAGATGAAGGGGCGGGTGGTCTAGTCACTTGCCCCTTCATGTTGGATGGTTTTTTTGAGGCCCGGTATGGGCTGAGGCACCATTGAAATGGCGTTGATCGTACAGAAATTTGGCGGCACCTCTGTCGGTTCCATCGAGCGGATCGAGCAGGTAGCCGAAAAGGTCAAGAAACACCGTGAAGCGGGCGACGACCTGGTGGTTGTGCTGTCGGCCATGAGCGGTGAAACCAATCGCCTGATCGACCTGGCCAAGCAGATCACCGATCAGCCGGTTCCGCGTGAACTGGATGTGATCGTGTCGACCGGTGAGCAGGTCACCATTGCCTTGCTGACCATGGCCTTGATCAAGCGTGGTGTGCCAGCGGTGTCGTACACCGGCAACCAGGTGCGCATCCTCACCGACAGCGCGCACAACAAGGCGCGCATCCTGCAGATCGATGACCAGAAGATCCGTGCCGACCTCAAGGAAGGGCGCGTGGTCGTGGTGGCCGGTTTCCAGGGTGTCGACGAGCATGGCAGCATCACCACCCTCGGCCGTGGTGGCTCCGACACCACCGGCGTGGCCCTGGCGGCCGCGCTGAAGGCTGACGAGTGCCAGATCTACACCGACGTCGATGGCGTCTACACCACCGACCCGCGCGTCGTGCCGCAGGCTCGCCGCCTGGAGAAGATCACCTTCGAAGAGATGCTGGAAATGGCCAGCCTCGGCTCCAAGGTGCTGCAGATCCGCTCGGTGGAGTTCGCCGGCAAGTACAACGTTCCGCTGCGCGTGCTGCACAGCTTCAAGGAGGGTCCAGGTACCCTCATTACCATTGATGAAGAGGAATCCATGGAACAGCCGATCATTTCCGGTATCGCCTTCAACCGTGATGAGGCCAAGCTGACCATTCGTGGCGTGCCGGACACCCCGGGCGTCGCTTTCAAGATCCTCGGCCCGATCAGCGTTTCGAACATCGAAGTGGACATGATCGTGCAGAACGTTTCGCACGATAACACCACCGACTTCACCTTCACCGTGCACCGCAACGAGTATGAGAAGGCCTACAGCGTGTTGGAAAACACCGCGCGTGAAATCGGTGCCCGTGAAGTGATCGGCGACACCAAGATCGCCAAGGTGTCGATCGTCGGCGTTGGCATGCGCTCCCACGCGGGCGTGGCCAGCCGCATGTTCGAAGCGCTGGCCAAGGAGAGCATCAACATCCAGATGATCTCCACCTCCGAAATCAAGGTCTCGGTGGTCATCGAAGAGAAGTACCTGGAACTGGCCGTACGCGCGCTGCACACCGCGTTCGAGCTCGATGCTCCGGCCCGACAGGGCGAGTAAGGCGTTGCCCGGAGGGCGCGGCTTGGCCGCGCCCTTCGCGTTTCTGGTCGCCACGCAGGCCCTGTCCTGCCGGCGGGGCGATCATCCAGGCCCTGTGTCGTCGTCCACGCCCAGGCCCTGACATCCCAAGACTGTAATCCCTGAATGTTTTGCGTAAGGAGAAAGCTATGTTGATTCTGACTCGTCGGTGCGCCGAGAGCCTGATCATTGGAGATGGCGAGATCACCGTGACGGTGCTCGGCGTCAAAGGCAACCAGGTGCGTATTGGTGTCAGCGCCCCGAAAGAAGTGGCTGTTCACCGCGAGGAAATCTACCTGCGGATCAAGAAGGAGAAGGATGAAGAGCCAAGCCTTTAATTTTTTTGAAGTTTTTTTCAAAAAAAGGGTTGCAAAGGTGAAAGAGGTTCTTTAATATTCGCCTCGTGTTGCGGTGAGGTGGCCGAGTGGCCGAAGGCGCTCCCCTGCTAAGGGAGTATACCTCATAAGGGTATCGGGGGTTCGAATCCCCCCTTCACCGCCATTATTTGCGTAGTGCGCTGTAAACGGTAAGAACGCTAAGTCGTTGAAGTTAAACGAAAAAGTTCTTGCAAAAATGTTTCAGCGAACTAATATGCGCGGCAAGACACGGACTCATAGCTCAGCTGGATAGAGTACTCGGCTACGAACCGAGCGGTCGCAGGTTCGAATCCTGCTGAGTCCGCCACTTTTGAAGTGGCTTTGCTTGCAAGGCTGCTTCAAACCACCAGTGGTAATCTGGTCTAAAAAATACCAATCGCGGACTCATAGCTCAGCTGGATAGAGTACTCGGCTACGAACCGAGCGGTCGCAGGTTCGAATCCTGCTGAGTCCGCCACTTTTTGAAGTGGCTTTGCTTACAAGGTCGCTTCACCCGCCAGCGGTATCTGGTTTGAAACTGCCAACCACGGACTCATAGCTCAGCTGGATAGAGTACTCGGCTACGAACCGAGCGGTCGCAGGTTCGAATCCTGCTGAGTCCGCCACTTTCGAAGTGGCTCTGCTTGCAAGGTCGCTTCACCCACCAGTGGTAATCTGGTCTAAAACTACCACCACGGACTCATAGCTCAGCTGGATAGAGTACTCGGCTACGAACCGAGCGGTCGCAGGTTCGAATCCTGCTGAGTCCGCCATACAATCAAGAAGCCCGCTCGAATGAGCGGGCTTTTTGCTTTCTGTTTCACTGCTTTGTCAGTGATGCCTGACTAGACTGCACAGTAACCGGCCCGACAGTTTTTTTGCGCGGTGGATGTGTTTTCTATTGCGCGCCTGCCGTCGCACTGATGGCTTCGAGCGTTGTCCCAGCTTTATCACGCAAACGATTGTTCTGGCCAAAAATTTTAAGCGATCTGACAGCACAGGCAGTGTATGATTGCGCCCGTCAGCCCCGCCGGGGCTTGTGGAAAACCACCATGGACTTACCCAGTAGTTACTCCTTAACAAGATTCTTACAGCTAGATCTGACTGATTGATTCTCCTGGCGTGCTCCGCTGCTGGGGGTGGAGTTCGCCTATGACTGAAGTAGAAGTAAAGAAAGCGCAAGAAAGCCTGCAGGATCGCCTGGCTCAGGTGGTCGAGCTGCTGCAGCGTCAACGCGTGGTGGAAGACCTGACTCATCGCCAGGAAGGTCAGCACAACGACCTGGTGGAAAATCTCGTCCACCGCCAGAACCTGGTCGAATTGCAGCGCAAGCTCGATGACCTGCACCCTGCCGACATCGCCTACATCCTCGAAGCCTTGCCCCTGCAGGACCGCCTGACGGTCTGGCAGCTGGTGCGCTCGGATCGCGATGGCGACATCCTCCTCGAAGTTTCCGACTCTGTTCGTCAATCGCTGATCGCCGACATGGACGATCACGAGATCCTCGCTGCGGCCAAGGAAATGGACGCCGACGAACTGGCCGACCTGGCGCCAGAGCTGCCGCGTGACGTGGTTCACGAGCTGATGGAAACCCTCGATGCCCAGCAGCGCGAGCGTGTGCGCTCGGCCTTGAGCTACGACGAGGAGCAGGTCGGTGCGCTGATGGACTTCGAGATGGTCACCATCCGCGAAGACGTCAGTCTGGAAGTGGTACTGCGTTACCTGCGCCGCCTCAAAGAGTTGCCCAACCATACCGACAAGTTGTTCGTGGTCGACTATGACGGCATCCTCAAGGGCGTGCTGCCGATCAAGCGCTTGCTGGTCAACGACCCGGAGAAGAAAGTAGCGGAGGTCATGGCAACCGACCCGGTATCGTTCCAGCCCGAGGAAGATGCCTACGATGCGGCGCAAGCCTTCGAGCGTTATGACTTGGTATCGGCGCCGGTAGTCGACAAGGCCGAGCGCCTGATTGGCCGTCTGACCATTGACGAGATGGTCGACCTGATCCGTGAGGAGAGCGAAAGCGAAGTGCTCAACATGGCGGGTCTGCGCGAGGAGGAGGACATCTTCGCCTCGGTCTGGCGTTCGCTGCGCAACCGTTGGGCGTGGTTGGCGATCAACCTGATTACCGCCTTTGTTGCTTCGCGCGTGATCGGCCTGTTCGAGGGTTCGATTGAAAAGCTGGTGGCGTTGGCTGCGCTGATGCCGATCGTTGCCGGTATTGGTGGCAACTCAGGTAACCAGACCATCACCATGATCGTCCGTGCCATGGCGCTGGACCAGGTATCGCCGGGCAATACCAGCCGCCTGATGCGCAAGGAGTTGGCGGTGTCGCTGATCAACGGCCTGGTGTGGGGTGGCGTGATCGGTGCAGTGGCGTTCTGGCTGTATGGCAGTTGGTCGTTGGGCGTGGTAATGACCGCAGCGATGACCTTGAACCTGCTGCTGGCGGCGTTGATGGGTGTACTGATCCCGATGACCCTGGCCCGCCTGGGGCGTGACCCGGCGATGGGGGCGAGCGTGATGATCACCGCAGTGACCGACAGCGGTGGCTTCTTCATCTTCCTGGGCCTGGCCACAGTGTTCCTGCTCTGAGAAAGCGTACGCGGTCCCTGTGGCACCGGCTTTGCCGGTTCGCGGGCTCGCCCGCTCATGAAACAGATCACACCTATCTGATTTAACAAGGACTCTGTGGGAGCGGCTTTAGCCGCGAACACCGGCAAAGCCGGTGCCATCCACCGTGTCGCCTGCTTCGCGGCTAAAGCCGCTCCCACAGGGTATGGCGGCGCCCTTTCGGACATTGTTCCGTCTGCGACAGCGTAACCCGCAGGGCTGGGTAATTTCCCACAAAGCCTGCGCAAGCTTTAGTTGCTCCAATAAAAACAGTTCCGGCGAAGACGCTGCAAGGCACAACGAAAAAAGCCAGCTTACGCTGGCTTTTTCGTGTCTGCTTGCTGCCGGCCTCAGGAAGCGTCGGCGGCCATTTCCACATCGTGAGCGATGAGGGACACCAGCGCATTCTGCTGGCGGTGCGACAGCTGGCGGAAACGTTGCAGAAGCTCGCGCTCATGCAGCGACAGCTCCGGGCTGTCCAGGCGCATGCTCAGCTCGTCGCCCAGCGCACCTTCCTGGATAAGGCTCTGCTCCAGGCGCGCGATGATTTCGGAGTTCATGCTGCGGTGATGGTTGCGCGCTACCTCGGCAATGCGCTCACGCATCCCGTCTGGCAGGCGGACGACGAACTTGTCAGCGGTGCGGCTCGAATAAATAGCCTGTTTCATTGGGCGCATATAAATTGACCGGGTTTACTGGTTCAGGGGAAGCGGTTCTCAAATTGGCCGCACGGAGGTGGAAATACGACCGTGGCGACGACAAAATGTTCAACCGTCATGAAAATTTGGGAGCTCATCTTGCCTCATGGTCGCCGTTTCCTTGGCGTCAATTCTGTGACAAATAGTGAGCTGGATAAAGGCTTTTTGCCAGTACCAATTATCAGAAATGAGCACTGGTTAGAAAAGTTTTGCATTATCCAGCCCGCCGCACTGTCAGCCTTTTGCCGTCAAAAACCTGTAAAACGCAGCAAAGGCCCCAGAAAACACCTAGAATGCGCGGGTTTCCTTCCATAGAGCATAGTGGCTATGCAACATGACGCAAGCGCCCGAGATGGAGCCTCAGGCCGCCTGATATTTCTGATAGGACCATCAGGTTCGGGAAAAGATTCCTTGATCGATGCTTCTCGCGCGCAATTGTCTGCGGCAGGGGTGCAAATTGCCCGTCGGGTCATCACGCGCTCTGCTGAGGCCAAGGGTGAGGCAGCGCAAGGCGTGAGCGCAGAACGCTTCGCGCAAATGCGCGAGGAGGGGGCATTTGCCATGCATTGGCAGGCCAATGGCCTGGAGTATGGGATACCGGTACAGGTGGATCGATGGTTGGCGAGCGGGCACCCGGTACTCGTCAATGGATCGCGGGCCTATTTACCCACCGCACGTGAGCGGTACCCGGATCTTCTGGCCGTGTGCCTCGAGGTACGGCCCGAGGTGCTGCGCGAGCGCTTGCTCGCCCGTGGGCGCGAAACTGCGCAGCAGATAGACCAGCGCCTGGCGCGCAATGCCCGGCTTCAACAGGAAGCGGGTGCGGCGGTCCACCTCCTCGACAACTCAGGTGAATTGGCAGCGGCGGTGGCTGGCTTGCTCGATCTGCTACGTGGGGAAAAACTGATCGCCTGAAGGTTCTCGGAAAAACCGCACATGCAAAAGCCCGATTCAGGCATGACAAACGGTGGCGCGCTGGTTAACATGCTCGCCGTCTCGTCATCGCTGCATTCAGATCGACAACGCCGCCGGCGGGGCGCGGCCAAGGGTAACTTTCCTAAGCCTTTGGTTTTGCGTAAGATACAGCGCTTGATGTCTCCTTAGTTTAACGGATAGAACAAGCCCCTCCTAAGGGCTAGATGCTGGTTCGATTCCAGCAGGGGACGCATTCTTCATCACGCTCCACGCCCTCCGCTTGAGCCACGGTACAAGGTGCCCCCCCCATTTCGGCAATCGATTGCAGCTCAGTTCGAGAAACTCGAGCGGCGATGGTGCCCATCCGTGGGAACCACCACGTCGAAGAAAACTGACTCAGAACGCGTACACCAAAGTAGCCGTTGCACTACGTGGAGCGCCATACCAGCCGCGTGAGCCGATGGCGGTGTAGTAGGTCTTGTCAAAGACGTTATTGAGGTTGAGCGATACGCTGGTTTGTGGCGTGAAGGCGTATTGCGCCATCAGGTCGACAACGCTGTAGGGGTCCTGGGTGAAGGTCTCGTCGTTCGGCCCGGCGTCTTTGTAGTATTCGCTACCCTGCCAGCGCACACCGCCACCGACTTTCAATTGCGGCAGGGACTGTAGACGGTAGGTGGTGAACAGCTTCAGTGTGTCTCGCGGCACTTCAGTGTTCAGGCGGTCACCATCGGAATCTTTGCTGACGGCATAGGTGTAGCTGGCCGATACTTGCCAGTCGGGCAAGATCTCGCCGGCCACCTCCATCTCGAAACCGCGCGTCTTGGTACCCGATTCGGCACGGTAGGCCTGGTTGCCGTCCGGCGCCAGGTTGCTGCCATCGGCCACTGCCAGGTTGTCCTGGTGCACTTCAAATACGCTGAAGGCCGTGGTCAGGCGCTTGTCCCAGAACTCGCTCTTCAGACCCAGCTCGTAGTTCACGCCCTCTAATGGATCGAGGTAGGTGCCTGCGACATCCTTGTTGCTCTGCGGCTTGAAGATGGTGGTGTAGCTGGCGTAGGCCGACCAGTTTTCGTTGAGGTCGTACACCAGGCCAAGGTAAGGCGTGACAACGCCCGTTTCGCTTCGCGAGGTGCGGCTGGTGTCGCCGGTGGCCAAGGTGGTGGAGGTTTCATCACGTTGCCAGTCGATTACCCGCGCTCCGGTGATGAGCGACAGATCGTCGGCCAGGCTCCAGCGCACCGAGGCGACCAGGCCATCCTGGGTTTCATCCAGGGCATCTTCCGACGACTTGGTGTGGATGGCGTCCGGGATCGGCAGCGAACCGTCCCAGGTGTTGATATTGTCGATGTCCTGGAACGACCACAGCGGGTAGCCGGCGTTGCGGTAGTAGGCCTTGTAGTGACTGGCCCCGAAATAAGCCTGGTGCTCGCGGGAGAACAGTTCGAATGGCCCTGCGGCAGACAGGTCGAACGAGGTCTGCCGGGGTTCGCCCGCCCAGCGGCCGGTCCAGGTACTGATGCCGCTGCCATCGGGGTTGACGGTACCGCTCGCCGCGGTGGCAAAGGCGTCGTCATAGCTGCGACGGTTGTGCTCGGCATTGAGTTTCAACTGCCAGCCATTGTCCAGCTGATGCTCCAGGGTGGTGAACACCGTCTTGGTGCGACGCTTGTGGTAACTCCAGTCCGAGGCGGAGTTGAACGAGCGGGAAGGGCTGAAGTGGCTGCCGTCGGAGTTGTACATCGGGAAACCGTGGTTACCGGCACCGTCGTTGTCCATCTCCTGGTACTCCGCACCGACTGTCAGCATCGTACTGTCAGTGATGTCCCATTCCAGTACCCCGTAGAACGCTTGCTTTTCCAGGGACTGGCGGTCGACGTAGCTCTGGCTGTTGGTGTTCGACGCGACGAAGCGCCCTCGCACATTGCCGCTATCGGACAACTTGCCGGACACGTCCAGTTCCTCGCGGTAATCGTCCCAGGAGCCCGCCTTGAGGGTCAGCTTCCGTTGCGTTTCCAGCGTCGGCTTCTTGCGAATCAGGTTGACCGTCGCACCCGGGTCGCCCGTGCCGGACATCAGCCCCGTGGCGCCACGTACTACTTCCACACGGTCATAGCTCACCATGTCGGCGAGGTCGTCCCGGAACCCGTAAGTATCGGGTCTGTTGATGCCGTCCACCTGAATGCTGCCTACCTCGAAACCGCGCACGTAGATATGGTTGGCATCGCTGCCGGCAGGGCCCATGCTGTCGACGACTACACCTGGGGTCTGTTCGAGTACCTGAGCAACGCTGTTCAGGTTCTGGTCTTCGATCTGCTGGCGGGTGACCACGCTGACCGATTGTGGCGTTTCACGGGCCGAGAGTCGTAGCCCAGTCGCCGTATTGGCCGAGCCAGTGGTGTAACTGCCCGTGCCTTCAGTGATGGCACCCAGACCGACGCTGGATACCGTCGTGGCGGCAAGCTCCATCGAGCCATCCTGGCTTGGGTGAACCAGCATGTAGCGTTTGTCGCCCGCCTGAAGTGCCTGAAGGCCGCTGCCTCGCAGCAGTTGAGCGAAACCCTGTTCCAGGTCGTAATTGCCTCGCAACCCTTCGCTGCGCAAGTTGGCCACTTCCTCGTTGCTGAAGTTGACGGCCACGCCACTGGCATTCGCAAACTGGCTCACGGCGTTGGCCAGAGATCCGGCGGCAATGCTGTAGTTGACAGCCTCGGCGTGGACATTGGTCGCGGCCAACAGAGAACTCGAGAGGCTGATCGCCACTGCAGCTCGGCGAATGTTGTTAGCAGTAGACGGCAAGCAAGGGGACATCCATTGACTCCTGTACGTTGGAAAAGCAGGCATACAAATAATAAGCGTATTGCTAATGCGAACTATTCGCATAAAAGCGCGGCGATGTTCTGTTCTTCTTGTCAATGTGTCAACAGCGGGGAAGGGAACCCCCCGATAACGATTCGAATCTTGCCGTGGACGCCATCCACGCTAAATCCCTCTCTGTGCCCCTCGTTTCCTCTGCACAAGGCCGACGTGCGCTGCGCGCGCCCGGGCCGAAGCTTGCTGTCATTTTCAACGAGGGTCGAAGGATGCATGCCGCCACCTGCTTCAAGGCCAGCCAGGCGCTGCCTGTTGCCATTCAATTGCTGCTCAACCTGCTACGGCCAGCCGTCACCAGGGGGCAGCCATGAGCGCCATACTGGAACTGCTGGCCCGGCCGTTGCTGCCCGGCCAGCGCAGCCTGCCCCTGTTGGTCGAGGCGCCCCATGCGGGCCTTGACCTCAACGAGGCGCTGGAGCCGATCCGCGAGCTGGTAGACCGCCACTTGCTCGACGCCGGTGGCATTCTGTTTCGCGGTTTCGACGTGGGCGGTGCCGAGGCCTTCCGCAGCTTTGCCGGTGGCTTTGGCCACCCGCTGCTCAATTACGAGTTCGGCTCGACCCCGCGCAGCAATGTCACCCAGGGTGTGTACACCTCCACCGAGTACCCGCCGCACCAGAAGATCCCGCTGCACAACGAGCAGGCCTACACCCGTGAATGGCCGATGAAGATCTGGTTCTACAGCATGATTGCCGCCGAGACCGGCGGGGAAACGCCGATTGCCGACAGCCGCGAGGTATTCCGCCGCATCGACCCGCGCATTCACGAGCGTTTCAACCGCCATGGGCTGATGTACGTGCGCAACTTCGGCAACGGCCTTGATGTGCCCTGGGAGCAGGTGTTCAACAGTGACGACCCCACGGTGGTGGAAGCCTACTGCCAACGCCACGCGATCACTTGTGACTGGAAGGATGACGGCGAGCTGCGTACCCGCCAGGTCTGCCAGGCAGTGGCCCGCCACCCGCGTACCGGCGAAGATGTCTGGTTCAACCAGGCGCACCTGTTCCATGTGTCCAACCTGCCGGCTGAAGTGCGCGAGAGCCTGCTGGAAGTCGTCGACGAGGAAGACCTGCCGCGAAACGTCTATTACGGCGACGGCTCGCCCATCGAGGACTCGATCCTCGACGAGGTGCGCGCAGTGCTGGATGAATGCACCATCGCCTTCCCGTGGCAGGAAGGCGATGTGCTGATGCTCGACAACATGCTTGCCGCCCACGCCCGCAGTACCTTCACCGGCAAGCGCAAGGTCATCGTGGCCATGGCCGAGGGGCACGGCGCCGGCTGAACCGTAAAGCCGCGCAGTGACCGCCGGTACGTCTTCAGGCGCACCGGCGCTTGCGTGAAACAGGCGCGACGGGTTTTGCAAACAGCGCCTAAATGCAAGCCGGAATCATTCGTTCAACAGGTATCGCGGAGCCCAGGGCGGCTCCCATCACCGGTTCGGACGACCTATGAGCACCCTCGATCAATCCCTGAAGCTGGCGCGCCGCTTCATTGAACTGCCGCTGGAAAAACGCCGTGTCTTCTTCGCCGCCCTGCGCGACGAGCAGGTCGATTTCACCCGTTACCCCATCCCCGACTGCAGCGGTGTGGCTGGCCGCGACCAGCTCTCCTATGCGCAGCAGCGCATGTGGTTCCTCTGGCAACTGGAGCCGGGCAGCGCGGCCTACAACCTGCCCGGGGCCGTACGCCTGCTCGGCAACCTGAACCACCCGGCGCTGGACCTGGCCTTTGCCGATCTGGTGCAGCGTCACGAGTGCCTGCGTACCACGTTCGACGAAGTCGACGGCCAGGCCTTGCAGCGTGTCGGTGACGGTGCGCAGGTGCAGGTTCGCCATGTCGACCTGTCCGGCCTGGGTGTCGATCAGCGCCTGCAGCGCACCCGTGAAGAAGTGGCCCGTGAAGCAGGCCAGCCGTTCGACCTGCAGCAGGGCCCGCTGCTGCGGGTGGCGCTGCTGCAACTGGCGGCGGATGAGCATGTGCTGTTGCTGACCATGCATCACATCATTGCCGACGGCTGGTCGATGAACATCCTCATCGAAGAGTTCATGCGCTGCCTGGACGCCCGCAGTGCTGGAAGCCAGGCCCAGTTGCCGGCACTGGCCGTGCACTACCGCGACTACGCCATGTGGCAGCGCAGCTGGATGGAAGCCGGCGAGCAGGCGCGACAGCTCGATTACTGGCGCGCCCAGCTGGGCGAGGAACACGAACCACTGGAACTGCCCACCGACCGCCCGCGCCCGGCACAGCCGAGCCACGCTGGCGCGCGCGTGGAGTTCGCCATCGACGCCGAGTTGCGCAGCGGCCTGAAGGCGCTGGCCCAGCGCCAGGGCGTGACCTTGTTCGTGGTGTTGCTGGCGGCCTTCAAGACCCTGCTGTACCGCTACAGCGGGCAGGGCGACATCCGCGTAGGTGGCCTGATCGCCAACCGCAACCGCGGCGAGGTCGAGGGGCTGATCGGCTTCTTCGTCAATACCCAGGTGCTGCGCAGCCAGCTGGACGGCCGCCAGACCTTCGCCCAGCTGTTGCAAGCGCTGCGTCAGACCGCCCTGGGTGCGCAAGCCCATCAGGAGCTGCCGTTCGATGCGCTGCTGGAGGCACTGCAGCCCAGCCGTAGCCAGAGCCACAACGCGTTGTTCCAGGTGATGTACAACCATCAGCCGCTGGTCACCGACATCCAGGGCATGCGCCTGGGTTGCGGCCTGCAGCTGGCGCACCTGGACGCCGAGCAGAGCGTGGCCGGCGCCCGCACCCATGCCGCCGCCAGCGACCTGATGCTGGAAACTCGCGAAGAGGGCGAGCGCTTGTTGGCCGCCTTCACCTATGCCACCGATCTGTTCGATGCCGCCACCATCGAGCGCATGGCCGGGCATTGGCGCAATCTGCTGCGCAGCGCACTCGACGACCCGCAGCGTCGTGTCGGCGAGCTGCAATTGCTCGACGCTGCGCAATCCCGGCAGTTGCAGGACTGGGCGCTGCGGGCACCCGCACCGCAGGCGTCGGCACTGGCCCATCAGCGCTTCCAGGCGCAGGCAGCGCGCACGCCCGAGGCGGTCGCACTGGTGCTGGCCGGTGAAGGGCAGGGCGCCAGCCTGACGTACGCCGAGCTGGAAGCGTGCAGCAACCGCCTGGCCCAGCGACTGGTGCAGTCGGGCGTCGGTCCCGAGGTGCTGGTGGGTGTGGCGCTGGAGCGCTCGCTGGACATGGGGGTTGCCCTGCTGGCAGTGCTCAAGGCTGGCGGCGCCTATGTGCCACTGGATCCGCAAGCGCCCAGCGAACGCATTGCCCAGGTGTTCGCCGACAGTGGCCTGCGCCTGCTGCTGACCCAATCGGGCTTGCTGAGCCAGTTGCCCGTGGCTGAGGGCATCGAGGTCCTGTGCCTGGACCAGGCCCAGGGCGAGCAACCGGAACATGCCCCACAGGTAGCCCTGCAGCCCGGCAACCTCGCGTACGTGATCTACACCTCCGGCTCCACCGGCCGCCCCAAGGGCGTAGCCATCAGCCATGGCGCCCTGGCCGAATTCTGCGAACTGGCAAGCGACTATTCGCGCCTGAGCGCGGATGATCGTGTGCTGCAGTTCGCCACCTGCAGCTTCGACGGGTTCGTCGAGCAGTTCTACCCACCGCTGTGCGTCGGCGCCCGCGTGGTGCTGCGCGACAGCCGCCTGTGGGACAGCACCAGCTTCCTGCAGGCACTGCAGCAGCACGGCATCACCGTCGCCGACCTGCCGGCCGCCTACTGGCACATGCTGGTACAGGACTACGCCAGGGCCACGCCACAGGCGTTTGCCGGGCTGCGCCAGGTGCATGTCGGTGGCGAAGCCATGGCGGTGGACGGCCTCGACCTGTGGCGCCGCGCCGGCCTGGGCGGTGTGCGCTTGCTCAACACCTATGGCCCGACCGAGGCCACGGTGGTCTCCAGCATCCATGACTGCACGGCGCTGGCCTCGCAGGATGTGTCCTGGCGGGGCATCCCCATTGGCCAGGGCCTCGCTGGCCGCCGCCTGTGCATTCTTGACGGCGAGATGCAGCCCGTACCCGCCGGGGCCATCGGCGAGCTGTACATTGGTGGGCCGGGGCTGGCGCGCGGTTACCACGGCCAGCCCGCGCTCAGCGCCGAGCGCTTCCTGCCCGACCCCGAGGCGGCCGGTGAACGCCTGTACCGCACCGGTGACCGCGCCCGCTTCGACGCCAGTGGCGCCATCGAGTACATCGGCCGGGTCGATCATCAGGTGAAGGTGCGCGGTTTCCGCATCGAACTAGGCGAGATCGAGATGCGCCTGCAGCAATGCCCTGGCGTGCGCGAGGCGGCGGTGCTGGCCCTGGACATGGCCGGCGGGCGGCAACTGGTGGCCTATGTGGTCACCGAAGCCGATGGCGCCAGTGCCCAAGCGCAGCGCCAGGCGATCCGCGAGGGCCTGCGGGCGATGTTGCCGGACTACATGGTCCCGTCGCACCTGGTGCTGCTGGAGAAGCTGCCCCTGACCCCCAGCGGCAAACTGGACCGCAAGGCCTTGCCCGAACCCGACCCGAGCCAATTGCAGGCCAGCTTCCGTGCGCCGGTCAGCGAGCAGGAACAACAGCTGGCGGCGATCTGGATGGACGTGCTGCAGGTGCCCCGCGTCGGCCTGGACGACAGCTTCTTCGACCTGGGCGGGCACTCGCTGCTGGCGGCGCAGGTCGTTGCCCGGATCAAGTCCGAACTGGGCGTCGCGCTGCCCATGCGCAGCCTGTTCGAGCGCCCGCACCTGGCAGCCCTGGCTGAAGAGCTGCAGGCCCTGGGCGGCACCGCCGACGAGGACTGGGCCGATATGGAAGCGTTCATGAATTCACTGGAGGAGGTTTGAGCATGACCCGCAACACTACGCTGCGTATCGCCGAGAAGTTCATCGGGTTGCCGCTCGAACAACGCCGCCAGTTCCTCGCCAAGCTGCGCCAGGATGGCAAGGACTTCGGCCTGCTGCCGATCCCGGTCAGCCGCCATGGCCTAGAGGCGATTCCGCTGTCCTATGCCCAGCAGCGCCTGCTGTTCCTCTGGCAGCTCGACCCGCAGAGCGCAGCCTACAACATGGCTGCCGGCCTGCGCCTGCGCGGCAGCCTTGACGCAGGCCGTCTGCAGGGCGCCTTCGACGCCCTGATCGAGCGTCACGAGGCGCTGCGAACCGTGTTCCAGGTCGACGGCGAACAGCCACAACAACGGGTGCTGGCGGCAGCGCCCCTGGCCCTGCGGCAGGTCGACCTTGGTGCGGCTGACGAGGCTGAACTCGCGCGTCTGGTGGAAGACGACGTCGCGCGCCCATTCGACCTGCTCAATGGCCCGCTGCTGCGCGCCAGCTTGTTCCGCCTGGGCCAGGATGAACACGTGCTGGTGGTGTGCATGCACCACATCGTTTCCGATGGCTGGTCGATGGACGTGATGGTCCGCGAATTCGTGCAGTGCTACCAGGCCGGCGCCCAGGGCCTGCCGGCCTTGCCGCTGCAGTACGCCGACTACGCCGTGTGGCAGCGCCGCTGGCTGGAAGCCGGTGAAGGCGAGCGCCAGTTGCAGCACTGGCGCGAGCAGCTGGGCGAAGAACACCACCTGCTCGACGTGGCCGCCGACTTCCTGCGCCCGCCAGTGCAGAGCCTGCAGGGCGAGACCCTGAAGTTCGACTTCGGCGGGCTGCTGTCGCAGCGCCTGCGCGATACCGCCCGGGCCCAGGGCGTGACCCTGTTCATGCTGATGCTGACCGGCTATGCGCTGTTCCTCTCACGCCATTCCGGCCAGCGCGACATCCGCATCGGTGTGCCCAACGCCAACCGCGGGCGCGAAGAGGTGGAAGGCCTGATCGGCTTCTTCGTCAATACCCAGGTGCTGCGCTGTGTGGTCGACGAGCGCCTGTCGCTGAGTGAACTGCTGGTGCGGGTGCGCGAAGCGACCTTCGCCGCCCAGGCCAATCAGGAGCTGCCTTTCGAGCAACTGGTGGAAGTGCTCGCGCCGGAGCGCAGCCTTGGCCACAACCCGCTGTTCCAGGCCAAATTCAACCAGAACGTCGGCGTGCAGAAGCAGACCGCGCTGCAACTGCCGGGGCTGGCCGTCAGCGAGTATCCGTTGCGCAAGGAAGGCACCCACTTCGACCTCGCCCTGGATATCACCGACAACGGCAGCCTGGTGCTCGGTGAGATGACTTACGCCAGTGATCTCTACCAGCGTTCCACCATCGAAGGTTTCATCGGCGCGTTGCGTGAGCTGTTCGAAACGCTGCTGGCCGCACCGGATGCGCCGCTGCATACCTTGGTCAAGGCGCCTGCCGCAGAGGTGGTCAGCCAGCGTGCGCAACCGCCCCTGGTCCTGCAGCGCTGGGATGAGCAGGTGCGCCGCCAGCCCGACGGCATCGCGGCGGCCTGTGCGGGGCAGCGGCTCAGCCATGCCGAACTGGACAGCCAGGCCAATCGCCTGGCCCATCACCTGCGCGACCTGGGCGTCGCCGCGGGTGCGTCGGTCGCGGTGCTGATGGAGCGCTCGCTGGATTGGCTGGTGGGCCTGTTGGGCATTCTCAAAGCGGGCGGCGTCTACATGCCGCTGGACATCAAGGCGCCCACCGAACGCCTGCAAGGCATGCTGCAGCGCAGCGGTGCAAGCGTGCTGTTGTGCGACGTTGGCGAGGCTCGCCAGCAGGCACTGGCCTCGTCGGGTTGTCAGGTGCAGCCCTACACGCCAGAGCAATGGGCCTCGTTGCCGGGTCATGCGCTGCAAGCCGGTATGCCGGCGGGCGCACCGGCCTACGTGATCCACACCTCCGGCTCCACCGGGCAACCGAAGGGTGTGGTGGTCAGCCATGGCGCGCTGGCCAGCTACGTCGACGGCCTCCTGCAGCACCTGGACCTGGCCGCAGACGCGAGCATGGCGCTGGTCTCCACCATCGCCGCCGACCTTGGCCATACCGTGCTGTTCGGTGCCCTGTGCTCCGGGCGCACCCTGCATGTGCTGCCCGAGGCGCTGGGCTTCGATCCCGATGCCTTCGCCGCCTACATGGCCGAGCAGCGCATCGGCGTGCTGAAGATCGTCCCCAGCCACCTCAATGGTCTGTTGCAGGCGGCCAATGCCGCCGACGTACTGCCCGAGCATGCCTTGATCGTCGGTGGCGAGGCGTGCTCACCTGCGCTGTACCAGAAAGTGCGCGAGCTCAAGCCGGGTTGCCGCTTCATCAACCACTACGGCCCCAGCGAAACCACGGTCGGTGTGCTGACCCACGAACTGCAAGGTGACGCGGCACACGCGATGCCGCTGGGCACGGCGCTGCCGGGTGCCAGCGTGCGGGTGCTGGATGATGTGCTCAACGTGTTGCCAGCGCGTGTCGCGGGCGAACTGTACATTGGCGGCGACAGCCTGGCGCAAGGCTACTTGGGTCAGGCGGCACTGACCGCCGAGCGTTTCGTGCCCGACCCGTTCGGCGCACCGGGTACGCGCCTGTACCGCAGCGGTGACCGTGTACAGCGCGACAACGCGGGCTTGCTGCACTTCCTCGGGCGTGCCGACGACCAGGTCAAGATCCGCGGTTATCGTGTCGAGCCAGGCGAGGTCGGCCGCGTGCTGCGCGGCTTGGCGGGGGTGCATGACGCCGTGGTACTGGCGGTCCCGCAAGGTGATGATCCGGCGCAGCTGCAACTGGTCGGCTGGTGCGTGCCGGGCAACCCGCAGCTGAGCGTCGAGGCCCTGCGCGAGCAGTTGCAGGCGCTGCTGCCGGACTACCTGGTACCGGCCCACCTGCTGTTGCTCGAGCGTCTGCCGCTGACCGCCAACGGCAAGCTCGACCGCCGCGCACTGCCGCAGCCGCAGGTGCAGCTCAAGCGCCATGTTGCTGCCAGCACGCCGTTGGAAGAGCAGCTGCTGGCCATCTGGCAAGCGGTGCTCAAGCGTGAAGATATCGGCGTCGAAGACAACTTCTTCGAACTCGGTGGCGACTCCATCCTCAGCCTGCAGATCATCGCCCGGGCCAAGCGTCAGGGCATCAAGCTGAGCCCGCGCCAGCTGTTCGAGAAACAGACCATCGCCCAGCTGGCCCAGGTTGCCAAGGTGACCAGTCCAGCGGCCAAGCCGGCTGTTGTTGCGCAGGTCAGTGGCAGCATGCCGCTGTTGCCGGTACAGGCGCGCTTCTTCGAACAGGCCATGAACCAGCCCGGGCATTACAACCAGGCGGTCATGCTGCAACCGCGCCAGGCGCTGACCGCGGGCATCGTCGAGCAGGCCCTGGTGCTGCTGGTCAACCAGCACGACGCACTGCGCCTGGCCTTCAGCAATGTGGACGGCCGCTGGCGCGCCGAGCACCGCACTGGCGTGCCAGGCGGCCTGCTCTGGCATCGCCAGGCGGGCGATGCCGCGCAACTGCAGGCCATCGCCGAACAAGCGCAGGGCAGTCTCGATCTCGCTGAAGGGCCGTTGCTGCGCGTCGTGCTGTGCGACCTTGCCGAAGGTGGGCAGCGCCTGCTGCTGGTCATTCATCACCTGGTGGTCGACGGTGTGTCCTGGCGGGTGCTGCTGGAAGATCTGGAGCAAGCCTGCGTCGCCCTGCTGGCCGGGCGCGCACCCGCCCTGGCGGAGAAGGGCAGCGCATTCAAGGCCTGGGCCGAGCGCCTGGTGGGCTGGGCTCAGGAACCTGCCCGTGATGCAGAACTGGCTTACTGGCAAGCGGCCCTCGCGGGCCAGGCCGGCGACCTGCCGGCGGCACGCCGCGACGCCGGGCTGCAGGTACGCCATGCCCGCACCGTACGCTGCCGGCTGGCTGCCGACACCACGCAGAAGCTGCTGCAGCAGGCGCCGGCTGCCTACCGCACGCAGGTCAACGACCTGCTGCTGACTGCCCTGGCACGGGTGCTGTGCCGTTGGACCGGGCAGGGCAGTGCGCTGGTCCAGTTGGAAGGCCACGGCCGTGAGGATCTGTTCGACGGCATCGACCTGAGCCGCACCCTGGGTTGGTTCACCAGCCTGTTCCCGGTGGCGCTGACTCCCACCGACAACCTCGGCGATTCGCTCAAGGCGATCAAGGAGCAGTTGCGTGCCGTGCCTGGTCGCGGCATCGGCCATGGCGTGCTGCGTTACCTCGGCAGCCCGGCGCAACAGGCGGCATTGCTAGCCTTGCCGCAGGCACGGGTGACCTTCAACTACCTCGGCCAGTTCGACCAGGGCTTTGGCGAAGATCGGCTGTTCGCGCCCGCCACGGAAAGTGTGGGCGCCACCCAGGCGGCCGATGCGCCGCTGGGCAACTGGCTGAGCGTCAACGGCCAGGTGCTGGGCGGTGAACTGGAGCTGGGCTTTACCTTCAGCCACGCAATGTTCGACGAGGCGGTGATCGCCAGCCTGGCCGACGACTATGCCCGTGAGCTGGCCGCGTTGGTCGCGCATTGCCTCGACAGCCACGCCGGTGGTGCCACTCCGGCCGACTTCCCGCTGGCGGGCCTGACCCAGGCGCAGCTCGATGCACTGCCGGTCGACCTGCGCCAGGTCGAGAACATCTACCCGCTGGCGCCCATGCAAGAGGGCATGCTGTTCCACAGCCTGTACGACGGCCAGGCCAGCAGCTACGTCAACCGCCTGCGCCTGGACCTCGACGACCTCGACCCCGAGCGCTTCATCCAGGCCTGGCAGCAGGCGCTGGACCAGCATGAGTCGCTGCGCGCCGGGTTTGTCTGGGAGCAGGGCCTGGAGGCGCCACGCCAAGTGGTGCTGCGCCATGTCCAGCTGCCGGTCCAACGCTACGATTGGGCAGGCGAAGCCGATATCGACGCCCGTCTCGAAGCACTGGCGCAGGCCGAGCAGGCACGCGCCTTCGACCTCGGCCAGGCGCCGCTGCTGCGCCTGGTACTGGTGCGCACCGGGCCGCAGCGCCATCACCTGATCTACACCAGCCACCACATTCTCATGGACGGCTGGAGCAATTCGCTGCTCTTCGCGGCCGTGATGCAGGCCTATTCGGGGCAGCCTGCCGGGCTGGCGCAAGCCAGCCGCAGCGACTACCTCGGCTGGTTGCAGCAGCAGGACCGCGCCGGCGCCGATGCGTTCTGGAAAGCCCAACTGCTGGAGCTGGACGGCCCGTCGCTGCTCGGCACCACACGCGATGCCAATGAATCAGGGCAGGGTGCAGTGGTACTGGAGTTGGGCGCGGAGTTGAGCCAGGCCCTGAAGCACTTTGCGCAGGCCCAGCAAGTCACCCTCAACAGCGTGCTGCAGGCCGCCTGGGCGCTGCTGTTGCAGCGTCGCACCGGTCAGCGTCGGCCGTGCTTTGGTGCCACCGTGTCCGGGCGCCCGGCGGAGCTGCCGGGTATCGAGCAGCAACTGGGGCTGTTCATCAATACCCTGCCGGTGGCCGCTGAGCCACAAGGGCAGGTGGCGGTCGCCGACTGGGTGCGCGAGGTGCAGGCGCTCAACCTGCGCTTGCGCGAGTACGAATACCTGCCGCTGTATGCGATCCAGGCAGCGGCCGGGCGCAATGGCGAGGCGCTGTTCGACAGCCTGCTGGTGTTCGAGAACTATCCGCTGGCCCAGAGCCTGTCGGACAGCAGTGCCGGGCTACGTTTGTCCGGCCTGGATTACCAGGAGTACAGCGGCTACCCACTGACCCTGATTGCCGAAGCGCGTGATCAGATGCAACTGACCTTCGCCTACCAGCGTCAGGTCTTCGGCCATGAGCGGGTGCAGCGCATCGCGGCCGAGCTGCGGCACCTGCTGCAGGGCTTCGCCAGCGCGCCGCACGCCTTGCTGGGCAGCTTTGCTCTGGTCGATGCGGCGTCGTATCAGCAGGTTGTCGAGCAGTGGAATGCCACGGCGCGCGACTACCCGGGCACGCCGTATGTGCACCAGCTGTTCGAACAGCAGGCGGCCCGCCAGCCACAGGCGCCGGCACTAACCTTCGCCGAGCGCACCCTGAGCTACGCCGAGCTGAACACCCAGGCCAACCGCCTGGCCGCGCACCTGCGTGGGTTGGGCGTCGGTCCGGACGTGCTGGTGGGCATCGCCGCCGAGCGTTCGGTGGAGATGGTCGTCGGCTTGCTGGCGATCCTCAAGGCCGGTGGCGCCTACGTGCCGCTGGACCCGGAATACCCGCAGGACCGCCTGGCCTACATGTTCGAGGACAGCGGCATCGCCTTGCTGCTGACCCAGTCGCACCTGCGCGACGGCCTGCCGATCCCCGCAGGGCTGGCCGTGCTCGACCTGGACCGGGCCCAGGCCTGGAGTGCGCTGGATGCGCACAACCCGGATGTAGCGCTGCACCCGGAAAACCTCGCCTACGTCATCTACACCTCCGGTTCCACCGGCAAGCCGAAAGGCGCTGGCAACCGCCACGTGGCGTTGCACAACCGCCTGGCCTGGATGCAGGAGGCGTATCAGCTCGGCGCCGCAGACAGCGTGCTGCAGAAGACCCCGTTCAGCTTCGACGTGTCGGTGTGGGAGTTCTTCTGGCCACTGATGGAAGGCGCACGCCTGGTCATGGCATTGCCCGGTGACCATCGCGACCCGGCGCGCCTGGCCGAGCTGATCAGCCGCGAACAGATCAGCACGCTGCACTTCGTGCCGTCGATGCTGCAGGCCTTCGTCGGTGACGAAAACGCCGCCCGCTGCACCTCGCTGCAGCGGATCATCTGCTCCGGTGAAGCGCTGCCGGTGGAGCTGCAACGCCAGACCCTGGCGCTGCTGCCGCACAGCGGGCTGTACAACCTGTATGGCCCGACCGAGGCGGCCATCGACGTCACCCACTGGACCTGCGTCGAGGAAGGCAAGGACGCGGTGCCGATCGGTCAGCCGATCGCCAACCTGCAGACCTACGTGCTCGACGGCGAACTGAACCCGGTCAGCCCCGGCGTGACCGGCGAGCTGTACCTGGGCGGCATCGGCCTGGCCCGTGGTTACCACCGTCGCCCGGCGTTGACCGCCGAGCGCTTCGTCACCAGCCCGTTCGGTGCCGGCCAGCGGCTGTACCGCACCGGTGACCTGGCGCGCCAGCGCGAGGGCGGAGTGATCGAATATGCCGGGCGCATCGACCACCAGGTGAAGATCCGCGGCCTGCGCATCGAACTGGGCGAGATCGAAGCGCGCTTGCAGGAGCAGGACGCCGTGCGCGAGGCGGTGGTGGTGGCTGCCGAGGGGCAACTGGTGGCGTATCTGGTGGCCGAGCAGGCCGACAGCCTGGCGGCAATCAAGGCACACCTGGCGGCCGTGCTGCCGGACTACATGGTGCCGAGCCAGTGGGTGCTGCTTGAACACATGCCGCTGTCGCCCAACGGCAAGCTCGACCGCAAGGCCCTGCCGAAACCCGAACTGGGCCAGTCTCGGCGCGAGTACCTGGCGCCGCAGAGCGAGCTTGAGCTCCGCCTGGCTGCGATCTGGCAGGAGGTGCTGAAGGTCGAGCGGGTCGGCCTCAACGACAACTTCTTCGAACTGGGCGGGCATTCGTTGCTGATGGTGCGCCTGGTTTCCCGAATCAAGACCGAACTCAGCGTCGAATTACCGATTCAGGACGCCTACCTCGCCGACGACCTCGGCGCCCTGGCTGCCCTGGTGACACGTAACGCGGGCCCGGCTGAACAAGACTACGACGCGATTTTTGACGCCTTGGACGAACTGGAGGCATTTGATGCTTAAGCAAGGGACCCAACAGGGCAATGAGCTGATCCAACGGATCAGCGGGCTGGGCCACGACAAGCGCGTGGCCTTGTTCAAGCGCCTGCTGGAGAAAGGTGTCGATCTGGGCCGTCTGCCCATCGTGCCGCTGGCCGACGGCGAGACGCTGCGCCTCTCCCATGCCCAGCAGCGCCAGTGGGTGCTCTGGCAACTGGACCCGGAGGGCGCTGCCTACAACATGGTCACCGTGCTGCGCCTGCGCGGGGCCCTGAACCTCGAGGCACTGCGCCAGGCATTCGATGACCTGGCGGCGCGGCATCAGACACTGCGCACGCGTTTCTTCCTCGATGCCGACGGCCAGCCGCGCCAGTGCATCGACCCGGCCCGGTCGCTGACCATCGATACCCGCCACCTTGCGCACGCTGACGAGCCGGCATTGCTGGCCGCCATCGAGGCCGAAGCGGTTCGCCCGTTCGACCTGGAGGCGGGCCCGCTGTTGCGGGTGGCGCTGCTTGAAGTGGGCGATGCAGATCGCGTTCTGGTCCTGACCCAGCACCACATTGTTTCCGACGGCTGGTCCATGCAGTTGATGGTCGAGGAGTTGATCAGCCTGTACAAGGCCCACTGCCAAGGCCTTGAAGCGCAATTGCCGGCCTTGCCGATTCAATATGCCGACTACGCCGGCTGGCAGCGCCAGTGGTTGGCGGCAGGCGAGCGCGAGCGGCAACTGAACTACTGGACGCAGCGCCTGGCCGCTGAACAAGGCCCTCTGGAGCTGCCTTTCGACCGCCCACGGCCGGCGCGCCGCAGCAGCCAGGGTTCGCGAGAAGTTCTCGAGCTGCAGCCATCGCTGCTGCAAGCTGTACGGCAACTGGCCCAGGCCCAAGGGTGCACCCCGTTCATGGTGCTGCTGGCGTCGTTCCAGTTGCTGCTGCACCGCTACAGCGGGCAGGCTGACATCCGTGTCGGTGTGCCGTCGGCCAACCGCAATCGCGCCGAGACCGAGCGCCTGCTGGGCTTCTTCGTCAACACTCAGGTGCTGCGCGCAGACGTCGATGGTCAGGCCTGTTTCCTCGACTTGCTCAAGCAGGTGCGCCAGGCAGCGCTGGAAGCCCAGGCCCACCAGGACCTGCCGTTCGAGCAGCTGGTCGAAGCGCTGCAGCCGGAACGCAGCCTCAGCCACAGCCCGTTGTTCCAGGTGATGTTCAACTATCAGGTGAGCGAAGGGGCCATCAGTGACGGCGTGAAGCTGCCGGGGCTGGATGTGGCCCAGATGCAATGGGCCATGCCCAGTGCGCAGTTCGACCTGAGCCTGGACTGTGTCGAACATCCACAAGGGCTCAGCGCCTCGCTGATCTACTCCACCGACCTGTTCGATGCGCCGCGCATCCAGCGTATGGCCGAGCACTGGCAGAACCTGCTGCGGGCGATCGTCGATGCGCCGGCACAACGCATGGGTGAATTGCCCATGCTGCGCGACGATGAGCGGGCACTGGCGATTGCTGACTGGAATGCCACGGCGCGCGACTACCCGGGCACGCCGTATGTGCACCAGCTGTTCGAACAGCAGGCCGCCCGCCAGCCACAGGCGCCGGCACTGACCTTCGCCGAGCGCACCCTGAGCTACGCCGAGCTGAACGCCGAGGCCAACTGCCTGGCCGCGCACCTGCGTGGGTTGGGCGTCGGCCCGGACGTGCTGGTGGGCATCGCCGCCGAGCGTTCGGTGGAGATGGTCGTCGGCTTGCTGGCGATCCTCAAGGCCGGTGGCGCCTACGTGCCGCTGGACCCGGAATACCCGCAGGACCGCCTGGCCTACATGTTCGAGGACAGCGGCATCGCCTTGCTGCTGACCCAGTCGCACCTGCGCGACGGCCTGCCGATCCCCGCAGGGCTGGCCGTGCTCGACCTGGACCGGGCCCAGGCCTGGAGTGCGCTGGATGCGCACAACCCGGATGTAGCGCTGCACCCGGAAAACCTCGCCTACGTCATCTACACCTCCGGTTCCACCGGCAAGCCGAAAGGCGCTGGTAACCGCCACGTGGCGTTGCACAACCGCCTGGCCTGGATGCAGGAGGCGTATCAGCTCACCGTCGAAGGCAGCGTGCTGCAGAAGACCCCGTTCAGCTTCGACGTGTCGGTGTGGGAGTTCTTCTGGCCGCTGATGGAAGGCGCACGCCTGGTCATGGCATTGCCCGGTGACCATCGCGACCCGGCGCGCCTGGCCGAGCTGATCAGCCGCGAGCAGATCAGCACGCTGCACTTCGTGCCGTCGATGCTGCAGGCCTTCGTCGGTGACGAAAACGCCGCCCGCTGCACCTCGCTGCAGCGGATCATCTGCTCCGGCGAAGCGCTGCCGGTGGAGCTGCAACGCCAGACCCTGGCACTGCTGCCGCACAGCGGCCTGTACAACCTGTATGGCCCGACCGAGGCGGCCATCGACGTCACTCACTGGACCTGCGTCGAGGAAGGCAAGGACGCGGTGCCGATCGGCCAGCCGATCGCCAACCTGCAGACCTACGTGCTCGACGGCGAACTGAACCCGGTCAGCCCCGGCGTGACCGGTGAGCTGTACCTGGGCGGTATCGGCCTGGCCCGTGGTTACCACCGTCGCCCATCGCTGACCGCCGAGCGCTTCGTCACCAGCCCGTTCGGTGCCGGCCAGCGGCTGTACCGCACCGGCGACCTGGCGCGCCAGCGCGAGGACGGGGTGATCGAATATGCCGGGCGTATCGACCACCAGGTGAAGATCCGCGGCCTGCGCATCGAACTGGGCGAGATCGAAGCGCGCTTGCAGGAGCAGGACGCCGTGCGTGAGGCCGTGGTCGTAGCCGCCGAGGGCCCGAGCGGCAAGCAGCTGGTCGCCTACGTGGTACCGGAACCGACCACGCTGGCACGCGCCGAAGCCGAGATCCAGGGCGGCTACCTGCAAGGCGTGAAGGCGCAATTGCTGGATGTACTGCCCGACTACATGGTGCCCGCGCAGTGGGTGCTGCTCGAGCAGATGCCGCTGTCGCCCAACGGCAAGCTCGACCGCAAGGCGCTGCCCAAGCCCGACCCGGCGCAATCGCGCAGCGAATACCAGGCGCCTCGCAACGCCCTGGAGCAACGTCTGGCGCTGATCTGGCAGGACGTGCTGCGCCTGGAACAGGTGGGCGTGGACGACAACTTCTTCGAGCTGGGTGGCGATTCGATCATCTCCATCCAGATCGTCAGCCGGGCGCGCCAGGCAGGCATCCGCTTCGCCCCGCGTGACTTGTTCCAGCACCAGAGCATTCGCCGTCTGGCCACGGTGGCGCAACTGAGCGAGACCCTGCAGATCGACCAGGGGCCGGTGACCGGTGAGGCGCCGCTGCTGCCGATCCAGCGGACGTTCTTCGCCAGTGAGATCCCCAACCGTCAGCACTGGAACCAGTCGCTGCTGCTGGCCCCGGCCGAACCGCTGGACAGCGCACTGCTGTCCCGCGCCCTGGCCGCGTTGCTGCAGCAGCATGACGCTCTGCGCCTGCGCTATCAGCAGGTCGACGACACCTGGGTACAGAGCCATCAGCAACAGGCGAGCGCCGACGGGCTGATCTGGCAACATCAATTGCTCAGGCTCGAGGATCTGCCGGCGTACTGCACCGACGTGCAGCGCAGCCTCGACCTGGCCGCAGGCCCCATGCTGCGCCTGGCCTTGATGACCCTGCCGGACGGTACCCAGCGTTTGCTGTTGGCGATTCACCACCTGGTCATCGATGGCGTTTCCTGGCGCATCCTGCTCGAAGACCTGCAGACGGCTTATCGCCAACTTCAGGCGGGGCAGACGCTTCAGTTGCCGGCCAAGACCAGTTCTTACAAGGCCTGGGGCGAGCGCCTGGGCGAACATGCCCGTTCCGCGCCCATGGCCGAGCAGCTCGGCTACTGGCAACAGATGCTGGAAGGCGCGCCGCAGGATCTGCCGCGCGACAATCCGCACGGTGCGATGGACAACCGGCATGCCCGCAGCGTCGCCACCCGCCTGGACGCCACCCGCACCCGTCAATTGCTGCAGGAAGCACCGGCGGCGTACCGCACCCAGGTCAACGACCTGCTGCTGACCGCCCTGGCTCAGGTTGTCTGTGCCTGGAGCGGCGACTCGTCGGCGCTGGTGCAACTGGAAGGGCACGGTCGCGAAGACCTGTTCAGCGACATCGACCTGTCGCGCACCCTGGGCTGGTTCACCAGCATGTTCCCGGTGCGTCTAACGCCTGCTGGAACACTGTCAGCAGCTATCAAGGGCATCAAGGAGCAGTTGCGCGCCACACCTGACAAAGGCTTGGGTCACGGCCTGCTGCGCCACCTGGGTAGCGATCATGCATGTGCAGCGCTGGCCGCCTTGCCGCAACCGCGCATCACCTTCAACTACCTGGGGCAGTTCGATGGCGACTTCGCCGAGGGTGCCCTGTGGGTGCCCGCCGGTGAGGGGCGTGGCTCGGGGCAAGACCCGCAGGCGCCGCTGGGCAACTGGCTGAGCGTCGATGGTCAGGTGTTCGGTGGCGAACTGAGCCTGAACTGGACCTTCAGTGGCGACATGTACAGCGAGGCGACCATCGCCCGCCTGGCCCATTCCTACCAGCAGGCCCTGGAGGCGCTGATTGCGCACTGCCTGGAAGAGACCAACGCCGGGCTGACCCCAAGCGATGTACCGCTGGCAGGGCTGGGTCAGGCTCAACTCGATGCCCTGGCGTTGCCTGCCCGGGCCATTGCCGATATCTATCCGCTGTCGCCCATGCAGCAAGGCATGCTGTTCCACAGCCTGTACGAAGCCAGCGGCCGTACCTACGTCAACCAGATGCGTGTGGATATCCATGGCCTGGACGTCGAGCGCTTCGCCAGTGCCTGGCAACAGGCGGTCGACCGCCACGAACTGCTTCGCGCAGGCTTCCTCTGGGACGCCGGGCTGGAGGCGCCGCGTCAGGTGATTCACCGTCAGGCCACCCTGGAAATCCTGGTCGAGGAAGGTGACGCTGGAAGCCAGCTCGATGAGCGTGCCCGCCACGAACTGGACCGCGGTTTCGATCTGGCCTGCCCACCGCTGCTGCGCCTGAGCCTGGTGCGCACCGGTGCTGACAGCCATCACCTGATCTATACCAGCCACCACATCCTGATGGACGGCTGGAGCAACTCGCGCCTGCTCGGTGAGGTGCTGCAGACCTATGCCGGCCAGGCCGTCGCTGCGCCGGAGGGTCGCTACCAGGACTACCTCGCCTGGTTGCAGCAGCAGGATCAGGCTCTCAGCCAGCGCTTCTGGCAGGCGCAGCTGGCACCACTGGAGGAGCCGACCCGACTGGCCCTGGCCTGCGCCCGGGCGGACCTGGCCGAGCCCGGCCAGGCCTTGCACAGCGCTCGGCTGAACGGTGAACAGACCCGCCGCCTGCAGGCCTTCGCCCGGCAGCAGCAGGTCACCCTCAACACCCTGGTGCAGTCGGCCTGGCTGCTGCTGTTGCAGCGTTACACCGGCCAACGCAGCGTAGCGTTCGGCGCCACGGTATCCGGGCGCCCAGTGGAGCTGCCGGGGATCGAGCAGCAACTGGGCCTGTTCATCAACAGCCTGCCGGTGATCGCCACACCGGACGGCGCGCTCAGCGTCGCCCAGTGGGCTCAGGCGGTGCAGGCGCAGAACCTTGCGCTGCGTGACCACGAACATACACCGCTGGCAGACGTGCAGCGCCTGGCCGGGCGTAACGGCGAAGCGCTGTTCGACACGCTGCTGGTGTTCGAGAACTATCCGGTTTCCGAAGCCCTGCAGGCGGCCCCGGGCGGTCTTGGCTTCAGCAACCTGGGCTACAGCGAGCAGAGCGGCTACGCCCTGACGCTGATTGCCCAGGTCGGCGAGGAGCTGGAACTGGCCTTCCACTACCTGACCCAGGACTTCGCCGAACCAAGTATTCGCCGTATCGCCGGGCAACTGACCCAGTTGCTGTTGCAGTTCATGGCGCAGCCTGACAGCCCGTTGGGCGAACTGTCGTTGCTGGAAGAAAACGACCGCCAGCAGGTCGTCGATCAGTGGAATGCCACGGCACGCGATTACCCGGGCACGCCGTATGTGCACCAGCTGTTCGAACAGCAGGTCGCCCGCCAGCCACAGGCACCGGCACTGACCTTCGCCGACCGCACCCTGAGCTACGCCGAGCTGAACGCCGAGGCCAACTGCCTGGCCGCGCACCTGCGTGGGTTGGGCGTCGGCCCGGACGTGCTGGTGGGCATCGCCGCCGAGCGTTCGGTGGAGATGGTCGTCGGCTTGCTGGCGATCCTCAAGGCCGGTGGCGCCTACGTGCCGCTGGACCCGGAATACCCGCAGGACCGCCTGGCCTACATGTTCGAGGACAGCGGCATCGCCTTGCTGCTGACCCAGTCGCACCTGCGCGACGGCCTGCCGATCCCCGCAGGGCTGGCCGTGCTCGACCTGGACCGGGCCCAGGCCTGGAGTGCGTTGGATGCGCACAACCCGGATGTAGCGCTGCACCCGGAAAACCTCGCCTACGTCATCTACACCTCCGGTTCCACCGGCAAGCCGAAGGGCGCTGGCAACCGCCACGTGGCGTTGCACAACCGCCTGGCCTGGATGCAGGAGGCGTATCAGCTCGGCGCCGCAGACAGCGTGCTGCAGAAGACCCCGTTCAGCTTCGACGTGTCGGTGTGGGAGTTCTTCTGGCCACTGATGGAAGGCGCACGCCTGGTCATGGCATTGCCCGGTGACCATCGCGACCCGGCGCGCCTGGCCGAGCTGATCAGCCGCGAACAGATCAGCACGCTGCACTTCGTGCCGTCGATGCTGCAGGCCTTCGTCGGTGACGAAAACGCCGCCCGCTGCACCTCGCTGCAGCGGATCATCTGCTCCGGTGAAGCGCTGCCGGTGGAGCTGCAACGCCAGACCCTGGCACTGCTGCCGCACAGCGGCCTGTACAACCTGTATGGCCCGACCGAGGCGGCCATCGACGTCACCCACTGGACCTGCGTCGAGGAAGGCAAGGACGCGGTGCCGATCGGCCAGCCGATCGCCAACCTGCAGACCTACGTGCTCGACGGCGAACTGAACCCGGTCAGCCCCGGCGTGATCGGCGAGCTGTACCTGGGCGGCATCGGCCTGGCCCGTGGTTACCACCGTCGCCCATCGCTGACCGCCGAGCGCTTCGTCACCAGCCCGTTCGGTGCCGGCCAGCGGCTGTACCGCACCGGCGACCTGGCGCGCCAGCGCGAGGACGGGGTGATCGAATATGCCGGGCGTATCGACCACCAGGTGAAGATCCGCGGCCTGCGCATCGAGCTGGGCGAGATCGAAGCACGCCTGCAGGAGCAGGACGCCGTGCGTGAAGCCGTGGTCGTAGCCGCCGAGGGCCCGAGCGGCAAGCAGCTGGTGGCCTACCTGGTGGCCGAGCAGGCTGACAGCCTGGAGGCGATCAAGGCGCACCTGGCTGGCGTGCTGCCGGACTACATGGTGCCAAGCCAGTGGGTACTGCTTGAGCGCATGCCGCTGTCACCCAACGGCAAGCTCGACCGCAAGGCCCTGCCGAAACCGGAGCTGGGCCAGTCCCGGCGCGAGTACCAGGCGCCGCAGAGCGACCTGGAGCAGCGCCTGGCTGCGATCTGGCAGGAGGTGCTGAAAGTCGAGCGGGTCGGCCTCCATGACAACTTCTTCGAACTGGGTGGTGATTCCATCGTCTCGATTCAGCTGGTGAGCCGTGCCCGCCAGCAAGGCCTGCGCTTCACGCCCAAGGACGTCTTCGAACAGCAGACCCTGCAGCGCCTGGCCGGCGTCGTCGAGCAGAGCGAAGCGAGCCAGGTCGAGCAAGGGCCGGTGACCGGCGAGGCACCGCTGCTGCCAATCCAGCGGCTGTTCTTCGAAACGCCAATCCCTGCTCGCCATCACTGGAACCAGGCGCTGCTGCTGGCGCCTGTCCAGGCCTTGGACGGCGACCTGCTGCGCACTGCGCTGCAACAGGTGACGCTGCATCACGATGCCCTGCGCCTGCGCTATCGCCAGGACGCTGAAGGCTGGGTCCAGTACCACGGTGCGGTCGAGCAGACCGTGCAGTTGCAGTGTGTGCAGGTCGAGGACCTCGAGCAGGTGGCCGCCGAGGCACAGCGCAGCCTGTCGCTGGAACACGGGCCGCTGTGCCGTGCGCTGCTGGCCAGCCTGGCCGATGGCAGCCAGCGCCTGTTGCTGGTGATCCACCACCTGGTCATCGACGGCGTGTCCTGGCGCATTCTGCTGGAGGACCTGCAGAGTGCCTACCGTCAGTTGAGCAAGGGCGAAGCCGTGCGCCTGCCAGCCAAGACCAGCCCATACAAGATTTGGGGCGAGCACCTGATGGCCCATGCGCAGTCCGAGGCGATGAGCGCGGAACTGGGCTATTGGCAGGCCCAGCTTGCCGATGGCGGCGAAGGCATCGTTGCCGACCACCGCGATGGCAGCCAGGCCAAACGCCATGCCCGCACCCTCACCAGCCGCTTCGACCCGGCATTGACCCGCGCGCTGTTGCAAGAGGCGCCAGCGGCCTACCGCACCCAGGTCAACGACCTGTTGCTGACCGCCCTGGCCCAGGCACTTTGTGCCTGGAGCGGCGAGGCATCGGCACTGGTGCAGCTCGAAGGGCATGGCCGCGAGGAGCTGTTCGACACCCTCGACCTGTCGCGCACCCTGGGCTGGTTCACCAGCCTGTACCCGGTGCGCCTGCAACCTGCAGCCGATATCGGCGCGTCGATCAAGGGCATCAAGGAACAACTGCGCAATGTGCCGAACAAGGGCATCGGCTACGGCCTGCTGCGTCACCTCGGTCCACAGGCCGCCCAACAAGCCTTGGCGGGCCTGCCGCAGCCGCGTATCACCTTCAACTACCTGGGCCAGTTCGATACCGCAATGGCCGAGGGGGCGCTGTGGCGCCTGGCTGAAGAGTCGGCCGGCAGCGGTATCGATGACGATGCACCCCTGGGCAACTGGCTTAACCTGGATGGTCAGGTCCATGAAGGCGTGCTGAGCCTGAGCTGGACGTTCAGCACCTGCACCTTCGAGGCAAGCCGGGTACAAGCGCTGGCGACGGCGTTCGAAGATGCCCTGCGGGCGTTGGTCGAGCACTGCCAGCAACCGGGCAACCGTGGCGTGACGCCGGCGGACTTCCCGCTGGCCGGCCTCGACCAGGCCCAGCTCGATGCCCTGCCGGTAGCGATGGACGACATCGAAGACCTGTATGCCTTGTCGCCGATGCAAGAGGGCATGTTGTTCCATACCCTGTCCGACGGTGGCTCGGCGCTGTATGTCAACCAGGTCTGCCTGCCCGTCGACGGCCTCGACCCGCAACGCTTCGCGGCTGCCTGGCAACGGGTCATGGCCCGTCACGACATCTTGCGCACCAGTTTCCACTGGCAGGGGCTGCCACGCCCGGTGCAGGTGGTACACCGCCAGGTTCGCCTGGACTTCGAACTGCTCGACTGGCGCGACGAGGCGGTGGACGAGCAACGCCTTGCCGCGCGCGCCGAAGCGGAATGTGCCCGTGGCTTCGACCTGACCCGCGCGCCGTTGCAGCGGCTGCTGTTGATCCGCGTGGCGGAGGAGGGCTACCACCTGGCCTGGACCAGCCACCACATTCTCATGGATGGCTGGTCCAGCTCGCAGTTGTTCGGCGAGGTCATGGAGCAGTATCACCAGGGCAGCAGCCAGGGCGAGGTGGGCCGCTATCGCGACTTCATCGCCTGGCTGCAGCGTCAGGACCAGGGCGCGCTGGAGCGCTTCTGGAAAGACCGCCTGCAACGCCTGGACGAACCAACTTCGTTGAGCCAGGCCGTGCACCCGCGGCATGTCAGCGACGAACAGGGCCATCACGCGCTCTACACCCGCTGGGACGGCGAGCGTACCGCCCGCCTGCAGCAGCGTTGCCGCGAACTGCGCATCACCGCCAACACCCTGGTGCAAGGCGCGTGGCTGCTGTTGCTGCAGCGTTACACCGGCCAGGCGGCGCCGTGCTTCGGCGCCACTGTCGCCGGGCGCCCCGAGGGCCTGGCAGGGGCCGACCGCATGCTCGGCCTGTTCATCAATACCTTGCCGGTGATCGGCCAGATGGACGCCGAGCAGCCGCTGCTCGACTGGTTGCAGGCCCTGCAGCGCGACAACCTGGACCTGCGCGAGCAGGCCCATGCGCCACTGGCCGACGTGCAGCGCTGGTCGGGGCAGGGCGGCCAGCCGCTGTTCGACAGCATCATCGTCTTCGAGAACTACCCGATCGATCAGCGCCTGGGCGACAGCGCGGCCACCGGCCTGAGCTTCGGCCAGTCGTCCAACCACGACGTCACCAACTTCCCCATGGACCTGGCGGTCCACCTGGGCGAGCAGCTGTCGATCGAATACCTGTACCTGCGGGGCTGCTTCAGCGAGCCGGTGGTGCAGGGTATTCGCGCCATGATGGAGCACTTGCTGGAAGAAATGCTCGCCAACCCGCAGGTGGCCCTGGGCAACCTGCAGCGTCTGCCAGCGGCGCAGCGTTCGGCCCTGCAGGGCTGGAGCGCGGCACCTGGCGACGCCTGGCAGGCACAATCGCTGGTGGAACTGATCGCCCGCCATGCCGTGCAGCGTCCGCAGGCGCTGGCGGTGCAATGTGGCGGGCAGCAGCTCGACTACCTGCAACTGGAACACTCGGCCAACCGCCTGGCCCATCGCCTGCAAGCGCTGGGCGCCGGCCCCGAGGTGGTCATCGGGGTCGCCCTGGAGCGTTCGGTGCAGACCTTGGTGGCCTTGCTGGCGGTGATGAAAAGTGGTGCCGCTTACCTGCCGCTGGATATCGACTATCCGGCCGAGCGGCTGGCCTACATGGTCGAAGACTCGGGCATGGCCTTGCTCATCACCGAAGGCGCGCTGCAGGACCGCGTGCCGGCCCCGGCCACCCTGCAACGCGTGCTGCTCGATGCCGCAGACCAGGGCCAGTGGCCGGCAACTGCACCCGTGTCGCAGGCCCGCCCGGGCAACCTGGCCTACCTGATCTACACCTCGGGCTCCACCGGCCGGCCAAAAGGTGTGGCCGTGCCGCAAGGGCCGCTGAGCATGCATTGCCAGGCCATTGCCGAGCTGTACGAGATGGAAGCTGGCGTGCGTGAGCTGCACTTCATGTCGTTCGCCTTCGATGGCGCCCACGAGCGCTGGCTGACCACGCTGATGGTTGGTGGCACGCTGGTGATTCGCGATGGCAGCCTGTGGACCCCGGAGCAGACCTGCCGGGCGCTGCACGAGCAGCGTATCGACATCGCCTGTTTCCCGCCGGCCTACCTCAAGCAGATGGCCGAGTTCGTCGAGGGCAGTGGCATGCCGGCGCCGCCTGTGCGCATCTACTGCTTCGGTGGTGATGCGGTGCCGGAGCGCAGCTTCGAGCAGGTCCGCGCCGCGCTGCGCCCGCGCCACTTCACCAATGGTTATGGCCCCACCGAGACCGTGGTCACGCCGTTGCTGTGGAAAGCCTCGGGTACCGACCTGTGCGGCGCCGACTACGCGCCCATCGGGCGTGCCGTGGGTGAGCGCAGCCTGCATGTGCTGGACGAGCAGCTCAACCCGTTGCCGGTGGGCTTCGCCGGCGAGCTGTACATTGGTGGCGAGGGGGTCGCCCGTGGCTATCAGAACCGCCCTGGGCAAAGCGCCGAGCGCTTCGTGCCCGACCCGTTCGGTGCCCCTGGCACGCGGCTGTATCGCACCGGCGACCTGGTGCGCCTGCGCGAGGATGGCATCCTCGATTACCTGGGACGCATCGACCAGCAGGTGAAGATCCGCGGCTTCCGTATCGAGCTGGGCGAAGTCGAGGCGGCACTGCGCCGCCAGCCGGGCGTCGAGGATGCCTTGGTGGTGGCGCGCGACAGCGCCTCCGGCAAGCAGCTGGTGGGCTACGTGGTGGGTGAACCCTCGCTGTCGGGAGACTGGCTGAAAATGGCCCTGCGCGCCAGCCTGCCCGACTGGATGGTGCCCATGCAGGTCATGGTGCTGCCGGCATTCCCGGTCACGCCCAATGGCAAGCTGGATCGCAAGGCGTTGCCGGAGCCGAGCTTCCAGCAGGAGGCCTATATGGCGCCACGCAACCTCGAAGAACAGTTGCTGGCCGAGATCTGGGCACAGGTGCTGCAGGTCGAGCAGGTCGGCATCGAAGACAACTTCTTCGAACTGGGCGGAGACTCGATCCTGAGCCTGCAGGTGGTGTCGAGGGTGAAGAACCACCCTGGCCTGGAGCTCGACCTGAAACTGCGCGACCTGCTGCGCTATCAGACCATCGCCGGCATCTGCGAGCGGCCAGTGGAAACGGCCAGCGGCAAGGTTGAGGGCGATAGTCTGCAGGCCGTCGAAGGCGCTTTCCGCCTGCTGCCGATCCAGGAGTGGCTGTTCGCCGAGGACATGCTCGAGCCGAAGCACTTCAACCAGGCCTTGATGCTCAAGGCGCGCGGCGCGCTGGACCTGGATGCACTGGAACGTGCCCTGGGCGTGATCCAGCAGCATCATGATTCGCTGCGCCTGCGCTTCAGCCGTGACAGCGGGCGTTGGCTACAGCACTACCTGGCCGAAGACGCCTGCGCGCCGCAGCTGTGGCGCCGCGAGGCCGCCGATGCCGAGGCGCTGGAGCAACTGGCCAACCAGGCGCAACGCAGCCTGGACCTGGCCGAGGGCCCGATGTGGCGTGCCATGCACGTGTCCATGGCCGATGGTGAAGCGCGCCTGTTGCTGGTGATCCACCACCTGGTGGTGGATGCGGTGTCGTGGCGGGTGTTGCTGGAAGACCTGCGCACTGCCTACGAGGCCTGCTGCCTGGGCCAGGCACCCAGGTTGCCGATGCGCAGCAGCAGCTACCGCGCCTGGGTCGAGCGCCTGGTGCAGGACGCCGGGCGTATCGCCGCCGAAGAAAGCGACTGGTGGCTGGGGCAGCTGGACCGTCCGGGCCAGGACCTGCCGTGCGACAACCCGAGAGGCCGCAACCAGGTCAGTGAACAGGCGGTGGCCAGGGTGGTGCTTGACAGCGCCCCGACCAGCCGTCTGCTGAAAGAAGCGCCAGCCGCCTATGGCACGCAGATCAACGACCTGTTGCTGACCGCCCTGGGCCGTGTGCTGTGCCGTTGGAGCGAGCAGGAGTCGGTACTGGTGCAACTGGAAGGCCACGGCCGCGAAGACCTGTTCGAGGCCTTGGACCTGTCGCGCACGCTGGGCTGGTTCACCAGCATGTTCCCGGTACGCCTGCAGCCAGAGGCGGACATCGGCAGTTCGATCCTGGCCGTCCAGGGGCAACTGCAGGCGGTACCGAACAAGGGTATCGGTTACGGCGTGCTGCGTTACCTCGGTGCACCCGCACTCGGCGAGCGCCTGGCGCGCCTGCCGCAGGCGCGGATCACCTTCAACTACCTGGGGCAGTTCGACCAGAGCTTCGACGACAAGGCGCTGCTGGTGCCGGCGGCTGAGGGCACGGGGGATTGCTACAGCCCCGTAGCGCGCCTGGGCAACTGGCTGGAGATCATCGGCCAGGTCTACGACGGCTGCCTGGCACTGCGCTGTGTCTACAGCACGCGCCGCTACCGGCCACAGACCGTGCAAGCGCTGATGGACGACTACCGCGTCGAGCTGGAGCTGTTGATCGACCACTGCCTGCAACGGCTGAGCTGAGTCTTTTCGTCATCCAATCGAGGGAGGCCGCCACAGGCCTCCCTCTATCGAGGAACACCATGCTGCATCCTGAACTTGAAGCTTTTCTCGACCTGGCTGAAGCCAATGCTGACAACGCGCCGTTTCATCAGATGAGCCCTGAAGCGGCTCGCCGGGTCTTCCAGCAGTCCACCGAGCAACTGCGCTGGGCAGCGCCCACGGGCTTGGCGGTCGAAGCGCTGCAAGCGCCGGCCAGGGACGGCGCGGCCATCCCCCTGCGCCTGTATCGGCCGCCCCAGGTAACGACCCCGCTGCCGGTGCTGGTGTATTTCCACGGCGGCGGTTTTGTTGTCGGCAGCCTCGACAGCCACGATGGCGTGTGCCGTGAGCTATGCGCGCGTTCCGCTTGCGCCGTGCTTGCCGTGGGCTATCGGCTGGCGCCAGAGCACCGCTTCCCGGTCGCCCTGGAGGATGGCCAGGACACCTTGGCCTGGTTGGCCGGCCAGGCCGAGTACCTGGGCCTGGACAGCGCGCGTGTGGCCTTCGGTGGCGACAGCGCCGGTGCGACCCTGGCCACGGTGCTGGCTATCGAAGCGGCGCGCGCGGGCGAGCGAGCGGTACTGAAGCCACGTGCCCAGCTGCTGTGCTACCCGGTTACCGATGCCAGCCGGCAGAGCGTTTCGCGCACGCTGTTTGGTGAGGGCTACTTGCTGGAAAGCGATACCCTGGAATGGTTCTACGACCATTACGCACGCACCCCACAGGACCGCCACGACTGGCGTTTTTCGCCGCTGCTGGCCGAGGACCTGAGCGGAGTAGCGCCAGCTATCGTCGCCCTTGCCGGGCTCGATCCGCTGTTGGATGAGGGCCGGGCCTATGCCGAGCGGTTGCGCGAGGCGGGGGTTGAGGTCGAGCTGGTGGAGTTGCCGGGGCTGACCCATGACCTGCTGCGCATGGCTTCGGTGCTGCCGGATGTGTTGCAGGTGCATGAGCGGTTGTGTGCGGCGTTGGGCAGGGCGTTGGGGTAGGGGGTGGGGCGGCGTACACCTGGCCGCCCTGACACATCATTTAGCGTGTCATGCCCAGCTCGGCATCATCCATCAGTGCCTTGGCCATGGCACTGAGGTAATGGGATGCCCAGATCATTATTGGTTTCTCATCCATCAGGCCGAGGATGGTCAGCTCTCTTACATAGCCCATCAATTCCGAGGCCTGCTCGCGGGCATCCCGGCAGGGTATGCCTGGCTCGATGCGGAACAGGGGATGGGTTTTGTGTTCGCCTTGGACGAAGGTGGTTTTGCCGACAGTGAATTGGGTGTCGTCTGTGGTCATGAAATTCCCTCCTGAAGTTTCTCGATTGCCTGTTCTGGCCTCAATGCAGGCTGCTACTCCGCTCCAAGGCCAGTGAAAGCGCATCCGCCTGGCCCCAGGCAATCTGCATGGCACGCAGCCCATTCACCAGCGATTCCCGGGTGCGGTCATCTTCGATCGCATCGAGGGTTCGGTGGCAATGGTTGTAGGCAAGCATCAGGTAATGGGTGACGTTCATCACCACGTGGTCGATGGGCACGATGCCCTCGCTGACGGCGTTGGTGAGTGTCTTGGCGGAGGGAAGGTCGAAATGATGGGGAGGATCGGGGACGATCTTTTTCATAGCAATTCCTTGAAGATCTAAGGAGTTGCCACCGCCGTTTCCACACGAAGGGCGGCAACTGTACACGGGGTGGAAAACCGGTCTTCAAGGAACCCCGGTAGGCCATACGGCCTCCCGTGTACAGCTGCCATTACGACAGGCACTTGAAGGTTGCCGGGTTTCCACACCCGCATCGCTGATGTTTTCAGCGACCCAAAAAGCCTAAAGGGCGGTGTTTCCAGGAACAATCAGACGCGAGTCGACAGGGCTTGTAGGCTATTTCATCACCCTTCTTCTCACTAGCCCAATTTTGTAGGAAACGTCTGAATCCATTGTCAGATCGCCGATCCCCAAGGGTATATATCACCCAGCAAAAAGGGCCGCTAAGCGGCCCTTTCCATGTTCAAGCAAACGCTCTTCAGAAGTCGCCCTTGAGCGTCAGCATGAAGTTGCGTGGCTCGCCGTAGTAGTTACCCCAGCCGGTAGCACCGATGGTGGAGTAGTACTTCTTGTCGAACAGGTTGTTGCCATTGACTGCCACCGTCCAGTGCTCGTCCAGGCGGTACTGCACGCGGCCGCTCCACAGGGTGTAGCCCGGCTGCTCGATGCGGATGTTGCCCTGGCGGCGGAAGTTGTCGCTCTGGCTGGACACCCCGGCCCCGATGGTCCAGCGATCCAGCGCACCATCGAGCTGGTAGTCACCCCAGACCTTGAGCATGTGCCGCGGAATGAAGCTGGAAGTGAAGTTCAGCTCGGTCGGGTCGGTATCGTTGATGGTCTTCAGGTACTTGGTCTGGGTGTAGGTGTAGCCGGCCAGCAATTGCAGGCGATCGATCGGCGAACCGCTGATCTCGGCTTCGAAGCCCTGGGCCCGGACCTTGCCGCTGTCGGTGTAGCAGTAGCCATCGCTGGAGCCTGCACAGACATTCTCGTAGTCGGTTTCGGCGCGGTGGTCTTCGATGGTGCGGAACAGGTTGAACGACGTGTTCAGCTGGCCGTCGAGCAGCTCGCCCTTGATGCCGAGCTCATAGCTGCCGCCCGTCTTGGGCTGCAGCGATTGCCCATCGGCGGTGGTCAGGTTGCCTTGCGGCTGGAAGATCTGCGCATAGCTGGCATAGGCGGTCCACTGGTCGTTGAGGTCGTACAGCAGGGCGCCGAACGGGGTGACCTCGCCGTTTTCCTGGCTGCGGATATGCTCCCAGGTGTCCCAGCGCTGGGTGTAGGAATCGCGGTTGTTGCGGTACCAGCTGACGCGGGTGCCCAGCACCAGAGTGAGCGGCTCGGCCAGTTTCAGGCGCAGGTTGGCATAGGTGCCCCACTGGCTGGTGGTGGAATCGGTCGGGAACGGGCCGCCGCGGATGGTGCCGGTCTGGTAGTCGGCCTTCGACGGATGCGGGAAGTTATCCGACGGGTCGAACGGGTTCTGCGTGCCGCTCAAGGCCAGCAGGGCGAAGTAGTCGTGGTTCTTCTGGCGGCTGGCGTTGACGCCGACGATCAGCTCGTGCTCGAGGCCGAACGCCTCGAATTTGCCGTCGATGTAGCTGTCGAAGCCGTAGTCGTCCTGGTCATAGTCGAAGCGGCCGGAGTAGCGGCCCATCGCCCCGGTGGTGGCGCCCACTGGCACCGAGCCTTCGGAATAGCCGTACTCGATGTTCTGGTTGTTGTGGGTGTACACCGACGCGAAGTTCAGCGACCAGTCCTCATTGAAACGGTGCTTGGCGTCGGCGAAGGCGGTGATGCGCTCGCTCTGCAGGTCGTTCCAGCTGGCACCCAGGCAGGTCGAGCGCGACAGCTTCAGGTCGCTGCCGTCGGCATAGCGCGGCAGGCCGTGGTAGCAGGGCGTGGCGTCGACATCCTCGTACGCCAGGCCGAAGCCCAGGGTGGTGTCGGGGGTAACATCCCAGTCGAGGGCGCCATAGGCAATACGGTCCTGGCGCTTGGAATTGTCGTAGAAATACTGTTTGTCCTGCAGCGCCGCGACGGCACGGCCACGCACGGTGCCCGATTCGTTCAGCGGGCCGCCCACATCCACCTGGCTGCGGTAGTTGTCCCAGCTGCCGGCGGATAGGGTCACGCTGGTGTGGGCCTTGTCCTGGCCGCGCTTGCGCACGAAGTTGACGCCACCGGCCGAGGAGCCGGAGCCCTTCATCATGCCGGCCGCGCCCTTGAGGATCTCGACCCGGTCATAGAACGCCATGTCGCTGGAAAAGCTATTGGCCTGCACATAGTTGCCGCCCACATCCAGCGGCACGCCGTCGTACTGGTACTGGCCGTCAAGGTTGAAACCGCGCGAGTAGAAGTACTTGCCGCCCATGGGCGAGTCGTAGGTGGTGATGCCGGGGGTCTTGTCCAGCACCTGCTCGAGGGTGTTGAGGTTCTGGTCGTCGAGCATCTTGCGGGTCATGACGGTGACCGACTGCGGCGTCTCCTTCAGCGTGTGTACGCCTTTACCAATGGTCACGGCGCGTGCTGCGTACGAGTTGGTCCCCTCACTCGTGGCATTCAGCGTGTTGGCATTGATGTTCAGCGGCCCCAGTTCCATCGCCGAAGACGAACCCGGTGCGCCATTGAGGATCACCGTGTGCCCGTCGATCTGGTAGGTCAGGCCGCTGTCACGCAGCAGCAGGCGCAGCGCCTGTTCCGGCTCCATGTTGCCGCGAATGGCCGGTGCGGTGGTGTTGCGCACGGTTTCCGGGCTGTACAGCAGCTGCAGGTCGGCCTGCTTGGCCAGCGTGTTGAGTGCCCCGACCAGCCCTTGCGAAGGGATATTCAGTTGCACGGGCTCGGCATGGGCGCTCATCGAAGTTGCCAGCGCGCAGGCCAGCAGCGACGGGGTGAGCAATGCCAGTGATTTGCTGCGAACCGCCCTGGCGAGCGGCGAAACCGTGGTAATGGTCATGCGGATACTCAGTGTTGGCAGATTGATTACTTATGAGAGTTATTTGCATTTATGTGACGTACCAGCTCCCCAGAACCGGAACGATCAATGTGAAAATTCTGTGATTTCTTCCTCCACCCGCTTGCCGTCGCGCAGGCGCAGCAGGTGATCGGCCACATCGAAGTAGCGGTCGTCGTGGCTGATGACGATGATGGTCTTGCCCAGGCGCTTCAGTTCCGGCAGCAGTTCGGTGTAGAAAATGCGGCGGAACATCGGGTCCTGGTCGGCGGCCCATTCGTCGAACACCAGCACCGGGCGTTTTTCCAGCCAGGCGTTGACCAGCGCCAGGCGCTTGCGCTGGCCGGTGGACAGGTCGGTGGTGGTGAAGGCGCCGTCGCGGATCTGCACCTTGTGCGCGATCTCCAGGCGTTGCAGGTACTTGCCGGCATCCTCGGGCAGTGCCTGGGCGTCCTGCAGCAAGTCATCGAACAGGTAGTAGTCGGCGAAGACGGTGGTGAACAACTGGCGATAGTCGTCACGGTTGGCGGCCGTGACAGCCTGGCCATCAAGCAGGATTTCGCCCTGCTGCGGCGCATACAGGCCAAGCAGCAGCTTGATCAGGGTGGTCTTGCCGCAACCGTTCTCACCGACGATGAACACGATGTCGCCCTGTTCGATGCGCAGGTTGATCGGCCCCAGGGCAAACGGCGCCGCGCCTGCCACCGGTGGGAAGGCGAAGCCTACGTCGCGCAGTTCGAGGCTGCGTATCTGCTGGTCCGGCACTTCGGCAGCCGCCAGCAGCAGGTGCGGCTCAGGCGAGGAGAACTGCTGCGACAACTCGGCAATGCGGCGGAAGGCGATCTGCGCGCGGCTGACGATCGGCAGGGTCGAGACCAGGTGCTCCAGTGGCCCTTTCATGTACAGCAGCACCAGCACGAAGCCGCTGGTGACCTTGGGGTCGCTGACCAGCTGCGCCTGTTGCAGGGCCAGCACCAGGCCGATGACCACGAAGAACAGCATCGAGCCCAGGCTCTTGGCGATGACGAAGATATTGATCGAACGCACGTGGGTATCGCGGATGTAGTTCGCCGTGCGGCTGATGCGTTCGTTGAACATGCGCTGGCGACGGGGCCGGCTGATGCGCAGTTCCTTGGCGCCCGAGGCGACGCCGTCGTAGTGCTTCTGCAGTTCGTCTTCGGCTTCGCGCGCCGCATTGAAGCCGCGAATGCCGCGGACCCTGGCGATGTACTGCACCGCCGTGCCAATCAGCACGGCCAGGGCGGCGATCAGGAACATCGGCCAGGACAGCTGCGCCAGGTAGCCCAGGCAGCCCAGGGTCACCGACAGCGAGATGGCCAGCGGCGCGAAGGCGAAGGCGAAGTCGCTGATGGTGTCGACATCGTGGGTCAGTACCGGGATCAGGCGGTGGCTGCGGTAGCGCTCGATCTGTTCGATGGGGGCGCTGAGCACCTTCTCGCCCAGGTCGCGGCGCAGGCCGGCAATGACGTGCTGGCCGACATAGTTGGTGCCGATGTCCGAGGCGATGGAGGAGGCCAGCGCCACCAGGCAGATGCCGGCGAATGCCAGCACCACGCCCCAGCTCAGGGCGCCGGGGGCGTGCAGCAGGTTGTTGATGTTGGCCAGCAGCAAGGTGATGCAGAAGCCGCCGACGATGCCCAGCCCGACGGCAAAGGCGACGATCAGCCGGTAAGGCTTGAGCAAGCCGAGGAGTTCGCGAAGTGCGCCAGGGGTCGATTGGTTCATGCTGAGTTCCTGGTGGATGCGCGGATGCGCTTTGGGGCGCTGTGCGGGGCAGGCGCCGTGCGGGCCATTGCCCTGTGAGGAAGACGTTCGAGAAGTGTTCTTATTTAGGAGGCCCAGGCCAGGGGCCTGGGACACGTGGGGCAGGGACGCGGGTCAGAGCTCGCGGGCGACCCGGAAGCCCAGCCAGTCACCACGCACATAGGGCTCGCGGTAATTGCGGTTGCCCGAGCGGGAGAACACCGGTGCTTCGCTGTAGTCGTTGCCGCGGATGTGGTTGTACTCGCAGCTCGCTTCCATCCAGGCACTGCCGTCGGTGGGGGCGCCGACGTAGCTGTCGTGCCGGCAGTCGGCGACCCATTCGTAGACGTTGCCGTGCATGTCATACAGGCCGAAGGCGTTGGCCGGGAAGCTGCCGCCGGGCGAGGTGTAGCCGTAGCCGTCGGTGGGGCCATAGGTGTTGGCATGCTTGGCGATGCTGTAGTCCTTGCCTTCATCGAAGGGGAACGGGAACGGGCCGCTGGAGCCGGCGCGGGCGCCGTACTCGCGCTCGGCTTCGCTGAGCATGCGGTAGTGCTTGCCGGTCTTCTTCGACAGCCAGGCGACGTAGGCCTTCACTTCGTCGTAGCTGATGCACACGGCGGGTTGGTCGGGGCCTTGCGGGTAGCTGGGTTTGCCGTTGGTGCAACGGCGGCCCGGGCGGTCGTCGCCATCGGGCAGGGTGACCTTGGCGTCGCGCTGCCAGGCCCGCAACTGTTTGGCCTGCACCTGGAACTGGCTGATGGCGAAGGGCTTGGCGAAGGTCACGGTGTGCATCGGGCCCTCGTCGGGCTGGCGGCCGACTTCGTCGTCAGGTACGCCCATGGTGAAGCTGCCGGCCGGCAGCACGACCATCTCGGGGCAATCCTTGCAGTCCTTGAACGTCTTGCCGGGTGCGTGCGCGTCGGCGGCAAAGGCCGGGGCACTGGCGAGCAGGGCGGCCACCAGGGCCAGGGGTTTGAACATGTGCATGGCAATTCTCTTCAAAGGCGAAAGGTCAGGCGAGTTGCGGGGCGAGGATGGCCATCACCCGGTCGATCTCGGCTTCGTTGTTGAGCAGGCTCGGGGCCAGGCGCACCACCGGGCCGACATCACGGTCGACGGCGTCGCTGATCACCTTGTTGGCCATCAGGTGGCGGGCAACGGCGTCACAATCGCGGCCCTCGACGCGGAAGAAGGTGAAACCTGCGGAAAGCTGGCTGCTGCGTGGCGTCACCAGCTGCACCTTGGTGTGTTCGGCCAGGCGCTGCTTGAGGTAGTCGTTGAGCTGGTGCACGCGGGCCTGGACATCGGCCTTGCCCAGCTGCAGGTGCAGCTCGAATGCCTTGCCCAGGGCCAGGCGATGGTCGAAGGCGTGGTAGCCGCCGGGGGTCATCAAGGTGCCGAAGTTCTCGCCCTTGGTGAAGGTCGGCAGGCTGGGCACCAGGTACGGCTGCGGCTTTGCCTCGCGGGCGATGATCACGCCGGTGCCCCGCGGGCCGAACAGCCACTTGTGGGTGCCTGCGATGAAGTAGTCGCAATTGAAGTCGGCGAAGGTCACGTCCTCGATGCCAAAGCCATGCACGCCGTCGACCACGTAGAGGATCCGGTCCTGCTCGTCGCGGTTCTGGTTGAAGGTCTTCACCAGTTCGCCGACTTCGCGGATCGGCAGCTTGACGCCGCTGCCGGACTGCACCCAGGTCATGCCCAGCACCCGGGTTTCGGGGCGGATGGCCTGGCGGATGTTGCCGAGCATTTCGTCCACCGAGGCCAGTTGCGGGTCCTTGAACAACGCCACGCGGCGCACTTGGGTGCCCATCATGCGTTCGCGGTATTCGAGGCGGGTGTTGGTCGAGTAGTGCTCGTGGGCGCTGACCAGGATCTCCTTGCCCGGCGCCACCTGCAGGCCGCCGTAGATCATCGACAAGCCTTCGGTGGTGCTGCCGGTGAGGGCCACTTGCCCTGGCTGCACGCCGAAGTAGCGGCCGGCCCAGGCGCGCACGTCGTTTTCATAGCCCCACAGCTCTTCGCGGTCCCAGTCGACCATTTCGCCCGGGTTCTGGTCCAGCCGCGCGCGGAAGCGGGCGATGGCCTCGCTGACCACGCGAGGGTGGGAGGCGAGCAGGAAATTGCAGAAGTGCAGGTAGGCCGGGTCCAAGTCGAATTGCTGGCGCAGGGCCTGCCATTTGTCCTGGCCGGGTTTTGCCACTGGCGTCGCAGCCAGTGCGCTCTGCATGAAACTGCCGGTCAGGGGCAGGGCGGCGGCCAGCAGGCCAGCCTGCTTGAGAAAGCAGCGACGGTCGTTCATCAGCCGCGCTCCGCTTGCGAATCGGCACCGGGTTTGGCCAGGTGTTGCACCTGTTCCCATACGCGCAGGAAGTTGCCGCCCCACAACTTGGCGATATCGGCGTCGGAGTAGCCGCGCTCGATCAGCTCGGCGGTGACATTGCGCGACTCGCCGACGTTCATCCAGCCAGTGACGCCGCCACCGTCGTTGAAGTCGGAGGCGATGCCGACATGGTCGATGCCGATCTTGCGCACCGTGTAGTCGATGGCGTCGACCAGGTCCTTGACCGTGGCGCGGGGCTCTTCGTCGAGGATGGCGTACAGCGAGCTGGCGTACTCGCCGAACTTTTTTTCCGGCCAGATGGAAATGATCGCGTCACCTGGCATCAGGGCGTTGGCCAGGCCGTTCAGCGGCTGCAGGTCGAAGCGCTTGCGCAGGGCATTGAGCTTGTCCAGGGTGCCCTGGCTCAGTGGCCTGAGGTAGGCCGGGAAGCCCACCACCTGAACCACGCCGCCGCTGTGCTTGATCGCTTGCAGTTCGTGGTCGCTGAGGTTGCGCGGAATGTCCACCAGCGCACGCGGTGCGGAGTGCGAGGCGACCATCGGTGCGCGGCTCAGGCGGGCGACGTCTTCCAGGGCCAGGGTGGACATCTGCGACACGTCGATGATCACGCCGAGGTCGTTGAGCCGAGCCACTGCCTGTTCACCCAGCGGCGACAGGCCACCGAGGGCGTCGGGGGTGTCGTTGAGGAACGGCAGCGGGCGCGAGGAGTCGGCCCAGGCGTTGTTGCCCACGTAGCTGAAGCCGAACATGCGCATGCCGCGCGCGGCCCAGGTGTCCAGGGCATCGAGGTCGTGTCCCAGGGGGTAGGCGTTGAGCATGCTAAGGAAGATCGCGAACTTGCCTTCGCCGTGCAGGCGACGGAAGTCGGCGGGGGTGTAGGCGATGGCCACCTGGTTGGGGTAGTCGCGGACCATGCCGGTGAGGATCTTGTAGCGCATCTCTTGCTGCTGGCGCGCTTCATCGACGAAGGCGGCGGTCGGGCGGTGGGGCGCGTTGTCACCGTTCCAGATTTCCGGCCAGCCGAAGATCGTCAGCGCAGCGCCGGAGAGGCGCCCGCGGCCGGCCTTGACCAGGTCGAACTGGCCGCTGCCATCCTTGTCGGCTTCCTTGCCTTCGGTGCCGAAGTTCAGCGGCACGGTGATGTGGCTGTCGAAGGAGATGATGCGCTCTTGCAGGTCTTCGGCATGTTTCATCACCTCGCGTGGGTAGCCAGCGGGCAGGTAGATGAAGAAGTACCAGGCCGCGGCGCCCGCGAATGCGAGGATCAGCGCCAGAGCGACGAGGTAGGGGGCCTTGCGCAAGCGTGTAGTGTTCATTGCCATCCCGTTGGTTGCCAGGGTCGATGCGGTTGCGGCAGCCGCGATCACGGGGCTTGCCTGTCACGGAGGGACGAGAGCGGCAGCGGGAAATTTAGCGGCACGCTGCCGGTAAATTTGCCGCGCGGTGTCTCGTTCTAGCTCGATAGGCGTGGCTGACACGGATACGGATGTGGCGATGAGGTTTTCCAGGCGTGGGTTCATGGTGGGGCTGGCGGTAGCCGGCGCGGCGGGGTCGGCAGCGTGGTATGCGCGCCAGCCGGCGGACCACGACGAGAAACTCCGCAAAGATGAGGTCGAGACCCCTGGCGAGGCCACTGTCGAGGCCGCCGCCAGTGCGGGTGTGCGCATGGGCGACAAGCTGCGCGGCATCTGGGATGTGCGCTTCAGCGGCGCCGAGGCCGGCCTTGATGGCCTGCCCTTGGAGGGCGTGCAGATGCTGCTCGATGTCGGCCCGACGGGGCGCTCGCTGCGTGGCTTTGTCGACGTGGCTGAGCGCCTGCGCGGCAGTGAGCAGCCGCGCTACCGCGTGCTCGGCGAGCTGGTCGCTGCCGATGCCGGCAAGGTCCGCTGGCGCCTGCTGCCGGCTGGGGTGTCGGCGCCGAGCCATGAGCTGGAGGCGACCCTCGATGAGGTCTGGGCCGCTTGGGGCAACGCGGGCACGGGCACCCTGACCGGGCGTATCCGCCGTATCGACCGGCCTTTGCTGAGCACTGAGCCGGACAACCACTTCGTCGCCAGCAAACGTGCGTTCCCCGAGGCACGCCAGGTCACACCGCTGGCACCGGCGCTGATGGCCTGGCTGAATTCCCCCGAGCACCGCCTGTTCCACCAGGTGTGGCATGCCACCCGTGACAAGTGGCATCGCCTGGACGATGACAAGCGTGATGGCCTGCGCGGTGCCGGCTGGCAACCTGGCCCGCGTGACGCTGAACGCGGAGCACGTGGGCGGCGCAAGCACCTCAATGGCTCCGGCGAGGACTTCTTCTTCATGCACCGGCACATGCTGGGGCATGCGCGGGGGCTGCAGCCTGACCTGCCGAACTGGCCACAACTGCCGCTGCCGTCACCGCAGCTTGAATATGATCGGCTCGGGTTCATCCGCTATCAGGAAAACCATGACGGCAACTCGGTGCCGCCAGCCTGGGTCGCGGCCGACGATGAGGAACTGAGCCAGTGGCTGCATGGCATCAAGGCGGCGGAAACCTTCTTCAGCAATTTCCAGGTCTGGGAGTCGCAGTACCAGGACCCGGACTACCTCAGCCGCCTGACCCTGGGGCAATTCGGTTCGGAAGTTGAGCTGAACATTCACGACTGGCTGCACATGCGCTGGGCGACCGTCACCCGCGACCCCTCCAACGGCGCGCCGGTGATGGGTGATCGCAACCAGACGGACTATGCGGCGCGCTGGTTCCGGGAGGAAAACGACTTTCTTGGTGATCCGTTCTCGTCACACGTCAATCCGGTGTTCTGGCGTTTCCATGGTTGGATCGACGATCGCATCGAGGACTGGTACCGGGCCCATGAGCGCGCCCACCCGGGTGAGGTGCAGCGTCGCGAGGTCAATGGCGTGTCGTGGTTTGCGCCGGGGCGTTGGGTGCAGGTGGGTGACCCTTGGCTGGGGCCGATGACTCATGGGTGTGGGGGGATTTCCGATGCCGGCGGCGGGGCCGGGGAGATGGAAGTGGAGGCGATGAAGCTTGCGTTGCGGATCGCCTTCAGTGGTGAGCAGGATGTTGATGAGCTGTTGCGGCGTACGCCGCGCAGGCCTTGGTATGCGCGGCATATGAAGTTGCCGGAGGGGTCGGTTTAGGTTGCGTGATGGCTTGCAGGTGCTCGCCTTGACAGTTGCAGCGTCTGTGAGATCGAGCGCCGCCCGCGCGGCGCATCGCGGATAAATCCGCTCCTACATCTGTTTCGGGCCAGTCAATCCTGTGCCGCCAACAGGATCCGCCTTGGTGCATGACAGGAGACAGGTGGAGCGGCATCAGCGCCCACCGAAATGCATCGTCATGCCAACAAGGCGGTCCCTGTTGGCTTCACAGGAGGGATTGGCCCGAAACAGATGTAGGAGCGACCTTGGTCGCGATGCGCCGCGCGGGCGGCGCTCGATCTCACAGGCGCTGAAAATGTTGTGGCGAACTCCAGCGACACGTCGGAACGGGCTGACTGCGATTTTTCCTACAGACGTTTCTGAAAATCCAAAAGCCCCCGCTGAACTCAAATGCCAGTCTCCCGCTCGGGAGCCAACGACTTCCCTGGCTTATGGCTTTTTGATGTCACGTTTACCACCCTATAACTCGCGCCGCACAAGGCCTGCCGCCGGTTGACAGTGCAACCGACGAGCCGATTTACTCAGCGCCTTTCACGGATGATCACACGGCAATTGGATTGAGACATTCACCGTGCATTTCATGGAGATGCTGATGTTCATGGATCGACGCGACCCGGTCGCAGGCTATCCCGTCTCTGGCGAGCAGGAGTAACTCTCATGTTCGAAGCAGCCAGGTTCGGCGACGATATTTCACACACAGGCGCATTGGGCGGCTTCCTGCTGGGCGCTGCCTTGGGTATAGCGCTGGTGGCGACAGTGGCCATCGCCACCTTCACCTGCGGATTCGGCGTGGGTTTGCTGGCCGGCCTCGCGGCGGGTGTCGGGGGCAGCCTGCTGACCGCTGCCGGCGAGGCGCTAGGCAGTCTGTTCCAATCCCCCTCAGGGACGATCACGACTGCCTCACCTAACGTTTTCATCAACAGCCGCAAGGCCGCCCGGGGTCGAAAAAAGCATCGGTGCCTGCGACAAACACCCGGGGCCAGTGCAGATCGCCGAAGGCTCGACCAACGTTTTCATCAACGGCGTGGCCGCTGCGCGCAAGGGCGACAAGCTGACCTGCGGCGCGACCATCTCCGGTGGTTCAAACAACGTCTTCATTGGCGGTGGCACTTACCGTTACCTGCCAGTGGACGACGAAATCCCGCAATGGCTGCGCACCACCGTGGATGTGCTGATGGCGGTTGCCGGCGCCGCCGCTGGCGTTGCCAATGTGCTCAAGATGGGTACCCAGGCCGGCATGAAGGCCGCTCTCCCTTGCGCAATGCGGTTCACGGCCGGCTTCGTCGCCGGCGAAGTGGTCTCCCGCTATCTGGTCGAACCGGTGGCCCGCAGGGTGTTGGGCGGCTTGGCGGGCAATCCGGTGGATCTCACCACCGGCCGCAAACTGATCCCCGATGAAATCGACTTCAGCCTGCCCGGGCTGATGCCGATCGAATGGTCGCGCTTCTACGCCAGCGACCTCACCGTCGACAGCGTGCTCGGCCGCGGCTGGGTGCTGCCTTGGGAGCAGAGCCTGCGTCGACAGGGTTCGTTCATCTACCTCACCGACAACCAGGGCCGCGAAGTCCCGTTCGTGACCCTGCAACCCGGCGAGCGCATCTACAACCCGCACGAGCAGGTGTACCTAGTCTGCACCGAAGGCGGCCATTACCTGCTGCAGACCCTCGAAAACCTGTTCTTCTACTTCGGTGACGTGCCAGACACCAGCGCTGAAATCCCGCTGCAACGCATCGAAAACGCCCTCGGCCACTTCCTGCATTTCACCCGTACCCCCGACGGCACCCTGACCGACATCAGCGCCACCGGCGGCACCCGCGTACACCTGCACTACGATCACCCGCTGGGCCGCCTGACCGACATCAAGCGCGTGGTCGACAACCAGGCCGTCGAAACGCTGACCCAGTACCGCTACGACGAACACGGCCAGCTCAGTGCGGTGATCAACCGCAACGGCGACACCGTGCGCAGCTTCAGCTACGCCGACGGCCT
>NZ_JBIVGA010000018.1:0-94297 GCF_044748405.1 Pseudomonas sp. NPDC089996 | reverse complement strand
GGCCGGCGGCAGTTGGGGCTCGATGGCCATCCCGCGCATCGGCCAGGACGTGATCGTCCAGTACGTCAACGGTGACCCCGACCAGCCGATCATCACCGGGCGTACTTACTGCGGTAACCAGCTGCCGCCGTACGACCTGCCGGAACACAAGACCCGCATGACCATCAAGAGCCAGACACACAAGGGCGATGGCTTCAACGAGCTGCGTTTCGAGGATGAGCTGGGCCGGCAAGAGGTGTTCATCCATGCCGAGCGGGACCAGAACAATGTGGTCAAGCACGACGAAACCACCCGTGTCGGGCGTAACCGCGTCGAGCAGGTGGGCAATGACGAACAGCTGAAAGTGGGTAATGACCTGCTCCAGGAAACCGGGCGCGACCGTACGCTTCGGGTCGGGCGTAGCAGCCAGGTTGACATCGGCAAGGACCTGATCGAGCAAGTCGAAAATGACCATCGTGAAACCACAGGTGCCAATCACCATGTCGCCATCGGTGGGCACAGCGAGTTGCACATCAAAGGGCGACGACTGATCAACGTCGGCGCAGGTGTGAACAAGCAAACCACCGTCTATCAACTGCAGGCCAGTGAGCGCATCGAGTTCAGAAGCCCCGGCGGCAGCATCGTGCTGGATCAGCAAGGTATCACCCTGAACGGCCTGACACTCACGTTGCTCGGTCCGACCAAAGCGGCCACAGAGGGATCGGGAAACACGCTGACCCTGGATCTGCTCGCCAATGACAGCGATGGGTGCGAGGAAAAAGGCCGATGAACAGTAAAGCCTTGGTCGAACTCATCATCGAGCAACACCGCCCCGAGCAGTACAGTTATGTGCTGCTGGACCCGCTGGCAGTCCCGGAAGCCAGCGAGCACTCATTATTCGCAAGCCTGAAATCGGTAGTGGGCGACAGTGCGATGACACGCGTGGTTCGGCCTGACCTACCCCATTCTGCCGGATCGCATCCCGTGCTCGTGTGCCTGGGCTCACCCGGCAGCGTGCCTGACGCGGCGCTGTTGGCGCTGACGGCACAAGCTGCAGAACACGACCTGCATCGTCGCAAGCGCCAGGTCTGCGGCTGGCTGCTCAGTGAAGCGGCGCCCCCTGCCATTGCAGCCCACCTGACCGCGCTGTGTCGTTTTCCCGAAGCATCCGGAGCGACGTCGTTTCACCCCGTTTACGAGCCGCTGCGCCTGGAGCTGCTGGTCGCGCTGTACGAGCGTGCAGAACAGGGACCGTGGTGGCCGATCGAGCGCTGGGTGTTCGTGACCAGTGGCGGCAGCCTGGCGAGCCTGAAAGGTCAGCGCCATAACCGGCGTGGTTTGCCTGCGGGCGCCATCAGTGTCCAGCAGGACGCTGCGCTGATCGAGGCCGTGTTAGCCGCCTGGAGGACATTGCCTGCGTTTCCCGGTGCCCGCGAGATCCCACCATTTGCTGCCGTGCGGGCATCCAACCATCTCGATGACGCGCGCGGGCTTGGCCTGAAGGTCGAGCAGGACATCCTGGTAATGACCCTTCACCTGCTACGGCTGCACCCGCGCCTGCATACCCAGAAAGCCGTACGCGACATGATCGACATGGCCATCCGTCAGCCACGGCCTCTCGCCGAGATGTTCGCGCATTTTACCGATTCGAGCTGGCAACGCCTGGTTGCAGCCACTCCCCAGCCAGAGGCTCACCCATGAGCATCACTCAAGACATTGCCAATGCAGTCGCCGAAGTCGACTTCCTCCTGAGCCCCTGCAAAGCCTGCCAGCGCCAGGGCCTGCCCATCCTCCCCCTGCGCCACGCCGTGGTCCCCGATACCCGACCCGGCAGCGACCCCGTCACGCAAACCCGCATGGGCCTGCGCACCTTGCGCAGCGGCTACCTCTACGTGCTGCTCGACCAGCGCATCTGGCATGCCTACGAAGTCACTGCTCAAGGTCACCTGCGTCGCTTCGATCCCTACGAACCGAATCCAGGGCCGCCACCGTCCCTGCCCGAGTACTGCGTGCATGAGGATCACGACATCCCCTCGTCCTTCCTCAACATCGACACCGACACTTACGGCTCGGCCTGGCTGGCGTTTTCCAGCGATCCCTGGCCAATCAGCGTGCTGCAGGCCTACAAAAGCGGCCGGGGCCCCGCGCACCGCTTCGAGGGCCTGGACCTGATCCAGGCGCGCAACAATCCTGAGCTGCTGGGCCTGGCCATGACCCCGGACAATCTTCAGGTTGACCGTCAGGTATTCGAATATGCCCAGCAGCTTAACGGTCCGTTCGACAGCGCTCATGGTTTTCACAGCCGGTTCCTGCGCAAGACCGCCCTGCGCGGGTACCTGACCAACGCCATCGCCCAGCACAAGCTGGAGAACGGTGTGCTCGCGGTGGTGATCAACGACACGGTCGGCCTGATCCAGGAATATAACCACCAGCGCCTGAACTGGGTGGTCAAACGCCAGGCCTGGCGCGAGGACCCGCTGCGTGCCTACCAGCTGCAGACCTCGCAGATTCTGCAGATCATCCGCGCTACCCAGCGCGAGTGGGCGGCGCAGGAAGTGCCGACGGTCGAGCCACAGATCAGAGACAGGCTACCGGTGTTCAACGATCCCGAGGTGGTACGACAGCGTGTGGTCGAGAAGCGTCAGCTTAAAAGTGATGAGAACTTGGAGGAGCGCTATGACGAACCCCGGCGCGCGGCGTTCCAAGCGGAGTATGAACAAGAGGAAGCCCGCTTCCAGGGCTTCATCGACCGGCATGCCAGCACCTATGCGAAGCTCTGCGAGAGCGCGGCCTTCGCCCTCATCGAGCGGCACGACTACGACGGCCGGGACCGTGAATCGGGTATCGCTTACAGCAAGACCATGGCCGCCTGTCTGACAGGCGGGATCACCGAAGCTGTACGACCAGGTGCGGAGCCATCCCCGCCAGCCCCCCATACCAGCGAAGCGCTGTGGCTGAAATGGCTACAAGACCCGAACAGCCCACCCTATCGCGCCCTGCTGCTGCGCGACGGGCCCTTGATGGCAGCGCTACTGCCAAGCTTCTCGGCGACCGAGCCGACCAGCTGGAATGACAGCGAAAAGCTCTACAACGTCTTGAGCAGTTTCATCGCCAGTGATGACATTGGCTTCAAACTGCGTGACTCGCTCAAGCAGGCCATCACCGAACTGCAGGGCGCGGTAAACGCCGCCAGTCTGCGCCTTCAAGTGCAGCTCGACCCCGGCATTCAGCAGGCTGTGCGGCACCTGAACAGTGCCAGCCAGCGGGTTTACAACGGTGTGCACCTCATCGAACTGCAGGTGCAGATGAAGCTGGGTGAGTACTACGCCCTGCAAAGCGCGCACCTGCGTGAACTGCAGAACGGCGCCAGCGAGAAACTGGCCAAGGCGCGGGAAGGCATGATGTTGTCCCTCGACGAACTGCAAGCTGGCGTGGAGAACGGAGCGCGCAAGGTCAAACCGATCATCCAGACCGGGCTGCTGAGCCTTGCCGTGCTCGACCCGAAGGTCGCGCATCAGGTGATCCCGGTCAGCGTCTGGGTCGAAGGCACGGCGTATGAACTGCATGAGCGGTTGGCCAGAGAAGTGAAGCTGAACGTCAACCAGCTGAATGACGCCTCGAAGATGGCGTTGGTGGACATCAAGGTGGCTGCGGGGACGCTGGAACTGGAGGCGCGGAAGTCATTGAATGGCATGAAGATCAGTGCGGGCCAAGCATCGCAGTTGGTACGCGACAGTTTCACTGGACTACGAGGAACGGGAAAAGGCTGGGAGTTGCTGGTTTCGTTGGGTGGGCTTTACTTGATGAGCGACAGCCTTGAAAAGAATCTCAAGAAAGCGGAGGAAGAAATCGGCTCGAAGTCGAATGAGGCCATGATGGCACTTTACGGATCGAGTTTAGGTGTCCTTGGCGGAGGAGCTGAACTCCTGGGTTTATTGATGCCGCACAGAGCGAGCATAGGAAGTAAATTCTCCATTGGTCGCGCAATTGTGAAAACCGGGGCAGTCATCGGTGCCGTCACTGGTCTATTTGACGCAACCCAGGCATTGCTCGCAATGAGGCGTAGCAACACGTCCGGCGACGAAACCTCATTCAAATGGTACAGGCGCACTTTCGTTGTGGGAATATTCAGCACTGCCTTCTCAACCGCCGCCGTATTCTACCCAATCATGATGGGCCCTTTAGGTATCGCCATAATTCTTGGCTTTTCCACATACATCCTGATGAAAAAAGCCGCGGATAACGAGTCGACACCTTTGGAGCGGTGGGCTAGGCGCTGTTATTTCGGCCACGCCAACGAATCACCACCCATTCATTGGAACTCGCCCAATCACGCGGACATCGCAATTTCCGAATTGAACGCTTGCACACTGGGCCTCAACAGCGGACTAGAATTCGAAACCTTCAGAGCAGACCACGCAACAAGCTCCAAAATAGGCGGCCTTGTCAACCTTGAAACCAAAACAACACTGAAATTCAGAATCATGCTTCCTCAATTCACAGAAAGCGCCTCCAGTTACCATTGGGCTCTAATAGTTCATCGCTCAGACGACGGAAACCCACCAAATCACACAGGAGGTGAAGTCATTGCAAGCCAACAGCATTTCGTTCCCTCCCAGACCACAGCAACCTCAGGGTACGCATCGCTACAGCCCTCGAAACGTCCAAGCATTCCAGACTACCTGGCAAACACCATTGAAATAACAAACATCAACCAAAAGCCCACGCAACCATACGACACCCACGTATTAAAAATCATCTCTGGAAGTGTAGAGCTCGCTCCTGATATTGGAAGACACAACATTGTGTCTGCCACCCTTGTTGCAGCTTACTGGCCAAACCGAAATATTCCATCCGCGGTCGCAGAAGTTAAAAATCAGGAGGCAAAACAATGAGCCTTCCACATCGCGGACTTGGCTGGAAATATGACCTGCCCTCTCCAGATGACCCTGCTTTTCCGCAATCAATTTCCAATCAATTAGACCCACCCCCAAATCAAGTTAGTCAAAGCCACCTGGAAATCCCCAGACGCATACTGAAGCTCAGGGGATACTGGATCGCCATCGGGCCAATTTTAATTTTACTGGCCACCTTGGAAACAGTATTCGAACTATTTTATGACTTCAGCGGAACACCTGAACTCAATATCGCTCTTGCGAGCGTAACATTGACCCTATTCATAGCCTCGATTTTCCTAGTCACTCCCTACATTCGTTTTGAGTTAGAACTTCCACGCGACCAGCCAATTCGTTTCAATAGGCACCGCCGAAAAGTCTATTTCTACCAGTATCGAATGGATCGATATCGCCCATTCGGCCGTAAGAACTGGGGAGTTAAACCCGTTGCCTACGACTGGGAGAATCTAACTGCCGAGGTTTATCGATTTTATGCGCCCATGGGTTATGGCGGCATAAAGGAAGAAGTCCGAATTTCTGTGAGCAAGCCCGGAGCCGACGAGATAATTGATCGTTTTTTCTTTACCGACGATATCAAAAAAGGCGAACAGTATTGGAATATAGCAAGGCTGTTCATGCACCAAGGTTCAGAAGCTCTCCCCAGCTTCATCAACCCACCCTGGGACTGGAACGAGGGCATTCACTCCAACCCTTTTGATCAACTTGCCCCCAAAGTCCAATGGCCAGCCGAAATGGACCTGGAGTCCCGCACCGCCCCCGCCCCAGGAGAACGACCATGAAACCTGTAGTGCTCGTCGGCCACTCCCACACCTGCCCGATCCACGGAAAAAGCGTCGTGGAAACCGGCAGTCCCAACTACACCTTCAACGGCAAGGCCGTGGCCAGGGTCTGTGACCGGACTAGTTGCGGGGCAGTAATCGTCAGCGGCTCTACGGCCTACCAGATCGGAGGCAAGGCCGTGGCTCGCCAGGGTGATCGTACCGACCATGGTGGGTATCTGGAGGAAGGCGATGCTAGCTGGCTACTTGAATGATCTGCCTGGCCACACATAAAGGGGGCCGCGCCGCGGCCCTCTCGCGACACAAGGCCGCTCCTACAACGGGACGCGATTTCCTGTAGGAGCGGCCTTGTGTCGCGAAAGGGGCGCAAAGCGCCCCCAGCGATTTATCAGGCCACCGCCAGCTCCACCGTCCCGCCATTCAACCGCACCGGCCACACCCGCAACCGCTGCCCGGCATCCTCCAGGCACGCCCCGCTCTGCAGGCTGAAGTGCTGCTTGTACAAGGGCGCCGCCACCACCAGTTCCCCCTGCAAGCTACCCACCAGCCCACGCCCGATGATGTTGGCCCCGGACCGCGGGTCGCGGTTGTCCAGCGCATACAGGCTCTGCTCCAGCCCGGGCAGGTAGAACAACGCCACCTGCGCCCCGTCATGCCACACGACCACGCCGGAATCGGCCACCAGGTCATCGGCCTGGCACACCGCCTGCCAGTTCACTTGGGTTTTCACAGCAGCATTGGACAGGTTCATCAGACAGCCTCCTCGACGGTTGGGATCAGGTGCAGTGGTGCAGCCGGCCGGCGTTGTTCGCGTTCGCGCACGAAGTGCACGTCCGGGTCGGCGCGCCGGTCGTTGACGAAGGTGCGGAAGCGCTTGAGCTTCTCGGGGTCGTTGAGGGCGTTGGCCCACTCGCATTCATACTGGTCGACCACATGCTGCATCTGCGCCTCCAGCTCGGCCGCCAGGCCCAGGCTGTCGTCGAGGATCACCTGCTTGAGGTAGTCCAGTCCGCCTTCCAGGCTTTCGCGCCAGACCGAGGTGCGCTGCAGCTTGTCGGCCGTGCGGATGTAGAACATCAATACGCGGTCGATCAGGCGCACCAGGGTGTCGTCGTCCAGGTCGGTGGCGAACAGCTCGGCGTGGCGCGGGCGCATGCCGCCGTTGCCGCAGACGTACAGGTTCCAGCCCTTGTCGGTAGCGATCACGCCAATGTCCTTGCTCTGCGCCTCGGCGCACTCGCGAGTGCAGCCGGAGACGGCGAACTTGAGCTTGTGCGGGCTGCGCAGGCCCTTGTAGCGGTCTTCAAGGCGCAGGGCCATGCCGACGCTGTCCTGCACGCCATAACGGCACCAAGTGCTGCCCACGCACGACTTCACGGTACGGGTCGACTTGCCGTAGGCGTGGCCGGTCTCGAAGCCGGCTTCGATCAGCTCGCCCCAGATCAGCGGCAGTTCGTGCAGCTGGGCGCCGAACAGGTCGATGCGCTGGCCGCCGGTGATCTTGGTGTAGAGGTCGTATTTTTTTGCCACCTGGCCGATCACGATCAGCTTGTCCGGGGTGATCTCGCCGCCCGGGATGCGCGGCACCACCGAGTAGGTGCCGTTCTTCTGCATGTTGGCCATGAAGGTGTCGTTGGTGTCCTGCAGCGGCACCAGCGCCGGGTCCATGATCGGCTGGTTCCAGCACGAGGCGAGGATCGAGCCCACCGCCGGCTTGCAGATGTCGCAACCGACATGGCCCTTGCCGTGGCGTTCGAGCAGCTCGCTGAAGGTACGGATGCCCTCGACCCGCACCAGCCCGTAGAGCTCCTGGCGGGTGTAGGCGAAGTGTTCGCACAGGCTCTTGTCGACGGTCACGCCGCGGGCCGTGAGCTCATGCTCGAACACCTGCTTGAGCAGTGCCGCGCAACCGCCACAGCCGGTGGCGGCCTTGGTGCAGCCCTTGACCGCAGCGAGATCGCCGCAGCCATTGTCGATGGCCGCACACACCGCGCCCTTGCTGACGTTGTGGCACGAGCAGATGGTCGCGCTGTCGGGCAGCGCGTCGGCGCCGAGTGCAGGAGCACCGCCACTCTGCGGCAGGATCAGCGCTGCCGGATCAGCCGGCAAGGCAATGCCGTTCTGGGCGTACTGCAGCAGGGTGTCGTAGTAGCTGTTATCGCCCACCAGCACCGCACCGAGCACGTGCTTGCCGCTGGCATCCACCACCAGCCGGCGGTAGGCACTGTTGGCCTCGTCGATGAAGCGGTAGCTGCGCGAACCCGGTGTGGCACCGTGGGCATCGCCGATGGAGCCGACATCCACGCCCAGCAGCTTGAGCTTGGTCGACATGTCGGCACCGGTGAATGCGCTGGCGGCTTCGCCCATCAGCAGTGCTGCCAGGTTGCGGGCCATGCTGTAGCCCGGGGCGACCAGGCCGAACACGCTGCCGTTCCACGAGGCGCATTCGCCGATGGCGAAGATGCGCGGGTCGCTGCTGCGGCAATGGTTGTCGATCACCACGCCACCGCGTGCGGCGATCTCCAGGCCGCAGGCACGGCCCAGGGCGTCTTGCGGGCGGATGCCGGCAGAGAACACGATCAGGTCGGTTTCCAGGTGGTCGCCGCCGTCGAAGTTCATGCGGTAGCGGTAGGCTTCGCCGCCACTGATCGACTGGGTGGCGCGCGACAGGTGCACGCCCACACCCAGCGCTTCGATCTGCGCCTTGAGCGCCGCGCCGCCCTCGCCATCCAGCTGCACCGGCATCAGGCGCGGGGCGAACTCCACCACGTGCGCCTCAAGCCCGAGGGACTTCAACGCATTGGCGGCTTCCAGGCCGAGCAGGCCGCCACCGACCACTACGCCACGGCGCGCCTGGCTGGCAGCGGTGCGAATGGCATCGAGATCATCGAGGGTGCGGTAGACCAGGCGGGCATCGCCGCTGGAGCCTTCGATCGGCGGCACGAACGGATAGGAGCCGGTGGCCAGTACCAGTTGGTCGTAGCCGTAACGCCCCTTGGCAGTCACCACTTCGCAGCGCTCACGGTCGATTTCCAGTACCGCTTCGCCCAGGTGCAGGTGCACGCCGTTGTTGCCGTAATAGTCGTGTCCGCACAGGGCCAAGGTCTCGGCACAGCTGCCGCCGAAATACTCCGACAGGTGCACGCGGTCGTAGGCACGCTGGCGCTCTTCGCCGAACACGTGCAGCTCGAAGCGCTCCAGGGCGCCGCGTTCGACCAGTTGCTCCACGCAATGGTGGCCGACCATGCCGTTGCCGACGATGACCAGTCGCTCTCGTTGCCCGCTCGCTGTTGCCTTCATAAGCCGATCCTCGATCAAAAAAAAAGCGCCTGGAGCCGAAGCTCCAGGCGCCTTTGCCTGTATTCATCACGGTGGGTGGCCCGGGTTGATCGCCGTTGATCAATGGGCTTTGTTGTATCAGGGGTAAAGCAGGGACTGTGCCAAATCTGCTTCATGTGCTGGCCCTATCGCTTGTAGGAGCGGCCTTGTGTCGCGAAAGGGCCGCACAGCGGCCCCCGGTCAACGGTGCTCCCTTTCGCCGGGGCTGCTGCGCAGCCCTTTCGCGACACAAGGCCGCTCCTACAGGTATGAGGCGCAAATGCAAGAATGCACATTTCAAGTGCAGCGCTCCCCAACCTGGAGCACATCAATACACATCACGCCGATACCGCTTGGCCTTGCTCAACGCCTCGACATAGGCATCCGCATCCACGCGCCCATGAACGGCAATCACCTCACGCAACGCCGCGTCCACGTCCTTGGCCATGCGCTGGGCATCACCACAGACATAGAAGTACGCCCCCGCCTCCAGCCACTGCCACAGCTGCGCGCCGTGCTCGAGCATGCGCTGCTGCACATAGACCTTCGCGGCCTGGTCCCGCGAGAACGCCGTGTCCAGGCGCAGATGCCCGCTCGCCTGCCAGGCCTGGAGCTGTTCCTGATAGTAGAAATCGGTGGCCGCATACTGCTCGCCGAAGAACAGCCAATTACTCCCTTTGGCCCCCCGCGCCTCGCGCTCTTCGAGGAAGGCGCGAAATGGTGCGATGCCGGTGCCGGGCCCGACCATGATCACTGGCACGTCGTTGTCCTCGGGCAGGCGAAAGTGCTTCGACACCTGCGGGTAAATTGCCACCTTCAGTGATGCCGCGCGATCGGCGAGGAAGGTAGAGCACACGCCCTTGCGCTCACCATAACGCACAGTAGAAACGGTCAGATGCACCTGCTCCGGGTGAGCCAGCGGGCTGGAGCTGATCGAATACAGGCGCGGCTGGAGCGGCTTGAGCAGGTCGAGCCAAGTGGCCAACGGCAATTGCTGAGGAAACGCCCGCAGGACATCGACCAACTGCCGCCCCCACAACCAGTCCTGCAGCTCGGCCTTGCATTCGGGTTGCAGCAGGCGCTGCAAGTCGGCGGCCTGCGCGCTGAACATCTGCAGTTGCTGTGGGGTGACCTTGGCGATTTCCAGCTGGGTTTCCAGGGCCTCGGCCAGTGACATCGCCGACTGCCCCTTCAACTCCACCCGCACCTGGCCATCGAGGTGCATCAGCACCAGCAGTTCCTCGACCAATGCCGGGCAGTTGCGCGGCCATACACCCAAGGCATCGCCAGCGGCGTAGGTGAAACCGCTGCCAGACAGGTCGAACACCAGCTGACGGGTTTCCTTGCTCGCGCCCGGACCGTTGAGCAGCCGATTGGCAACCAGCGGGGCCGAATACGGCTGCTGCTTGCTGTAGCTCGCCACGGGCGCGGGTTCACTGACCGGTGCAGGTGAGCCCGCACTGCCAAGCTCCGGCAACAGGGCTTCGAGCCAGGCGGCGAAGGCCTCATCGAAATCCGGTTCGCAATCGACCCGTTGCAGCAAGCGGCGCCCACCCAGTTCGGCCAGACGCTGGTCGAGCTTGCGGCCAAAGCCGCAGAACTGGTCGTAGCTGGAGTCCCCCAGCGCCAGCACAGCGTAAGGCAGCTGCGCGTAACAGGTGCCCTGCTCGCCTTGCAGTGCCTGCCAGAACGCCGTGGCACTGTCGGGCGCGTCACCGTCGCCGAAGGTGCTGGTGATCAGCACCACACTGGCGGCACCTTGCAGCTGGCAGGGGCTGACCGCCTCCATGCAGTTGAGCACCACGTCGAGACCGGCGCCGCGCAGGCGCTCGGCACAACGTTCGGCCAGCGCCTCGCCGTTGCCGGTTTGCGAGGCCCACAACACCTGGTGGCGCGGCGCGGCGATGGCGGGCGTGGCGGCTGGCTGCGCGAACAAACCGGCCAGCAGGCCATCGACGAACAGCCGCCGGGATGCGGCCAGCGGCGCGCTGGCCGGCAGGCGGGGCACGCCCTCGGCACGCGCCTGGTCGAGGCCGAGCAGAAAGCCTTGCAGGTAATGACGCTCGTCATCTGCCAGCACTGGCGCTGGCAGGGTATCCAGGCCAAGCAGGCGGGACAGGGTCGCGGTCGGCATGCGGGCAGGCTCCGGGAGGGCGGTGTTGAGTTCAAGGGCATCGATGCGCTCGCCAGCGACCCGCTCCAGGGCTACGGCACAGTGCTTGAAGGCTGGCTGCAGCGACAGCGGGTCGACCGCGTCGCAGGTCACGGCATTGATCGCCAACTGCTCGCCGATCAGGTCGTTCCAGTGGAACGGTGCAAAGCAGTTGCCGGGCATGACCCGGTCACTGATGCGCGCAGGCATCACGGCCTGGCCGCGTCGTGAGCGGATGGCGATCTGGTCCTTGTCGGCGATGCCCAGGCGGGCAGCATCATCGGGGTGGATTTCAACGAAGGGGCCGGGCTCCAGCTTGTTCAGCGCCGACACCTTGCCGGTCTTGGTCAGGGTGTGCCACTGGTGCTGCACCCGGCCGGTGTTGAGCACCAGCGGGTAGTCGGCGTCCGGCAGCTCGGCCGCCGGCAGCCAGGGCCGGGCGAAGAAGCGCGCTTTGCCGCTGGCGGTGGGGAACGCCAGGCCAGGCACATTGCCCTGGGGGTCGCGCAACAGTGTCTGGCTGCTGCCATCGTTCAGGTAGCGCAGCGGGCTGCGGTCATCTTCGCGGCCCGGCGCGCAGGGCCACTGCCTTGGGCTGTGGCGCAGCTGCTCATAACCGATCCCGCGCAAGTCATAGCCGGTGGCCGGGTTCCAGAAACGCCGGATTTCGTCGTATACCGCCTCGGCGTCGGGGTAGTCGAAGGCTTCGGCGTAGCCCATTGCGCAGGCGACCCGGGCGATGATCTCCCAGTCCGCCAGGCTCTGGCCCGGGGCCTGGATCGCCCGGGGCATCAGCGTCAGGTTGCGCTCGCTGTTGATCATCACGCCCTCGCCTTCGGCCCACAGGGCAGCGGGTAGCAGGATATCGGCGTAGCGGTTGGTCTCGGTGTCGAGAAAGGCGTCCTGAGTGATCACCAGCTCGGCCTGGCACAGGCCGTCGATCACCTGCTGGCGGTTGGCGACGCTGGCCACCGGGTTGCTGCAGATGACCCAGCAGGCTTTAACCTCGCCGGCCTTCATCTGCTCGAAAAGTGCGATCGTGCCCTCGCCCCCTTCGCTGCGCAGGCTGCCCGCCTGCAAGCCCCACTGCTGCTCGACGAACGCGCGATCCGTGTCCACCAACGCCGAACGTTGCCCCGGCAGGCCCGGGCCCATGTAGCCCATCTCGCGGCCGCCCATGGCATTGGGCTGGCCGGTCAGCGAAAACGGCCCACTGCCCGGGCGGCAGATGGCGCCGGTGGCCAGGTGCAGGTTGCACAGGGCGTTGCTGTGCCAGGTGCCGTGCACACTCTGGTTGAGGCCCATGGTCCAGCAGCTCATCCACTCCCTCGCCGTGCCGATCCATTCTGCAGCCTGGCGGATGCCGGCTTCGCTCAGGCCGGTGATGGCGGCCACGCGCTCGGGGGTGTAATCGTCGAGAAAAGCCGGCAACTCGCCCCAGCCTTCAGTGTGACGGGCGATGAAGTCGGGATTGGTATGGCCGTTGTGCAGCAGCAGGTGCAGCAGGCCGTTGAGCAGGGCCATGTCAGTGCCGGGGCGCACTTGCAGGAACAGGTCGGCCTTGTCGGCGGTGGCGGTGCGCCGCGGATCGACGACGATGAGTCTGGCACCAGCCTTGACCCGGTCGAGCAGGCGCAAGAACAGGATCGGGTGGCAGTCGGCCATGTTCGCGCCGATCACCAGGAACACGTCGGCGCGTTCGAAATCCTGGTAGCTACCGGGCGGGCCATCGGCGCCAAGCGACAGCTTGTAGCCGCTGCCAGCGCTGGCCATGCACAGCCGCGAATTGGATTCGATATGACGGGTGCGGATGAAGCCTTTGGCCAGTTTGTTGGCCAGGTACTGGGCCTCCAGCGACATCTGCCCGGACACGTACAGCGCCACCGCGTCCGCGCCGTGCTGGTCGATGATGCTGCGCAGGCGCTCGCCGGCCTGGACAATGGCCTGGTCCATGCTGCTGCGTGCCGGCGGCAGGTTGCGCTGCTGGCGCACGTAGGCGTCCTCCATGCGCCCGGCGGCGGTCAGCGGCAGATGCGCGGTAAGGCCCTTGGTGCACAGGCGGCCGAAGTTGCTGGGGTGCTGCTTGTCGCCGCTGATCTTGCTGACCTTGCCATCGGCGACGCTCATGACGATGCCGCAACCGACGCCACAGTAGGGGCAGACGCTGCGGACTTCGCGGGTGGACATGGGCGGTCTCCCCTTTCAGGAACGCAAAAGGCGCCGGCTGCCCGGGCTTGCATGGCAAGCGGGGCAACACGGCGCCTTTGTCGTGAGTTTCTGGGCTGTCGACGTTGATAGCCCTGGATAGCAGTCAAATTGCAATTAGTGGGCCAGCTGTGCCGGCCTCTTCGCGGGCACGCCCGCTCCCACAGGATCACCACGGGTTTGAAGACTGCGCAGTACCTGTGGGAGCGGGCGTGCCCGCGAATGGGCCGGCATAGGCAGCGCACCACGCGGTGGCAAGCGAGTGACCCATGGCGCTATGCTGGGGCAATTTCCAGCAAGAGCTACAGCCCGTATTCCATGTCCAAGGTGATCCTCAAGACCCCCGCCCAACTCGAACTGATGCGCAACGCCGGCCAGCTGTTGGCCAAAGTGTTCGCCGAACTCGACCGTTTCATCTGCCCCGGCGTGACCACGATGCAGATCAACGACCGCGCCGAGGCGTTCATCGTCGAGACTCTCAAGGCCCGCCCGGCCAGCAAGGGCCAGTACGGTTTCCCCTACTCGCTCAACACCTCGGTGGACCATGTGGTCTGCCACGGCATCCCAAAGGCCGATGAAGTATTGAAGGAAGGCTCGATCATCAACGTCGACATCACCCTTGAACAGGGCGGCTACATTGCCGACTCGTCGAAGATGTATTGCATCGGGCCGGTCAGTGAAGACGCGCAGCGGTTGGTCGACACCACGTACGACGCGCTATGGAAAGGCATCGAACAGGTACGCCCCGGGGCGACGCTGGGGGATATCGGCCACGCCATCCAGGCCCATGCCGAAGCGGCTGGCTACAGTGTGGTGCGCGAGTACTGTGGCCATGGCATTGGCCAGCAGATGCACGAAGGGCCCGAAGTGCTGCATTTCGGCCAGCGTGGCATGGGCATGAAGTTACAGCCGGGAATGGTGTTCACCATCGAACCGATGATCAACCAGGGTGGGCGCGGCACGCGGACGCTGAAGGATGGCTGGACGGTGATTACCCGCGACCACGGCTTGTCGGCGCAGTGGGAGCATACGGTCGCAGTGACCGAGGATGGGGTCGAGGTGCTGACGTTGCGGGAGGAGGAGCGTAGTCGCTTGAGTTTGATGTGATCGCTGTGGGAGCGGGTTTACCCGCGAAGGCGGCAGTGGCCCCACATTCGCTTTCGCGGGTGAACCCGCTCCCACAAGGTATTACGCAAGGCGGCAGAAACAAAAAAAGCGACCCTAAGGTCGCTTTTTTTGTGGCTTCCGGGTGTTCAGTGGGCCCTGGAAGCGGAATATGGCGCAGCGGACGGGACTCGAACCCGCGACCCCCGGCGTGACAGGCCGGTATTCTAACCGACTGAACTACCGCTGCGCTATTCAACGAGTGGTGGGTGATGACGGGATCGAACCGCCGACCCTCTGCTTGTAAGGCAGATGCTCTCCCGGCTGAGCTAATCACCCATTCGTCTCGGTGAGGCGCGCATTCTACGGACGAACCAACAACCTGACAAGCCATTGATACAACTTTTTCGCAAAAATTATCAAAGGCAAATTTCAGGCACAAAAAAAGCGACCCTAAGGTCGCTTTCTTTGTTACTTCCGGGTGTTCAGTGGGCCCTGGAAGTGGAATATGGCGCAGCGGACGGGACTCGAACCCGCGACCCCCGGCGTGACAGGCCGGTATTCTAACCGACTGAACTACCGCTGCGCTATACATCGAGTGGTGGGTGATGACGGGATCGAACCGCCGACCCTCTGCTTGTAAGGCAGATGCTCTCCCGGCTGAGCTAATCACCCTTCGTCTCGGTGTGGCGCGCATTCTACGGACGGCCTTCCACCCTGGCAAGCACTTTTTTAATTTTTCTCAAAAAAAACTCCAAGCCTTTCAAAGACCTAGCGCAGCCGGTGTTTTCTTCCCTCATATGGCACTGCTGGCCCTCTGACAGGGTTGGCCTCGGAGCACTGCTCGGAGAATAATGCCCGCCTTATGCATTAAGGAGAGATTGCCCCTCATGTGGTTCAAGAACCTGCTGTCCTACCGCCTGACCCAGGAAGTACCGTTCGAGGCTGAAGCATTGGAAGCCGCCCTGGCCACCAAGCCGGCCCGCCCCTGCGCCAGCCAGGAGCTGACCACCTACGGTTTCGTCGCGCCGTTCGGCAAAGGCGAAGACGCTCCCCTGGTGCACGTCAGCGGCGAGTTCCTGCTGGTGGCCGCGCGCAAGGAAGAACGCATTCTGCCAAGCAGCGTGGTCAACGATGCAGTGAAGGAAAAGGTCGAAGAGATCGAGACCGAGCAAATGCGCAAGGTCTACAAGAAAGAGCGCGACCAGATCAAGGACGAGATCATCCAGGCCTTCCTGCCGCGCGCGTTCATCCGCCGCTCGATGATCTTCGCCGCCATCGCCCCGCGCCTGGGCATGATCCTGGTCAACTCGGCCAGCGCCAAGCGCGCCGAAGACCTGCTGTCGACCCTGCGTGAAGTGATGGGCTCGCTGCCGGTGCGCCCGGCCACGGTGAAGATCGCACCGACCGCGACCATGACCGACTGGGTCAAGTCGCAACAGGCGGCCGAAGGCTTCTATGTGCTGGACGAGTGCGAGCTGCGTGACACTGCCGAAGACGGCGGTATCGTGCGTTGCAAGCGCCAGGACCTGACCAGCGAAGAAATCCAGCTGCACCTGAGCACCGGCAAGGTGGTCACCCAGCTGGCCCTGGCCTGGCAGGACAAGCTGTCGTTCGTGCTCGACGACAAGATGGTGATCAAACGCCTGAAGTTCGAAGAACTGCTGCAGGAGCAGGCCGAACAGGACGGCGGCGATGAGGCCGCCCAGCAGTTCGATGCCAGCTTCCAGCTGATGATGATGACCTTTGCCGAGTTCCTGCCGGTGCTGTTCGAAGCGTTGGGTGGCGAGGAGATTCCGCAAGGGGTCTGATTCGTTTGAAATGCCGGTGCTGGCCTGCTGTTCAGTTATAGCCAGTACCGGCCTCTTCGCGGGCACGCCCGCTCCCACAGGTACTGCACAGCCTTCAGATTCTGTGCAGTACCTGTGGGAGCGGGCGTGCCCGCGAAGAGGCCAGTGAAATTCACCAAAGCTATAAATAGAAAAGGAATTGCCCCATGCGCGCCCTCGCCGCCCTCAGCCGCTTCGTCGGCAACACCTTCGCCCTGTGGGTGCTGGTGTTCGCCGTACTGGCCTTCCTGATGCCCCAGTGGTTCATCGCCCTCAAGGTCGCCATCGTGCCGCTGCTGGGCCTGGTGATGTTCGGCATGGGCCTGACCCTCAAGCTCGACGACTTCGCCGCCCTCGCCCGCCAGCCCTGGCGTGTGGCTCTGGGCGTGGTGGCGCACTTCGTGATCATGCCGGGCATGGCCTGGCTGCTGTGCCAGCTGTTCCACCTGCCGGCAGAAATCGCCGTGGGCGTCATCCTGGTCGGCTGCTGCCCGAGCGGCACGGCGTCGAACGTGATGGTCTGGCTGTCCAAGGGCGACCTGGCGCTGGCAGTGGCCATTGCCGCAGTGACCACCCTGCTCGCCCCGCTGCTGACCCCGGCGCTGATCTGGTTCCTGGCCTCCGCCTGGCTGCCGGTGTCCTTCATGGACATGTTCTGGTCGATCCTGCAGCTGGTGATGTTGCCGATCGTGCTCGGCGTGCTGGCCCAGCGCTTGCTGGGTGCGCGGGTGCAGATGGCAGTGCAGGTGCTGCCGCTGGTGTCGGTGGTGAGCATCGTGATGATCGTCTGCGCGGTGGTGGCAGCCAGCCAGGCCAAGATTGCCGAATCGGGGCTGCTGATCATGGCGGTGGTGGTGCTGCACAATACCTTTGGCTACCTGCTGGGTTACCTCACCGGCCGGCTCTGCAACCTGCCGCTGGCCCAGCGCAAGTCGCTGGCGCTGGAGGTGGGCATGCAGAACTCGGGGCTGGGGGCGGCGCTGGCAGCGGCGCATTTCTCGCCGCTGGCGGCGGTGCCGAGCGCGTTGTTCAGCGTCTGGCACAATATTTCCGGGGCACTGCTTTCGACCTGGTTCCGCCGTCTTGAGGAGCCATCGGCCGCACGTGAAGAGGTTGAGCCGGCCGGGCATTGATGTGTACCCTGATGGCCACTGTGAGGACGACCTCACGACGCACCGCGTGACCATCCCGGGGACGGCCCCATCATTCGCAACGATGGAGACGCATCATGTCCTGGATCATCCTGTTCTTCGCCGGCCTGTTCGAGGTCGGCTGGGCCGTCGGCCTGAAGTACACCGACGGCTTCAGCAAACCTCTGCCCACCGCACTCACGGTCGCCGCCATGGCCATCAGCCTGGGCCTGCTGGGCCTGGCCATGAAGGAACTGCCGCTGGGCACCGCCTACGCGATCTGGACCGGCGTCGGCGCCGTCGGCACGGTGATCGCCGGGATCATCCTGTTCGGCGAGTCGATGGCCCTGGTACGGCTGGTCAGCGTGGCGCTGATCGTGACCGGCCTGATCGGCCTGAAAGTCAGCGCCAGCTGATACCCCTCCTTAACGCAGGCCGCCGCGCAAGCGGCTGACCTGCTCACGCAGGGCCTCTGGCTGCGCCGCCTCCACCGGGATGGCGGCGCCTGCCACGATGGTCACCCGCGACCACAGGCGCTTGAAGAAGCCCTTGGCCGGGTCGCGGCTGAAGAAGCTCCCCCACAAACCCTGCAGCGCCAGCGGAATCACCGGCACCGGAGTTTCTTCGAGGATGCGGCTGACGCCCCCCTTGAACACATCGATCTCGCCATCGCCGGTCAGCTTGCCCTCCGGGAACACGCACACCAGTTCACCGTCCGCCAGGTATTGGGCGATACGGGCAAAGGCTCGCTCGTAGGTGGCCTGGTCTTCGTTGCGCCCGGCAATCGGAATGGCACCCGCCGTGCGGAACACGAAGTTGAGAATCGGCAAGTTGTAGATCTTGTAGTACATGACGAAGCGGATCGGCCGACGGATCGCCCCGCCCAGCAGCAGCGCGTCGACGAACGACACGTGGTTGCACACCAGCAGCGCTGCGCCTTCATCAGGGATGCGCTCAAGGTCGCGGTGCTCCACGCGGTACATCGAGTGGCTGAGCAGCCAGATCAGGAAGCGCATGGTGAACTCGGGCACGATGCTGAAGATGTAGGCATTGACCAGCACGTTCAGCAGCGACACCACCAGGAACAGCTGCGGGATGCTCAGCTTGAGAACGCTCAGCAGGACGATGGTGAAAATCGCCGAGACCACCATGAACAGGGCATTGAGGATGTTGTTCGAGGCGATCACCCGTGCCCGCTGATCCTCGGCGGTACGCGCCTGGATCAATGCATACAGCGGCACGATGTAGAAGCCGCCGAAAACACCAAGGCCGACGATCGAGACCAGGATCCACCAGGCCTGGTGCATGCCCAGCAGCGCCAGCCAGTCGTGCGGTTCGGTACCGGCCGGTACGTCACCGGAATGCCACCACCAGAGCAGGCCGAACAGGGTCAGGCCGAACGAGCCGAACGGCACCAGGCCGATTTCCACCTTGCGCCCGCTGAGGCGCTCGCACAGCAACGAACCCAGGGCAATGCCCACCGAGAACAGGGTCAGCACCAGGGTCACTGCGGTCTCGTCGCCGTGCAGCCAGTCCTGGGCGTAGGTCGGGATCTGGGTCAGGTAGATGGCGCCGACGAACCAGAACCACGAGTTGCCGACGATCGAGCGCGACACGGCCGGGGTCTGCCCCAGGCCCATGCGCAGGATCACCCACGACTGCTTGAAGATGTTCCAGTCCAGCGCCATCTGCGGCGACGCTGCCGCAGCCCGCGGGATCCAGCGGCTGGCCAGGTAGCCCAGCACGGCAGTGCCGACCACGCCACCGGCCACTACCGCAGCGTAATTCTCGGTGGACATCATCACCCCGGCGCCGATGGTGCCGACCAGGATGGCGAGAAAGGTGCCCATCTCCACCAGGCCGTTCCCCCCCACCAGCTCTTCTTCGCGCAGAGCCTGGGGCAGGATCGAGTATTTCACCGGGCCGAACAGCGCCGAGTGGGTGCCCATGCCGAACAGCGCCAGCAGCATCAGCGTGAGGTGGTTGGTCACGAAGCCGATGGCGCCGACCGCCATGATGCCGATCTCGGCCAGCTTGATCACGCGGATCAGCGCGTCCTTGGCGAACTTCTCGCCGAACTGCCCGCCCAGTGCCGAGAACAGGAAGAACGGCAGGATGAACAGCAGCGCGCAGAGGTTGACCCAGATCGAACGGTCGCCGTCGCCCAGGCTGAGCTTGAACAGGATCGCCAGGATCAGTGACTGCTTGAACAGGTTGTCGTTGAAGGCACCCAGCAACTGGGTGATGAAGAATGGCAGGAAACGTCGCTTGCCGAGCAAGGTGAATTGCGAGGGGTGACTCATCGTCCTTGTTCCTGAGTGTCTTTTGTCATTGGAGGCACGCGGAGCGCGGCGAGCCACAAATCTGCATTGGAAAGCGGAACTGGCAAGCGATACGGGAACCCGCTCACAGTTTGATATCACGGTGATACTAAATTCATGAACATTGCTGTTCAGATCTCCTTCCCCATGCCGATAATTCATATAGATGACTATATCTGACAGAAGGAATGGACCTCAGGTCTCCTCCACCCACAAGAAAAGGAGCTCGGCAGTATATGTTTACCTGGTTCGGCGACCTCAGGATCGCCCACAAACTCTTCCTCGGTTTCGGCCTGGTGCTGTGCCTGACCCTGCTGCAGTCGCTGATCAGCTGGGACGGCCTGGGCAACCTGGTACGGCGCAGCGAGGTGGTGAGCGATGTTTCGCGCCTCAACGACGCCCTGGGCGACCTGCGCGAAGCGCGCTTGCGTCACGCCATGGCCAATGGCGCGCCCACCGAGGGCAAACAGTTGCAGGCCGCGCTGGAGGCGTTCAAGCCAGCCCTGGCGAAGCTGCGCGAAGTGATGATCAAGGCTCGGACCCACGCGCTGATCGATACCGCCGACCAGGCACTGCAGGGCTATAGCAGCAACCAGGCTGCCAGCTTCCGTTCCTACGAAACGATGCGCGCCGCACAGAAGGAAATGGGCGTGCTGGCCACCCGGTCGTTCGCCAGCATCGAGCAGATTCGCAACCAGGTACGCGCATTGCCCGATGCCGAGCAGCGTTTCGTGCGTATCGAGGCCATCAACCAGATACGGGAAAACCTGATCCTGCTGCGCTATCACGTTCGCGGCTATACCGGTAACACCAATGCCCAGACCGAGCAGCTGATGAACGCCCAGATCGCCACTGCGGTGAATGATCTGCCTGGGCTGGTCGCGCGCTTCAACGGCAATTTCCCGCAGCAATTCCAGCAACTGCAGCAGCAGGTACAGGCCTATGCCGCCGCTGTCGAAGCGTTCCGCGGTGAGGTCAGCAAGCTGGTCGATTACCGCGCGGGCATGGCCAAAGACATCGAAACCCTCAACGGGGTCATTGGCCAACTGCTCGATGACCAGGCCGTGCTGGTCGCCAAGGACAGCCATTTCGCCCGCACCCTGCAGATCGCCACCACCCTGCTCGCCTTGCTGATCGGTGCACTGGCTGCCGTGATCATTGCCCGCCAGATCAGCCAGCCGCTGCGCCAGGCACTGGGCGCCATGGAGCGGGTCGCCGCCGGTGACCTCGGCGAACAACCGGCCAGCCGCCGCCGCGACGAAGTCGGACAGCTGCAGAATGCTTTGCAAGGCATGACCAGCAATCTGCGCGAGCTGATCGCCCAGGTGCGCGATGGCATTTCCCAGATCGCCAGCGCCACCGAGGAGCTTTCGGCGATCACCGAGCAGACCAGCGCCGGCGCCAACAACCAGAAGGTGGAGACCGACCAGGTGGCCACGGCCATGCAGGAAATGGCTGCCACTGTGCATGAAGTGGCGCGCAATGCCGGCGAAGCCTCTGCGGCCGCCAGTGCCACCGATGAGGAGGCCCGCGAAGGGGACGGCGTGGTCAACCGCGCCGTGGTGCAAATCAGCCGCCTGGCCAGCCAGGTGGATGCCACGGGTGAAGCCATGGATGCCCTGCGCAGCGAAAGCCAGCGCATCGGCAAGGTCATGGACGTGATCAAGGCGGTGGCCGAACAGACCAACCTGCTGGCGCTCAATGCCGCCATCGAAGCGGCGCGGGCCGGTGAAGCGGGCCGCGGTTTTGCCGTGGTGGCCGATGAAGTGCGCAGCCTGGCACAACGTACCCAGGCATCGACGCTGGAGATCGAATCGGCGATCGGTAGCCTGGAGGATGGCACCCGTTCGGTGAGCGAATTGATGGAGCAGAGTCAGAGCCTGACACAAAGCAGCGTGGCGCTGGTGCGCGAGGCTGGGGTGGCGCTGGAAGGGATTACCCAGCGCGTGTCGGGGATCCAGCTGATGAACCAGCAGATTGCCGCGGCCTCGGAGCAGCAGAGTGCAGTGGCTGAGGAAATCAGCCGCAGCGTGGTGACGGTGCGGGATATTTCCGAACAGACCGCTGAAGCCAGCCAGCAGACATCGGCGTCCAGTGTCGAGCTGGCGCGGTTGGGTGGGCAGTTGCAGCAGATGATCAGCCGCTTCCGGTTCTGACACGTCGCGCCAAGGCGCAGCAAAAAAAAACCGCAGCCAGGGGCTGCGGTTTTTTTTGCTGCGCGGTGCGTCAAAGTACGAAGGTGAGCACCACGTTAAACGCCAGCGCTGCCACGAACCCGATCGGCGCCGCCTTGAACAACAACTGCGGGAACAGTGATACGCGGCTCTGCTCATTGCTGCAGGAGCCAAGAATCAAGCTACCACCGGAGGAGAACGGCGAAATCGAGGTGGCTTGCGCACCGGCAACGATGGCGATGAACAGGATCATCGGCTCGATCCCCATGCTGCTGGCGATCGGCATCACCATCGGGAACAGCGCAGGCGTGACCACACCCAGGGTGCTGGAGAAGATCGACATGAACGCGGCAACTGCACCGAACACCACCGGCACCAGGATCGGTGGAATGCTGCTGCCGATCCACGACGCGAGAATAGCGATGGTACCGGCCTTGATCGCCACCGAAATCAGCATGCCGACACCGCAGATCATGATCAACGTGCCCCACGGCACGGTGGCCATGGCCTTGCGCTCATCACCCAGCTTCAGCAGCAGCGCGATGACCGAGAACAGGCTGGCGATCAGGCCGATGTCCATTTTCGAGTTGATGAAGGCAGCGGTCGCGTTGTCCGGCATGACAATGGCCGCCACCGGTGCAGCCAGCACGATGACCATCATCGCCAGGGTCAGCCACAGGGTGGTTTTCTGCTGGCCGTTGAGCGGTGCCGGCTCAGTGGAAACGAAGGCCGAAGCCTTCAGTGCGCGGCCGTGGCCGGCAACGAAGACAAAGATGGCGATGACCAGCAGCGGAATGATCAGGGTGCTGACGAAGATACCGGTGGCGTTGATGAACGCCTGGTTGTCGCTCAGCCCGGCATTGGTCATCAGGCCACGGAAGATGATACCGCTCTGGCTGGACATGAAGTTGGCACCGCTCAGGGCACCGTAGTTCACGGCCATGCCGCCGACGATCAGGCTCATGCCGGTGCGCTGGCACAGCAGCAGGGTAATCGGTGCCATGAACGCCAGCACCGTGTAGTAGCCTGCGCCCATCGCCGCGATCAGGGTGGCGGCAAAGAACACCGCGAACGGCAGCAGCTGGGGCACTGCCCGGCAGCGGTAGATCAGGTGCTCGGCCAGTTTCTCCAGAGTGCCGTTGACGGTGGCAAAGCTGTAGAACAGGCACACCGAGAAAATCACGAAGAAGATCTTCAACGGCCACATGCCGATGATCTCGGAGGGGCTCAGGCCCATGCCGAAACTGCCGATCAGGTAAGCGAAGGCAATGGCGAAGAGGCCGATGTTGATCTTGGTCTTGTAGCCAAGGGCCACGGCAGCGACGATGGCCGCGACGACGAGCATGCTCATCATGGTGAAAGTGTCCTGTTGTTATTGTCGAAGTATCAGCGAGAACGGTCGAAGCCGAACAGCCTGGCCGCATTGCTGCCGAGCACCTGCGCACGTTCACCCGCATCGGGCAGCAACGCTTCGAAGAAGGCGTACTGGTCGGCATAGCAGGTCTGGGTTTCATACTGGGTATGCGGCCAGTCGCTGCCCCAGAGCAGGCGGTCGATGCCACCCGCTGCCTGGCGCAGCTGGGCCAGCATCACCCGGGCCTTGGCCAGGTCGGTGTGGCTGCGATAGCCCGCCGACAACTTGAGCCACAGCTTCGGTTCGCTGAGCAGGTGCAGGAAAGTGCGGTGGCTGGCCATTTGCGGGTCGATGCCTTCGGCAGGCAGGCCGAAGTGGTCGACCACCACATCCACGCCACAGGCGAGTATCGCCGGGACGATCATGGCCAGGTCGTCGAAGCCGCGCTGAATCTCGACCTGCCAGCCACGCACCGCCAGGCGTCTGAATAGGGCAGCCCATTCTGGCCCGGCGTAATCGGCGAGGTGCTTGCCAATCAGGTTGAGGCGGATACCCACCACACCGGCCTCGTCCAGCGCCTGCAGCTGCTGGTCACTGATGGTTGCATCGACCACTGCCACCGCACGCAGGCGCTGCGGATGCAGGCGCAGGGCATGGAGCATGTAGCTGTTGTCGGTGCCGAGGAAACTGGGCTGGATCAGTACACCGTGCGACAGGCCGTGCTGGTCCAGATGCGCGAGGTACTGTGAGATCGGCGCGTCGTAGTCAGGGCTGTAGCGGCGGTTAGCCACCATGGGCAGGTGCTGGTGGAAGATATGGGCATGGGTATCGACGCCGATGACGGCGGGCAGATAGGGGTTGGTCATGAACAGATCACCCTGGTCGATTGTTATGGCAGCCACGTTCAGCTGTGGTTTTTATCAAACATGCAGTCATATATATGAATAGTTGACCATATCTTCAGTAGACTGGCTCTGTCAATCGAACAGCTGGTGGTAAAGTACCGTCACTCGTCAGCCACGGACCCTTCGAACCATGAGTACCGGGATACTCGGACAAGACCCACGCCTGCCGCTCTACCAGCAGCTGCGCGAAGAAATGCTCGCCAAGATTGCCGCCGGCCACTGGCTGCCTGGCGCACCGATCCCCACCGAAGCTGAGCTGACACGCAGCTACGGCGTCGCTATCGGCACCGTGCGCAAAGCCGTGGACACCCTGGTCAATGAAGGCTTGCTGTTACGCAGCCAAGGCCGCGGCACCTTCGTGCGGCGGCCCAACTTCGATGCATCGCTGTTCCGGTTTTTCCGACAGGTGGATTCCACCGGCCAGCGCCTGGTGCCGACCAGCCGCATCATCGGCAAGCAGTTGCTTGAACCCCCGGCAGACGTGAGCAGTGCGCTCGCCCTGCATCCGGGGGAACAGGTGGTCAGGCTCGAACGCCTGCGGCTGATCGAGGGTCGGCCCCTGTTCCATGAGGAGATCTGGCTACCGGCTTCGCGCTTCCTGGCGTTGATGGATATCGATGCCGATACGTTCGGCGATCTGCTCTACCCGTTCTACGAATCGCACTGTGGCCAATGCGTGGCCTCGGCCCGGGAGACGCTCACGGTCGGCACTGCCGATGGCGCCAGCGCCGAGCACCTGGCAATCAGCCAGGGAGCACCGGTGGTGGTGATCCAGCGCACAGCCCAGGGCTACGACCGCAACCCGCTGGAATACCGCCTGTCCCAGGCAGCCGCAGAAGGCTTCCGCTACCAGATCGATATATCCTGAAGCGCTGGCGGGCATCGCTCGCCGCGTGAACGCCAGCTTTCGGCTATCACATGTTCAATGACCGAACAGGGGCCATGCGTGCGCCCCGGCATCAAGGATGTGGCCATGACAGGTTTCTTTGCGCACTACCCCAGCGCCGTGCGCCTGCTGTTGCTGACGACGTTCAGCCTGACGCTGGCCCGGGCACTCACCCTGCCCTACCTGGTGGTCTACCTGGCCGACAACTTCCAACTGTCGGTCGGCGACATCGGCCTGTTGATCGGTGGCGCGCTGATCCTTGCCTCGCTGCTGAGCCTCTACGGCGGCCACCTGGTCGACACCGTGCGCAACCACACCTTGGTCAGCACCAGCACGCTGGTCTTTGCCCTGGCCTTCGTGGCTGCCATTGCCAGCCGATCGGCGTTGCTGTTCTTTCTTTGCCTGGTGCTGATCAACCTGGCCCTGGCGGTGGTCGACATCGCCGCCAAGGCCGGTTTCTGCGCACTGCTGCCAGTGGCGCAACGGGCCGAGGTGTTTGCCATCAAGTACACCTTGAGCAACATCGGCTACGCCGTCGGCCCGATGCTCGGCGTGGCCATGCTGGAGTTCGACGACCACCTGCCCTTCATTGCCTCGGCGCTGACTGGCCTGGGCATGAGCCTGGCCTACTGGCGGCTTGGCGACCGCAGGTTGCAAGCCAGCACACAGGAACAGCCGAGCGCTGGATTCAGCCAAGTGGTGCTGGGCCTGGCGCGTGACCGTCGGTTGGTGTGCTTCACCCTGGGCGGGGTGCTGAGCGCGGTGGTGTTCGGCCAGTTCACCGCGTATCTGTCGCAGTACCTGGTGGTGACCAGCAGCGCCAGCGAGGCGGCGCGGCTGGTTGGCTACCTGGTGACCACCAACGCGGTCACGGTGATTGCCCTGCAATATGTGATCGGTCGACGCATCGGCCGCCAGCAGCTGATGCCCTGGCTGCTGGCTGGCATGGCGCTGTTCATTGCCGGGTTGCTGGGGTTTGCCATGGCCGGCTCGGTGGTGGCCTGGTGCCTGGCGATGTTGGTGTTCACGCTGGGCGAGATCATCGTCATACCGGCCGAATACATGTTCATCGACCTGATTGCCCCAGAGCATCTGCGCGGGGTGTATTACGGCGCGCAGAACCTGTCCAACCTTGGCGCGGCGCTGGGGCCGGTGATGGTGGGGTTCGCCCTGGGGCGGTGGTGGCCGGGGGTGGTCTTCTACCTGCTGGTGATGGCGGTGATACTGGCGGGGGTGTTCTACTGGCTGGGCACCCGCAGAGGTTGATGTTGCCTGTGCCGGCCCTTTCGCGGGTGAACCCGCTCCCACAGGTTCTTTGTCAGCCTTGAATGTTGTGATGTCCTCTGGGAGCGGGTTTACCCGCGAAGAGGTCGGCACAGGAGAACGGTGAACCTGCGACGACGCGCCGCTGCGACCATCGTCGGCGCTGACGAACCGCCGCCCGCGTGCCAGACTGACTGATCGGGACCGCGTTATCTTTTTTGCTCCGGAGTCTTCATGTCGTTGTCCAGCGGGCTGATCGCCGTGGTCGCCCTGGCCTATATGGCCGTCATGTTCGCCATCGCCTTCTACGGCGACCGCCGCAGCACACCGTTGCCGCCGCGCCTGCGTGCGTGGGTGTACAGCCTGTCGCTGGCGGTGTACTGCACCAGCTGGACCTTCTTCGGCGCAGTCGGCCAGGCCGCCGAACAGCTCTGGGCGTTCCTGCCGATCTACCTCGGGCCGATCCTGCTGCTGATCTTCGCCCCCTGGGTGCTGCAGAAGATGGTGCTGATCAGCAAGCAGCAGAACATCACCTCGATCGCCGACTTCATTGCCGCACGCTACGGTAAGTCGCAGTCCCTCGCTGTGGTAGTGGCGCTGATCTGCCTGGTTGGCGTGCTGCCCTATATCGCCCTGCAGCTCAAGGGCATCGTGCTCGGCGTCAACCTGCTGATCGGCGCCAACGCCGACGCCACCGGCACCCGCGTGCAGGACACCGCGCTGGTGGTGTCGCTGGTGCTGGCGCTGTTCGCCATCGTCTTCGGCACGCGCAGCCTTGACGTCACCGAGCACCACCGCGGCATGGTGCTGGCCATCGCCTTCGAGTCGCTGATCAAGCTGCTTGCCTTCCTCGCCGTGGGCGTGTTCGTGGTGTTCAACCTGTATGACGGCTTCGACGACCTGCTCACCCAGGCGCGCCAGTCGGTGCATCTGGACAGCTACTGGCAGGAAACCATCAACTGGCCGTCGATGGTGGTGCAGACCGCCGTGGCGATGATGGCGATCATCTGCCTGCCGCGGCAGTTCCATGTCACCGTGGTGGAGAACATCGAACCCCAGGACATGCGCCTGGCGCGTTGGGTGTTCCCGCTGTACCTGGCCCTGGCCGCGCTGTTCGTGGTGCCGATCGCCCTGGCTGGGCAGATGCTGCTGCCTGGCACGGTGATCTCCGACTCCTTCGTCATCAGCCTGCCGCTGGCCCAGGCCCATCCAAGCCTGGCCCTGCTGGCCTTCATCGGCGGTGCTTCGGCCGCCACCGGTATGGTCATCGTCGAGGCCGTGGCGCTGTCGACCATGGTCTCCAACGACATGCTGCTACCCTGGCTGCTGCGCCGCAACAACGCCGAGCGGCCGTTCGAGGCCTTCCGCCACTGGATGCTCTCGGTGCGCCGGGTGACCATCGTAGTGATTCTGCTGCTGGCCTATGTCAGCTACCGCCTGCTCGGCTCTACCGCGAGCCTGGCGACCATCGGCCAGATCGCGTTCGCTGCCGTCACCCAGCTGACCCCGGCCATGCTCGGTGCGCTGTACTGGAAGCAGGCCAACCGCCGTGGCGTGTTCGCAGGCCTGGCGGCGGGCATCTTCCTGTGGTTCTACACCCTGGTGCTGCCGATCATCGCCCATAGCCTGGGCCTGCCGCTCGGGCTGTTCCCGGGCCTGGCCTGGCTGCATGGCAACCCGTTCGACCTGCCGATCAGCCCTTTGACCCAGGGCGTGGTGCTGTCGCTGGCGGGCAACTTCACGCTGTTCGTATGGGTATCGACGCTGTCGCGCACACGTGTGTCGGAGCACTGGCAGGCGGGGCGTTTCATCGGCCAGCAGACCAGCGCCAGGCCCAGTAGCAAACCGCTGCTGGCGGTGCAGATCGATGACCTGCTCAACCTGGCCTCGCGCTTCGTCGGCGAGGAACGCGCGCGGCAAAGCTTCATCCGCTTCGCCTACCGCCAGGGCAAGGGCTTCAACCCCAACCAGAACGCCGACGGCGACTGGATCGAGCACACCGAACGCCTGCTCGCCGGCGTGCTCGGCAGCTCTTCGACCCGCGCCGTGGTCAAGGCCGCCATCGAAGGCCGCGACATGCAGCTCGAAGACGTGGTGCGCATCGCCGACGAGGCCAGCGAGGTGCTGCAGTTCAACCGCGCCCTGCTGCAGGGTGCCATCGAGAACATCAACCAGGGCATCAGCGTGGTCGACCAGAACCTGCACCTGGTGGCCTGGAACCGCCGCTACCTGGAGCTGTTCAACTACCCCGACGGGCTGATCAGCGTCGGCCGGCCGATCGCCGACATCATCCGCTACAACGCCGAGCGTGGCCTGTGCGGCCCGGGCGAGGCACAAGTGCATGTGGCGCGGCGCCTGCACTGGATGCGCCAGGGCCGTGCCCACTCCTCCGAGCGGCTGTTCCCCAATGGCCGGGTGATCGAGCTGATCGGCAACCCGATGCCCGGGGGCGGCTTCGTCATGAGCTTCACCGACATTACCCCGTTCCGCGAGGCCGAGCAGGCCCTGCGTGACGCCAACGAGGGGCTGGAGCAGCGCGTGGCCGAACGTACCCACGAGTTGTCGCAACTCAACCAGGCGCTGTCGGAAGCCAAGAGCCAGGCCGAAGCGGTCAGCAAGTCCAAGACCCGTTTCCTCGCCGCGGTCAGCCACGACCTGATGCAACCGCTGAACGCCGCCAGGCTGTTCTCCGCCGCCCTGTCGCAGCAGGCCGAAGGCATGAACGACGAGGCCCAGCAACTGGTGCAGCACATGGACAGCTCGCTGCGCTCGGCCGAGGAGCTGATCAGCGACCTGCTGGACATTTCGCGCCTGGAAAACGGCAAGATCACCCCCGATGCAAAGCCCTTCGCCCTTAACGAGCTGTTCGACACCCTCGGCGCCGAGTTCAAGGTGCTGGCGGCCGAAAAGGGCCTGGAGTTCCGGCTGCGCGGCAGCCGCCTGCGGGTCGACAGCGACATGAAGCTGCTGCGCCGGGTGCTGCAGAACTTCCTGACCAACGCCCTGCGTTACGGCAAGAGCCCGATTTTGCTGGGGGTACGCCGCCAGGGCGAGCACCTGTGGCTGGAGGTGTGGGACCGCGGCCCAGGCATTGCCGACGACAAGCTGCAGGTGATCTTCCAGGAGTTCAAACGCCTGGACAGCCACCAGACCCGCGCCGAAAAAGGCCTGGGCCTGGGCCTGGCGATCGCCGACGGCCTGTGCCGGGTGCTGGGCCACAAGCTGGAAGTGCGCTCCTGGCCCGGCAAGGGCACGGTGTTCCGCGTCAATGTACCGATTGCCCATCAGGCTGCGGCAGTGTCGAACACCCCGGTGGAATCCGCCAGCCAGCCACTGGCCGGTTTGCAGGTGCTGTGCGTGGACAACGAAGACAGCATCCTGATCGGCATGAACAGCCTGCTCAGCCGCTGGGGCTGCCAGGTGTGGACCGCTCGCAACCGCGCCGAATGCGAAGCGCTGCTGGCCAAGGGCATGCGCCCGCACCTGGCGCTGGTGGACTTCCACCTGGACGACGGCGAAACCGGTAGCGGGCTGATGGGCTGGTTACGTGCGCGCCTGGGCGAGCCGGTGCCCGGCGTGGTGATCAGTGCCGACGGCAGCAAGGAAACCTTGGCCACGGTGCACGCCGCGGGCCTGGATTACCTGGCCAAACCGGTGAAGCCGGCGGCCTTGCGTGCCCTGCTCAATCGCCATCTGAGCCTGGTTCAGTAACTGCCTGGTCGGCCAACGCTTCGTCCGAGAGTGCCCGTTCCAGCAGTTCGGCCGGCAAGCTCTTGCTGGCGCGGGCACCGAGCAGCTTCAACTGCTCGCTGCGGCTGACCAGGTTGCCGCGCCCTTCGCACAGCTTATTGCGCGCTGCGGCGTAGGCCTTGTCGACCTGCTGCAGGCGGCTGCCCAGTTCGTCCAGGTCCTGGATGAACAGCACGAACTTGTCGTACAGCCAACCGGCGCGCTCGGCGATCTCACGGGCGTTCTGGCCCTGGCGCTCCTGCTTCCACAGGCTGTCGATCACCCGCAGGGTGGCCAGCAAGGTCGTAGGGCTGACGATCACGATCTGCCGGTCGAACGCCTCCTGGAACAGGTTGGGTTCGGCCTGCAGGGCCGCCGAGAAGGCCGCTTCGATGGGCACGAACAGCAGCACGAAATCCAGGCTGTGCAAACCTTCGAGGCGGTTGTAGTCCTTGCTCGACAGGCCTTTGACGTGACTGCGCAGCGACTGTACATGCTGCTTGAGTGCGGCTTCGTCGTTGCTGCTGACAAATTGCTGGTAGGCGGTGAGGCTGACCTTGGCATCGACCACCACCTGCTTGTCACCGGGCAGCATGATCAGCACGTCAGGCTGGAAGCGCTCGCCATCGGCGCTCTTCAGGCTGACCTGAGTCTGGTACTCGCGGCCCTTCTCCAGGCCGGCATGTTCCAGCACTCGCTCGAGGATCAGCTCGCCCCAGTTGCCCTGGGTCTTCTGGCCCTTGAGTGCCTGGGTGAGGTTGGTGGCTTCGTCGGACAGGCGCAGGTTGAGCTGCTGCAGGCGCTCCAGCTCCTTGCCCAGCGAGAAGCGCTCGCGGGCTTCCTGCTGGTAGCTTTCCTCGACGCGCTTTTCAAAAGCCTGGATGCGCTCCTTGAGCGGGTCGAGGAGCTGGCCCAAGTGCTGCTGGCTGGTCTGGGCGAAGCGCTGCTCGCGCTCGTCGAAGATTTTCGTGGCTAGGTCGGCGAACTGGGCGCGCAGCGTGTCACGGGCTTCCTGCAGGTCTTCCAGGCGCTGCTGGTGGCTGTCCTGCTGCTCGCGCAGCTCGGCCTCCAGGCGTGCGGTCTGGGCTTCCAGGCGGCGCAATTCAGCTTCGCGCGTGGCGCGTTCGAGGTGCCAGGCGTGGGCGGCATCGCGGGCATTGTCGCGGTCGATCTGCAGCAGTTCCAGTTCACGGCCCTGAGCGGCCAGCTGGGTCTGCTTGACGGTGTTGGCTTCGCTGAGGTCGCTGACCTCGTCGCGGCTGGCATCCAGTTGCGCCTGCAGGCCGGCTTGCGCCAATTGCGCACTGCCCAGGCGCTCTTCGAGCAGGGCCTGCTCGCCCTGCCGCGCGCCCTGCCGGCGCTGTACGTGCAAGACCCAACCCAGGCAAGGCAAGGCCCCTGCCACCAAGCCCAGCAGAATGCTGGTCAGATCCACTGCCATGCTTACCCCGATCACACTGTTGCGAGTTGCGTGCAGCTTATCAGTCTGCCGGGGCAGGCGCCTGTTCCGACGCATCAGCCGGGAACAGCTGCGCATACTCCAGCTGCGCCTGCCGATCCCCGGCCCGCGCCGCCTGGCGCAGCAGCTCATGGCCAATGCGGCGGTCACGGGCGTTGCCGCACTCGCGGCAGAGCATCTGCCCCAGCCGGCTCTGCGCCACCACTACGCCTTCACGCGCGGGCTGCTTGAGCAGGCGCCCGGCAAGGTGTTTGACCTGCTGCTTGTGACCCAGGCGCGGGCTGTCGAGCAGCCAGAGGGCCACTTTCAGGGAAAAGCGCTTGGTCGAATGGGCTGAAGAGGCAACAGCGGGGCTGGCGAGGGGTTTACCGCGAAACTTCATGACCGACAGGGATGGCAACTCGAAAGGCGCGCACTGTACTCCTTTTTTCCGTGCATGACCTGTCGATTTCCGGAGGATTGAAATTTTTTTTCAATGATCTTTTCTTGACGTTTCCGAGTGGGTGACTGGCGGGTCGGCTGATGCCTGTCGATTGTCGGACAGTTCTCCAATTTGCTGGCACGCCCGTCCTAGAGCAAGCGCTCGGGACAATCCACAGTTCCTGTGGATAACTCGGTGGACAACCCCTTCAACGCGCCCGCAAACCCCCGTGAAATGGGGCCTACAGTCAAACTGACGATTTTTTCACCAGCAAAAATTAGTGTTTTTTTTCATTGACTTAAGGTGCCAGTCAAGTCATTGGCGAGCCTCGACTGGGCTGTTGCCGGGCTGTTACAACTCACGCCTCGAATGTGAACAAGTGCACCGAAAGCCTGCGTTTGACTGCACGAAATTGGCACATCGGGCCAGTTGGAGGGGCGTTACCCCCTCTTCCCATCAGGCGAAAGACGCGCCATACTGCGCGGCTCGCCTGAAGAAACGTACAAAGCTTGCAAAGGCCGTACAGTTTCGGTAAGGTGCGCCTCGTTAGTACCAAGCTGAAAGTCAATTCTGGCCAGATGCGTCCTTTGCAGCCCATCGCTCTCCCGAACGATCGCTGCTGAAACCAGGACCGGCCCACTCGATGATTCACTCGCCAGCCCAGCGCTGTTCAAGCACGAATCAACCGGAAGATTGATCAGGATTCCACCCGACGGCCTAGAACCTTGGCCCCGGTGTGCTGCCTGCCTTCTGAAGTACCTACCAGTCAGCCCTGCGCCCACATTTGATTGCGCCCCCTCTGGCTGCCCTGTTCCAGTCAGGTTCGTTCGTCCCTTAATAAAGGCGTCACTGGAACGTTTCTATCATGCACGGATCATATCCCCCGTGTTTAAAGCAGGAACCTCCAACAACATGCAAACTCATCATCAAATTCAGGTTGCCATTGGCACCCTCACCCAGGCCTTCTCGCCGCTGAAGTGCCTGATCACCGCCCCACGCAAGGGCAACTTCAGCTTTACCCTGGTGGACGAGCACGGCGTCGCCTGCCACACCGAACGCCTGTACCCCGAACAGTACAACCGCTCGGAACCGCTGCAGGCAGTGATTGCCCGCACGCGCCAATCGCTTACCGCGTGAGCGGCGAATACCGGGGTATTCAGCGACCGAATGGCACCTGCCAGATGCTGCCCGATCGTTCTTGGCCTAATTGCCGCAAGGCATATAGCGCCGGGAAGCGGGCAGCAATCGATTTAAAAACAGCCCTTTACACCACGATTATCACACTACACTTCAACTCGAGCGGCCCGTGCCGCTTCCGGCGGGCCTGACCACTTACCAGCTGCCAAGCTCCAGCGCCCGTCGGCACCTTACTGCTCGAGGGCATCATGGGTATCGCGGCGAATGAATTGTGTCAGTATGTGATCCGACCAACCCTGGTCTATCTGAATCGTCACTGCGCCAGCGCCGAAGCCCTTCTGCTAGGGATCGCGGCCAGCCAATCGGCTCTTGGTTCAGCCCTGCACGACCGCCGTGGCCACGGCCTCTACCGCATTGGCGAAAGCCGACACCAAGCCGTCTGGGACCACTTCCTGGCCCGTGATCCAGAGCTGGCCAGCCTGGTACGCGGCCTGGCGAGCCAGCACGCATTCCTCGGCGGGCCGCACCTGGAACTCACGGTGAACTTGCGCTACTCCACCGCCATCGCCTGGATGCTGATCGAAGAGCAAGCCACGGCGCTGCCTGCAGCCGATGACCTGCTCGGTCTGGCACGTATCTGGCGGCAGATTTTCCACCCTCAAGGTCGCCTGCGCGACTTTACCCAGGCCTGGCATCTGTGCATTGAACAGAAATTGCCACAGGCATCTTAAGAAACGCCCTACATCACTACCGGAAAAAAAGGAATTTTGGTCGGATTGTCCTACAAAACCGCTCTATCTCCTGTGATTCAGGCTATAGCGCGGCGCGTGATTTGTTGGTAGCTTTTCGCCCCGGAGATCACAAGGAGTTTCTAATAATGAAAAAAGCAATGCTCAAAACCTCCCTCGGTGTAGCCGTTGCCCTGGCTTCCAGCCAACTGTTCGCTGCCGGCTTCGCACTTAACGAACAAAGCATCAGCGGCATGGGGACAGGTTTCGCAGGTCGCTCTTCTTCTGCCGATGATGCCAGCACCGTGTATGGCAACCCGGCCGGCATGTCGCGCCTCAAGCGCCAGGAAGTGACCGTGGGCGGGGCTGCAGTAATCGCCAAAACCGATATTTCGGGCCCGGGCAGCAGCCCGCTGCCAGGCGAAACCGACGGCGACATGGTGCCTGTCGTTGGCGTACCCATGGGCTACTACGTGAAACCGATCGATGATCACTGGAGCGTCGGCTTCGGTGTTTACGTTCCGTACGGTCTGGTAACCGACTACGGCAGCGGCGACGCCGCTCGCTACTGGGGTAAAAAGAGCCACGTCGAGGTCATCACCTTCCAGCCTACCGTCAGCTACGCCTTCAACGACAAGGTGTCGATCGGTTTCGGCCCGACCATCAACCGCATCAAGGGCGAGCTGGGTTCGAACACCATCAACCCGCGCTCCCCGGGCGTGAACGATGGCGAAGTGAAGATCAAGGGTGACGACACTGCCATCGGTTACAACGTCGGTATTCTGGTGCAGGCCACTGACCGCACCCGCGTCGGCCTGACCTACCACTCGATGGTCGACTACAAGCTCGAGGGCGACACCAAGGTCAACAACGCCCTGATCGGGCCGTTCAGCGGCAGCAAGTTCGACGCTACCCTGAAGATCAAGACACCTGAGTCGGTGGACTTCTCGGTCACCCACGAACTGGACGACCAGTGGACTCTGTATGCAGGCAGCACCTGGACCCGCTGGAGCCGCCTGAAGGACATCACCGTCAACAACGAAGTCCCGGCCCCGCTTGCGGCCCAGTTCGGTACCATCACCGAAGAGCAGAACTGGCACGACACCTGGGCTCACGCCATTGGCGCCTCGTACAAAGTGAACAAGGAGTGGGTGCTGCGCACCGGCTTCTCCGTCGACCAGTCGCCAACCAACAACACCGACCGCTCGCCGCGCATCCCTACGGGTGATCGCAAGGCGATCAGCATTGGTGCTGGCTGGAGCCCAAGCGACGACATGACCATCGACGTGGCCTACTCCTACCTGTGGGAAGAGGACACCAAGGTCAACCTGGCAAGCCCTACCAAGGGCCGTTACCAGGCCAAGTACGAGAACAGCGCACACGGTATCGGTGCCTCGCTCACCTACCGTTTCTGATTCGTACTGCAGCATGAAGAACCGCCCTCGTGGCGGTTTTTTCATGCCTGGACCTGCCAGCTATCGCCCAGCGCCTCGCGCAGGTAATCCAGAAAGGCACGCACTTTCGCCGTCATGGCAAAACGGTCAGCCACGCACAGGTAGATGTCCATCGGCTCGGTCTGGGCGTAGGCCTGCCCGCTGTCGCTGTACTCGAACAGCGGCACCAGTGCTCCGCTGGCCAGATGCGGCCTTACGATGAACTCGGCCAACCGGGTGATTCCGCCATCGTTGAGGGCCATCTGGGTCAAGGCATCGATGTCGTCGCTGATCAACACGCCGCCAAACTCCGCCTCGAAACGCATGCCGTCACGCTCGAAGCCCCAGCGCAGGAACCGGCCATCTACCGGGTAACGGAAAACCAGACAGCGATGCTCACGCAACGCCTCGGGCGTGGCCGGCAACCCCGCGCTGGCAAGGTACCCCGGCGACGCGCAGCAGATGAACGGGATGCGGGCGATATGCCGAGCCAGCAACTGGCCTTCCAGTTGTGGGGTGATGCGCAGGCTGACGTCCACATCTTCGCGGGCGTGATTCACCTTGCGATCAGTCGTTACCAACTCTATCGAAAGCAGCGGATAGCGTGCACTGAAGGCAGGGATCAGCGGTGCCAGGACGTGACGACCGAAGGCGGAGGTCGAGGCAATGCACAGGCGGCCCTGGGGCACGCTGTCGGGGGTGGTGATGGCTTGTTCTGCGAGGGCCAGGTCGCGCTCGATATGCCTGACCCGTTCATAGTACTGGCTACCGGCAGGAGTAAGCGCCATGCTGCGGGTGGTGCGACTGAGCAGGCGGACTTGCAGGTGCCCTTCCAGACGCGCCAGATTCTGGCTGACCGCCGCCGGGCTGAGCCCGAGGTTTCGGGCGGCAGCGGCGATGCTGCCGGCTTCGACCACTTTGATGAAACTGCGGATGGCGTTGAGCAGGTCCATGGCTGGCTCTTCGATTCGTAAGAATCTATTTATAAAGAACTCAACTCAGCGGGTCTACAGCCGCTGCCGGCGGCATTGCTAACCTGCAACCCTTCAGCCAGTTTGAGGAGAGTTCACATGAGCAATCTGTCCCCTACGCGCCGCCGGCGCAAACTACGTCCGAGCGCTACACCGTATGTGTTCGCGTTCTACATGTCATCGATCATGGCGCTGCTGATGTGCTTCGTGATCACGGCGGCGAATGCCGGCGTGAATCCGGAGTATCTGGGCAATGTGCTGAAGGCCTATCAGCTGGCGATGCCAGTGGCATTCGTGTGCGTATTGATGGTGAGGCCGGTGGTGTTGAAGCTGGTGGCGATTACGGTGCATCCGCATTGAAAATGCGTTCGCCGAAGGTTATGCAGCGCCTGTGAGATGGAGCGCCGCGCGGGCGGCGCTCCATCTCACAGGCGCTGCATAACCTTCGGCGAACACTTGTCAGCCTCTACGCGATCACCTTGCGCCCTTACAAAACGCCACCTACGGCTGCGAGGCTATCGCCTTCTCGATTGCGGCCCTGAAGGCAGGATCATCGGGCTTGGTGAGACTGGAGAAATTACCGATCACCTTGCCCTTGCGATCCACCACGTATTTGTAGAAATTCCACTTCGGCGCGCTGCTCTGACTCGCCAGCTCGGCAAACAGCGGAATCGCATCCTTGCCGCGAACCGGCTGGGTCTTGGTCATGGTGAAGGTCACACCGTAATTGGCATAGCAGACCTTGGCAGTCTTCTCACTGTCGGCGTCTTCCTGCTTGAAGTCGTTGGACGGCACGCCGAGCATTTCCAGGCCTTGCTCGTGAAACTCCTTGTAGGTCGACTCCAGCCCCTCGAATTGCGGCGCGAAACCGCAATAGCTGGCCGTGTTGACCACCACCAAGGGCTTGCCGGCGAAGCGCTGGCACAGGTCGACCTGCTCCTTGCCACGCAACTCGGGCAAGCTGCCCTGCAACAACGCCGGGCAGTCGGCTGCCCAGCTGGACGTAGCAGCCAGCATGGCCAGCAACGGCATCGTCAGCCAATGTGCACGCATCGTTCATTCCTCCTGCAAACCATTCCTTGAACTTGCAGGGTAGCGCTTAACAAACGCTCATGCCCAATTGCATCAACGCCAACCCACCCCGCTGCCAGCCCCACCACACCAGCGCCAGCAGCAACGCCGCCGCAGCCAGCAGCAGGCCACGGGCCAGGTAGCGGTTCATGCCGCTTGCGCCTGCAAACGGGCCACCGGCCACTCACGCACCGGCCAGTTGAGCGCGGCAGCCAGCAGGCTGAGCAGAATCGAAATCTGCCAGACCAGGTCATAATTGCCGGTCTGGTCATACACCACGCCTCCCAGCCACCCCCCCAGGAAGGCACCCAGCTGATGGAACAGGAAGACGATGCCGCCCAGCATCGACAGGTTGCGTACGCCGAATACCGTGGCCACGGTGCCATTGGTCAGCGGCACGGTGGAAAGCCACAGCAGGCCCATGGCAATACCGAACAGATAGGCACTGACCTGCGTCACCGGCGCCCACAGGAACAGCGCGATCACCACTGCACGCAGCAGGTACAGCCCGGTGAGCAGGCGTGGCTTGGACATGCGCCCACCCAGCCAGCCAGCGGTATAGGTCCCTGCGATGTTGAACAACCCGACCAGCGCCAGCACCGTAGTGCCGGTAGTTGCAGGCAGGTGCTGGTCCACCAGGTAAGCAGGCAGATGCACGCCAATGAACACCACCTGGAACCCACACACGAAGAAACCCAAGGCAAGCAGCCAGAAGCCGGAATGCGAGCACGCCTCACGCAGGGCCTGGCCCAACGTCTGCTCCGCACCATGGCTGGGCAGCGGGCGGTCACGCAGCAGGCCGACGAAGGGCACGATCAGGGCCACCAGCAGACCCAGTACCAGCAGCGCCGAAGACCAGCCCAGCCATTCGATCAGGCCAAGGGTTCCGGGGAGCATGGCAAACTGGCCGAAGGAGCCGGCAGCGCTGGCAATGCCCATGGCCATGCTGCGTTTTTCTGCCGGGACGGCGCGGCCGACCACGCCGAGGATCACCGAGAATGAAGTACCGGACAGGCCGATACCGATCAACAGGCCGGCACTGAGCGACAACGACCAGGCCGAATCGGCGGTACTCATCAACAACAGGCCTGCGGCATAGAGAATGCCGCCGATAATCACCACGCGCGCGGCACCGAGGCGGTCGGCCAGCGCACCGGCAAACGGCTGTGCCAGGCCCCAGATCAGGTTTTGCAGGGCAATGGCAAAGGCAAATACTTCGCGGCCCCAGCCAAAATCGGCGCTCATCGGCGCCAGGAACAGGCCGAAACCGTGGCGCACGCCCAGCGATAGCGCCAGGATCAACGCCGCGCCTACAAGTACCCACCCACTGGTTCGCCACACCGATGTCATTGTCGTAATCTCCGGCACATCGCAAGGTTATACGGGTATATACCCGCTTCTATTCGTAATGCTTCAGGCAAGCCGCTCCAGCAAACGCACAAGCTCATCACGCTGCCCTTCGCCCAACTGCTCGACCAGCGTCAACTGCGCCTGCTCCCAGGCTGGATGGGCCGCTTGCACACGTGCTATACCCGCCTCGGTCAGCAACACCATGCGGTTGCGCTGGTCATCGCCGTCAGCCAGGGCGATCAGGCCTTCTGCCTCCAGCACGCGCAGGTTGCGGCCCAGGGTACTGCGCTCCAGGCCCATGGCCTCGGCCAATGTGGTGATGCTGGGCCGATCGAGCCGTTGCAGATGGCGTAACAGGGAAAACTGGGCGACGTTGATGCCGTGGCCGGCAAGGGCCTCGTCGTAATGCCGGCTCACCCCTCGGGCGGCGCGACGCAGGTGGGTGCAGATGCATTCACTGGTCAACATGGATACGTGTATATACCCGCACCCCTGTTGTTGCAAGAAGTTTCAGTCTGCCAGCCGTCGCCGAATTGGCTCGAATTCCGCTGTGGCTTTGCGTGCCAATGGGTCAGGAGCATCTTGCTCGATCGCCTGCCAATACTGCCAAGGCACCTTTGCCGATCCCAGCTCGTAATCCATGCCATCCCAGCTGTCTTCACGGAAGCTGTAGAACGCCCAGTGCAAACGATGCCGATCCGTGACCGAGAGGACATCTTCCAGGTATTCGCTGCAACCAGGCAGTCGGCGCATGCACCCGAACTCCCCCACGACCAGCCGGGAAAACGGCAGTTTCATACGCTCCATCCAGACCAACGGCAGGTTGAGATACTGACGAACCCGCTCGGCATCCCATTGCTGGATTTCACCACCGAACGGCGCTGGGCCGGGGTAATGGATGGGATCTTTACGCAACAGGTTAGGCGCACTGGTGGCTGCATAGGGCTCGTACATGTGTACGCTGTACAGCACGCGTTCATCTGCCAACGGCGCCCGCCAGTAACCGAAGGCATCGGCGCTGGCGAACCACCCCGCATCGACCATCACCGGGGTCTTGGTATCCACCTCGCGAATCGCCGCTATCAGTTGCCCGTACAGCCTGGGCAAGTCACGCGCCCCACCCTGCACCCGTGCATACCATTGCTGCATGCGCTCAGCCGAAGCATGCTCGGCTAGCCCGCCACGTTTCTCGGGGGCAGGCTCGTTGACCAGGTTGTAGGCCGCGATGGCAGGGTGGTCTTTCAACTCCCGGGCCAGGTCTCGCCAAAAGCGGGCCGCTTGCAGGGCGTAACCGTTACCTTGCCACAGGCGGTCATCGAACTGCCCCTGGTTGTTTTGTGACCAGCGCATGCCCGGTAGCGACAGCGGCGCAATGACCACCTTGAGCCCTGCCCTGTGTGCTCGGTCTAGGGTCTCACGCAGTTGCTCGAGATCGGCGGCGGATAGCTGCTCATAGCGGTCTGCGTTGCCCAACAGGAAATCGCGCTGGGCTGGCTTCCATTTGTCGTAGGACAGCCGCACCCAGCTCGCGCCGTAACCACTCAGCGCATCGAAGTACGCCTGATCCGGCGGCAAGCGATTGAAGCTGTTGCCGCCATGGCGCGGGCTGCTCCAGAAGTCGATCAGATCGGCCGCTGGAACGGGGCCGCTGGCAGTGGCCAGCAAGAGGGTCATCAGGAATGCTCGCACGCGCTTGGCCTCGGCGATGACGAAGAAACAACGAGCATAGAAAGATGCGAGAACGGTGTCATTTGCTGAATATTTTCAGGGATTTTCCGAAAATTATCGACACGATCAACAGGTAGGAATGCTCAACACAACCTGTAGGAATGCGCCTAAACCGCCCATACCAACAACACCGTAAGTTCGAGTATCTCCAGCACCGCTCCTGCCGTATCGCCCGTGGTCCCACCCAGGCGCCTGCACATCAAGCGGCGCAAGCCGATGAACATGGCCAACGCCGCCAGCATCGGCAAGATCGCACCCAGGCCACCCGCCAGCAGACACAACAGCAGGCTGGCAAGCAAGACCCAGCCGGCCGCGCGCCGCGGCAGGTGTTCGGCCAGCGCCTGCCCCAGCCCCCCGGGGCGCACGTAGGGCGTGCCGAGAAACAGCCCCAGCATCGCTGCTCGCCCCATCACCGGTGCCAGCAGCAGTGCTATGCCAGCGCCCTGTTCGACCAGCACCCACAAGGCACAGAATTTCAGCAGCAACACCAGCACCAGGGTGACCACGGCAATCGGCCCGCTGCGCGGGTCTTTCATGATCTGCAGGGTGCGTTCGCGATCACCGAAGCCGCCCAGCCAGGCATCGGCACTGTCGGCCAGGCCGTCCAGATGCAGCGCACCGCTGAGCAGCACCCACAGTGTCAGCAGCAAGGCCGCGTGCAACGGCGCTGCGGTCCCTTGCAGCCAATGGCTGACCAGCCACAGCAACAGACCGAACAGCACGCCCACCAGTGGATAGCACAGCAGCGAACGCCCCATTTCGCGAGGCTCCGGCATACCCGGCAAACGCACCGGCAAGCTGCTGAGAAACTGCAAGGCAATCCAGAATGGCAGCATGTCAAAACACCTCGAGCATCGCGCCATCTTCATCCACCGCCAGGCGCATCAGGGCGCCATGGCCAACCTCCACCTGCAGCAACTGCGCCTTGGGCAGCCCACGGGCACGCGCCAGCAGCAGACGCATGACGCCGCCATGGGTAACCAGCAACACGCGCTTGCCGGCATGCTGCTGGCGCAGCCGGCCGATGGCGGACAGCACGCGCGCGGCGAAGGCCGCGACAGGCTCGCCGTCGGGCGGCGTGTAACTGTAGGGGTCGGCCCAGAAACGCCCAAGCTCGTCAGCCTGGGTTTGCATGATCTGCAAGGCACTGCGCCCTTCCCACTCGCCGAAATGCAGCTCTTGCAGATCGGCCTCGAGCTGAACCGGCATGCCCAGTTGCCCGGCAAAACGCGCACAGCGCTGCAACGGCGAGCTGATCAGCACATCCCATGGGCCTGCGCCTGCCAGCGCGTCGCGCATCTGGCCCCAGCCCTTCTCGGTCAGGGCATCGTCCAGGCTGCCGCGCAGTCCGCCGCCCAGTTCGGTCTCACCGTGGCGCAGCAAGTCGAGGATCATGCCGGGCGGTCCGCCACCGCAGCTTCGGCGAAGGTCGCCATCTGCCCGTGCAAGGCACAGGCCAGTCGAATCAGCGGCACCGCCAAGGCGGCTCCGCTGCCCTCGCCCAGGCGCAACCCCAGCGTCAGCAGTGGTTGCGCCTGCAACGCTGCAAGCAGAGTCTTGTGCCCAGGCTCGGCGCCCTGGTGAGCGAACAGCAGCCAGTCACGACTCTGCGGGTTGAGGCGCACCGCCAGCAGGGCGGCGACGCTGCAGATAAAGCCATCCACCAGCACCGCAATACCCTGCTGGGCGCAGGCGAGGTAGGCACCGGTCAGCGCGGCGATCTCGAAGCCGCCGACACAGGCCAGTGCCCGCAGTGGCTCGTCGGCACGCAGGCCGTGCAGCACCATGGCGCGCTCGATGACTTCGGCCTTGTGGCGCACACCGGCGTTGTCCAGGCCGGTACCCGGCCCGCTCAACTCACGCGCCGGGCAGGCCAGCAAGGTGCTGGCCAGGGCAGCAGCGGCAGAGGTGTTGCCAATGCCCATTTCGCCACCGATGAACAGCTGCGCGCCATTGGCCGCCGCGCGCAAGGCGCTGTCGCGGCCGGCCTGCATGGCAGCCTGCAGCTGTGCATCGGTCATCGCCGGCTGACGGGCGAAGTTGGCGGTGCCGGCGCCCAGGCGCAGATGAAGCACCCCAGGCAATTCCAGCTCAGGGTCGACGGTACCCAGGTCGACCACTTCAAGGCTGGCCTGCAGTTGACGCGCCAGCACGCTGATTGCCGCGCCACCGCCTACGAAATTGCGCAGCATCTGCCCGGTGACCGCCTGCGGGTAGGCCGAAATGCCCTCCTCGACCACGCCATGGTCCCCAGCGAAAAGGGTGATGGCGACCTGATCCAGGGTTGGCCGCTCGCGACCTTGCAAACCAGCCAGTTGCACGGCCAGGCCTTCGAGCTGGCCGAGGGAGCCGGCAGGTTTGGTCAGCTGTTGCTGACGGGCGCGGGCCTGGTCCATGGCGGCGTTGTCGAGAGGTTGGCAGGCATCACGCCACCAGGCTTGGTTCATAGAGCGGGTCCTTTGAGCATGAGAGGCAGGCCGGCCACGGTCAGCACCACACGCTGGCAGCGTTCGGCAACGGCCTGGTGCAGCCAGCCGGCCAGGTCGACGTAACGGCGGGTCAGCTCGCCCATGGGCACCACGCCAAGGCCGGTTTCGTTGCTGACCAGAATGATGGTGCCGGGCAGTTGCTCCAGGCAGTCGAGCAGCGCATCGCGTTCTGCTGCCAGCCGTTGCGGGTCGTCAAGCATCAGCAGGTTGGTCAGCCACAAGGTCAGGCAGTCCACCAGCAGGCAGCGGCCTTCGGCGGCTTCTGCACGCAACACCGCCGCCAGCGCCTGGGGTTCCTCGATTAGCCCCCAGTCGGCTGGCCGACGCTGGCGGTGCAGACGCACGCGCTCATTCATTTCGCCATCGAGCGGCTCGCTGGTGGCGATGTAGGTGACCGGCAGGCCGCTGTCGCTGGCCAGTTGCTCGGCCAGGCGGCTCTTGCCCGAGCGGGCACCGCCGAGGATAAGGTTGCGCATGTCAGGCGACTCCACAAAGCGTTCGTAGCTGCGCGGTGTCCAGGTGCGTTTGCACCAGGTCGGCCAGGCGTTCGATGTCACGTTCGCGCAGGGCCTCGTAATCGATGGTCTGCGCATCCTCCAGCCCCGCCCAGCGCAGCAGCGCGGCGCACGACTGGCTGCCCTCGAACAGGCCATGAAGGTAGGTGGCGAGGACCTGGCCATCGGCACTGACCGCGCCGTCACGGCGGCCATCGGCGAGCTGCACGGCAGGCTGCTCCAGGGCAGGTCCTGCGGTAACGCCGGCATGGATTTCATAACCGGCGACCGGCGACGATTCAAGGTTCAGGGTGCCGGCAACGTTGCGCAATTGCTTGTCGGCTTCGAGCACCGTGACGTAATCGAACAGGCCCAGCCCGGGGCTTGAGCCGGCGATGCCCTCGAGCCCGAGCGGGTCATGCACTTCACGGCCGAGCATCTGCAGGCCACCGCAGATGCCGATCAACTTGCCGCCATAGCGCAGGTGCCGCTCGATGGCCGTGTCCCAACCACGCTCGCGCAACTGCACCAGGTCACCGCGCACACTCTTCGAGCCCGGCAGGATGATCAGGTCGGCGGCGGGGATCGGCTGGCCCGGCCCGATGAACTGCAAATCGACCTGCGGGTGCAGGCGCAGCGGGTCGAAATCGGTGTGGTTACTGATGCGCGGCAGCACCGGGACGATCACCTTGAGCACGCGATCCTGCTTGGCACTCTGGCGGATGTCGATGCCATCCTCGGCTTCCAGGTGCAGGTCGGTGACATAGGGCAGTACGCCCAGCACGGGTTTGCCCGTGCGTTGTTCCAACCAGTCCAGGCCTGGTTGCAGCAGCGAGATGTCGCCGCGGAAGCGGTTGATGACGAAGCCTTTGACCCGCTCCTGCTCACTCGGCGAGAGCAGTTCAAGGGTGCCGACCAGATGGGCGAACACCCCACCCCGGTTGATATCGGCCACCAGGATAACCGGGCAGTCGACCGCCTCGGCAAAGCCCATGTTGGCGATGTCGCCGGCGCGCAGGTTGATCTCGGCCGGCGACCCCGCGCCCTCGACCATCACCACCGGGTAGGCCGCACTGAGGCGCTGGTGCGAGGCCAGCACCGCCTGCATGGCAATGGCCTTGTAGTCGTGATAGGCCACCGCGTTCATGCTGGTGACCGCGCGACCGTGGATGATCACCTGGGCGCCCGTGTCGCTGTTGGGTTTAAGCAGCACCGGGTTCATGTCGGTATGGGGTGCGAGCCGGCAGGCCTGGGCTTGCACCGCCTGGGCGCGGCCGATTTCGCCACCGTCGGCGGTCACAGCGCTGTTGAGCGCCATGTTCTGCGGTTTGAACGGCACCACGCCCACGCCTCGGCGCAACAGCCAGCGGCACAGGGCGGTGACCAGCGTGCTCTTGCCGGCATCGGAGGTGGTGCCTTGCACCATGAGGGTGGTCATGCCGTTTCCTTTTGATAGTCGGCCAAGGCCTGGGCCAGGCGCTGCTCGTCCACCGCACTCGACGGCAGGCCAAGGCGCACGGCAGCAGGCTGCTCGAACAGGCGCACGAGGATGCCGCGGCGGGCGAGAAAGTCATGCAGGTGGGCCGGGCGCTCGCTGCGCACGTACTGGAACAGGGCGCAGCCACCGCTGGGCGCCAGGCCACAGCTGTGCAGCAGTGCAGCGAGGCGTTGACTGGCCAGTGCGCAGCGCTCGATCTGCGCTCGATGCGCCGCGAGGTCGGCAAAGCAGGCTTGCGCCAGCACGCGGGCAGGACCACTGACCGTCCACGGCCCAAGCAGTTCGGCAAGGCGCTGCAGCAACGAGGGTTCGGCCACTACGCAGCCCAGGCGCACGCCGGCCAGGCCGAAGAACTTGCCGAACGAACGCAACACGATCAGGCCTGGGCGCTCGGCGCACTCGGCCACGCTGTGTTCGGGTGTGTTGTCCATGAACGCTTCGTCCACCAGCAGCCAGCCGCCGCGTGCGGCGAGCCGCGCATGCCAGGCCAACAGCCGTTCAGGCGGTACAAGCCGCCCGGTCGGGTTGTTCGGGTTGACCAGCACCAGCACGTCGAGCTGGTCGAGTTCGGCCTCGACCTGGCTTTCATCCAGTTCGACCAGCTGATGCCCCGCCCGGCGCCAGGCATGCGGGTGCTCGGCGTAGCACGGCGACAGCACGCCAACCCGGCCCTGCGCGCGCAACAGGGGCAAGGCCTGGATTGCCGCCTGGGAGCCGGCCACCGGCAACAGGTGCCGCACGCCGTAATAACCTCGTGCAGCGTCTTCGAGGCCGTCTTCCGTTTCCGGCAGCCGCGCCCAGGCGTCCAACGGTATCGACGGGATCGAGTAAGGCCAGGGGGCGATGCCGCTGGACAGATCGAGCCAGTCCTCGCGGGCGATCCCGTATTGCCGTACTGCCCGTAGCAGGCGGCCACCGTGTTCAAGCATTCAGATAGGCTCCCACACAGATCAACAGCAGCCACAACCAGACGCCACGTTGCACCAGGCTCCAGCCGCGCTCGATGGCATCGGCATCGGCCATCGGCCCGTCACCCAGGCGCGGGCGCTCGTGCAGTTCGCCGTGATACACCGCCGGGCCACCAAGTTCGACAGCCAGCGCACCCGCGCCGGAAGCCATCACCGGCCCGGCGTTGGGGCTGTCCCACAGCGGCGCCTGTTTGCGCCAGCACGCCAGGGCCAGGCGCGTCTTGCCCAGCAGCGCATAGGTCAGTGCCACCAGCCTCGCTGGAATATAGTTCAGCACATCGTCGATACGCGCCGCGCACCAGCCGAAGCGCTCGAAGCGTTCGTTGCGGTAGCCCCACATGGCGTCCAGGGTATTGCTCAGGCGGTACAGCACCACTCCCGGCGCACCGGCCACGACGAACCAGAACAGCGCGGCGAATACCGCGTCGCTGCCATTCTCCAGCACCGATTCGGTGGCTGCGCGGGCCACGGCAGGCTCGTCCAGTTCCCGGGTTTCCCGGCTGACCAGATAACCAACGCGGCGCCGCGCTTCTTGCAGATCGCCCTGGCGCAGGGCGTTAGCCACCGGCAGCACATGCTCGCCGAGGCTGCGCAAGCCGAGGGCGCAATAGAGCGCCAGCACGTCCACAAGCCACCCCACATAGGGCAGCCAAGACAAGATCAGCGCCACCAGGGTCAGCGGCACCACGGCAAGGAACCAAGCGCTCACGCCATGGCTGCGCCAGCCGCGCCCACCGGCGTTCAAGCGGCGCTCCAGGCTCGACGCCAGGTTGCCGAAGCCCACCAGCGGGTGCCGACGCCGAGGCTCACCCAGCAGCGCATCCAGGGCCACTCCGGCCACGGTCAGCAACGCCACGCTCATGGGCGTTCTCCCCATTGGTTCTCGAACAGCATGTCACTCAAGGGACGTTCCTCGGCCCAGCTTTCCTGGACCAGCATCGGCTGTGGGTAGAACGCGGTGACCGGCCCCAGGCACAGCACCGCCACCGGTTTGGCCCCGGCAGGCATGCCCAGCAGCGCAGCCAGGGCCTGCGGGTCGAACAGCGACACCCAGCCCAGCCCCAGCCCCTCGGCACGGGCGGCCAGCCACAGGTTCTGGATCGCGCAGGCCAGCGATGCCAGGTCCATTTCCGGCATGGTGCGGCGGCCGAAGATGTGCGGCTCGCGGTTGTCCATCAACGCCGCGACCAGCACTTCGGCGCAGTCGGCGATGCCCTCCACCTTGAGCTTCATGAAGTCATCGGAGCGCTCGCCCAGCGCCTGGGCGGTACGCACCCGCTCCTCTTCGACCAAGGCCTGAATGCGCCCGCGCAGCTCGCGCTGGCTGATGCGGATGAAGCGCCAAGGCTGCATCAGGCCGACACTCGGCGCCTGGTGCGCGGCGCTCAGCAGACGGCCCAGCAGCTCTGGCGCAACTGCGCCACCGGAAAAGTGGCGCATGTCGCGACGCTCGCCGATGGCACGGTAGATCGCGGCGCGCTCGGCGGCGCTGTAGGCGTGATCGCTCATGGCCGCAACAGCGCCGCCGCCGCATCAGGGTTGGATGGGAAATAGAAGTGCACGTAGGAAGCGGTAAGGCGGCCTCGCCGATACACCGCCTCGTTACCGCGCCCGCCATTGGGGCTCAGGCCCCGGGCGATGGGCTCAAGCTCGGTGCTGGTCAGCGAGTGGTGGTAGGTGTGCCCGCGCAGGGTGCCTTCCGGCAGTTCAACAGCCTGCAGGGCCAGGGCCGCCAGGCGCTTCTGCATGGTCGCCTCGCCCGGCAGCAGACCGAGCAGCGCGGCACGCTCGCCAGCGACATCGGTCAGCGCATCGAGCAGGTACAGCATGCCGCCGCACTCGGCCAGCAACGGCTTGCCCTGGGCGTGGTGGGCACGGATCGCTTCGCACATTGGCGTATTGGCAGCCAGTGCGTGGTGGTGGAGTTCCGGATAACCACCCGGGAGATACACGCTGTGCACTGCCGGCAGCTCACGATCATGCAGCGGCGAGAAGAACGTCAGCTGCGCCCCCAGATCACGCAGCAGATCCAGGTTGGCGCCGTAGGTAAAGGCAAAGGCTTCGTCACGTGCGACACCGATACGCACACCGCTCAGCGACGCAGCGCACGGCTGCGGGTCAGGCGCGGCAAAGGCAACAGGCGGCGGCAAGGTGGCATCGCAGCTGGCAGCGAGGGCTTCGGCGGCGGCATCCAGGCGGGCGTCCAGGTCGTTCAGTTCACTGGCCTGGACCAGCCCCAGATGACGGCTGGGCAGCTCGATGCCGCGCTCGCGCGACAGGCCACCGTACCAGCGCAGGCCCTCGGTCAGGCTGCCTTCGAGCAGTTGCGCATGGCGCAGGCTGCCGACCCGGTTGGCCAGCACGCCCGCGAACGGCAGGTCGGGCTGGTAGCGTGCCAGGCCCAGGGCCAGGGCGCCGAAGGTCTGCGCCATGGCTGTGCCGTCGATCACCGCCAGCACCGGCACGCCGAAATGGCGTGCCAGATCGGCGCTCGACGGGGTGCCGTCGAACAGGCCCATCACGCCCTCGATCAGAATCAGGTCAGCCTCTTCTGCGGCTTGCCACAGCAGTCGACGGCTCTCTTCGGCGCCGATCATCCACAGATCGAGCTGATACACCGGTGCGCCACTGGCCCGTTCAAGGATCATCGGGTCGAGGAAATCAGGGCCGCACTTGAACACCCGAACCTTACGCCCAAGGTTGCGGTGCAAGCGGGCCAAGGCGGCAGTCACGGTGGTCTTGCCCTGGCCCGAGGCAGGGGCTGCGATCAGTACCGCCGGGCAACTGCGCGTTTCACTCACAGTTCGACGCCCTTCTGCGCGCGGATACCGGCCTGGAAAGCGTGCTTGAGCATGCCCATCTCGGTGACGGTGTCGGCCAGTTCGATCATTTCAGGCTTGGCTGCACGACCGGTGACGATCACGTGCTGCATCGGTGGCCTGGCCTGAATGTCACTCAGTACCTGGTCGAGGTCGAGGTAACCGTGCTTGAGGGCGATGTTCAGCTCGTCGAGTACTACGAATTGCACACCGGGGTCTTGCAGCAGCTGGCGTGAAACCGCCCAGGCAGCTTCGGCGGCGGCGATGTCGCGCTGGCGGTCCTGGGTCTCCCAGGTGAAACCCTCGCCCATCACGTGGTAGCGCACCTGCTCGGGGAAGCGGCGGAAGAACAACTCTTCGCCGGTGCTGTTGCGGCCCTTGATGAACTGCACCACACCGCACTGCATGCCATGGCCCAGGGCGCGGGCAAGCATGCCGAAGGCCGAGCTGCTCTTGCCCTTGCCATTGCCGGTGAGCACCAGCAGCAGGCCGCATTCGTTGGGGGAATTGGCGATGCGCTCGTCGATGACCGCCTTCTTGCGCTGCATGCGCGCCAGGTGGCGTTCGTCGCGTTCGGTGGATTCGCTCATGAAGGGTTCTCCGCAGGCCGGCGCCGCGCGGGAAGCGGCGACAGGTAAAGGGCGGGCAGACGGAGAACGCGCAGGGGCCGTGGACGAGGGCCACGGTGCACCGCGCATCACCCTCCGTGATGCCGTTGGCAGTATCAGGCCGGTCTCCGGGCTCGTGAGCGGGCGTTCAACCCTGGCCTGCGCGCCTTCCCGGGTATCGACACCCAGTGGCCGTGCGCGACCGCGACTCACCTACCGTTGCGGGGGCAGCGCCGGAATCGCGCCTTGTTGGCGCCCACCGGCTTCCCAGTTTCACCCTGCCCAGTCGGGGCTGGCAGGGCACCTGAAACACGCGCGAAGGTTAGAGGGTTGCACCCGGAGCGTCAATCGAAGCGAGCCGACAAATGGACGCAGGGGCCACTGCGCAATCCGATCTGGGGGGGTGGCAAGCATGGATCGGATGGATCAGCCGGGAAAAAAGCGCTCCACCAACGCCGGAGTCCTGAACCGCGCTCGGTACTGGGTGATGTCGAAAGGCTGCGCGGTGCGCAGGTCATAGACAGTGCCTGAAGCCGGCTTGACCGTCTGACTGAGGGTGACATGGATGAACCGGTAGTGGTCGCCGTAGATCTGCTCCAGCTGATCTATGCGAAAGTAGTTTCCCGGCAAAAACAATGTCTCGGCTTCGTCCCAGTACAGTGAAAAGGCGCAGATCGGCGTTCCATTCTGATGATGGCCTGCACGCAGCTCGAACAGCACCGAGCTGTCATCGAACACTCCAGCCAGCCCGGCCGGGGCCTGAGCTGATGGCTGGCTGGCGAATTCGGCAGCCAGATAGGGGTTTTCGGTGAACGACGACAGGTCGGTGTTCACAAGCACGTCGCCGACCTGCAGCTGGCCATTGCGGTAGCGCTGACCACCGGTGCCTCGGGACAGATGCCCGCCGCGAAACAGCCGCTCCGTGGTGCTTTTGGGGAGCGCGTCGAGGCTGTCGGCGAGCTTGGCGATGAAATCGTCTTCGTCACCGTAGCGGTATTTGCCGGCGCGAAATACATCATTCACCCGCGACTCATCACTGGTGTAGTACTCGATCAGGGAATTGAAATACTCTCGGCCATAGCGGTAGGAATACTCGAGCTTGCCGGCAACCCGCACGCAGTCGATACCATTGGCATCCAGGTTGGGGGCGTGCCCGCGCTGCAGCTCGGCGACCGGCCAGTCGTGCAGCAATGCCTTCTGGCGTTGCAGTGCCTTGGTCGACAACAGTCGAGTCTGCCTGGCGTTTACCGCCGTATAGGTGTCCCAGAACAGCGAAGCCCTGCTTTGCATGCCCTGGATGGAGGGAGGGGCTCCGCCGGCCAGCCTCAGCGGCTGCAACAACTCCCACTCCCCGGAAGCATTGAGGCGCACCGGCCGTATCGGCGCGAAGGCGAAGGGATTGTTTGCCGGCACGATAAGCCATACGGACAACGCCTGACTGTACCGCACCCGATACGTCAGGCCATCGAGCACGATGGAACACGTACCGTCAGGCGCGACATACACCCCGCGCAGGGGCCCGACCTGCCCGGGCTCGTCCGCGAGCACGGTATTGGCTTCAAGGTCTTCGATGTCTCCCAAGGGGGGCTGCGCCGACTGCCACCGCTGGGCCTGCCCCCCTGCTTCATGAGGGGGCGCCTCATACGCCAGGCTCGCGAAACTCGACTGGAAGCCGAAATCCACAAGGTTCAAGGTGGCGTAGACGCTTTCGAGTATGGCTGTACGCAGGGCGAGCTTGCGCGATCGCTCGTCACTGGCCTGCAGGGCGGCGTTCACATCCAGCCCTACCTTGGCGATACTGGCACCGAGCAAGGCCAGCGACATCGGCCAACCCAAAGGCGCGAAACCTCCGAAAACGCTCAGGAACGCGGACAGGTAACCACTGAACATTGCACGGCGCAAACGGCTGTTGTCACGTACCAGCAGCGCCGTACCGCGCATTTCGCTAGCTGCCTGGTCCCGCAGGAAGACAAACAGGTCCGTTGTCAGCGTTCGCTTGAAAAACGACAATGCAATCTGGCCCGCCTGCGCTGAGCTGCTGTCGGCAATGCCTTGCAAGTGCACTTTGATCAAGGCCCTTGCCGTAGTTTCGCCAGGGTTGCCATGGGCGCCTGCAACGAAAGCCTGCATTGTGTCCGGCGATTGCAACTGCTCACGCAACCAGCCAGCCATGGCGAGCTCGGAGGCAAATCCTTTGAGCGCCTGATGGGCCCATGGCATATAGGCCAAGACTCGGCCATCATCGGCCTGCAGTCCGAAGAGGCAACCGCGGTCACCTTCACCAAACACGTACCGGCTGACGATGAAGGGGTTGTGGCTGCTGCCTCGGCGCAGCTGTTCCACTGACGGCAGACGCCCGCCTGGCAGGTCGTCTGCCACGAATGCCCGCAGATGAACCAGATCGGCTTGTGAAATGTCCCCCTTGCGCGCCGCGGTAACACCCTGCCCCAACAGGCTGACCTTGGTCAGTACGAGACAATTTTCGCCACGATCCGACCAGAAACGCTCGACCTCGTTTCGGTACAACGCGGCGAAATCCAGCGCCCACAAGTCTTTCTGTACTTCACTGCCGAGCATCGGCACTTCGTTGCGTTCGTCATATTTCGGCGCGTGCGGCCCCTGCCGGTAGAAGCCGCCGCACATGTCCAGCTCATCGCTCGCCTCCTGGAAGTGCAGGTCGAAACGCTCGATCATCAGCTCGGTCAGCACCAGCGACTTTTGGGGCGGCCCGTTGTGCTGCCAACCGGTGAAGCTCAGGTGGCTGGTGCTGTGCACGTTGAACTGATGCCACCAGATGAACCGCGGGTCCATCGCCTTGCCGGTATGTTTTTTTACGATCGCTTCGGCGTGTTTGTTCGCCAGCGCATACAAATCGGGCAAATCGTCCAGCACCTCGCTGACCAGGTGCACCAACGGGTTCGCCTGGTCCAGTGCATCAAGCACCCGCATCATTCTTTGTTTGCTGTCGTTCATGGGCCACTCCAGACCGCTATCGTCGAACCAGCATGATTGCCAGTGGCGCCGATAGAGACGGGGTAGCGGGCTGCTGCCCATGATGGATCAGGGCTGCCGTGTGAATGACTGCCAGGCTGCGGATTGCGGCAGAGGTGGGCTCAGCGATTTTGCGCCAGATGCCCTTGCGGGATTACCCGCTTGGCCTGCAGGTAAGCTTTGGCCCAGTAGCTGTTGGAGAGGTAATCCAGACGCACCGTGCCCCCCGTGGAGGGTGCATGCACGAAGCGCCCTTCGCCGACATAGATGCCCGCATGACTCACCTGGGAACCACCGCCCGTCGCGAAGAACACCAGGTCGCCGGACTGCAGCGATTTGGCATCTACAGTGGGTGCGCGCATGACGATCATTTCCCGTGTCGAGCGCGGCAGGGTGATACCCGCGGCATCACGGTACACATAACCGATCAAACCGCTGCAATCAAAACCGGAATCCGGTGTGTTGCCACCCCATCGATACGGCGTGCCGACCAGGCCGATCGCACGTATCAGCACATCGTCAGCAAGCGGCGAGCCTTCAGGTTGGTTGTAGGTAATCTGCGGCTGCACCACCGGAGCTGGTGCCGGGGCGCGGCTGGAGCAGGCGGCAAGCAATGCCACCAGGGAAAGGAATGCGAAGCGCGCCATCATCACCATGGCCAGAACTTCCTGTCTGAGACCGAACGGCCGCAGCCGAAAAGAGTTGAGAATTTAGATTAGACGCTTTCTGTAAATGCGCACGGCGGCGAGCTTTTTCAAGCTACGCCGCCGTGGAAGGGTACATCATTTTGATATCAGTTGCGCGCGATGTTGGTAGTCGGCGCCATGGCCAAGGCACGCTTGGCTTCGATGAAGGTCTTGCTCCAGTAGCGATCACCGAGGCTGTCGATGCGCACGCCACCGCTGCGGCGGCTGCTGGAGTGGATGAACTGGTTGTCACCCAGGTAGATGCCGGCATGGCTGACACGGCCACGGCCGTTGGTGCTGAAGAACAGCAAATCGCCTGGCTTGAGCTTGTTGCGGGCCACCTTGGGCGCATCGACGTTGATCATTTCGCGGGTCGAGCGCGGCAGGTTCATGCCGGCTTCTTCGCGGAACAGATAGCCGATGAAACCGCTGCAATCGAAACCGGAGGCTTCAGAGGTACCGCCGAAGCGATAACGGGTACCGATCAGCGACATGCCACGCTCGAGGATGCTGTCAGCCAGCACCGGGAGCTGATAAGGCTTGCTGCTGGAGAAGGCATGCAGGTCATCTTCAGTGGCCTGTTCTTCTTCACCGAAGACCGACGAAGGCGAAGCCTTGGCGTGGTTGACCGATTGCGAAGCAACCGGGGTGTGATCCTGGGGCTGGGAAACCGGGCCTTGGGCCGCGCAGCCAAATAGCAGGGTCACGAGTGCGAGTGGCACGAGGGGTGCGAAGCGCTTCAGCATGGGCACGACCGTGTCTGTAATCCTTTAGAAGGGGGAAACTATGCCCTCTATCATGGCCATTTGCAAATTTTATCGAAAAAGATGTGACTTTTTTGTTTTGCCCCTCAAAGCCCCGTGTTTAAGGGCTCACCAGCCGAGGGTTTCCTTCAGGAAAGGGATGGTCAGCTTGCGCTGGGCCTGCAGCGAGGCTTGGTCGAGGCGCTCGAGCAGGTCGAACAACGCGCTCATGCTGCGTGTGCCGCGGGTAAGGATGAAATGGCCGACTTCGTCGGTCAGGTGCAGGCCGCGGCGCGAAGCACGCAGTTGCAGGGCACGCAGCTTGTCTTCGTCGGACAGGCCGCGCATCTGGAAGACCAGGGCCAGGGTCAGGCGTGACTTCAGGTCGGGCAGTTTGATCGGCAGTTCGCGGGGTGAGGCGGAGGCCGCCAGCAGCAGGCGTCGACCGCTGTCGCGCAAGCGGTTGAACAGGTGGAACATCGCCTCTTCCCAGTCCGCCTTGCCAGCGATCACGTGCAGGTCATCGATGCACACCAGTTCGTATTGAGCCAGGTAATCGAGCAGTTCGACGCCGCGATCGAGCAATTGCGCCAGAGGCAGGTACACAGCGGCTTCGCCGCGCTGCTGGAAGCGATGGGTGGCTGCCTGCAGCAGGTGGCTGCGACCAACACCCTGCTTGCCCCACAGATAGATGAGACTCTCGGTCCAGCCGGCATCGGCTTCGCAAAGCCGCTCGACATAGCCCAACGCCGCAGCATTGGCGCCCGGATAGTAGTTGATGAAGGTGGCGTCATCGCGCAGGCGCACACCCAGGGGCAACTGGATCGGTGGTTTCATGCTCGCGGGCAGTCAGCAGGGACCGCAGGGGGCCTTTGGTGAACAATGTGCAAAGTCTATACCTGCATTGCAGAGCGCACAATCATGTACGCGGATAGCACTAGCAAAATCAACGAGTTGCGCTGTCTGGGGCCGCGCTGTGGCCCCTCGCATCACAGATCCGGGTCAACATCCCCGGCGTACATGTCGGATTCCTTGTACAGGCCATGCACATGCCGCAGCAGCACCATGATCACTGCCGCCACCGGCAATGCCAGCAACACACCGGTAAAGCCGAACAGTTCGCCGCCAGCGAGAATCGCGAAGATCACCGCCACCGGGTGCAGGCCGATGCGGTCGCCCACCAGCAGCGGGGTCAGCACCATGCCTTCCAGTGCCTGCCCAACCATGAACACCGCGACGATACCGAGCATCGGATACAGGTCGCCACCGAACTGGAACAACCCGGCTACCAGCGCCGCACCGATACCGATGATGAAGCCCATGTACGGCACGATGGCTGCCAGCCCCGCGAGCATGCCGATCAACAGGCCCAGTTCGAGACCGACCAGCATCAGGCCAGCGGAGTAGATGACCCCCAATGCGAGCATCACCATCAACTGGCCGCGCACGAACGCCCCCAGCACCTCGTGACATTCGCCCGCCAGGCCCACTATCTGCGACTCACGCTGGCGCGGCAGCAGGCTACGCAGTTTGGCCATCATCACGTCCCAGTCACGCAGCAGATAGAAGCCCACCACCGGGATCAGCACCATGTTGGCCAGCCAGGCGATCAGCGCCAGGCTTGAGGCCGTCGCCTGGGACAGCACCACGCCGACGATGTCGGAGGTCTGCCCCATGTGTTCGCCGATGGCAGCCTTGATCTTGTCGAACCGCCAGAAACCGTCGGCCAGTCCCAACCTGTGCTGCACCCACGGCAGCGCTTCGTGCTGCAGCCAGTCGAGCATCTGCGGGGCCAGTTCATAGAGGCGCAGCAGCTGCTTGGCCAGCATCGGCACCAGTACCAGCAGCAGGGCCAGCAGTATCAAGGTGAAAAGGCCGAACACCACGACCACACCCCAGGTCCGCGAGAGGCCGACCCGCTCGAGGCGGTCGACCAGCGGGTCGGCCAGATAGGCCAGCAGGATCCCTACCAGAAAGGGTGTGAGGATGTTGTGCAGGCTATAAAGCAGCACGGCAATTACCAGTGCCACCACCAGCCAGATCCAGCGACGCATGTCAGTCATGGACAGCCCTCGTTACCAACGGAAGCGCAAGCCGTCGAACGGCTTGGCAGGAGCAGGTGCAGGCGTGGCAGGTTGACCTGGCGTGGCTTGCGGAGCCGGAGCAGGCGTGGCCGCAGCAACCTGATCGGCCGGCAGCTCCTGCAGCTTGGCCAGGCCCAGCTGGGCGCGCAGTTGCTCACGGTTACCGGTAACCCCATAGGTCAAGGTGCCGCCCTCGGCCATCTGCAAGCGTGGGCCGTAGGGCTCGAGTACACGGCTCAATTCGGCATAGCGTTGCAGGTTCATGCCTTGCACCTGCACCTGCAGCTGGCTGCTGGAGCCGGCCTTGACCACGTAACGCGGTGCCAGGCGGCTGCTTACCGCCAGCATGACCGCGTCGGCCAGGGCCGCCTGATCAGCGCCTTCGACGCTGCCCTGCTCGCGCTTGTCGCCCTGCCATAGTTGCCATTTGCCTTGCCATTTGCCATCGGTTTCAAGGGCATGCACCGCCAGCAAGGCGTCTGCGCCATAGCGCTGCGCGGCTTCGCGCAGCGGCGCCGGGTCGTCGCTTTCGAGCTGTTTGGCATTGGCCACCAGTTGCTCCGGCAGGTCAGCCAGTGGCAAGCGCAACGGCAAGCCACGGTGCTGGGCGGCGCGGCGCAGCGGCTGGGCACTGGCCTGGCCGTCACCGACGAGGTTGCTGCCTTCGACGCTGTCGTTGAGCCACCAGCCGAGGATGGAGGGCCGGTTGCTGCCCCACAGCGCCAGGCCGGCCTTGCGCAGGGCGCGTTCGGTGCTGCCGGGGTCGAACTCGACCAGTACGGATTCCGGTGGCCCGGCCTCGGTACCGACCTGGTTGATGATCTGTTTCGGGTCCTTGCGCAGCTCGGCCAGCGCCGGGTTCTGCGCGGCCTTGGGGTCGCCGGTGAGGCGCAGCACCAAGGTCTCGAATGCCTTGCCAGTGGCTGCGGTGCGGGCATCGGCGCCCTGCCCCTGGACCGGCTCGCGTACTTGATAGAGCCCGGAGACGGTTTCTGCCTGAGCGCTGATGCAGGCCAGCGCGAGGCACCCTGCTGCCAGATAATTGAGAAGTCGCATGGGGATTCCTGTCCGGTTGCGCATGAAGCATGTGGATTGCAGCTTATACAGAAGGAGACGCATCAACCACCCGCGCACCTTTTTCAGCAATTAACCGCCCTGCCCGTCGGCCTGAGGATGGCCGCTGCACGGCAACCCTGATAAAATCGCGCGCCTTCACAGACCACTGACGCTTCAGGCAGCCGCCGCTTCACCGCCGGCCTTGGCCGTCATGGTCGTTTTTACGAATCCCTCCCTCTTAAAGGCCTGGATCAATGAGCAAGCAACCCTCCCTGAGCTACAAGGACGCCGGTGTAGACATCGACGCCGGCGAAGCACTGGTCGAACGCATCAAGGGCGTGGCAAAACGCACCGCACGCCCTGAAGTCATGGGTGGCCTGGGCGGCTTCGGCGCCCTCTGCGAGATCCCGGCCGGCTACAAGCAGCCGGTGCTGGTCTCCGGCACCGATGGCGTCGGCACCAAGCTGCGCCTGGCACTGAACCTGAACAAGCACGACAGCATCGGCCAGGACCTGGTCGCCATGTGCGTCAACGACCTGGTAGTCTGCGGCGCCGAGCCGCTGTTCTTCCTCGACTACTACGCCACCGGCAAGCTGAACGTCGACGTCGCGGCCACCGTGGTCACCGGCATCGGCGCCGGCTGTGAACTGGCTGGCTGCTCCCTGGTAGGTGGCGAAACCGCCGAAATGCCGGGCATGTACGAAGGCGAAGACTACGACCTGGCCGGTTTCTGCGTCGGCGTGGTGGAAAAAGCCGAGATCATCGACGGCTCCAAGGTTGCCACCGGTGACGCGCTGATCGCCCTGCCATCCTCCGGCCCGCACTCCAACGGCTACTCGCTGATCCGCAAGATCCTCGAAGTGTCCGGCACCGATATCGAGAACACCCAGCTCGACGGCACGCCGCTGACCGACCTGCTGATGGCACCGACCCGTATCTACGTCAAGCCACTGCTGCAGCTGATCAAGAACACCGGCGCAGTCAAGGCCATGGCCCACATCACCGGTGGCGGCCTGCTGGACAACATCCCGCGCGTACTGCCGAAGAACGCCCAGGCCGTGGTTGACGTGGCCAGCTGGCAGCGCCCGGTCGTGTTCGACTTCCTGCAGGAAAAAGGCAACGTCGACGAGCACGAAATGCACCGCGTCCTGAACTGCGGCGTCGGCATGGTCATCTGTGTTGCCCAGGATCAGGTCGAAGCCGCCCTGAACGAACTGCGCACCGCCGGTGAGCAGCCTTGGGTCATCGGCCACATCGCCGAAGCCGCCGAAGGCGCCGCCCAGGTCGAGCTGCAGAACCTCAAGGCACACTGATGCCGAGCAAGCCCTGCAATGTTGTGGTACTGCTGTCGGGTTCCGGCAGCAACCTGCAAGCCTTGATCGACAGTTGCCACGCGCAGGACAGCCGGGTGCGCATCGCCGCGGTGGTCTCCAACCGCGCCGATGCCTATGGCCTGCAACGGGCCCAGGCAGTCGGTATCGACACCGTGGTGCTCGACCACACCCAGTTTGACGGCCGTGAAGCCTTCGATGCCGCGCTGATGGCGCGCATCGACGGCTTCGCGCCGGACCTGGTGGTGCTGGCCGGTTTCATGCGCATCCTCAGTGGCGACTTCGTGCGCCACTACCAGGGCCGCCTGCTCAATATCCACCCGTCGCTGCTGCCTCGCTACAAGGGCCTGCATACCCACCGTCGGGCACTGGAGGCAGGCGACGCCGAACATGGCTGCAGCGTACACTTCGTCACCGAGGAACTCGATGGCGGGCCTCTGGTCGTACAGGCAGTGGTACCGGTGCTGTCTGATGACACGGTGGAAAGCCTGGCCCAACGGGTTCACCATCAGGAACACCAGATCTACCCGCTGGCGGTGCACTGGTTTGCCCAAGGTCGCTTGCACCTGAGCGAACAGGGCGCCTTACTGGATGACCAACCGCTGCCGGCCAGTGGTCACTTGATCCGACCCTAGGAGAACTTATGCGTCGCGCCCTGCTATTGGCTCTCGCCGTGCTCGCCCTGCCCCTCCAGGCAGCCGACCTGAAGCCGTTCTCGGCAAGCTACACCGCCGACTGGAAACAACTGCCCATGAGCGGTACCGCCGAGCGCAGCCTGGTCAAGAATGCCAACGGGACCTGGGACCTTGATTTCAAGGCTTCCATGATGATCGCCAGCCTGACCGAGCAAAGCACTCTGCGTATGGACAATGACACCCTGCTGCCGCAGAAGTACCACTTCGAGCGTGGCGGCCTGGGCAAGGCCAAGAAGGTCGACCTGACTTTCGACTGGACTGGCAAGAAGATCACCGGCAGCGACCGCGGTGATGCGATCAGCCTGCCGCTCAACCGCGGCGTGCTGGACAAGTCTTCCTACCAACTGGCCCTGCAGCACGATGTGGCGGCCGGCAAGAAGAGCATGACCTATCAGGTGGTCGACGGTGACGAGATCGACACCTACGACTTCCGCGTACTGGGCACCGAGAAAGTCACCACCAAGACCGGCCAGGTCGATGCGGTCAAGGTCGAGCGCGTGCGCGACCCGAGCCAGAGCAAGCGCATCACCGAGCTGTGGTTCGCCAAGGACTGGGACTACCTGCTGGTGCAGTTGCGCCAGGTCGAAACCGATGGCAAGGAGTACGTGATCGTGCTGCAGGATGGCACGGTAGACGGCAAGTCGGTGAAGGGTAACTGATCCGGTACCCGCTATACCCCAAGCCCCGCCTACGCGGTAATGCTGTTCACTTGAGTTGATCTCACACTGCTTGGGGCTGCTTCGCAGCCCCAAGCAGGCAAGCCAGCCCCTACAGGACCGCGCACATCTTGAAATCTGCGCTGTACCTGTAGGAGCTGGCTTGCCTGCGATGGGCCGCAGAGCGGCCCCAATTGCTTAATTGAACAGCATTACGCCTATGCGGGGCTTTTGTGCCCGGAAGCGATCAACGTGTAGGAGCGGCCTTGTGTCGCGAAAGGGGCGCGAAGCGGCCCCACAATCTCGGTTCCACCACACGATTGTCGGGGCTGCTGCGCAGCCCTTTCGCGACACAAGGCCGCTCCTACAAATTGACCGCGTTCGGACGGTCATGAAGATTGTTTCATGTGCGTTTTATTTACTTAGCCTGCTATCAAACTCTATAAAGGGGTTGTGCGACACAGTGTCGCAGCCAACTCAAGCAGTGGAGTTTACCGATGACAGTCCAAGTAACCGAACGCGACGAATCGAAAATGTCCCACGAAGGCCTGGCCGCTGGCGTGCGGATCTGGGATGTGCACCAGCAAGGGCAACTGGTAGGTATGTTCCACCAGGAACATGAAGCTCACCAGTACCGGGCAGAGCTTGAAGAGCTGGAAAACCAGCGCACGACTCAATGACCCTACAATGACACAGTCTTTCAGTAAAGTTACCGCTTGGGCGGTAATGCTGTTCACTTGAGTGTTTTGAGTTCAGGTCGATCTGGTAAAAATCCGATGTCAGTTAGCTGGCGTCGGGTTTTTACGTCATTTTATAAGCTACCGCTCACTCCCTTAGTGCGGCGGCCAATAGAACTCCCCGCGTAGATGTTCATCGACAACGTAGCCATACACAACATTTAGCCAGAAGGGCCTTTTTCTTTTTGGCAACATGAGATTCAATCAGCCCAAGAATACGAGTGAAGAAAACATTTTCTTCAACGCCGAATCGTTCAGGTATGAAAGAGAGATCGTACCACGACAGTATTTCATCAACAGTGAAATCTCCGGATTTCTGGAGCGCGATATAAATTGCAATGTCTTTCCTCAAAGCACGCGCAGAGAAATACGATTTTTTAGCCATCCACTGTTCAATTATTTCCTCGACACTGAGCTGCCCCACCCGCTGATCATCGGGCAAGTAAACGAGCAGGCCATCACCCAATGCCTTCATGAAATCTACTAATTCCATATAGCCACGCATCGAAACCACCTTAGGGAATGGGGAACGCAGTAAGGATATACCTTGGCATATAGTTATATTCAATGAACTTTACTACCACCCTCACTTTTGTCATGCTGACTGGCGTGCTCTGTGCCGATCGATAAATACCCTATCCTAACGCTATAGATAGATGCAGTAGATAATAGCATCACAAACTCAGTAGCAAGACCAATAACCTGGCCGGTTGCCCGTAACACACCAAATACTTCTACAGCGGTAGCGCCAACTTTAAATACGTATGTTTCAGTTTATTTGCCTTTCATAATCTGCGTGCAAGCATCAAACGACATAGTAGCTCCTTGCTAGACCAGGCTAAAAATCAACATTCTAGGGGGCCGATTGCCTTGTTGATGTAGGACCTGATCGCAAGGAGTTGTAGGAAAAATCGCCGCATGACTATGCCTGCCTACGAGAAAGCCCGTTCAGTTGTTTACCTGCTTCAGTCACAGCTCCAGATGCCGACCAATGTCTGCTGAATAGGCATAAAAAATCCGACACCAGTTAGCTGATATCGGATTTTCTAAAAACCTCGGCTAGGTCACTCAAGTCTCAGTGAACAGCTTTGCCGCCTAAGCGCGGTCTTTCCTGCTTACCACATCAGATCATCAGGGATCTTGTAGGCCGCGTACGGATCGTCCTCGTCCGCCTCCTCGACATGGGTATTGAGCAGCAGGATGCGGTTCGGGTCGCGCTCCTGGATCTTCACCGCCGCCTCGCGCGGGATCACTTCGTAGCCCCCTGCGTGGGAAACGATCGCCAGCGCGCCGTTGCTCAGGCGGCTGCGCATCAGGGCGTTGACGGCAATGCGCTTGACCTTCTTGTCGTCGACGAAGTTGAAGTAGTCCTCGGTGGTCAGCTTGGGCAAGCGGGTGGCTTCGATCAACTGCTTGATCTGCGCCGCACGGGCCTTCTGCTCGGCCTTTTCCTGCTGCTGGCGATTCAGCTCCTGGTCACGCTTGGCCTTCTCGGCCATCGCTTCCTTGGCGATGCGCTGCTGACTGTCGTCGACGTCGACCTGGCCCTTGTGCTCCAGGCGTTTCTGTTTCTTTTCGGCTTTGTTGGTCTGCGAGACCTGTTTCTGGTTGACCAGACCGGCTTTGAGCAATTGGTCGCGAAGGGAAAGGCTCATGAATGTTCACTCACTTATGCAACAGCTCAGCCGCAGCTGGGCAGGTTCTTTTCCTGACGTTTGGCTTCGCCCCAGAGGGCGTCCAGCTCATCAAGGTTACAATCTTCGATCGGCCGGCCACTGTCGCGCAATGCCTGTTCGATGAAGCGGAAACGCCGCTCGAACTTGCGGTTGGCGCGGCGCAGGGCGTTTTCCGGGTCTTGCTTGAGGTGGCGGGCCAGGTTCACGGCGGCAAACAGCAGGTCGCCGACTTCATCTTCAAGCGCGTCGGCGTCGTTGTCGGCCATGGCCTGCAACACTTCGTCGAGCTCCTCGCGCACCTTGTCCAGCACCGGCAGTGCCGCTGGCCAGTCGAAACCGACGGTGGCCGCGCGCTTCTGCAGTTTGGCCGCCCGCGACAGAGCAGGCAATGCTGCCGGTACATCATCGAGCAGCGACAGTTGTTCGGGGGTGCTTTTCTCGGCGCGTTCCTCGGCCTTGATTTCCTCCCAGCGTGACTTGACCTGGGCCTCGTTCAGGCTGGGGGTGTCCAGCGGCGCGTACAGCTCGCCGGTCGGGAACACATGGGGATGACGGCGGATCAGCTTGCGGGTGATGCTGTCGACCACGCCATCGAACTCGAAACGCCCTTCTTCCCGGGCCAGCTGGCTGTAGTAGACCACTTGGAACAACAGGTCGCCCAGCTCACCCTGCAGGTGCTCGAAATCGCCGCGTTCGATGGTGTCGGCGACTTCGTATGCTTCTTCGATGGTGTGCGGGACGATGCTCGCGTAGTCCTGCTTCAGGTCCCACGGGCAGCCGTACTGCGGGTCACGCAGGCGGGCCATGAGGTGCAACAGGTCTTCGAGGGTGTAGGTCATTTAAGCAGGTCCTTCGGTGGTCCCTTCTTCGCGGGTTTACCCGCGAAGCAGGCGCCGCGGTCTCAAGGGGTACGATTACGCCGTGTTTCGATGATGTTCGGCAACTGCGAAATCCTGCCCAGCAAGCGCCCCAACGCATCCAGGCCCGGAATTTCGATGGTCAGCGACATCAGCGCGGTGTTGTCTTCCTTGTTCGAGCGGGTGTTGACCGCCAGCACGTTGATCTTCTCGTTCAGCAGCACCTGCGACACGTCGCGCAGCAGCCCTGGGCGGTCGTAGGCGCGGATGACGATGTCGACCGGGTAGGTCTGCACCGGAATCGGCCCCCAGCTCACCTGGATCATCCGCTCCGGCTCACGACCGGCCAGTTGCAGCGCCGAGGCGCAGTCCTGGCGATGGATACTGACGCCGCGGCCCTGAGTAATGTAGCCGACGATGGCATCGCCTGGCAGCGGCTGGCAGCAGCCGGCCATTTGCGTAAGCAGGTTGCCGACGCCCTGAATCTGGATGTCGCCACGCTTGCCAGTACGCGGGCCAGTAGGCTTGCGCTGTATCAGCTCGATCTGCTCGATGCGCTCGGGCTCGAGCAACTGCTGAGCAGCGTTGACCAGGTGCGCCAGGCGCAGGTCACCGGCACCGAGCGAGGCGAACATGTCCTCGGCGGTCTTGACGTTGGTCTTCTCGGCCAGGCGCTCGAAGTCCACCTGCGGCAGGCCCAGGCGGCTGAGCTCGCGCTCGAGCAAGGTCTTGCCGGCAGCGACGTTCTGGTCTCGCGCCTGCAGCTTGAACCAGTGGACGATCTTGGCCCGGGCCCGCGAGGTGGTGACGTAGCCCAGGTTGGAGTTCAGCCAGTCACGGCTAGGGTTGCCGTGCTTGCTGGTGATGATCTCCACCTGCTCGCCGGTCTGCAGGCTGTAGTTGAGCGGCACGATGCGCCCGTTGATCTTGGCGCCACGGCAGTTGTGGCCGATCTCGGTGTGCACGCGATAGGCAAAGTCCAGCGGCGTGGCACCCTTGGGCAGGTCGATGGCGTGGCCATCCGGGGTGAACACGTAGACCCGGTCGGGTTCGATATCGACCCGCAATTGCTCGGCCAGGCCACCGATGTCGCCCAGCTCCTCATGCCATTCGAGTACCTGGCGCAACCAAGAGATCTTCTCTTCGTAATGGTTGGAGCTTGGTTTGACGTCGGTGCCTTTGTAGCGCCAGTGGGCGCAGACGCCGAGCTCGGCTTCTTCGTGCATGCCGTGGGTACGGATCTGCACTTCCAGTACCTTGCCCTCGGGGCCGATCACCGCGGTATGCAGCGAGCGGTAGCCGTTTTCCTTGGGGTTGGCGATGTAGTCGTCGAACTCCTTGGGGATGTGCCGCCACAGGGTGTGCACGATACCCAGTGCGGTGTAGCAGTCGCGCACCTCCGGCACCAGCACCCGCACCGCACGCACATCGTAGATCTGGCTGAATTCCAGGCCTTTGCGCTGCATCTTGCGCCAGATCGAATAGATGTGTTTCGCCCGGCCGCTGATGTCGGCCTTGACGCCGGTGGCCAGCAACTCGTTCTGCAGCTGGTTCATCACATCGCTGATGAAGCGTTCACGGTCCAGCCGGCGCTCGTGCAACAGCTTGGCGATCTGCTTGTACTGGTCAGGCTCCAGGTAGCGGAAGGACAGGTCTTCCAGCTCCCACTTGATGTGGCCGATGCCCAGCCGGTGGGCCAGCGGTGCATAGATGTCGAACACCTCGCGCGCCACGCGCAGGCGTTTTTCGTCATCGGCGGCTTTCACCGCCCGGATCGCGCAGGTACGCTCGGCCAGCTTGATCAGCGCCACACGCACGTCGTCGACCATGGCCACGAGCATCTTGCGCAGGTTCTCGACCTGCGCCTGCGAGCCCAGCACCAGTGACTGGCGCGGGCTGAGGCTGGCACTGATGGCAGCCATGCGCAGCACGCCGTCGATCAGCTTGGACACCACCGGGCCAAAGCGCTGGCCGACTTCGGCGAGGGTCACCTTGCCTTCACGTACCGAGCGATAGATCACCGCCGCGACCAATGAATCCTGGTCGAGCTTGAGGTCGGCAAGGATTTCGGCGATTTCCAGGCCAGCCTGAAAACTGGAGGTGCCATCGGCCCACGAATGCTTGGCCGGGTTGCCCTTCTTTTCGATTTCCTGGGTGAACTCGCAGGCTTCTTTCAGTGCCACGCGATCCAGTGCCGAATCGACGCTCACCACATGATCCAGCCATGCTTCGAGATTGATACTGCCGTCCGTGTTGACCGGCTGGTGCACTCTCACCTGTACCATCTTTGTTTTACCTTTCCATACAGCGCACCACCCGGGTGCGCTGGCTATCACCGTACAGCTTCGCTTCCGTGGAAGCTGCACCAAGGGGCCAGCCTGCTAGCCCGCTTCGAATAACGCCATGGCTTCGACATGCGCCGTCTGAGGAAACATGTCGAGAATCCCGGCCCTTTTTAACCGGTACCCTTGACCGACCAGCACCTGGGCGTCTCGCGCCAGCGTGGCCGGGTTGCACGATACGTACACCAAGCGCTTGGCGTTGAGGCGGGCGATGCCTTGCACCACCTCGTAAGCACCGTCACGCGGTGGATCCAAGAGTACCGCAGAAAAGCCTTCGGCGGCCCATCCGGCCCCTGCCAAAGGCTGCGATAAATCGGCCTGAAAAAACGCGGCGTTATGCACATCGTTGTTCCGGGCATTGGCCGCAGCCCGATCGACCATGGCCTGCACACCTTCCACCGCCACCACCTCACGTGCCCGGCGAGCCAGCGGCAGGGCGAAGTTGCCCAGGCCGCAGAACAGGTCCAGCACACGCTCGTCAGCCTGCGGTGCGAGCCAGGCCAGGGCCTGCTCGATCATCGCCGTGTTTACCTGGGCGTTGACCTGGACGAAATCGCCCGGGCGCCAGGCCAATTCCAGCTGCCAAGGCTCCAGGGCAAAGCCCAGTTTTGCCTCGGCATCCACAGGTGCCGGCTCACCCTCGCCTTGCAGCCAGAGCTGCGCCCCGGCCTCGTCGCAGAATGCCTGAAGGCGTGCCAGGTCGTCCGCCGGCAGGGGGGCCACATGGCGCACCAGCACGGCTTCGGCGGTACCACTGAACAACTCCACGTGGCCGATCGCCTGCGGTTTGGCCAGCGAACGCAACACGGTCGGCAAATGGCGAAGAATAGTTTGCAAAGGCTGTACCAGCACGGCGCAGTCATCGATGGAGACAATTTCCTGACTGGCTTCGGCGCGGAAGCCGACCTCCAGGTACTTTGCCTTCACGTCCCAGCGCACCGCCACCCGGGCCCGGCGCCGGTAGCCGAATTCTGGCCCGCTCAGGGGCGCGGCCCACGCTTCAGGCTGCACTCCGGCCACCCGCTGCAGCTGCTCCGCCAGGGTGCGCTGCTTGAGCGCCAGCTGGGCGTCGTGGGGCAGGTGCTGCAGGTTGCAGCCGCCGCAACGCTCATAGTGGCGGCACGGCGCCTGGCGGCGCTCGGGGCTGGCCTGCAGCACCCGCTCCAGGCGCGCCTCGACCACCTTGCCACGGGCGTTGAGCACGCGCGCTTCGACCGCCTCGCCGGCCAAGGCACCACTGACGAACCAGGTGCGGCCCTCGACGAAGGCGATGCCGCGGCCGTCACCGGCCAGGCGCTCGATATCCAGGCGCTGCTTCTTGCCCACGGGGACCTGCGGCGTGCGGTTGCCGCCGGCCGGCTGGAAGCGCAGGCCGCTGTTGCTTTTTTTCTTGGACATTTAGCTCGGGTCGAACAGGCCGGTGGATAGATAACGGTCGCCGCGGTCACAGATAATCGCGACCAGCACGGCGTTTTCCAGTTCGCGGGACAAGCGCAGCATGGCTGCCACCGCACCACCGGAAGACACACCACAGAAAATGCCCTCCTCGCGAGCGAGGCGGCGCGTGGTGTCTTCGGCTTCCTGTTGGGACATGTCCATCACAACGTCGACGCGGGTGGCATCGAAGATCTTTGGCAAATATTCCTCGGGCCAGCGACGGATGCCCGGGATGGCCGAGCCCTCCATCGGCTGCAGGCCGACGATCTGCACATTGGGGTTCTGCTCCTTGAGGTACTGCGAGCAACCCATGATGGTGCCGGTAGTACCCATGGAGCTGACGAAATGGGTAATGCTGCCCTGGGTCTGCTGCCAGATCTCCGGGCCGGTGCTGCTGTAGTGAGCGATCGGATTGTCGCCGTTGGCGAACTGGTCGAGGACCAGGCCGCGGCCTTCGGCCTGCAGTTTCTCGGCGAGGTCGCGGGCGCCTTCCATGCCCTCTTCCTTGGTCACCAGGATCAGCTCGGCGCCGTAGGCGGTCATCGCCGCCTTGCGCTCGGCGGTGGAGTTGTCGGGCATGATCAGGATCATCTTGTATCCCTTGATCGCCGCTGCCATCGCCAGGGCAATGCCAGTGTTGCCGGAGGTGGCTTCGATCAAGGTGTCGCCTGGCTTGATCTGGCCGCGCAGTTCGGCGCGGGTGATCATCGACAGCGCCGGGCGGTCCTTCACCGAGCCGGCTGGATTGTTACCTTCGAGCTTGAGCAGGAGGGTGTTGCTGGTGTCGCCAGCAATGCGCTGCAGGCGAACCAGGGGCGTATTGCCGACGCAATCGGCGATGGTTGGGTACTGCAAGGTCATGGCGTATTTCACAATCCGGACGGCAGGGGTGCCTATCATACCGGCAAACCCTTCGCGGCCATATCACGCAATCTGTGGTCGCTATAGCTACACGCTATAACGGAGTCGCCTGCTTCGCGGGCACGCCCGCTCCCACAGGGACCGCGCAGCCCTGTGGGAGCGGGCGTGCCCGCGAAGGGGCCGGCAGATGAATCGGCAACCTCATGCACAACCGCAGCCCGCGCTTGCCGTTTTCCGCCCACAAGGTCCCGCCCTGACGCTGGATCGCACTGCGGGCAATGCTCAGCCCCAGGCCAAATCCGCCATCACCCGGTCGCGACCCATCGAGCCGGGAGAACGGTGCAAAAATCCGCTCCAGGTCCTCATCAGCCACGCCCCCGCCCTCATCTTCCAGCCACAAACGCCAATACCCGCCCTCGCGCTGCCCGCTCAACCGCACCAGGCCGTTTTCCGGCGAATGGCGGATGGCATTGCGCAGCATGTTCTCCAGGGCCTGGGCCAGGTGATTGAGGTTGCCCTGCACCCAGCAGTTAGCCGGCAGTTCGCAGCGCAACCGCTCGGGCGACCAGCCGCTTTCGTAGCTGGCGTCTTCGCTCAGCAGGTCCCACAGCGCCTGGACCTGAATCGGCTCCAGGTTCATCGGCGCGCGTTCGGCATCCTGCCAGGCCAGCTGCAGCGTGTTTTCGACCAGCTGCTGCATGCCGTCCACCTCACGGCCCAGGCGCTCACGCAGTCGCGCCAGGTCAGTCTCGCCGTCGCAGGCCACGCGCAGGCGGCTGAGCGGGGTGCGCATTTCATGGGACAGGTCGCGCAGCAGTTGCTGCTGCATCATCACGGTACCTTGCAGCCGCTCGGCCATCTGGTCGAAGGCACGGGCCAGTTCCCCCAGCTCGTCGTGCCGGGCTGTAGTGCGTGAATCGAGGCGTGCGCGAAGCTGGTCGGCGCGCCAGGCGTTGGCCTGCTCGCGCAGTTGGTTGAGCGGTACGATCAGCATGCGGTACAGACCGACGCACAGCAGCAAGGTGAACAGGCCCGGGATGATGCCGTTGGTAACGATCTGCCAGACCAGCCGGTAGTGGCCCGGATTGAGCCGTTGCGGCAGCTCGATCACCAGCATGCCCTGCTCCGGTGCGCCGGGGAACGGAATGCGCAACCAGGGCTGGTCGACGCTGCGCCGGCTCATGGGCCAATCGACGCCCCGCAAGCGGGTGAGCCGCTGCATGACTTCAGGGCCGAGCACGGCACTGTCGAGTGGCCGCAGGTGCATGTCGAGCACGCCAACCCAGCCGTGCTCACGCTGGTGCATCGCCGCCACCCAGCGATCAAGCCCCTCGCGCCCGCCTGCGCGCCAGGCCTTTTCCGCGTCGCTGGCATAGTCGCCCAGGACCTGGCGCGCCGGCTCGTCGAGAAAGGCATTCTGGGTTTCCATATGCCGGCCCCAGGTGTAGCTGAGGCCGATCATCAACAGGCAGAAGCCCACCAGCAGGATGGCAAGCTTCCAGAACAGCGAATGGCGATCGAGCATGGCCTACTCCACCTCTGCTGCGCTGAGCACGTAGCCTTTGCCCCACACGGTGCGGATCTGCCGCTCGTGGTAGCCGATACACTTGAGCTTGCGGCGGATCTGACTGACGTGCATGTCGAGGCTGCGGTCGTGCCGCGAGTAGCCGCGCTGCAGGACGTGCTGATAAAGGAAGGGCTTGCTCAGCACGTCGTCGACATTACGGTAGAGGATGTCGAACAGGCGGTATTCGCTCGGCGTCATGCCGGCTTGCTGACCACCCAGGCGAACGTCACACAGGCTCTCGTCGAAATGCAATGCGTCGCCGGCAGCCTCCAGCGGTGGCTGATGACGACGCTCGAGGGCAACCCGACGCAGGATCGCCTCGATCCGTACCTGCAATTCAGCCAGGCTGAAGGGCTTGGGCAGGTAGTCGTCGGCACCGCGCTGGAAGCCGCTGATACGGTCTGCCTCGGCGCCCAGTGCCGACATCAGGATCACTGGCGTGGCACTGCACTGGCGCAGCCTGGCCAAGGCGTCCAGGCCATTCAGGCCAGGCAGCAGAATGTCCATCAACACCACGTCGAAGGCTTGCCGGCCGGCCGCCTCCAGGCCTTCCAGGCCATTGCGGCACCACGTGACCTGGAAACCGCCACGCTGCAACTCTTCGTGCAGGTAGGCGCCCAGGACCGGATCGTCCTCGATGGCCAGGATGCGGGAGGCGTAATTAGCTTCAGGATTCATTGGCAACTGTTATCAATTCTCAGTTGCGCGATTATTGAGCATGCTCACCTTCCAGGCAACCACCCTGCGACCAACGCCTCGGCCAGGCAACGAAATCACATACAAAAGGTGCATTAGCGCAGCCAGCGGAGTAACTTTCCGCTTTGTTCCGTCGCACCGACGACGGCGTCCAGGCACATCACAGGAGGCGAGTGTGCTCGATCGTTTGGGAATCAGAAGCCGGGTGCTGCTGCTGGCACTGCTGCCGGCCAGCCTGATGGCACTGGTGCTGGGCAGCTATTTCACCTGGCTGCAGCAAGACCAGTTGCGCACCCAGCTGCAGCAGCGCGGCAAGATGCTCGCCGAGCAGCTGGCACCGCTGGCCGCACCGGCCTTGGCACGGCAGACGTCAGAGCAGCTGGAGCGGATTGCCGCGCAAACCCTGGAGCAGGCCGACGTGCGTGCAGTGGCCTTCCTCGCCCCCGACCGCAGCCGCCTCGCCCACGCCGGCCCGAGCATGATCAACCAGGCCCCCAGTGGCGGTACCGGCACGCAGCTGTTGCAGCGCACCGGCAACGACGCCACCCGCTACCTGATGCCGGTATTCGGCCACCACCGCGACCTGGCCACCGACGCCGTACCGGCCGAGGCCGAACGCCTGCTGGGCTGGGTCGAGATCGAGCTGTCCCACGACGGCACGTTGCTGCGCGGTTACCGCAATCTGTTCACCAGCGTGCTGCTGATCCTCGTCTGCCTGGGCCTCAGTGGCCTGCTGGCGATGCGCATGAGCCGCGCCATCAATGACCCGATCGCACGCATCAAGCATACGGTCAACCAGCTCAAGGACGGCCACCTCGACGAGCGCCTGCCGGCCATGGGCAGCCATGAACTGGACGAACTGGCCCACGGCATCAACCGCATGGCCGAAACCCTGCACGGAGCCCACGAGGAACTGCAGCACAGCATCGACCAGGCCACCGAGGATGTGCGCCAGAACCTGGAAACCATCGAGATCCAGAACATCGAGCTGGACATGGCGCGCAAGGAGGCCCTGGAGGCAAGCCGCATCAAGTCGGAGTTCCTGGCCAACATGAGTCACGAAATCCGCACCCCGCTCAATGGCATCCTGGGCTTCACCCACCTGCTGCAGAAGAGCGAGATGACGCCGCGGCAACTGGACTACCTGAGCACCATCGAGAAGTCCGCCGACAACCTGCTGGGCATCATCAACGAGATCCTCGACTTCTCCAAGATCGAAGCCGGCAAGCTGGTGCTCGACAGCATTCCGTTCAACTTGCGTGACCTGGTGCAGGATACCCTGACCATCCTCGCCCCTGCCGCCCACGCCAAACAGCTCGAACTGCTCAGCCTGATCTACCGCGACACGCCGTCGTCGCTGATCGGCGACCCGTTACGGCTGAAGCAGATCCTCACCAACCTGGTGAGCAACGCGATCAAGTTCACCCGTGAAGGCACCATCGTCGTACGGGCGATGCTCGAGGACGAACACGAAGACAGTGCCCAGTTGCGCATCAGCGTGCAGGACACTGGCATCGGCTTGTCGCCGCAGGACGTGCGCACCTTGTTCCAGGCCTTCAGCCAGGCCGACAACTCGCTGGCCCGCCAGCCCGGTGGCACCGGCCTGGGGCTGGTGATTTCCAAGCGTCTGATCGAGCAGATGGGCGGTGAGATCGGCGTCGACAGCACGCCGGGCGAAGGCTCGCAGTTCTGGATCAGCCTGAGCCTGCCCAAGGCTCACGACGACATCGAGGAGCAACCGCTGCAACCGTTGCTGGGGCGCAGGGCGGCAATTGTCGACAATCATGAGCTGGCGCGCCAGGCGTTGGAGCACCAGCTCGAGGATTGCGGCCTGAGCGTCAGCCTGTTCGCTTCCTACGACCAGCTGCTGCAGGGTGTGCAGGCGGGGTTCCAGGCCGGCATGCCTTTCGAGTTCGCGGTCCTCGGCGCCAACCTCGGCACGCTTTCACCAGAGCAGCTCGGCCAGTACAACCAGCAGCTGGAGCGCCTGCACTGCCAGTGCGTGGTGCTGTGCCCGACTACCGAGCAGGCGCTGTACCACCCCTACCTGCCCAACGGCCATGGCCAGTTGCTGTCCAAACCGACCTGCACGCGCAAATTGCGCCGCCTGCTGCTGGAGCTGGTGCAGCCCCGACGGCCGCAGGCCGAGCCGGCGCTGGCCAGCAGTGGCCAACGCCGGGCGAAGATATTGTGCGTCGACGACAATGCCGCCAACCTGCTGTTGGTGCAGACGCTGCTCGAGGACCTGGGCGCCGAGGTGCTGGCGGTCGACAACGGCCATGCTGCGGTAAAGGCGGCACAGGCCGAGCCCTTCGACCTGGTGCTGATGGACGTGCAGATGCCAGGCATGGACGGCCGCGCCTGTACCGAGCAGATCCGCCTGTGGGAAAAAACCCAGAGCGGCACCCCACTGCCGATTGTCGCCCTGACCGCCCATGCCATGGCCAACGAGAAACGCGCCCTGTTGCACAGCGGCATGGACGATTACCTGACCAAACCGATCAGCGAACGGCAGCTGGCCCAGGTGTTGATGAAGTGGACCGGGCTGAGCCTGGACGCATCGCCGCTTGAGCACACCAGCGAGCCGCAGGGCGACAGCCCTGAGCTGCCGGTGCTGGACCCGGACGAAGGCTTGCGCCTGGCCGCTGGCAAGCAGGACCTGGCGGCCGACATGCTGGCCATGCTGCTGGCGTCGCTGGAAAGTGACCGCCAGGCAATTCGCGCCGCGCGCGAGGCGGATGACCAGGCGACGCTGATCGAACAGGTGCACCGGCTCAACGGTGCCTCACGGTATTGCGGCGTGCCTCAGCTGCGCGCAGCCTGCCAGCGCAGCGAGACCTTGCTCAAGCAGGACAGCCCACAGGCACGGCAGGCGCTGGATGAGCTGGATGCGGCGATCAACCGTCTGGCGGTGCAGGCACGGCTGAGCGCCTGACACCTGCCTTGCAGGCAACAGACTCCCACAGGGATCGCGCCGGCCATTGGAAATTGTGCAAGACAGTTGAGGACCCACCATGCGCGTTCTGTTGTTCAGCAGCCAGCACTACGACCAGGAAAGCTTCACCCGGGCCAACGGCAGCAGTGCTCTGGACCTGCACTTCCAACCCGCCCGTCTGACCCTCGACACCGCCGCCCTTGCCCAGGGCTACGAAGTCGTCTGCCCCTTCATCAACGACGAGCTCGACGCCCAGGTGCTGCAGCGCCTGGCCGCTGGCGGCACGCGCCTGATTGCCCTGCGCTCGGCCGGTTACAACCACGTCGACCTGGCCGCCGCCCAGCGCCTTGGCCTGGCGGTGGTGCGCGTGCCGGCCTATTCGCCGCATGCCGTGGCCGAGCATGCCGTGGCCCTGATCCTGGCGCTCAACCGCCGCCTGCACCGCGCCTACAACCGCACCCGCGAAGGCGATTTCACCCTGCACGGGCTGACCGGCTTCGACCTGCATGGCAAGACCGTCGGCGTAGTCGGCACGGGCCAGATCGGCGCTGCCTTCGCCCGGATCATGGCTGGCTTCGGCTGCCAGCTGCTGGCGTACGACCCCTACCCCAACCCGGCGCTTCTGGCCCTCGGAGCCCGCTACCTGGAACTGCCCGAACTGCTGCGCGAAGCGCGGATCATCAGCCTGCATTGCCCACTGACCGAGCACACCCGGCACCTGATCAATGCGCAGAGCCTGAGCCAGTTGCAGCCAGGCGCGATGCTGATCAACACCGGCCGCGGTGCACTGGTCGACACGCCTGCGCTGATCGATGCCCTGAAAAGCGGCCAGCTCGGCTACCTGGGCCTGGACGTCTACGAAGAGGAGGCCCAGCTGTTCTTCGAAGACCGTTCCGACCTGCCGCTGCAGGATGATGTGCTCGCACGGCTGCTGACCTTCCCCAACGTGATCATCACCGCCCACCAGGCATTCCTGACCCGCGAGGCACTGGACGGGATCGCCACCACCACCCTGGACAACATCATCCGCTGGGCGGCGGGTAATCCGCAGAATCTGGTCAGCGGTTGATGCTAGGATACGCGGCATTTCTGGAGGACCCATGGTCGAGCACGATTTCCGCTACACCCTTTTCAACCCGCAACACACCCTGATCGAATGCCGTGCCCTGGTACCGGGCCGTTATCAGGTGACCGGCAACGGTGGCTCCATGCACCGGGGCGACGTCCTGATCGTGACCCTCAAGGGCAGCAAGGACCTGGCCATGCGCCTGACCGTAGAGAGCGTGCGCCACCTGATCAACCCACGGGGTCAGTGGGTTGCCGTGGCCAGCGGCCCGGTGTTCAACGAGCTGGAAATCCTCACCTGGAAGGCCGAGTGCGACAGCTGCGACGCGGTGCTGGACTTCGAGTTCGCCGTCGACGCCAAACTCGGCAAGGCGGCCCGTCAGCCGGCTGCCAGCGCCCGTATCGCCGAACTGGGCTGGGCCAGCCGCGGCGACAAGCACCTGTGCCCGCGTTGCCAGGAGAGCGCCGAGTGAAGAATCTGCTGACCGGCGTGCTGCTTGCCACCGGCCTGCTCGGCTGCGCTGCCGAACCTTCGAAGCTGCAGCAGGAACGCAGCTACGTGCTGGAGTGGATCGGCGAGCGCCCGCTGATCGACTACAGCCACCTCACCCTGACCCTGGCCAGCGATGGCCGCGCCTACGGCAATGCCGGATGCAACCACTGGTTTGCGCCGTACACACTGGACGGTGAGCACCTGAGCTTCGGCAAGGTCGGCAAGACCCGCAAAATGTGCGCGCCAGCGTTGATGGAGCAGGAAAAACGTTTTCTGCAGGCGCTGGAGACAGTGCAGCGCTGGGATGTGTCGCCTGTCGAGCAGATGCGTTTCTGGCCGGCCGAAGGCAAGCCGCTGCGCTTCTGGCCCGAGGAAGGCTGAAGATTGCCGGGGCTGCTGCGCAGCCTTGTGGGAGCGGCCTTGCGTCGCGAAAGGGCTGCGCAGCAGCCCCGGCAATCTCAGCGCTGACGCTGATATCTGGGGCCGCTGCGCGCCCCTTTCGCGACGCAAGGCCGCTCCTGCAAGACCGCGTAGCCGCCTGAAGCATCAGGCGCCTTTCAGGGCCTTGATCTTGGCCTGCAGCCCTTCCAGGGTCTGCTCGCCCATCAGTTGTTCACGCACTTTGCCCTTGTCATCGATGATGTAGGTCACCGGCAGCGCTTCACTGCGTGGCAGGTCGTAGCGCTCGGCCGGGTCCTGGGCCAGCACGGTGAAGCCGATGCCCAGGGCTTCTGCCGCCTGCTTCAGCTCCGGCCCCTGCAGGCCGTCGAAGTTCACTCCGACCACCTTGACGCCATCGGCCGCCCACTGCTTGGCCGCCTGGTTCAGTTCAGGCACCTCGGTGCGGCATGGGCCACACCATTCTGCCCAGTAATTGAGCACTACCCAGTGCCCGTCGATCTGTTCCGCCTTTACCGTCTTGCCGTCTTGGTCCACGCCATAATCGGCACCGCAACCACCGAGCAAAAGGCTTGCGGTGATGGCCAGTACTGCTGCCAGACGCTTTGCCATGGGTCAATCCTTCTCGAAGTTTCAAGCAAATAGGTCAGTCGCTGCGGTTAGAATAGCCGCCACACCCAGCTGGATGCGACCCGACATGACTGACTTGACGCTCTATCATAACCCGCGCTGCTCGAAATCCCGCGGCGCGCTGGAACTGCTCGAACAACGCGGCCTGGCACCGACCATCGTGCGCTACCTGGAAACCCCGCCCGATGCTGCCACCCTCAAGGCTCTGCTCGGTAAACTGGGCATCACCCCGCGCCAGCTGCTGCGCAGCGGCGAAGACGAATACAAGGCCCTCGACCTTGGCAACCTGGCGCTGACCGACGCGCAACTGATCGACGCCATGGTTCAGCACCCCAAGCTGATCGAACGACCGATCCTGGTCGCCGGTGACAAGGCTGTCATCGGCCGCCCACCGGAGCAGGTGCTGGAGATCCTGCCGTGAGCGCGCCGTACATTCTGGTGCTGTATTACAGCCGCCACGGCTCCACCAGCGAAATGGCCCGGCACATCGCCCGCGGCATCGAGCTGGCCGGCATGGAAGCGCGCCTGCGCACGGTACCGGCGATTTCCACCGAGTGCGAAGCGGTGGCCCCGGACATCCCGGCCAGCGGCGCGTTGTACGCGACTCTCGACGACTTGCGTCACTGCGCCGGCCTGGTGCTGGGCAGCCCGACCCGCTTCGGCAACATGGCCGCACCGCTGAAGTACTTCCTCGATGGCACCAGCAGTCTGTGGCTGGGCGGTGAACTGGTGGGCAAACCGGCTGGCGTGTTCACCTCCACTGCCAGCCTGCATGGCGGCCAGGAAACCACCCTGCTGTCGATGATGCTGCCGCTGATGCACCACGGCATGCTGGTGATGGGCCTGCCGTACAGTGAATCGGCACTGCTGGAAACCCGTGGCGGTGGCACCCCTTACGGCGCCAGCCACCATGCCGGCGCGGATGGCAAGCGTGAGCTGGACCAGCATGAGATCGCCCTGTGCCGCGCCCTTGGCCAACGCCTGGCGACCACCGCCAAGGCCCTGGAGGCCGCGCGTGGCTAAAAAGGCCAAGGTGTTGCCGCCACTTGAATGGCTGGCGCCGCGCTTGCGCTTGACGCGAGCGCTGAGCCTGGCGTTCTTCTTTGGCCTGATCGCGCTACTGGTGGTGAACAACTTGTGGTTCGCCAACTTGCATGGGGCGCGGGTCGAAGTGATCCTGGCAATCGAGCTGGTGCCACTGCTGTTGCTGCTGCCAGGCATGCTGATGGGCAGCGCCCGGGCGCATGCCTGGACCTGCTTCGTGGTGAATATCTACTTTATCAAGGGCGTGCTGGCGGCGTTCGACCCGTCTCGGGCGGTGTTTGGCTGGGTGGAGGTGCTGGTGAGCCTTGGGTTGTTCATTGCCGGGCTGCTTTATGTGCGCTGGAAGTTCCAGTTGGAACGGCGCATGGCGGGCGAAGGCAGTTGAATTCGGGGGCTGCTTTGCAGCCCTTTCGCGACACAAGGCCGCTCCTACAGGGGAATCGCGTGCTCCTGTGGGAGCACCTTGTGTCGCGAAAGGGCCGCACAGCGGCCCCGGCGATCTCAATGGTTGACGGTATGCGCCAGCATCACCGACAACTGGCACAGCGGTCGCCCGCTCTCTGCGTGCCATTGATTGAACGCCTGCTGCACCAGGGCCAGGTCGCGCTGGCTGGTCGGCTGCTTGTCGATCACCTTCTGCGCGATCAACGCTGCCGTCATGTCATCGGTAGGGATGAAAGTGTCCTTGCCGACCATGCGCAGGAACCGCGGCGCCGACAACCCACCCAGCTGGTTGCCGTGCTTGGCCAGGTACTTCCACAGCCCGACGATATCGGTCACCGGCCAGTCGGCGATGAACGCGCCGAAGCTGCCCTTCTCCTTCGCCACATCGAGGACCATCTGCGCATTGCGCGGCACGCTCTTGAGCTTGCCCAGGTGGCGAATGATGCGCTCGTCGTGCATCAGCCGCTCCAGGTGCTCGGCACCCATCAGCACCACCTTTTCCGGGTTGAAGCCGAAGAACACCTGCTCGAACGCCGGCCACTTGGCATCCACCAGGCTGTGCTTGAGCCCGGCGCGGAACACGCGCAGGGCCAAGGTCGACAGGTAGCGGTCGTCAGTGATTGCGCGCAGTTGCGCCGGTGTGCGCGGCTGCGGCAGGAAGGCCTCCAGCGCCTGGGCCGAGCCGAAGCGGTTCAGGCAGTACTCATGCAACCACGGGTAGTCGCGCATGGGCTCAGATGTTCACCACGTCGAGGAAACGCGGGGTGGCGTTCTCGTCGATCTTCAGGCTGGTGAAGTCGAACAGGTTGCGGTCGGCCAGCTGCGACGGCGCCACGTTCTGCATTGCGCGGAAGATGCTTTCGGTACGGCCCGGGTGCTTGCGCTCCCATTCCACCAGCATGTCCTTGACCACCTGGCGCTGCAGGTTTTCCTGCGAGCCGCAGAGGTTGCACGGGATGATCGGGAATTCCTTCATGTCCGAATAGGCCTGGATGTCCTTTTCGCTGCAGTAGGCGAGCGGGCGGATCACCACGTTGCGGCCGTCGTCGGCGCGCAGCTTCGGCGGCATGCCCTTGAGGGCGCCGTTGAAGAACATGTTGAGGAAGAAGGTTTCGACGATGTCGTCGCGATGATGCCCCAAGGCCATCTTGGTCGCGCCGATTTCATCGGCGAAGGTGTACAAAGTGCCACGGCGCAGGCGCGAGCACAGCGAGCAGGTGGTCTTGCCTTCGGGCACCAGCTCCTTGACCACCGAGTAGGTGTCCTTCTCGACGATGTGATACTCGACGCCCAGTTCCTTGAGGTAGGCCGGCAGCACATGCTCGGGGAAGCCCGGCTGCTTCTGGTCCATGTTCACCGCAACGATCTCGAACGTGATCGGTGCCACCTTCTGCAGGTGCAACAGAACGTCGAGCATGGTGTAGCTGTCCTTGCCGCCAGACAGGCAGACCATGACCTTGTCGCCATCCTCGATCATGTTGTAGTCGGTGATGGCTTCGCCGGCGAGACGACGCAGGCGTTTTTGCAGTTTGTTCTGGTTGACCGAGAGGGTGCCCATAGCGCTTGGATCCGCGAGGTGTGACAAAAGCCGGCTATTTTACGCACAAACCACGCGTACCTGTAGGGATTCCGATAAAGACTTCAAGGGAATCAACAACGGCTCCTACAGCGCAATTTGCTCTAAAAAGCGGGGTTTATGCTGGAATTGGCTTCCTATACTGCGACATAAGGCCACATTACCGTTCTGCTTCGGTTTCCTGGCCTCGGGCCGCTTGCGCTCCATGAGGGGGGCGATTGGCAACACAGAGAGGAGTGACCGGCATGATTCATCACGTTGTGGGGCTGTTTACCCATCCCGACCAGGAGTGGCGGGAGATTCGTGGCGAAGAAGAAAGCATCAGCCACATGTACCTGACCCATACCCTGATCCTGGCGGCGATCCCCGCCATTTCGGCCTTTATCGGCACAACCCAGGTGGGCTGGGTGATCGGGGGCCGACCGGCGGTGATGCTGACCATGGAAAGCGCGGTCTGGATGAGCATCATGTCCTACCTGGCAATGCTCGCCGGCGTGGCGGTGATGGGGGCATTCATTCACTGGATGGCTCGCACCTACGACGCCAACCCGTCCATGGCGCAGTGCATCGCCTTTGCCACCTACACCGCCACCCCGCTGTTCCTCGGCGGCCTGGCGGCGCTTTATCCGCACCTGTGGCTGGGCATGCTGGTGGGGACCGCTGCCATTTGCTACACCGTTTATCTGCTGTATGTCGGCTTGCCGACCTTCATGAACATACCGTCAGATGAAGGCTTCCTGTTCTCCAGCTCGGTGCTGGCAGTGGGCCTCGTGGTACTGGTGGCGATCATGGCTGCTACCGTGATCATCTGGGGTTTGGGCGTGGGGCCCGTGTACACCAACTAGATCCAGCCAACATAGGGCATCAAGCAAGGGCCGCCGCAAGGCGGCCTTTGTCTTTACAGCCGATGCCTGTCTGCTGACCGGTGGCTCGGCACCAGCACCATGCTTGCGGCATAATGCCCGGTCAGGAGAACCACCCCGCCATGCCCGAGCTGCTCAAACAACGCGTCGAAACCTGTTACCAGCAAGCCGAAGCCTTCTTCAAACGCCCCTTCCCACGCCCGGAAGTCAGCTTCAAGCTGCGCGGCCAGAAGGCCGGCGTCGCCCACCTGCACGACAACCTGCTGCGCTTCAATCTGCAGCTGTATCGCGAGAACCAGGACGACTTTCTGCGCCAGACCGTGGCCCATGAAGTGGCGCACCTGGTGGCCCATCAGCTGTTTGGCGAGCGCATCCAGGCCCATGGCGAAGAATGGCAGCTGATCATGCGCGGGGTGTACGAACTGCCCCCCAATCGCTGCCACAACTATGCAGTGCAGCGGCGTGTGGTAACCCGCTACATCTACCGCTGCCCGTGCCCGGAGAGCGACTTTCCGTTTACCGCGCAGCGGCACAAGCTGGTGCGCCAGGGGCGGCGCTACCTGTGCCGGCGCTGCCGGGCCATATTGGTATACAGCGGCGAAACCCGGGTCGAATGAAGCAGGTATGAAAAAGGCGACCCGAGGGTCGCCTTCTTTTTACCGCATCAGGATCAACGAACCGGGACTTCTGCAACACCCAGATCATCGGTAGGCGCAGTCATTTCAAGCGGCGCGCCACCGGAGGCCAGCTCGGAGGCCAGCTTGTCGTCGTCCATCTCCTTCACCCACTTGGCCACGACCACGGTAGCCACGGCGTTGCCGACCAGGTTGGTCAGTGCGCGGGCTTCGGACATGAAGCGGTCGATGCCGAGGATCAGCGCCAGTCCGGCAACCGGCAGGTGGCCGACGGCCGACAAGGTGGCAGCCAGCACGATGAAGCCCGAACCGGTCACGCCGGCAGCACCCTTGGAGGCCACCAGCAGCACCAGCAGCAGGGTGATCTGGTGGGTGATGTCCATGTGGGTGTCGGTGGCCTGGGCGATGAACACCGCAGCCATGGTCAGGTAGATCGAGGTACCGTCGAGGTTGAACGAGTAGCCGGTCGGGATCACCAGGCCAACCACCGATTTCTTGGCACCCAGGCGCTCCATCTTGGCCAGCATGCGTGGCAGGGCCGACTCCGAGGAGGAAGTACCCAGCACGATCATCAGCTCTTCACGGATGTAACGGATCAGCTTGAGGACACTGAAGCCGTGCGCGCGGCAGATACCACCCAGCACCACCAGCACGAACAGCAGGCAGGTGATGTAGAAGCAGGCCATCAGGTAGCCCAGCTGTACCAGCGACCCCACGCCGTACTGGCCGATGGTGAAGGCCATGGCGCCGAAGGCACCGACCGGGGCCAGCTTCATGATCATGTTGATGATGTTGAACATGACATGGGCGAAGCGATCGATCAGGTCCAGCACCGGCTTGCCGTAGCTGCCCAGGCGGTGCAGGGCGAAGCCGAAGATCACCGAGAACATCAGCACTTGCAGGATGTCGCCGTTGGCGAAGGCACCCACCACGGTGTTGGGGATGATGTTGAGCAGGAAGCCGACAGTGGTCTGCTGTGCGCCGGCGGCGGCGTAGGCGGCCACGCTGCTGGCGTTCAGGGTGCTGACGTCGATGTGCATGCCAGCGCCCGGCTGGACCACGTTGACCACCACGAGGCCGATGATCAGGGCGATGGTGGAAACGATTTCAAAGTACAGCAACGCGTAGCCGCCGGTCTTGCCGACCGACTTCATGCTCTGCATGCCGGCGATGCCGCTGACCACGGTACAGAAGATGATGGGCGCGATGACCATCTTGATCAGTTTGACGAAACCATCACCCAAGGGTTTGAGGGCGACGCCGGTTTCGGGGTAGAAGTGGCCAAGCAGAATGCCGATGGTGATGGCGACCAACACCTGGACATACAGGGATTTGTACAGCGGCTGACGTGTCGTCATGGCTCAATTTCCTCAAGTGTGCCGGCTCACCCTTCCCAGGGTGTTTTGGGCACCTGAATCGCTAACCCTCCTGCACCTGGAGGGATTTGTCGTTGTGTTCGAGCTGCCTGGGCAGGCCTCTGCCACTGAGATAGCAAGGGCGATGCCAAAATGCCCATCTCGGGTGCAGAGGTAATGATTACGGGCTGTCGATGCCCAAAGAGGGGGCGAATTTTCTGAGGAGGGATGGCGGATTTCCGCCCTGTGGCGGGAAATGTACGAGTGATATGGCGGGAATCCGCCCGAGCGACAAGTCAATCCAGGTGCAAGGTGATGCAGAAGGCCGCTCCGCCCAGTGGCGACTCGTCAAGGGTCAGCACGGCGTCATAGCTGTCGACGATGTCCTTGACCACCGCCAGGCCGATACCCTGCCCCGGATGCTGCCGGTCCAGCCGTTCGCCGCGCTCGAGAATCCGCTCGCGTTGGTCGGCGGGCACTCCGGGGCCATCGTCCTCGATGCACAGCGTCAGCGTTCCTGTCGCCTCTTGCAGGCTCACCCGCACGCGTCCCAGGCTCAGCCGGTAGGCGTTTTCCAGCAGATTGCCCAGCAGTTCCAGCAGCGCGCCCTGCTCCATCGGCACACGCGACTGCGCCGGGACTTTCAGCTCGACCTCGACCTGTTTGTCGCGGTAGACCTTGGCCAAGGTGCTGCACAGACTCTCCAGCACCGGCAGCAGCAGCACGCTGTGGCGCACCAGGCCGCTCTTGCGCAGGCTGGCGCGCTGCAGCTGGTAATCGATCTGCTGGCTCATGCGCTCGATCTGGCTCTGCAGTACCCGCGCCTGTTCGCGCTCGCCGTCACGCTGCTGCAGGCTCTCGCCCACGCCCTGCAACACGGCCAGCGGTGTCTTCAGGCTGTGGGCCAGGTCGCCCAGTGAATCGCGGTAGCGCGTGCGCTGTTCCCGTTCGCTGCGCAGCAAGCGGTTCAGCGAGCCGGTCAGGCGCAGCAGTTCGCGCGGGTGCTCGCCACTGAGGCCATCGCGCGCCCCCGCTTCCACCTCATCCAGTTCGTGGCTTAGCCGGCGTAGCGAGCGCAGGCCCCAGGTCAGGCCGGCCCACAGCAACACCAGCAAGGCCAGCAAGGCGGCGCCAAAGCCCAGGTAGAGTTTTTCGCGCAGGCCATCGAGCGTCGCCTTGTATTCACTCACCGGCTGCAGCGCCACGATGCTGTAAGCCGCGCTCTGGCCGCCGAGCAGCTTGATCTCGACGTCATAGACGAAGAATTCTTCGCCATCGTCCTGATGGATACGGGCGAATTCGTTGCCGCGCCCGTCGTACCGCGGGCGGTAGTTGATGTGCCGGTCGCTGGTGGCCCGCGAACGCCAGACCAGGTTGCCGTCACGGTCGAAGATGTAACCCAGCAGGCCGGTGTATGGCAGGTTGTAGCGCTCGTCCGGCAGCAGCGCGGGCATCTGCAACTGGCCGTGCTCGATGCGCGCCGCGGAGATCAGCGTGGTCACGTCCGAGGCCAGGCGCTGCTCGATCGATTCCTGCAGGGCCAGGCTGAAGGCCTTCTGCAAGGCTGGCAGCAGCGCCAGCATGAACAGCAGCGCCAGCACTGCCGCCGCGAGCATCAGACGTACCCGCAGCGAGCGGATCATCGGCAGCGCTCGGTGAACAGATAGCCCAGGCCGCGCACCGTGTCGATCGGCTTGAAACCGCTCTGCCCCTCCAGCTTGCGCCGCAGGCGGCCGACCAGCACTTCGATGACATTGGGGTCACGCTCTTCGTCGCCGGGGTAGAGCTGTTCCATCAGGCGGTCCTTGGCCACCACCTGCTGGTGATGGCGCATGAGGTATTCGAGGATGCGGTACTCGTAGGCGGTCAACGCCAGTGGTTGCTCATCCAGGGTCGCCTGCTTGCGGTTGAGGTCCAGAACCAGGGGGCCGGCGGCGATGGTGGATTGGGTGAAACCGCTGGAACGGCGCAGCAGGGCGTTCAGACGCGCTTCGAGTTCCTCGAACTGGAACGGCTTGACCAGGTAGTCGTCGGCACCGGCGGCCAGGCCCTCGACCTTGTCCTGCCAGTTGCCGCGGGCGGTGAGAATGAGGATGGGGAACGACTTGCCCTGGCTGCGCAGGCGGCCGATCAGTTCAAGCCCGCTGATGCCGGGCAGGCCAAGGTCGACGATGGCCAGGTCGAAATGGAAGTGTTCGGCCTGGTACAGCGCCTCTTCGGCATCGGCCACGGCCTCGACCACGTGGCCGCTTTCGCTCAGGCGTGTGTGGAGGTGGTGCCTTAACAGGGCTTCGTCCTCGACCACCAGCAGTTTCATTCAAGACTCCTCTTTAAATGTCGCCTGTACTGGCCTCTTCGCGGGTAAACCCGCTCCCACACGTGCATTCCTGTGGGAGCGGGTTTACCCGCGAAGAGGCCAGTACAGGATAACCCGGCGTGCTGGTCAGAACTTGTAGCTTGCCGCCAGGTAGGTCTGGGCGCTGCTGGTCAGGCGCAGTGTGCCCTCTTTCGGCCCGCCACTGGCACCCACTTCAGTCGCGGCATTGGTGCGCAGGTAACGGTAGCCCAGTTCGACCGACGCCTTGTCGGTGATGTCCTGGATCACACCGGCCTGCAAGCCGTAGGCATAGCCATAGTCGGTATCACGGCTGGCCCCCGGCGAATCCTGGGTCAGCTTGGTCATGCCCAGGCTGCCACCGCCGAACAGCTTGGTGGTATCGCCCACCGGCAGGAACAGGTCGTAGCTGCCAAGCAGGTTTTCCTGGCGCAGCTTGAGGCCGCTATGGTCGCCCGAGACGTTGTCATAGGTCATGTAATAGCGACCCTGGTCGTTGATCTTGCCCAGGCGTACGCCCCAGGTGTCGTCCTTGCCGATGATGCCGTCGGCGTTCAGGTGGTCGGTGTTGCGCTGCAGCAGCCCGGACTTGCGCACCTTGTCGCTGGTCTGGCCGTAGGTCAGGCTGGCAAAGTTGTCATCGGCGGCTTGGGCGCTGGTCATGCCGGCGGCGCAGACGGCCATGGCAGCAAGCAGGGTATTGAAAGTTTTCATGGCGTTGTACTCCAGATGAAGGCGCTGTTGCGGTCTGGAAGCTAGAGTAAGCAGGGTGCCCTGAACCGCGGCTGAACCCTGGCTGAACCGCGGCTGAACGATCTGTTTGCAAAACAAGGAGTAGTGAACATGCGTGCCCTGCTGGCTTTGACCCTGATGTGCAGCGCCGCCCTCGCCCAAGCGGCGGTCGTGACCCGCGAAATCCCCTACCAGGACGCGGACGGAAAACGCTTGATCGGGTATTACGCCTATGACGACGCGCTGGATGGCAAGCGTCCCGGCATCGTCGTGGTGCATGAATGGTGGGGGCTGAACGACTACGCCAAACGCCGTGCCCGCGACCTCGCCGCCCTGGGCTACAGCGCGCTGGCCATCGACATGTACGGCGATGGCAAGCACACCGAGCATCCACAAGATGCCCAGGCGTTCATGGCCGCCGCGATGAAAGACCCGAAGGCCGCCGCCAAACGCTTCGACGCGGGCTTCAAACTGTTGCAACAGCAGCCCTACACGGACAAGAGCAGCCTGGGTGCCGTCGGATACTGCTTCGGCGGCAAGGTGGTGCTGGATGCCGCGCGGCGCGGTGTGAACAAGCTCGATGCGGTGGTGAGCTTCCACGGCGCACTGGCCACGCAGACACCGGCCGAGCCCGGCAAGGTGAAGGCCTATGTGCTGGTCGAGCACGGTGCTGCAGACAGCATGGTGACCCCGGAACAGGTCAGCGCATTCAAGGCGGAAATGGACGCGGCCAAGGTCAACTACCAGTTCGTCAGCATTCCCGGCGCCAAGCATGGGTTCACCAACCCGGATGCCGACCGCCTGAGCCATGGCGATCATGGCGGGCCCGATATTGGCTACAACGAGGCGGCGGACAAGAGTTCCTGGGCGGATATGCAGGCGTTCTTCAAGCAAGTGTTCAAGTAAAGGTCGCCGGGGGTGCGAAGCAGCCCCCGGGCTCCCACACAGGGCTCGTGGCTGGCACAATAGTCGCCATGAACACACTCCCCGCCTGCTGCGCCCCGCTTCAGCACCACTGGCCCCTGCCTCGCCCGCTGCCCGGTGCGGTGCTGGTCAGTTGTGCCTTCGACCCTGCCCACCTGGCTGCCGATGACTTCCAGTGCGCCGGCATCGTGCCCAGCGCCAGCCTGCAGCGCTCGGTGGCCAAGCGCCAGGCCGAGTACCTCGCCGGCCGGGTCTGCGCCCGCGCCGCGCTGCAGCGCCTGGATGGCCGCGACTACGTGCCGGGCACCCATGAGGACCGCTCGCCGATCTGGCCCGCCGGCATCCACGGCTCGATCACCCATGGCAAAGGCTGGGCGGCTGCCGTGGTAGCGGCCGATGGCGCTTGCCGCAGCCTGGGCCTGGATCAGGAAGCGCTGCTCGACGACGAACGCGCCGAACGGCTGATGGGCGAGATCCTCACGCCTGCCGAATGCGAGCGTCTTGACCGCAGCCAACTGGGGCTGACCGTCACGCTGACTTTCTCGCTCAAGGAAAGCCTGTTCAAGGCGCTCTACCCGCTGACCCGGCAGCGCTTCTATTTTGAACACGCCGAAGTGCTGGCATGGTCCGCCGATGGCCTGGCGCGCCTGCGCCTGCTCACCGACCTGTCGCCCGAGTGGTGTCATGGCGCCGAAGTCGAAGGCCAGTTCTGCCTGCAAGACGGCCACCTGCTCAGCCTGATCAGCGTCTGAGCCTTACTGCGGCGCCTGCTCGCGCGGCCAGCTGAGACTGAAGCAGGCCCCTCCCAGCGCCTCGCTGCGCCCCACCGTGGCGCGGCCGGCGTGCCAGTAGATGATCCGCCGCACGATCGACAGGCCCAGGCCATGCCCGCCCGAAGCGCGGGTGCGGCTGTCGTCGAGCCGGGTGAAGGGGGTAAAGATGCGATCCCAGACGCCTTCGGGGATGCCCGGGCCATCGTCTTCCACATCGATGCGGCAACGCTGCTGGCCCAGCTGGTAGCTCAGGCGCACCTCGCTGGCGGCATGGCGCAGGGCATTGCTCACCAGGTTCTGCAGCGCACGGTGCAGGTAACGCGGTTCGGCCTCGACCCAGCAGCCGTCGTTGCCCTGGCAGGCCCCTCGCAGCAAACGGACCTTGTTGTTGAGCGGTGCCAGCTCTTCGATCACCCGGTCGAACAAGGCATCCAGCTCGACGCGCTGGAACTTAAGCGCCGGGGCGCCCTGCTCCAGGCGTGCGTAGGTCAGCATCTCGTCGACCAGCTTGTCCAGGTCCTGGATGTCGCCATCCATGCCCGCCAGGTGCTTGGCACGGGCCTGTTCGGTGCTCGCGCTCTCGATCATCTCCAGGCCAAAGCGCAGGCGGGCCACGGGCGTGCGCAACTCATGGGAGACCGCCCGCACCAGCTCGCGTTGCATGTTCAGCGAGCGCTGCAGGTGCTCGGCCATACCATTGAAGGCAGCGGCCAGGCGCCCCACCGAATCGGCATCACCGGCCGGTACGCGCGTGTCGAGGCTGCCCTGGGCGATGCGCGTGGCGGCGATTTCCATGCCCGACACACGCCGCTCCAGCTGGCGTACCAGCAGGTACACCACCAGGCCGATCAGGCACAGGCCGAGGAACGCGATCAGGACCAGCAACTGCGGCGGATAGGGGTTGAGCTGGTAGAGCGGGCCGATCTCCAGTACCAGCGGCGAGCCTGGAAGGCCGGCGAACACGCGGATCGAATCACCATCGCGGCCCAGCGCCATCACCGTGTCGCCCTCCTCCACCCGGCGCCGCTGATCATCGTCCAGGCCGACCCGCTCGATGCGCTGCAAGGCGACGCCGAAGCCGAAGCCCTTGCTCCGGGTTATGTCTGCCAGGCGCTGCTGCTGCTCGGTCACGGGGTAACGCACCAGTTCATCGGCCAACAGATAAAGGGTGGCACGCGCCAGCTGCTCGCTGACCTGCTTGACCTGGGCCACCAGCAGCAGGTCTTCCTGGCCGACCTTGCGCAGCACCTGGGCAGCGTGCGGCCCGGTCTTCTCTACCACTACCAGGCCGCGGTACAGGCGTGCGCGCTGGCCTCCTTCGAGCGTGCGCGCCGACATCGGCTGCAACACCAGCGGCACGCCCAGCAGGCGCTCCCACATCAGCAGCGAGCGCTTGCGCTCGGTTTCGTTCTGCTGCGCCAGGTTGTCGGCCATCAGGCTGAACGTGCCCTGGGCCAGGCGCTCGCGGTGCTGGGCCGCACGCACCTCGTTGACCAGGTGGAGGCTGAGCACGCCGAGCAGCGCCACCAGCACCAGCACGGCGAGCATGCCGCCGTAGATGCGCAGGAAGATCGAGCGGTTCATGGGGCGTCGCCGACGAACAGGTAACCCTTGCTGCGCAGCGTCTTGATCAGCCGCGGGTGGATCGGGTCGTCACCGATCTTGGGGCGAATCCTGGAAATGCGCACGTCGATGGAGCGGTCCTGGCCGTCGTAGCCGACCCCGCGCAAGGCAGTGAAGATCTGTTCGCGTGACAGCACCCGCCCGGCGTTGCTGGCCAGCAGCCAGAGCAGGTCGAATTCGGCGCCAGTGAGTTCGATCTGCTGCTGGTCGAGCCAGGCTTCGCGCAGGCGGTTGTCGATGCGCAGCGGGCCGAAAGCCAGGTCGTGGCGCTTGTGGTCGGGACTTTCGCTGCGCCGCAACAGGGCCTGGATACGCGCCAGCAGCAAGCGTGGGCGCACGGGTTTGCAGACATAGTCGTCGGCGCCCAGATCCAGGCCCTGAACCTGGTCGAGTTCGTCGCTGCGGGCCGTCAGCATCAGAATCGGGCCGGGGTACTGGGCCCGCACGCGGCGGCAGATGCTCAAGCCGTCTTCGCCGGGGAGCATCAGGTCGAGGATCACCAGGTCCGGTTGGCTGTCGATGATGCGTCGGGCGGCGCGGGCGCCATCGCCCTCCACGGCGACCTCATAGCCGTTGGCCTGCAGGTATTCGGCGGTCAGCTCGGCCAGGCGCTGGTCGTCTTCGACGATGAGGATGCGGTTGCTGGGTTGGTCCATGGTTTTTGTCGTTTTTCTTTGGGATCTTGGTAGGGCTGAGGGTATGACTGTAGATCTCTGCCGTCCATGAGATCGAGCGCCGCGCGGGCGGCGCTCGATCTCAAGGCAGACACACCTCCAAAGACACACACCCGTGGCGCCCCAAAAATTCTGCCTGAGGGCTGCGACCGAGAGAAAAATAGTGCACACCACTTGGCACTAGGCCTACAGCGATTACCCACTATTCACTCACAAAGTACGCACAAGTTATCCACAGGCGATCGCCTTGCAAAGACCCCTGTACCGCATTATCTTGTATCCCCAGCACAGCAAACCACTAGATGTTGGGTTTCAGCCACCAACGCCAAGCATGAGTCAGCAGAGAAATTCAAGCGATTTTTCTGGCAGAACTCGTTGTGGTTTCATCGATCCAACCGCTCCTAGCGGATACTGAACAGCCTGCTCTGGCCTACCCCAGAGCATTTGACTTCGGCCAGGGAGCGGCAAGGTTCTTGCCCCCATTTCCTGATCTGTCCCGAAGTCGGTACGCCCGAGCGGGTGGATGCGCGTGCATGACGCATCCTCGCCAGGGCCATCGAGCAAGTGGACGGAACGGTGGGCGCCCAAAAGGCGCCTGAACACTATAGAAACTGTGGAGACACCCACCCATGCAAACCGACACAACTCGCGAGAACCCGCAGGCTTTGGCGCCGCAGGCCGCCGATTCCAATCAGGATCTGGCTGCCACCGCTCCAGGCCAACTGCGCGTGATCAAGCGCAACGGCACTGTCGTCCCCTACACCGACGACAAGATCACCGTGGCCATCACCAAGGCGTTCCTCGCAGTTGAAGGCGGCACCGCCGCCGCCTCGTCGCGCATCCACGACACCGTCGCGCGCCTGACCGAGCAGGTCACCGCCACGTTCAAGCGTCGCATGCCATCGGGTGGCACCATCCACATCGAAGAAATCCAGGACCAGGTCGAACTGGCGCTGATGCGTGCCGGCGAGCAGAAAGTCGCCCGTGACTACGTCATCTACCGCGACCAGCGCGCCAAGGAGCGCGCCACCCGCAGCAATGCCGAGTCCGTGGTCGAGCCGCACCCAAGCATCCGCATCACCCTGGCCGACGGCAGCCTGGCGCCGCTGGACATGGCGCGCCTGAACACCATCATCAGCGAAGCCTGCGAAGGCCTGGCCGAAGTCGATGGCGACCTGATCCAGCGCGAAACCCTGAAGAACCTGTACGACGGCGTGGCCATCAAGGACGTCAACACCGCCCTGGTGATGACCGCCCGTACCCTGGTCGAGCGCGAGCCGAACTACTCCTTCGTCACCGCCCGCCTGCTGATGGACACCCTGCGCGCCGAAGGCCTGGGCTTCCTCGAAGTGGCCGACAGCGCCACTCACCACGAGATGGCCGACCTGTACGCCAAGGCCCTGCCGGCCTACATCGCCAAAGGCGTCGAGTTCGAACTGCTGAACCCCGCCCTGGCCGACTTCGACCTTGAAAAACTGGGCAAGGCGATCAACCACGAGCGCGACCAGCAGTTCACCTACCTGGGCCTGCAGACCCTCTACGACCGCTACTTCATCCACAAGGATGGCGTGCGCTTCGAGCTGCCGCAGGTGTTCTTCATGCGTGTGGCCATGGGCCTGGCGCTGGAAGAGAAAGACAAAGAAGCCCGTGCGATCGAGTTCTACAACCTGCTCTCGTCGTTCGACTACATGGCGTCGACCCCGACCCTATTCAACGCCGGTACCCTGCGCCCGCAGCTGTCGAGCTGCTACCTGACCACCGTGCCGGACGACCTGTCGGGCATCTACCACGCGATCCACGACAACGCCATGCTGTCGAAATTCGCCGGCGGCCTGGGCAACGACTGGACCCCTGTGCGCGCACTGGGCTCCTACATCAAGGGCACCAACGGCAAATCCCAGGGCGTCGTGCCGTTCCTCAAAGTGGTCAACGACACTGCCGTAGCCGTCAACCAGGGTGGCAAGCGCAAAGGCGCCGTGTGTGCTTACCTGGAAACCTGGCACCTGGACATCGAAGAATTCATCGAGCTGCGCAAGAACACCGGTGATGACCGTCGTCGTACCCACGACATGAACACCGCCAACTGGATCCCTGACCTGTTCATGAAGCGCGTCTTCGATGACGGCAAGTGGACCCTGTTCTCGCCATCGGAAGTGCCTGATCTGCACGACCTGACCGGCAAGGCCTTCGAAGAGCGCTACGAGTACTACGAAGCCCTGACCGAGTACAACAAGATCAAGGTGTTCAAGACCATCCAGGCCAAAGACCTGTGGCGCAAGATGCTGTCGATGCTGTTCGAGACCGGCCACCCATGGCTGACCTTCAAGGACCCGTGCAACCTGCGTTCGCCGCAGCAGCACGTGGGCGTGGTCCACAGCTCGAACCTGTGCACCGAGATCACCCTGAACACCAACAAGGACGAGATCGCGGTCTGCAACCTGGGCTCGATCAACCTGCCGAACCACATTGTCGATGGCAAGCTGGACACCGCCAAGCTGCAACGCACCGTGAACACTGCCGTGCGCATGCTCGACAACGTGATCGACATCAACTACTACTCGGTGCCGCAAGCGCGCAACTCGAACTTCAAGCACCGCCCGGTCGGCCTGGGCATCATGGGCTTCCAGGACGCGCTGTACCTGCAGCACATCCCGTACGGCTCCGATGCAGCCGTCGAGTTTGCCGACAAGTCGATGGAAGCGGTCAGCTACTACGCGATCCAGGCTTCCTGCGACCTGGCCGACGAGCGCGGTGCCTACGAGACCTTCCAGGGTTCGCTGTGGTCCAAAGGCATCCTGCCACTGGATTCGCAACAGATCCTGATCGAAGCCCGTGGCCAGAAGTACATCGACGTCAACCTGGAAGAGTCGCTGGACTGGGCGCCGGTGCGTGCCCGCGTACAGAAAGGCATCCGTAACTCGAACATCATGGCCATCGCGCCAACCGCGACCATCGCCAACATCACCGGCGTGTCGCAGTCGATCGAGCCGACCTACCAGAACCTGTACGTGAAATCGAACCTGTCGGGCGAGTTCACCGTGATCAACCCGTACCTGGTCCGCGACCTGAAGGCCCGTGGCCTGTGGGACTCGGTGATGATCAACGACCTGAAGTACTACGACGGTTCGGTGCAGCAGATCGAGCGTATCCCGCAAGAGCTGAAAGACCTGTACGCCACCGCGTTCGAAGTCGAGACCAAGTGGATCGTCGACGCCGCCTCCCGTCGCCAGAAGTGGATCGACCAGGCCCAGTCGCTGAACCTGTACATCGCCGGCGCCTCGGGCAAGAAGCTGGACGTGACCTACCGCATGGCCTGGTACCGTGGCCTGAAGACCACCTACTACCTCCGTGCCCTGGCCGCGACCAGCACCGAGAAGTCGACCATCAACACCGGCAAGCTCAACGCCGTTTCCAGCGGCGGCGACAGCGCCCCGGTCCAGGCAGCGGGCCCTGCGCCAGTGCCGAAGGCCTGCGCGATCGACGAGCCTGACTGCGAAGCCTGCCAGTAAGGCCTGATGCCGCCAGGGGTGCCCAATGGGTGCCCCTCGCGGCTTTTTTGCGTCCGCAAAACGGCCTATTGTAGGAGCGGCCTTGTGTCGCGAAAGGGCTGCGCAGCGGCCCCAGGGTCTCCGCTCCTTGCGAGATTGTCGGGGCCGCTTTGCGGCCCTTTCGCGACACAAGGCCGCTCCTACAAGCGATCGCTAAAACCCCATATCCAGTATCTATAAAATAAAAATCCACAAGATGTAGTGCTTAGCGCCATTTGCCGCTAAACTTCTTTCCCGTAAAAGACGACACGAGATTCCCTGAACGGACGCGCACAGAACCGGTCGAAAATTTACCCTCGCCCGCAAGACTTGCGCCCCGATCAAACCCGAATTCCGGTATACTGCGCCCCCTCTGAAAAGGGCACCCATTCACGTCCCTGGCCCCTCCCCGAGGCCTGGCCAGGCACGAATCCAGATGTAACGAGAGTCAGCCTCTCGAGCTGTCCATTCGCCGTAACGGCCTTGCGTCAGGCATCACATTCTTAAAATCCAACCGGTTGCCCCAGGGCAACCCTCAAGCAGGAGCCAAACCATGCTGAGCTGGGACGAATTCGATAACGAAGACGGCGAAGTAGCCGCCAAAGGCGCCACCCCTGCGCAGGCCAACGCCGCCGCCTCCCTCGACAAGCTCGACAGCGCCGGCGGGGCTGCCGCCCTGGAAGCCCGTGCGGTCATTTCCACCGATTCCGAGGCGGTAAAGCGTGCCAAGGCGTCGCTGAACGACCTCGACATCGCCGAAGGCCTGGCCGAGCTGGAAGGCTCCTCGGCCCGTGTCGCCGTTGACGAAAAGCGCATGATCAACTGCCGCGCCGACCTCAACCAGCTGGTGCCGTTCAAGTATGACTGGGCCTGGCAGAAGTACCTCGATGGCTGCGCCAACCACTGGATGCCGCAAGAGGTCAACATGACCGCCGACATCGCCCTGTGGAAGAGCCAGGACGGCCTGACCGAGGACGAGCGCCGCATTGTCATGCGCAACCTCGGCTTCTTCTCCACTGCCGACTCGCTGGTTGCCAACAACCTGGCACTGGCCGTGTACCGCCTGATCACCAACCCGGAGTGCCGCCAGTACATCCTGCGCCAGGCCTTCGAAGAGGCGATCCACACCCACGCCTACCAGTACTGCATCGAGTCGCTGGGCATGGATGAAGGCGAGATCTTCAACATGTACCACGAGATCCCGTCGGTGGCGAAGAAAGCCGCCTGGGGCCTGAAGTACACCCGCGCCATCTCCGACCCGGAGTTCAACACCGGCACCGTCGAAACCGACAAGGAGCTGCTGCGCAACCTGATCGCCTACTACTGCGTACTGGAAGGCATCTTCTTCTACTGCGGCTTCACCCAGATCCTGTCGATGGGCCGCCGCAACAAGATGACCGGCGTTGCCGAGCAGTTCCAGTACATCCTGCGTGACGAGTCGATGCACCTGAACTTCGGTATCGACGTGATCAACCAGATCAAGATCGAGAACCCGCACCTGTGGGACGCGGCGATGAAGGAAGAAGCGACCCAGATGATCCTGCAAGGGACCCAGCTGGAGATCGAATACGCCCGTGACACCATGCCACGCGGCGTGCTGGGCATGAACGCGGCGATGATGGAGGACTACCTCAAGTTCATCGCCAACCGTCGCCTGACTCAGATTGGCTTGAAGGAAGAGTACCCGGGGACTACCAACCCGTTCCCTTGGATGAGCGAGATCATGGACTTGAAGAAAGAGAAGAACTTCTTTGAGACGCGCGTGATCGAGTATCAGACCGGTGGGGCGTTGAGCTGGGACTGATCGTCCGGGCTGAGTATCGAGAAGGCTGCCGAATGGCAGCCTTTTTTATGGTTCTTCACGGAATCCCGGGAAAGACAGAAACAAGAACGCCGGTTTGATGGATGATGTTCGTGCGAGCAAACACATCAACAAACCGGCGTTCTTGTGCACGATATTAATACGTTTCTGCCCTGTTGGGAGGGCTTTTCTGTCATCGCGATCAGGCCAGACGGCGATGACCTGCTGATCGACCTGATCCCTCAGCCCACCCGATTCCCCACCTGCAGCGGCTGCCATCGGCCCAGCACCACCACCCACGAATACTGCCAGCGCTCGATCCGCGACCTGCCCATTCTTGGCCGCGCAGTTCGGCTGAATGTGGAACTGCGCCGTGTCGGGTGCAATGCATGCGGCTAGCGAATGGAGTCAGTCAGCTGGCTTGACCGCTATTCGCGCATGACCAAGCGCTTGGCCGAAGCCGTGATCCAGGCTTGCCGACGTCTGCCCATCCTGCACGTCGCCGAGCTGTTTGGTTTGCATTGGGACAGCGTGCGTTTGCTGGAGCGACGGGCGCTACAAGCCGCATTGGAGAAGCTGCCAAAGGCCCAGCCCAGACGCTTGGTGATGGACGCCATGGGACGACCCTCTCTGTAAAGACATTCGTCATTACAATGCATTTATCTTAGCTATTGCACAACTGCTGTCCGTGTTTCAGAACTCCAGGAATGATGGGCCTGCATGGCACCGGCTATGCCGGTGTTCGCGGGCAAGCCCGCTTGTATGGTAGGACTTGAAGGGAGGAGGAGGGACATAGCTCGCTTCTGACTGTTCGCAGCAGTACAGACCGTGGGAGA
>NZ_JBIVGA010000017.1:0-94438 GCF_044748405.1 Pseudomonas sp. NPDC089996 | reverse complement strand
GCACCAGGCAGACTGGAAGCCAGAGGTGTACACCGGAGGTGCCAAACTCGCCAGCTAGAGCTGGATGGGCTGCTGCGCAGCCCACTTGAGGGTCCCGATGTTGCGCCCAAACACTTGGAAGAGGTTTCAAGTGCGATGCTTCACGCCTGAAGGCAACAGAAAACGCTGGGAGGCTGGCTCCTCAAAGAAATTGCCTCCTGCCATAGAATCTCCCACAGGAATAGTGCATTGTCCGAGGCCTGCACTATCCCTGTGGGAGCGGGCTTGCCCGCGAAGCAGGCGACGCCGCTCTGTCAGCCGAGCCCGTACTTCTTCACCTTGTCGAACAGTGTGGTCTTGGCCATCCCCAGCTCCTGGCTGGCCTGGCTAAGGTTACCTCCGGTGCGCTGCAAGGCATCGCTGAGCAAGTTGCGCTCAAAGGCCTCCACCGCCTCGGCAAATCCAAGCCCCTGGCTGGCGCCGCCGCTCGGTCCTTTCTTGAACGCCGGCAGCCCAAGGGCATAGCGCTCGGCCACGTTGCGCAACTCGCGCACGTTACCCGGCCAGTCATGGGCCATCAGCCGTGACAGGGTCTGGCTGTCCAGCGCCGGCGCCTCGCGGTCGAAGCGCAGCGCCGATTGCTGCAGGAAGTGTTCGAACAGTTGCAGGATGTCTTCCCGGCGCTCACGCAGCGGTGGCAGCTCAAGGGTCACCACGTTCAGGCGGTAATACAGGTCGCTGCGGAACTGCCCAGTCTGGCCGAGCGCGTCGAGGTCGGCCTTGGTGGCTGCGATCACCCGGCAATCGACCGCAATGCTCGAGTTCGAGCCCAGGCGCTCCAGGGTGCGTTCCTGCAACACGCGCAGCAGTTTGATCTGCAGGTTGATCGGCATGCTCTCCACTTCGTCGAGGAACAGTGTGCCGCCGTTGGCGTGTTCGATCTTGCCGATGCGGCGCTTGCCGGCACCGGTGAACGCGTTGGCTTCGTGGCCGAAGATCTCGCTTTCGAACAGGTTCTCCGGCAGCCCGCCACAGTTCAGCGCCACGAATGGCTGGCCCTGGCGCCGACTGAAGTCATGCAGGCAGCGGGCGACCAGCTCCTTGCCCGTGCCGGTTTCGCCTTCGATCAGCACGTTGGCCGAGGTATCGGCCACGTTGGCGATCAGTTCGCGCAGGTGCTCCATGGCTGGCGAGCGGCCGATGATGCGCCCCTCCAGGCTGCTCTGTTCGGCCAGTTGCCGGCGCAGGGCATGCACCTCGCGGGACAGCCCGCGCTGCTCCAGCGCACGGCGCACCACATCCACCAGGCGCTCGGGGGAGAAGGGCTTTTCCATGAAGTCGTAAGCGCCATTGCGCATGGCGCCGACCGCCATGTCGATATCGCCGTGACCGGTGATCAGCACCACCGGCAGGCTGCGGTCGCGGGCCTTGAGGCGGTTGAGCAGCTCCAGGCCATCGATGCCGGGCAGACGGATATCGCTGACGACGATCCCGGCAAAATCATCGCCGATGCGCTCCAGGGCCTGTTCGGCACTGCCGACACCCTCGCAGGCGATGTCCTCCAGGGCCAGCGCCTGCTGGCAGCCGAGCAGCACATGCGGGTCGTCTTCGACGATCAGGACGGTAAGTGGCGCTTGGTTCATGGTTGTTCTGCCGATTCGCTAGGAGGTGTGACCAAAGGCAGGGCGAGGACGAAGGCCGTGCCACCCGTAGCGGGGTGCTCGACGTTCAGGCTGCCTTTGGCGGCGGCGGCAAGGCTCGCCGACAGGGTCAGCCCCAGGCCCAGGCCGTGTTCGCCCGGTTTGGTGGTGAAGAAAGGTTCGAACAGGTGCTTGCGGGTCTCGGCATCGATGCCGTGCCCGTTGTCACGGACCCGCAGGCGGTACTTGTCGCTCTGCAGCTCGCCTTCCAGCCACAGCTCGGGCAGTGGCTGGGTCGCCATGGCATCGAGCGCGTTACCGATCAGGTTGACCAGAATCTGCTCCAGGCGAGTCTGGTCGATGGCCAGTTGCTGGTCGTCGAACTGGTTGTGCACCTGCAGATGGCAGCCCGCGATACGGTTGCCGAGCACCTGCAGCGACGCGTCCACGGCCTTGGCCAGCGATGCCTGGCCGCTGTCGTCGCCGCGCCGGGCGAACGAGCGCAGGCTGGCGGTGATGCGCCCCATACGGTCGATCAGGTCGTTCATGGTGCGCAGGTTGGTGCTGGCGGTGTCCAGTGCGCCGCGCTCGAGGAAGCGCACGGTATTGCCAGACAGGGTACGCAGTGCCGCCAGTGGCTGGTTGAGTTCGTGGGCGATGCTGGTGGACATCTGCCCGATCGCGGCCAGTTTGCCGGCCTGGACCAGCTCGTCCTGGGCATGGCGCAGGGTCTGTTCGGCATGCCGGCGCTCACGGATCTGGCCCTTGAGCCGTTCGTTGCTGGCGCGCAGGTCGGCAGTGCGGTCGGCGATGCGTCGCTCAAGCTGGCTGTTGGCTTCTTCCAGCGCTTCGCGGGCGGCCAGGCGCGTGGCAACGACCTTGCGCCGCTCGTTCCAGGCGATGCCGAGGATCGTCAGCAGGGCGAAGGCCACGCCGACCAGGATGCCCTGCACCATGGATTCGCGGCGCAAGTCCTGCAGGGGGGTGAGCAGGGTGAAGTGCCAGGGCGTATCGGCCAGGCGCCGGGTCTGCGCCAGGTAACTCACTTCGTGGGGCTTGCCCTGGGCCGTTTCGGCATTGGCCGGGAAGGTCAGTTTCTCCACGCCATCGGCCAGGGTTTCGCGGGCCAGCGGCTGCAGCTCGTTCAGTGGCCACCAGTAGTACTGCAGGCTGCGGGCCAGGCGCTCTTTTATCTGCGGGGTCAGCGGGCGCACCGACTTCAGGCGCCGCGCCGGGTCGCTGGAAAGGATGATGATGCCGTTCTCGTCGCTGACGAAGGCTTCCAGGCGGGCACGCTGCCATCGCTCTTCGAGGGTGTCCAGGCGCACTTTGATCACCGCCACGCCAATCACCTTGCCGTGTTCTTCCAGGCCATGGGCCAGGTAGTAGCCGGCCTCGCCAGTGGTGCTGCCGATGCCGTAGAAACGCCCCGGCTCGCCGCGCACGGCGGTCTGGAAATAGGCTCGGAACGACAGGTCCTCACCCAGGAAGGAGTCGGCATCACGCCAGTTGCTGGTGGCCTGCACCCGGCCGTTGGTGTCGAGCACGAAGATCGCCCGGCTGCGGCTGCGGCGGTTCAGGCCCTCGAGGTATTCGTTGACGGCCTGCCGGTTGGCGCCGTCAGGGTCGGTGAGCAGCTGCGAGACGCTGTCTTCCAGCTCCAGCAGGCTCGGCAGGTAAGTGTACTTGCTGATTTCGCTTTCGACCGTGCGCGCATGCAGTTCCAGTGCACGCTCGCCGTTTTCGCTGAGGGTGCGGATACCGTTACTCTCGCTGATCAGAAAGCCAGCCATGCCCAGCCCGACCATCAGCAGAATGATCAGGGGCGGCAGCAGCAATTGACGAATCAGGCGGGATTTCACGGCGGGCTTGGCAGGGAGAAGAAGCGAAGGATCGCATTTCATCACAGTGGCCTTGTCACGGCCAGCATCCGCTGCCGGGCTCACCCTGGCAGCGGTGCCGTTGTTGCCGAATCAGTGTTGCAGGATCTTGCTGAGGAAGTGCTGGGTGCGTTCGTGGCGGGCGCTCGGGTCACCGAAGAAGGCTTCCTTCTGGCAGTCCTCGATGATGTTGCCCTTGTCCATGAAGATCACCCGGTTGGCCACCTTGCGGGCGAAGCCCATTTCGTGGGTCACGCACATCATGGTCATGCCTTCGTGGGCCAGTTCGACCATCACGTCCAGCACTTCGTTGACCATCTCCGGGTCCAGCGCCGAGGTGGGTTCGTCGAACAGCATGACGATCGGGTCCATCGACAGCGCACGGGCAATCGCCACGCGCTGCTGCTGGCCGCCAGACAGCTGGCCTGGGTGCTTCTTGGCGTGGGCGCTGAGGCCTACGCGTTCGAGCAGGGCCAGGCCCTTCTTGGTCGCTTCCGCCTCGCTGCGCCCCAATACCTTGCGCTGGGCGATGGTCAGGTTCTCGGTGATGGTCAGGTGCGGGAACAGCTCGAAGTGCTGGAACACCATGCCCACCCGCGAGCGCAGTTTTGGCAGGTTGGTCTTCGGATCGGCGATCGAGGTGCCATCGACCACGATGTCGCCTTTCTGGAACGGTTCCAGGGCGTTGACGCACTTGATCAGGGTCGACTTGCCCGAGCCCGACGGGCCGCAGACGACCACCACTTCACCCTTCTTGACCTCGGTGCTGCAATCGGTCAGCACCTGGAAGTCCCCGTACCACTTGTTGACGTTCTTGATGGAAATCATACGGCGATCCTTTTTTGCAGGCGCTTGACCAGCCACGAAGCGGAGAAGCTGATGACGAAGTACACGACCCCGGCGAAGATCAGGAACTCATGGGAGCGCCCGATGATGTCGCCGTTGGAGCGTGCCGAATTGAGGAAGTCCACCAGGCCCACGGTGTACACCAGCGAGGTGTCCTGGAACAGGATGATGCTCTGCTGCAGCAGCAGCGGGGTCATTTTGCGGAAGGCCTGGGGCAGGATGATCAGGCGCATGGTCTGGCCGTAGGTCATGCCCAGGGCCTGGGCGGCGCCCATCTGGCCCTTGGAGATCGACTGCACGCCGGCGCGGACGATTTCGCAGAAGTACGCGGCCTCGAACATCATGAACGCCACCACGCACGAGGTGAAGGCACCCACCGGGGTGTCCTCGCCGGTGATCCAGCGCAGCACGAACGGTACCGCCAGGTAGAACCAGGTGATCACCAGCAGCAGCGGGATCGAACGGAAGTAGTTGACGTAGGCACCGGCCACACGCGACAGCAGCTTGCTCGACGACAGACGCATCAAGGCCAGGATGGTCCCCAGCACGATACCGCCTACCACGCCCATGACCATCAGTTGCAGGGTCATGACCATGCCGTCCCAGAGGGCGGGCAGGGCAGGGATGATTTCGCTGAAATCCATTTCCATTTACTTGCCCCCCACGGAGATCAGGCCAGGCACCGCGACTTTCTTCTCGACCATGCGCATCAGCAGCATCAGGCCCATGTTCAGGGTGAAGTAGATCAAGGTGGCCAGGGTGAAGGCCTCGAACAGGTTGGCCGAGAACTCGGCGGTCTGCTTGGTCTGCGCCAGCAGTTCCATCAGGCCGATCAGCGAGGCCACCGAGGAGTTCTTGAACACGTTCAAAAATTCCGAGGTGAGCGGCGGAATGATGATCCGGTAGGCCTGCGGCAGCAGCACGTTGTTGTAAATCTGCGGCAGGCTGAAGCCCATGGCGCGGGCGGCGGCTTCCTGGCCACGAGGCAGCGCCTGGATGCCGGTGCGCACCTGTTCGCAGACGCGGGCAGCGGTGAACAGGCCCAGGCAGATGACCACGCTGATCAGCGCCGAGGTGGTCGGGTTGAGGTCTTGCTTGAACCACTCCTGCAGGCCTTCGGGCAGCAGGTCCGGCACCAGGAAGTACCAGATGAACAGCTGCACCAGCAGCGGCACGTTGCGGAACAGCTCCACGTAGGCGGTGGCGATGCCCGATACCAGGCGGTTCGGCACGGTGCGCATGACGCCGAGGACGGAGCCCAGCAGCAATGCGATGATCCAGGCGGTGATGGCGATGGCGATGGTCCAGCCCAGACCGGTGATGTACCAGTCCAGATAGGTCTCGCTGCCCACGCCGGTGGACTTGAAGAACACGCCCCAGTCCCAGTTGTAATTCATCGGGATTTCCCCTCAGACGGTTGTTTCACGGGCACCTTCGAACATCCAAGGGCGCCGGGCGCCCTCGGATGAAAGGTTAGACACTAATGAGTGGCCTGCAGAATTGATTCGTGCGCTTGAGCACCAGGCCACTAACTGGAGGTCAGGACTTCTTCTCGTCTGCCGCTTTGTCGGTCGGCTCGGCGATCAGTTTTTTCAGCTCGTCGCTCATCTTGAAGCCCAGGTTCAGGCCTTTAGGCGGGATCGGCTGGGTGAACCACTTGTCGTAGCTCTTGTTGACTTCGCCCGACTTGAAGTAGCCGACGATGGCATCATCGACCGCTTTCTTGAAGGCGGCGTCATCCTTGCGCACCATGCAGCCGTAGATTTCGTACGATTGCGGGGTGCCGGTGATGACCCAGTCGGAAGGCTTGCGCGCCTTGGCCATTTCACCGGCGAGCAGGGCGTCGTCCATCATGAAGGCTACGGCGCGGCCGCTTTCGAGCATGTTGAAGGCTTCACCGTGGTCCTTGGCGGAAATCACGTTCATCTTCATCTGCTTGTCGGCGTTCATCGCCTTGAGCAGGCGCTCGGAGGTGGTGCCGGCGGTGGTCACCACGTTCTTGCCGGCCAGGTCCGGGAAGTCCTTGTAGGCTGGCTGACCATCTTTGACCTTGGTCAGCAGACGGGTACCGACTTCGAAGATGCCCACGGTGAAGCCGACCTGCTGCTGGCGCTCGACGTTGTTGGTGGTGGAGCCGCACTCCAGGTCCACGGTGCCGTTCTGCACCAGCGGGATGCGGGTCTGGGAGGTGACCAGGTTGTACCTGACCTTGATGTCGGTACCCAGTTGCTTCTTCAGGGCCTCGACCACGGCCAGCTGGATGTCATGGGAGTAACCCACGGGCTCGGGTTTGCCAGCCAGGTAGGAAAACGGAATGGAAGAGTCGCGGTGGCCCAGGGTAATGGTGCCCGAGTCCTTGATCTTCTTAAGGGTACCGGTCAGTTCTTCGGCCATGGCTGGCGAAGCGATGATCGCGGCGGCGATGGTTGCGCCCAACAGATGACGAACGATACGCATCAAATTTTCCTCGACGTGTTTGTTTTTTTTATGGAGCCGTTGGCGGACTCTTTCGTTCAACGAATACCGCAAGAAGCGAGAGCATTCGGCTACCAAGTGTAGAGCATGACTCGTGCCAAGCCTTGATGTCGACCCAATGCACCCGAATCTCGCGGGTTTGACGGTTTCAGGGAATTTCGCAGCCGTTCGGGTTTCCGAACGAATCATCCACACCCCTGTCGAGAATCCGAATGGATACCCAGCGCTGGCATGCCTGTTGTGCCAAGTCACGGGTCAGCTGCCGCTCGGCATTTTGCAATTCTGCCATCAAGGCCCCGGACCGCGTCAGAAACTCCGCTTCGGTGATCTTGCCGCTATCCACCAATGTTTGCTCAGCCTCGAGCCGCGCATGCACCGGGTCGGCCAGCAGTGTGAAGCGATCGGTATGCTGGGTATGTACATAGTTGTGCCAGAAGGGTCGCATGGCCAGCGAGTCGACCAGGTCGTTGAGGTGTTCCGCTTGCAGTACTTCACGCTCGGCCTCGCTGATATCGGCAGCTGTCACTCTGGCTGTGTGAGGGAAATTCATCCTGTGGGGCTGGCGGGGCAGATCGAGGCGATGTCGCAACTTGATCCGATAGTACAGCCGTGTTTCGTATTCATCCGCGGGCAACCGCGGCGGCTGCGCAGCTGTACGGTCCGCTTCCTCCAAGGCCCTGAAGCGACGAAGGGCGATGCTGTCAACGTGGTCGAGCCGGCTCAAGGCGCGCCCCAGGCGTACCAGCCGTGACTCGACAGCGCTCGGTGCACCCGTTGCGAACGCGTCCTGTGCCAGCACGCCAACTTCCAGTTGACTCAGGATGTAAAGCAGCCGGTCCTCGCATGACCGGACGCTGCCTGCTTCCTGGAAAACGAAATGGCGCAGCACCTCATGCTCCTGGCAGGCCTCGAGGATGTCCCAGACTCGGTCCTGATACTCCCAGGGTGCCTCGACGTATTCATGGGTACTCCTGAAGTCCGCGAGAAACTGGAACAAGTGCTCCGACCCGGGCTCGGCTTGCAAAAGGTCCCACAAATTTTCACGCTTGGTACGCAGTGCCTGGTTCGCACTGCCAACCCAGTCATTACGTACCGCCGTGGAAAGGGCGGTGTGCTGGTAGCCGTGACCCCTTCTGCCTGCCGAGGTGCCTGCGATCGACGTCAACGCGGAAAAGCTGTCGTCATCCAGAGGGTTATCGTGCAATGCCACTCTGTTCAAGCCTGCCCCCAGCTGACGTAGCTCGTCGCGAACATCTCGCAACTGATTGTCGCGAAAGTCCGCCAAGCCAGCCCAGGGCACCATCGCCGGTGGGTCAAGCAGGCTCTGCAGCCCAGCCCCCCGAACCAGAACCCTGCGCATGAACCTGAGGTGCCTGACCCGCGGTGGCTGGCCCAGCGGATTATGGCTCAGGTCCAGGGTGTGCAAGCGTGTCAGCGCACCCAATTGCGCCTGCCCCAGGTTGTTGAGGACAATGCTGTTAGCCGATAGATCCAGCTGCCTGAGCTGAGTCAGACGCTCGAGCCCCGACGGGATCTGCTCCAGCTGGTTGCCGCTGAGGTTCAGCTCGATCAGGTTGGGGAAGCGTTCGAGGAACTCCGGCTCCACCCGCTGCAGGTTCATCTTGCGCAAGGTGAGGCGGCGTACATGCGCGAAGCTTACACTGGCTGGCAATCTGGGTAGCTCATCGATGGCCTCGCCGGAAATCCGCAGCATGTATTCGCCATCGAGCCCAACCAGTTTGCGCCGCCAGCAACGACGTAGCGCATCTGCAACTTTCCTGCGGCGCCACGCATGCAAGGGGTTGACCGATTGCTGGCGCCATTCACGCAGGTTGCTCCGCAGCGCGGCCAACTGCCGCTGCAGGCCACGGTAGTGGTCCCACAGGTTGACCTCTTGGTTCAACAGAGGCAGCAGATACTGGTCCAGTTGAGTATCGTCAAGGGTGGGAAAGATCTGCTGGATACCCCGCCGGCAGGCCTGTCGACCTTGCCCCATGCGACCGCTCAACGGGTAGCCCAGGCGCCCATCGCCAAGGCGACGGGGCAATCGAATCCCTCGGCCGATGGGGGTCATGCCCAGCACGGCCGCAATGCGTTCGCGGTCACCGCTGGCGGTTCTTGACAGCAAATCGCGCAGTTGCCGTTCGTCGGTGCCGGCAACCCCAAGTGTGGCGCGCTGAGGGGCGTCGAGGCTCAGTTGCAGCGCGCGTAGCAGGCTGTCGCCATCGCTTGCCGAGGCCGCGCCTGGGCCATCGAGCAATCGATACCCCTGCGCGTTGGCGACGATACGCCTCACCTGGGTGGCTTGTTCGCCAGATGACTTGATCAGCACAGGGCCTTGCAGTGCCTCATCGCGCAACTCTACGCGCACCGTCGCAGGCCAGGGGGCGAGGTCTTCGATCAGGCCCATTGCCAGACGTTGGGTGTCGGCATTGACCGCTTGGGGCTGGCGCAAGCCAGCGCAGGCTCGGTCCAGGCGTGCCTCGCGCAGATGCCAGCGGGTGCGTTCGGCCAGGCTCAACGGTACCCGTCCGCGGCCGGAAAGCGTTGCCGCCTGCTCGGTACTGGTGTGGCTCAACAGTTCTCTGGCAGCGCGCAGCGTCAGGCCCGGGAAGTCACGCATCAATACGCCTTCATCAAGGTTTGCTGAAGCTTCGCTTGCACGCAGATGCGCCTCGAACGCGTCCCCCTTGAGCTCGGGTCTGGCTGCATGTGCCTGATGCCGCGCGTGTGCATCGAGCAGTCGTGCGGGCGCACTCGCGCCCTCGACATGCAAACCACGAAGCTGCTCCTCACTCAGGCCTGTAGTGAATAGCAGGTCATCCGCGGTGGCCTCGGAAACCATGGCCAACTTGCTGCTCAGGCGCTGCAACAGGTAGGCAGCCCCCTGCCAGTGCTGCGGCGCCTCCAGTTCATGCCACCAACCACCGCTGTCGTTATGCGCCAACCGTGGCGCATGGGCCTGGGCACGCTGTGGATGGACGATGTGCCAGGCCTCTTCGCTGGCGTCTTTGTTCACGATATAGGCGCCCTCATGCAGATTCAGGCGCCAACCGTCATCTCGCTGGGTTTTCTGCCCTGCCGGTAGATCGGTGGCATCGACCTGGTAAGCCTGCAGGTCCTGCCCAGTCAGTTTCACTGCACCCTCTCTGGTACAAATGGGCACCAGGTCGTCGACAAAGGCCACACGCCGTAACGAGTTGACTGCAACTTGACCGGCTTTGGCTATCACTGCCCCAAGCACAACGGATTCGGCCACGCCAAAAAGGTGGTCGAGCGCACCCTGGCGATCACCCAGGCGCCAGTCCTCGTAGCCTTCGTATACCTCATCGGCGATCTGCGCCGCGTTGACTGCCAGCATGATTTCACCCAGTACTGGCACGAACAGCGCTGCCAGCCCTGCAAGATCCAGCCCGGCGGTCAGGTAACCTCGCAGGCGTGTGCGCCGATCGTTTTCGTCTTCAGCGTCCGTGGAAACGGCTAGCACCCTCGCATCATCGATCAATGTATCGATCCGTTGCTTGCGCAAGTGCTCGAACAGCGGCAGCTCCAGCGCCATGTTGCGGCCATCGAGTTCGACGCTGGCGGGGGCCGCGGTGGCTGCCAGTAACCCATTGAGGGTGGTGAAGAATACTGGCTGGTCACGCATGCTGACGAAGCGCTGGAAGAAGCGCTGGTACGGGCGTTCGCGCAGTCGGCCGGCAAGCGCATCATACAGCGCCTGCCACGAGGCATAGCGGCTTGTCGGGCCGTGCGGGTCACCGGGAACCCAGGCAATGACCGCGTTCACCTCGGCACCTGCCTTCGGGCGCACCTCCACTGCCACAACACCACGTATTTGCTTGCCCAGCAGATACAACTGACGCGCCTGCGACACATCTGGCAATGGCGGGACGATGGCGGGTTGCGAGATCACTGGCAGCATCTGCAAATAGCTTCGCTCGTCGAGTTCGCCCTTGAGCGCGGCCAGGCGCACCGCGACTTCAAGATGCGCGCTGAAGCTTTGCTCGAACAGACGCTCCACGGCTCGCTTGCGTTGGTTAGGGGCATCGCCGGGCTGGTCGCTTGGTTGCAGCAGCCCCAGGAGCACAGCCTGGTAGCCACCCCCGAGGTCCAGGGTGCGGCACAGTTCAGCGAATTTCTCGAACGATAAGGGTAGTGGTGTCCCATCCGCTGATTCCAGCCATCCCTGGCGAGAGGCCGAGGGGGTGGTTTCGCGAAGGTGAAAATTGTGCAGTGCCGAACTCAGCAAGTTGCTCCTGTGGATGAGCCGGTAACTCGATGGTGGCACACCTGCTGAAATCGGGGGGCGTATCACGAGCTCTGAAATCACCAGCTGGCTGGACTGCTCATCGATGTCGGCAAGCGTGTTGGCTGCCAGCGCTTGCTTGAGCAACGGGCTGGCGAAGGCTTGCGGGGTCGGTATGGCGTTCAGTACGGCCCCTAACTGGTCAGTCGCTGTGTTTTGCCGTTTCAAGGCTTGATGCAAGGCGCGCAAGTGGGCGGGGGACGCGCGGCATAGCCAGTCGGGAAGGCGATTGGCAATCAGGCCGTCGATCGAGTCTGCAGCGAAAGTGATATCGGGCATCGGGATAGGTCCTGGTAACGGGAGCCCTTAGTGCACTACCGACAAACCTTCACCAGGCAGTAGATAGTTACATGGCTTGCGGGTGGCATTTATCCAGCGCCCTGCCAGACCTGCCGCATGGTCCTCTAGGCGTTCTACCTGAGGACCCGCAATGACCGACATTCACACCACAGACGACACCATCGACGAGTTGATCGCCAGCCGGTTGCCCCGCTGGCTGGTCGATCATCACCAGCAAGACCGGCTGCATGCCCTGCGCCTGGCGCTTCGTCGTCAGGAGGAGCAGACCCGCAGGCTCGATCTGGTGTTCAGCCACATACCGCCGTTGCGGGCGTTCGCCGAGCAGTGCTTGCAAACCGAGCTGGAGCGCATTGGCCACGGCCATATCGATGTAGCCCGCAGTTGGGTATGCATTACCCGGCGGGCCATTCTTCCCTCCGGTTCGCCGGTACTTTACATGCCCACCCACCTGCGCCGCTCGAAACAGACGTTACTGTCTGCCGCGCTGCATAATTTCAAGATCGGCGAGACCCGTCCCTCGATCAACCGCTCCGGTGAGTTGGTTGACCGCAAGGGCAAGCGCTTGTTGTTGAGTTTCACCGCATTCGCTGCGGTCTGCCGACGGATCGATGTGGGAGGGCGCTACCAGGCTCTGCTCAACGCACAACTCAGCCCGGAGGATGATGCGGGGCAGGCGCACTTGAACGCGCTGATCGATGCCAATCTGCGGACCAACATGGAGGTCGCGGTGCGGATCGCGGCGATGAAAGGCGAGATCGACGAACACGCCTATCTGTCTGTACTGCCCATGCTTGCTACGCAAGCAGTCGTACCGTCAGTGAGGACCAGGGTCATTGCTCGACAGCCATACCTGCTCGGGCGCTGCATGCGGGGGATCTTGACGGTGGAGTTGCACCCGACGCCTGATCAGCCGCTGACCTCGGTGATGCTGTGGATCCCGGGCGACCCCAGCGCTGCAGTGACCTGTCATGCCGGTTGGGATGCACTCTATGGATTTCTAGGGCGGCGTCTGCTCGACCCAGCGTACCGCAGGTTCTTCACGCGATTCGTCAGTGAACGTGACCGTAACGATTTTCACCGTCTGCTGGCCGAGCGGGTCAAAGAAGCTTCTGCCCAAGGGGCGGAGCTCGATGGGCGCCATGTAGCGGTAGACAAACCTGCTTTCGAGCACATGCGCGACCTGTACCTCGCGAAAATCTTCGATGATGCCAAAGTGCTGGCTGTGTCCACGGAAGATGAAGACGAACAGGAGCGATACGCTCGTCTGCAGGGCTACATCGAACTGGGCTTCAACCTGGCCAGCCTGGCGGGTTTGTTCGTACCGGTGCTTGGCGAGGTAATGATGGTCACCAACGGGGTACAGATCGCCAGTGAGGTATACGAAGGCTATCAAGATTGGCGCATCGGTGACCGCGAAGGGGCGATGAACCACCTGTTCGATGTTGCCGAGAATCTGGTCGTGGGTGCATTGATCGCCAAAGGTAGTCAGCTTGCCGTGCAATCGCTTCGGCGGGTGGCCTTTGTCGACGAACTGGTGCCAGTGCGTGCCACGGGTGGAAAGATCAGGTTGCAGGCAGCGGACTTGCACGGTTACCAGGCAGAGCCACGGGATGTTGGCGGTGCCCACGAATGGCTGTGGCATGTGGAAGAAACCCGCTATCGGGTAGTCGATGCCCCAGAAGATGGGACATCGCGAGTCGAGCATCCACGGCGCCCCGAGGCGTACAGACCCAGGGTTCAGGGAAACGGCAGCGGCGGTTGGCGCCATGAGCTGGAGTCTCCACAGCATTGGAACGGGGCGGGTAACCTGGTACGCAGGCTGGGTGCTCAGCTGGCCGACTTGCCTGATGCTACCTGTGAGTACCTGTTGCAGGTAATCGGGTCTGGCGAAGACCAGATACGTCGTCTGCATGTGGAGAACGTGGGGGCCCCGGCTCGTTTGCTGGACGCCCTGGAAATGTATCAGGCTCACGAGCTGTATCCCGACCTGGATGCGGCGGGGCTTGCTCGCCACGTCGCCTCCCGGCAAATCAGGCCCAACGCTACAGAGCGGCTTCTGCGCCGATCGTTCGCCGGCTTGTCGATGCGTTGCACCCGTGAATTGCTGAGCCAGTGCAGCGGTGAACAGTTGGACATGCTGACTGAGAAACTGCGCATTCCGCTGGTTGTCGCAGAGCGTGCACGCTGGTCTTCTCGGCAAAGCCGGCTGGACCGTGCCTGTGCAGGTTTGCGGCTTGATCGGTGGGTCAATGCCGATACCGAACGCCTCGCGCTGGGCTTGCTCGAGCGGGAGGTGGCGTGGCCATCGACCACACGCGTTGAACTGCGCGAAGGCACCGCCGGCGGGCGGTTACTGGCCAGCATCGGCACACAGTCGAGTGAGGACGTACGCTGCATCGTGCGGCTCGAAGACGGCTACCGGCATGTCCAGCAAACAACCCCTGGTTCATACCTGCGGGCACTGTTGGCGGCGCTGGATGATGAGCAAAAAGACGGGCTGGGTGACGCAGCTCTGAGTCCTCGGGCATTGGGTGAGCGCTTGGCAGAGGTAGCGTGCCAGAACCGCCCTCAAGCGGCGCGAATGTGTGGAATGGCTACTCAAGGCGTGGGTTTGCGGCCGCCGCTACGGCTAGGGGACGGGCGCCTGGGGTATCCGTTGAGCGGGCGTGGGCCAAGCGGTGGCAGAGCCTTGGCGCGTGCGATTCATCAAATATTCCCGACCTTGGACGACTACGGGCTCGATGCCTACCTGGCCGATTTGCGAAGCCGCGGGGTAGGTGTATGGGAGCATTTCACCGCGCTGCAGGAGCAGCTTGCGGATTTGCGCCGAACCTTGCGCGATTGGCGCAGCGACAGCAGCAACCCGCTGGACAGCATGCGCCGACGCCGCGTCGCAACCGCATTGCGACGGAGCTGGAGACGCAAGCTCACCGATGTCAACGGTGATTATATTCTGGTCATCGAGGGCGAACGGATAGGCCGCTTGCCCGAGCTGCCCCAGGCCATACGCTTCGACCATGTCCAGCGCCTGGTATTGCGCGATTTGCACCTGACGGAGGTCACGGGTGCATTCCTCGAGCGTTTTCCGAACCTGGTGGAGCTGGACCTCTCCGACAACCAGTTGACGACTATCCCCAGCGGGCTCGCACAGATGTCCAGGCTCCGGGAATTGAATTTTCAGGGCAACCGAATCGTCATGGATGACGTTGCAGAGCGGCGGCTGATCGAGTTGAGGTCACTGCAATGGCTGGACCTTGGCAACAACCCCCTGGGGCGAGCACCGATACTGACCAGCCTGAACTACTTGCGCCATGTCAGCTTGAACGCCACTGCGTTGCAGGAACTTCCAGGCCGGGTATCGTTGCGTGCGCACGTCGACCTGCGTAACAACCGCATAGCGCAACTGCGTCGGGATGTGCAGCAACTGCGTCTGCAAGTGCAGCGCTTTTCGCTGCATGACAACCCGCTGGACGAGGCGGACGAGGCCTTGCTCGATGAAGCCCGCGGCGTGGCATCCGGTGCACGCGGTTCCGCATCGGCGCGGCACTACCCGGTGGACGATCGGCTGTTCGAGGACTGGGCGGGTGTGCCAGTAGGCAGCGACCACCAGCGCCGAAGGGCGATCTGGAACAGCCTGCGAGACGAACCGCAGTCCACCGGACTTTTCCGTTTCCTCGCCGATTTTGCGCGCACTGATGACTTCAGCCGGCATTCCGGGCATTACCGGGGGCGGATCTGGCGGGTGCTGGAAGCCTGCGAGCAACATGAACAAGTACGCCAGCAGTTATTCCTGGAAGCATCGGGGCCACGCACCTGCGAAGACAGGCTGCTGTTGATCCTCGAACAACTGGAAATCGGCGTGCAAGTGGAGCGTGCAGTCGAGGACGCGGCGGGCAGCGAGGTCGAACTGCGCTTGCTGAGATTGGCACGTAGTTTGTTTCGGCTGGACGAAGTGGACCGTCTGGCCACGCTGCATATACAGCAGATGCACAGCCGTCCAAGTGCACAGGTCGATGAAGTGGAAGTCAGATTGTTCTACCGATTGCAACTGGCGCGAGCACTCGCGCTGCCGGTCGAAGTGGACGACATGCATTATCCGACGGAGGCCAACGTGACGGTCAGCGATCTATTGCAGGCCCAGGACCAGGTGCTCCAGGCTGAAACGGCCGAAGCACTGATCGCGTCCTTGGCGCAGCGGCCATTCTGGGCGCGTTTTGCCCGTAGCTACTACAACGAACGCTTCGAGGAAGTGCTGCAGCCGCTTCATCGGCGTATGGAGGGCCTGCAGGCTCAAGCCGATGAAGGTGTGATCGATGACTGGGCGTTCGTCCAGCGCTGTGAAGGGATTACGCAGGACTTCAATCGGACTGAGCGCGGGCTGATCGAGCGCCTGGCGCAGGAAGCCTACGAGCGCTGGAGCAAGCCGGGCTGAAGCCTGAGCACGCCAGGCGCCGCTCAGGCTGCGCGGGTCGCCGCGCTTGCAGTCTGCAGATAGTTGGCCAGTGCCTGCTGCTCCTGGTCTGTGGTGAAAAGGCCCAACTTGCTGCGACGCCACAGAATGTCGGCCGCGTACTGCGCCCACTCTTCGCGCACCAGGTAGTCCACTTCGCGTGCAAAGAGCCCGGCACCGATGGCCTGGCCAAGGTCGTCGGGGCCTTGGGCGCCTTCGAGCAGCCGCCAGACCCGGGAACCGTAGGTTTGCGCCCAGCGTTTGGCAATGGCCACGGGTAGCCAGCCGTGACGAGCCAGCAATGCATCGACCAGGGCCTGCACGCTGCTCATGTCTTCGCCGCCCGGCAATGGCGCAGTGGCGGTCCAGCTGCCGCGCTGGTGCTCGAAGAATGGCTTCAGCTCGGCCATGGCCGATTCGGCGAGCTTGCGGTAGGTGGTGAGTTTGCCGCCGAACACCGATAGCAACGGTGCCTCGCCTTCGCCAGCGGATAGTGCCAGGGTGTAATCGCGGGTCACCGCCGACGGGTTGTCCGATTCGTCGTTGCACAGTGGGCGCACGCCCGAATAGGTATGCAGGATATCGCTGCGGCTCAGCTGGTGATTGAAGTGCTCGTTCACCACCTTCAGCAGGTAATCGGTTTCCTGCTCGGTGATCGCCACCTTGGCCGGATCGCCGCTGTATTCGCGGTCGGTGGTGCCGATCAGGGTGAAGCGGTCCAGGTACGGAATGCAGAATACGATGCGCTGATCTTCGTTCTGCAGGATGTAGGCCTGTTCGCCTTCGTACAGGCGCGGCACGATGATGTGGCTGCCCTGGATCAGGCGGATGCCGTAGGGCGCACTGAGTTTGAGGTCGTCCTTGATGAAGCTGGCCACCCAGGGCCCGGCGGCGTTGACCAGCGCGCGGGCACGGATTGTTTGCAGGCTGCCATCGGCATGCTGCAGTTCCACCTGCCACAGGCCATCCACACGTTCGGCGCGCAGGCAGCGGGTGCGGGTGTGGATGTGGGCGCCATGCTCGCGGGCAGCCATGGCGTTGAGTACTACCAGGCGGGCGTCATCGACAGCGCAGTCGGCGTATTCGAAGCCACGGGTTATTGCCGGCTTGAGCGGGTAGCCCGGGCCGAAGCGCAGGCTGCGCGAGGCGCCCAGGCGCTTGCGCTTGCCCAGGTGGTCGTAGAGAAACAGGCCAGCGCGGATCATCCAGGCAGGGCGCAGGTGCGGGCGGTGTGGCAGCACGAAGCGCATCGGTTTGACGATATGCGGCGCCTTGGCCAGCAACACCTCGCGCTCGGCCAAGGCTTCGCGCACCAGGCGAAATTCGTAGTGTTCCAGGTAGCGCAGGCCGCCGTGGATCAGTTTGCTGCTGGCGGAGGAGGTGTGCTGGGCCAGGTCGTCCTTTTCGCAGAGGAAAACTTTGAGGCCGCGGCCAGCGGCGTCTGCAGCGATGCCCACGCCATTGATGCCACCGCCGATCACGGCAAGGTCATAGCAGTCGGCGACTGGGGGCTGGGACGAAACGGGCTGGGACACGGGCAAGGCCTCCTGGTGCTGTTCGAATCGAATATGAACATTTATGTTCGTTTTCGAAAATACTAGCGCAACAGCAAGCCGTTATCCAGTCAGTCTTTATAGAAAAAACTGATCAGATGACATGGAAGTGAACATTTATGAAAATTCTGGGTGGTCGGCTCGAGTTTTGTAGCGCCTGTGAGATCGAGCGCCGCGCGGGCGGCGCTCGATCTTATCGGCGCTGCAAACCTGTCGGCGGGGACCTGCCAGCCCTCACACCACCTCAAGCCGAATCTTGTGCTGATTCAGCAACTGGCTCAGGCCAAGTGAAGGCGCCTGGTCAGTCACCAGACAATCGACCAGGCTGATCGACCCCAGGCGCACCATGGCATTGCGCCCGAACTTGCTGGAGTCGGCGGCAAGCACCACCTGGCGGGCATTGGCGATGATCGCCTGGGACACTCGCACCTCCTGGTAATCGAAGTCGAGCAAGCTACCGTCTTCGTCGATCCCGCTGATGCCGACCAACGCAAAATCAACCTTGAACTGATTGATGAAGTCGACACTGGCCTGACCTACCACGCCACCATCTCGGCGTACCGTGCCACCGGCCACCAACACCTCGAAGTCGTCCTTGGAGGCGAGAATCGCGGCCACGTGCAGGTTGTTGGTAATCACCTTCAGGTGACTGTGGTTGAGCAGCGCCCGGGCAATCGATTCGGTGGTTGTGCCGATGTTGATGAACAGCGAGGCATGGTCGGGAATCTGCTGCGCAATGGCTTCGGCGATGCGTTGCTTCTCGTCGCGCATCTGGTCCGCACGCATGGCGTAGGTGGTGTTCTCGACACTCGAATCATAGGCAGCGCCGCCGTGGTAGCGGCGCAGCAGATTGAGTTCGGCGAGCTGGTTGATGTCGCGTCGGATGGTTTGCGGGGTAACGACGAACAGCTGCGCCATTTCTTCGATACTGACGTAGCCGCGATCGCGCACCAGTTCGAGGATTTGTTGTTGGCGTGGGGGCAGATTCATGGGCGGTCCTTTGGGGCTGCCGGACAAATTCTGCAATGATGCCGTAGGAAGGGGACTACGGCCAGTAGGCGATGGGGCCGCATTGCGGCCCCCTTTGCTTCACACCTCGTGATCTTCCCAGTCACGGGTGCGGTCGACGGCCTTCTTCCAGCCGGCATACAGTTTCTCTTTCTGCGCTTCATCCAGTTGCGGGCTGAACTCGCGCTCGATGATCGCCTTGTCGCGCAGTTCCTCCAGGCCGCTCCAGAAACCGCAGGCCAGGCCAGCCAGGTAGGCGGCGCCGAGGGCGGTGGTTTCGCGCATCTGCGGGCGCTCCACGCAGGTGCCGAGGATGTCGGCCTGGAACTGCATGAGGAAGTTGTTGGCCACCGCGCCACCGTCAACGCGCAGTTCCGACAGGCGTTCGCCACAGTCCTGCTGCATGGCGTCGAGGACGTCGCGGGTCTGGTAGGCGATCGATTCCAGCGCGGCACGAATGATATGGTCGACCTTCACACCGCGGGTCAGGCCGAACAGCGCGCCCCGGGCGTACGGGTCCCAGTACGGGGCACCGAGGCCAGTGAAGGCCGGGACCAGGTACACGCCGTTGCTGTCCTTGACCTTGCTGGCGAAGTATTCGGTGTCCAGGGCGTCATTGACGATCTTCAGCTCGTCACGCAGCCATTGTACGGTGGAGCCGCCGTTGAAGACCGCGCCTTCCAGGGCATAGGCCACCTCGCCTCGCGGGCCGCAGGCGATGGTAGTGAGCAGGCCATGGGAAGACTTCACGGCCTTGTCGCCGGTGTTCATCAGCAGGAAGCAGCCGGTGCCGTAGGTGTTCTTGGCCTGGCCCGGCTCCACGCACATCTGGCCGAACAGCGCCGACTGCTGGTCGCCGGCGATACCGGCAATGGCGATACCGCTCTTGGTATGACCGTACACTTCCGAAGAAGGGCGCACTTCAGGCAGCATCTGCCGCGGGATGCCGAGGATTTCCAGCAGCTTGTCGTCCCACTGCAGGCTGTGGATGTTGAACATCAGCGTGCGCGAGGCATTGGTGTAGTCGGTGACATGCACCTTGCCGCCGGAGAACTTCCAGATCAGCCAGGTATCGATGGTGCCAAACAGCAGTTCGCCGCGCTCGGCGCGTTCGCGGGCTCCTTCGACATTGTCGAGGATCCACTTCAGCTTGGTGCCGGAGAAGTACGGGTCGGTGACCAGGCCGGTGGCTTCACGAATGTACGCTTCATGGCCATCACGCTTGAGCTGGGCGCAGATCTCGGTGCTGCGGCGGCACTGCCAGACGATGGCGTTGTACACCGGGCGGCCGGTTTCCTTGTCCCACACCACGGTGGTTTCACGCTGGTTGGTAATGCCCAGCGCGGCAACCTGGGCATGGCTGATGCCGGCCTGGGCCAAGGCCTCGACCATGGTCGCGCTCTGGGTGGCGAAGATCTCCATCGGGTCGTGCTCGACCCAGCCAGCTTGCGGGTAGTGTTGGGCGAACTCGCGCTGCGAGGTGCCCACCACATTGGCATCGCGGTCGAAGATGATCGCCCGCGAGCTGGTGGTGCCCTGGTCCAGGGCGATGATGTAGTTCTTATCCTGGGTGTCTGTCATGGTCTTAGGCCTTGCAAAAGAGGAGTTCAGGGCGCCAGCATCAGTTGACTTGAGTATCGCCCTGGCGATTGTCGGTTGTCTCGGCGCTGGCGTTTTGCGCCGCCGGCAGATTGCGCGCGATCAGGCCGCGATAGGTCGCGGCCCCCAGGCAAGCGCCGAGGATGGGTGCGAACACCGGAACCAGGAAATACGGAATGTCCCGACCGCCAGTGAAGGCGATTTCGCCCCAGCCGGCCAGGAAGGTCATCAATTTTGGCCCGAAATCGCGGGCTGGGTTCATCGCAAAGCCGGTCAGCGGGCCCATGGCGCTGCCGATCACGGCAATCAGCAGGCCGATCAGCAACGGCGCCATGGCGCCCCGCGGCAGGCCATTGTTGTCATCGGTGAGGGCCATGATCACGGACATCAGGATCGCGGTGATCACCACTTCGACCAGAAACGCCTGGCCAGTGGAAAGCGACGGGTGCGGATAGGTCGAGAATACCGAGGCCAATTCGAGGCTCTCGGTGCTGCCGCGGAGCATGGCATGGGCCTGTTCGAAATCGAAGAACAGGCTGCTGTAGAGGGTGTAGACCAGTGCCGCCCCGCAGAACGCGCCGCAGATCTGGGCCAGCGCATAGAACGGCAACTTGCGCTTGTCGAAGCCGGCGAACAAGGTGAGTGCGATGCTCACAGCCGGGTTCAGGTGCGCGCCGGAGATGCCGGCAGTGAGGTAGATCGCCATGCTCACGCCGACGCCCCAGATGATGCTGATTTCCCAAAGGCCGAAGCTGGCGCCAGCGACTTTGAGCGCGGCGACGCAACCGGTACCGAAGAAGATCAGCAAGGCGGTGCCGAGGAACTCGGCCAGGCATTGGCTGGACAGTGTGGGTTCGCGTAGAGCAGTCGTCATGTATGACCTCGTTGTTTTTGTTGTGAGGCGCAAAGCGCTCGACAGCAAAGCCTGGTGTCTTTCCCCGGTGACCTCAGGCGGATATTAAAAAGCGCACCTTAAAAGGGCACCATTTATTCAGAAACGAAAAAATATAGACAAGAAACGCTGATGTCAAAGGTCGAAAGTGAACGGGTAGTCACGTTTTGGTCGCGTGTATCAATGCCTGATGCCCGAAGTAGAGGGCGGCGTAAGTCATCGGCTGGCTGGGATGTAGGAATTGCCCTAAAGTAGCCGCGACCTGTCCCAGACCGGAGCACTGCATGACCCCCGCACTCGACCTGCTGAAAAAAGCCCGCGCCGAACATCGCGTGCACAGTTACGAACATGACCCCAAGTCAGCGTCATACGGGCTGGAAGCAGCGGAAAAGCTTGGGCTCGATCCGCAGCAGGTATTCAAGACCTTGCTGGCGAGCAGCGAAAAGGGCGAGTTGCTGGTGGCGGTGGTACCGGTAGTGGGAACGCTGGACCTGAAGGCCCTGGCCCATGCAGCTGGGGTGAAGAAGTGCGAAATGGCTGACCCGGCTGCGGCTCAGCGGGCGACGGGTTACCTGGTGGGCGGGATCAGCCCGTTGGGGCAGAAGAAGCGCCTGCGTACCTTCATCGATGATTCGGCGCAGAATTTTGCAACCGTTCATGTCAGCGCCGGGCGGCGGGGGCTGGAGGTCGAATTGGCGGCGGTGGTGCTGGCGGAGCATACCCAGGGCAAGTTTGCCGGGATTGGTAGAGGCTGAACTAGCTGGGGCCGCTCTGCGACCCTTTCGCGACGCAAGGCCGCTCCCACAGGAGTATTGCGATCACCTGTGGGAGCGGCCTTGCGTCGCGAAAGGGCTGCAAAGCAGCCCCAGGGTTGTGCAATCAGGTCGCCGAGCTGTAGCGGCGAACCCCGTTCTCCTGGCGCGCCAGTTGAGTCGCGACACTGCCCGGTACCGGGAACAGCACCAGGTGATCGGCCTTCACCGCAATCCCCACATGCTCACCCACCTGGTGGTCGATATGGCTCGGGAAGATTGCTTCGAGCTGGCTGCCAGTGGGCAGCTGCAAACGGTACAGCGTCGACGCGCCAAGGAAGCTCTTGCCCACGATGTTTGCCTGCAGCGCGCTGCCCGGCGCCGGCACGATGTCATCGGGGCGCAGCAGCACATCCACCGAGCTGCCCGGCGCCATGGTGTAGGCACGGTTGCCACGCAGCTCGCCCAGTTCGGTACTGACCGCTTCGTGGCTGCTCATCTGGCCACGGATGAAGTAGCCTTGGCCGACGAAACTGGCCACGAACGGCGTCTGTGGTTCGTGATACAGGTTGTAGGGCGTGTCCCACTGCTCCAGCCGGCCTTCCTTGAACACACCGACGTGGTCGCTGACCGCAAACGCTTCTTCCTGGTCATGGGTGACCAGGATGGCGCTTGTGCCACGGCTCTTGAGGATGTCGCGCACTTCGTGGCTCAGGCGTCGGCGCAGTTCCACATCGAGGTTGGAGAACGGCTCGTCGAGCAGCAGCAGTTGTGGCTCAGGTGCCAGCGCACGCGCCAGGGCGACACGCTGTTGCTGGCCACCCGACAGCTCGTGCGGGTAACGCCCGCCGAGGCCGCCGAGTTTGACCAGGTCGAGCATCTCTTCGATCACCTGGGCCTGGCGCGGGTGTTTGGCGATGCCGAACGCGATGTTCTGCGCCACGGTCAGGTGCGGGAACAGGGCGTAGTCCTGGAACACCATGCCGATGCGGCGTTTCTCCGGCGCCAGGGTGAAGCCCGCGCGGGAAATCACTTCGCCGGCCAGCTGGATCTCACCCTCGTGCACCGGCTCGAAACCGGCGATGGCGCGAAGGGTAGTGGTCTTGCCGCAACCCGAGGAACCCAGCAGGCAACCGATGTCGCCTGCGTTCAGGTGCAGGTTGAGGTTCTGGACGATGCGCTGGTCGCCATAGCCGCAGGCGAGGTTGCGCAGGTTGAGCAGTAGGGGTTGACTCATGCGTGGTGGTAAGCCGGTTCTACAAGGAATTCGAGAAGGGCCTTCTGTGCATGCAAGCGGTTTTCAGCCTGGTCCCAGGCGACCGAACGAGGGTCGTCGAGCAGGTCATGGCTGATTTCCTCACCCCGGTGGGCGGGCAGGCAGTGCATGAACAGGGCGTCGGGTGCCGCCAGGTCGAGCAGCGCGCGGGTGACCTGGTAAGGCGCAAAATGCGCCAGGCGCCGTGCAGTTTCCTCTTCCTGACCCATGGAAGTCCAGACATCCGTGGTGACCAGGTGCGCACCACGCACGGCTTCCTGCGGATCGCGGATGATCTGCACGCGGTCGCCACCCAGGGCCATGAAGCGTGGATCGGGCTCGTAGCCTTCGGGGCAGGCGATGCGCAGCTGGAAATCGAACTGCCTGGCCGCTTCGATGTAGGAGTTGCACATGTTGAAGCCGTCGCCGATCCAGGCCACGGTCTTGCCCTGGATCGGGCCGCGGTGCTCGAGGAAGGTCTGCATGTCGGCCAGCAGCTGGCACGGATGCGACTCGTCGGACAGGGCGTTGATCACCGGTACCCGGGATTTGGCGGCGAACTCGGTCAGGGTGCTGTGGGCGTGGGTACGGATCATCACCACGTCGAGCATGCTCGACAGCACGATGGCGCTGTCACCGATCGGCTCGCCACGGCCCAGCTGGGTATCGCGGGGCGAAAGGAAGATGGCCTGGCCACCGAGCTGGATCATGCCGGCTTCGAACGACACGCGGGTACGGGTCGAAGACTTCTCGAAAATCATGCCCAGCACACGGTTCTTCAGGGGTTCGAACAGCACGCCTCGCTTGCGCAGGTCCTTCAGCTCGATGCCTCGGCGGATCACACCGAGCAATTCGTCGGCGGTGAAATCCAGCAGGGAGAGAAAGTGCCTAGCGCTCATGATTGACTACCTTATCTGCAACGGTATGCAGGTCGACCGTATGGTTTTTTTTGACAACGGGAGTGACCTGCGGCGTAAGCCGCACGGGGCGGACGAAATGGGGAAAGGCGCAATACTATAATTAAATGTCGCCTGAAACCAAGAGGGGAAACAGCGGCTCGTCTCCAAGGATGTTGCAAAGGGTGTCTTGACCCCGAGCCCGAGCTGTTTTTTATTTGCTACAGAAGGTTGTACACGGCTTGTCGGCAATTTGGCAAATGCCTGTGGTGAATCGTGCGCCTGATGTCGCGGGATTCACGCCGCGAAGCGCGCTGGCCGGGGGCAAGGGCTGCGGGCATAGTCGTTGCTCGAAGACTCCTGACAACAACAAGGCAGAGGCGGCCATGACCAAGACCCTGCATCACCGTGCCTGTCACCTGTGCGAAGCGATCTGCGGCCTGAACATCGAAGTCAGCCATGAAGACGATGGGCGGGCGCTGATCAGTTCGATCAAGGGCGACCCCGAGGACCCGTTCAGCCGGGGGCACATCTGCCCCAAGGCGGTGGCCCTGCAGGACATCCAGAACGATCCCGACCGCCTGCGACAGCCTCACCGGCGCGTAGGCGGCGAGTGGCAGCCGATCGACTGGGACGAGGCCTTTGCCCTGGCTGCCGACAGGCTCTGGGCGGTCCAGCAGGCCCACGGGCGCAATGCGGTGGCTGTCTATCAAGGCAATCCGAGCGTGCACAACTATGGGCTGATGACCCACAGCAACTACTTCCTTGGCCTGCTCAAGACCCGCAATCGCTTCTCTGCCACGTCGGTCGATCAGTTGCCACAGCACCTGACCAGCCACCTGATGTACGGCCACGGCCTGCTGCTGCCAATCCCGGATATCGACCACACAGGCTTCATGCTGATCCTCGGCGGCAACCCGCTGGCCTCCAATGGCAGCATCATGACCGTGCCAGATGTGGAGAAGCGTCTGAAGGCCCTGCGCGGGCGCGGTGGTCGCCTGGTGGTGGTCGATCCCCGGCGCAGCGAAACCGCCGCCATGGCCGACCAGCACCTGTTCATCCGGCCCGGTGGTGATGCTGCCTTGCTCTGTGGCCTGCTCAACACGCTGTTCGACGAGGATCTCGCGCGCGGCTCGCATTTACCGGTGAGCGGCCTGGAGCAAGTGCGAGAGGCGATCCTGCCGTTCAGTGCGGAGTTGATGAGTGCACACTGCGGCATTGCCGCAAGCCAGATACGCCAGCTGGCACGGCAGTTTGCCGCTGCAGACCGGGCGGTCTGCTATGGACGCATGGGGGTCTCGACCCAGGCGTTCGGCACGCTGTGTCACTGGCTGGTACAAGTGATCAACCTGGTGACCGGCAACCTTGACCGGGAGGGTGGGGCGCTGTGTACCGAACCTGCGGTCGACCTGGTGGCGACCACTTCAGGTGGCCATTTCAATGCCTGGCAGAGCCGGGTATCGGGCCTGCCCGAGTATGGCGGGGAACTGCCAGTGGCAGCCCTGGCCGAAGAGATGCTGACCCCCGGGGAGGGCCAGGTGCGCGCCCTGGTGACGGTAGCCGGCAATCCGGTGCTGTCCACGCCCAATGGTCGGCAGCTGGATGCGGCGCTGGAGGGGCTTGAGTTCATGCTCAGTATCGACCTCTACATCAATGAAACCACCCGCCACGCCGACCTCATCCTGCCGTCGACTTCGGCGCTGGAAAACGACCATTACGACAGTACCTTCAACCTGCTGGCCGTGCGCAACGTGACCCGGTTCAATCGTGCCATCCTGGCCAAGCCTGAGGGCGCATTGCACGACTGGGAGATCTTTGTCGGCCTGGCGCAGGCACTCGCCAAACGCGCCGGACTTGAACTCAAACCGACCTGGCCACCGGCACAGATGATCGATCTGGCCCTGCGCAAGGGGCGCCATGGCGAAAGCACCGCCTGGAATCTGTCGCTGAAAACCCTGGACGAGCACCCCCACGGACTTGATCTGGGGCCGCTACGCGCCAACCTGGAAGCGCGCCTGGCCACCGCCAGCAAAACCGTCGAGGCTGCGCCACAGGTGCTGCTGGATGACCTGCAGCGGTTGGCCCGGCAGTCGCCACCCGCGCCGGGCGAGTTGCTGCTGATCGGCCGCCGTCATGTGCGCAGCAACAACTCGTGGATGCATAACTTCCATCGCCTGGTCAAAGGCAAGCCGCGGCATCAACTGTTGATGCACCCGCAGGACTTGCAGCAGCGCCAGTTGCAGGATGGCCAGCGTGTGCGTATCCACTCGCGCACCGGCATGCTGGAGGTCGAGGTGCAGGCCTGTGAAGACATGATGCCCGGTGTGGTCAGCCTGCCCCATGGCTTCGGTCATGGCCGCCAGGGCGTGCAGTTGCAGGTCGCCCAGGCGCAAGCGGGAGTGAGTGCCAACGATCTCACGGATGAACGCTTGCGTGACCAGGTTTCCGGCAATGCAGCGCTCAATGGCGTACCCGTGCAGGTCGAGGCGGCCTGAGCAACGGTAAGGCCGAGCACGCTGCTTGCCTTTCCGATACAATGCGTCACCGTGCCGACGACCGCGTCGGAAAGTTCAGCTGAGGTGCTACATGGATATCATCGATACGATCAAAGAGCAGATTGCCAACAACACCATTCTGCTTTACATGAAAGGCTCGCCGAATGCCCCGCAGTGCGGGTTCTCGGCCAAGGCATCGCAAGCTGTGATGGGTTGCGGCGAGAAGTTCGCCTACGTCGACATCCTGCAGAACCCGGAAATCCGCGCCAACCTGCCAAAATACGCCAACTGGCCGACCTTTCCGCAACTGTGGGTAGCCGGTGAGCTGGTTGGCGGCAGCGACATCATGCTGGAAATGTTCGAGAAGGGTGAGCTGCAGACCCTGATCAAGGACGCGGCCGCCAAGGCCAAGGCTTCCGAAGCCTGACTTTCAGTCAGCCAAAAAAAACCCGCTGATCGCGGGTTTTTTTATGGCTCGAATATTTATTCTTCGCCCATCTGCGACTGCAGGTAGTTTTCGATACCGATCTTGTCGATCAGGCCGAGTTGGGTCTCCAGCCAGTCGATGTGCTCTTCTTCGGACTCTAGGATGTCTTCGAGCATGTCGCGCGAGCCGAAGTCACCGGCGGTTTCGCAGTGGGCGATGGCTGCTTTCAGGTCGACCAGGCCCTTCTGCTCGAGCTTCAGGTCGCACTCGAGCATTTCTTTGGTGTGCTCGCCAATCAGCAGCTTGCCCAGGTCCTGAACGTTGGGGATGCCTTCGAGGAAGAGAATACGCTTGATCAATTTGTCAGCGTGCTTCATCTCGTCGATGGACTCTTTGTACTCGTGCTTGCCGAGCTTGTTCAGACCCCAATCTTCATACATGCGTGCGTGCAGGAAGTACTGGTTGATCGCGACCAGCTCGTTTCCGAGGATCTTGTTGAGATGCTGGATGACGCTTACGTCGCCTTTCATTGCGGGTTCCTGCCCTGTAGAAGTGTGCCAATACAGAGAAGTTTGAGCCTGATACTTAGGGCTGTCAAACCTAAGTTCTTGAATAATAAGTGAAAATTAATAGGAATAAGAATGTTTGTGAACCGCGTTGGAGCGCTAACTTGTTGAATTTTAGGCATAAAAAAACCGGACACGAGGTCCGGCTCTTCAAATTCGGCGATATCAAGCGGCAGTAAATTCTACCGGATAGGGCAGGGCGGCCTGCTGGCTCACCTGGAGCTTGGTGAGGGTCTCGCGGACCACCTCTTTAGCCAGGCATGCGCATTTGCCGCATTGGCTGGCGACATTGGTGGCGGCTCGAACTTCCTTGTAGCTGCAGCATCCTTCATAGATCGCATCGCGGATCTGTCCGTCGGTAACGCCGACACAAAGACACACATACATAAGGGCTGACCATCGCTGGTTGAGTCGATGGTTGGAGAGTAATGGTAATGAGAATGCTTGTCAAAACACTTGATGCAAAGGGGCGTGCTTGAGCGACCGGCGGTTGGAATTCGGCCTGTCATCAGAAGCCGTGTATGATGGTCGGCCTTTGTTGGATGTCGGGCAGGCCTGCCTTGGCCCGGCAAACATTTCTTCACCCTCATCAGGAGATTACAATGAGCGTACTCGTTGGCAAACAAGCCCCCGACTTTACCGTCCCAGCCGTCCTGGGCAACGGCGAGATCGTCGACAGCTTCAACCTGGCTTCGGCCATCAAGGGCAAGTACGGCCTGGTGTTCTTCTACCCACTGGACTTCACTTTCGTCTGCCCGTCCGAGCTGATCGCCCTGGACAACCGCATCCCTGACTTCCAGGCGCGCAACGTTGAAGTGATCGGCGTTTCGATCGACTCGCACTTCACCCACAACGCATGGCGCAACACCCCGGTCAACGCCGGCGGTATCGGTCAGGTCAAGTACACCCTGGCAGCCGACATCACCCACGAAATCTGCAAGGCCTATGACGTCGAGTCCGAAGGCGGCGTAGCCTTCCGTGGCGCCTTCCTGATCGACACTAACGGTGTTGTCCGTTCGCAGATCGTCAATGACCTGCCACTGGGTCGTAACATGGACGAGCTGCTGCGTCTGGTCGACGCCCTGCAATTCCACGAAGAGCACGGCGAAGTTTGCCCTGCCAACTGGAAAAAAGGCGACCAGGGCATGACCGCTTCGCCAGAAGGCGTTGCTGCTTACCTGAGCGAGAACGCTGGCAAGCTGTAATTGCCACGCGCATGAAAAAACCGGCCCATGAGGCCGGTTTTTTTGTGCCAGCTTGTGCCGGCCTCTTCGCGGGCACGTCGGATCGCCGCACCGCCGCTCCCACAGGTACACCACAGGCCTTTGGCATTGTGCGATCCCTGTGGGAGCGGCGGTGCGGCGATCCGACGTGCCCGCGAAGCTTTTCAGGTCAATCGTTGAAGTCGCGCCAGCCGCCCATTTCTTTCCAGCGGTTGACGATGCCGCAGAACAGCTCGGCCGTCTTCTCGGTGTCATAACGCGCCGAATGCGCCTCACGCCCGTCGAAGTCGATATCGGCACTCTGGCACGCCCGCGCCAGTACGGTCTGGCCATACGCCAGGCCAGCCAGGGTGGCGGTGTCGAAGCTGGAGAACGGATGGAACGGGTTACGCTTGATATCGTTACGCGTTACCGCAGCATTGAGGAAGCCAAGGTCGAAGCTGCTGTTGTGGCCGACCAGGATCGCCCGTTTGCAGCCGTTGGCCTTCAGCGCCTTGCGCACACCGCGGAAGATGTCGGTGAGCGCGCTTTCCTCGCTCACCGCCATGCGCAGCGGGTGGTCCAGCTTGATGCCGGTGAACTCCAGCGCGGCCGGCTCGATGTTGGCCCCTTCGAACGGTTCTACCCGGAAGAAGTAGGTGTGCTCGGGGAACAGGAAGCCTTTCTCGTCCATGCCGATGGTCACCGCGGCGATTTCCAGCAGGGCGTCGGTGGCGCTGTTGAAGCCGCCGGTCTCGACGTCCACCACGACTGGCAGGTAGCCACGGAAGCGCTCGGCCATCGGGTGGCGCGAGCCGCTGCCGCCCTGACCGTCCTGGTCGTCTTCGTAGAGGTCTTCGCTCACGCGTTGTCCTCCAGCAGGCGCCAGCGCAGTTTCTCACCGGCGCGCAGCGGGATCACGGTCTGCTCGCCAAACGGCAGGCTGTCCGGAGCGGTCCATTCTTCGCGGACCAGGGTGATGGTGTCGGTATTCGCGGGCAGGCCATAGAAAGCCGGGCCATGCAGGCTGGCGAACCCTTCCAGCTTGTCCAGCGCATTGCGCTGCTCGAACGCTTCGGCGTACATCTCGATCGCTGCGTACGCGGTGTAGCAGCCTGCGCAACCGCAGGCGGCTTCCTTGGCGTGGCGGGCGTGCGGTGCCGAGTCGGTGCCGAGGAAGAATTTCGGGTTGCCACTGGTGGCCGCGTCCAGCAGTGCCACCTGGTGGGTGTTGCGCTTGAGGATCGGCAGGCAATAGAAGTGCGGGCGGATACCGCCAACCAGCATGTGGTTGCGGTTGTACAGCAGGTGCTGGGCAGTGATGGTGGCGCCGACGTTGGCCGGGGCCTCGGTGACGAACTGCGCGGCATCGCCGGTGGTGATGTGTTCGAACACCACTTTAAGGGTCGGGAAACGTTCGACCAGGCGACGCATGTGCTCGTCGATGAAGCGTTTCTCGCGGTCGAATACATCGATCTCGCTGCGGGTCACTTCACCGTGCACCAGCAGCGGCATGCCGACTTCTGCCAGCGCCTCGATGGCCGGGAAGATGTTGTCGATGCTGGTAACGCCGGAATCGGAGTTGGTGGTGGCGCCGGCAGGGTACAGCTTGGCTGCGTACACGATGCCGCTGGCCTTGGCCGCGCGGATGTCCTCGGGGCTGGTGCGGTCGGTGAGGTACAGCACCATCAGCGGTTCAAAGCGGCTGCCTGCCGGGCGGGCAGCAAGGATGCGCTCGCGGTAGGCGCTGGCTTCGACGGCATTGCGCACCGGCGGTACCAGGTTGGGCATGATGATGGCACGGGCGAACGTACGCGCCACATCGCCAACGGTATGGGGCAGGACGGCACCATCGCGCAGATGGATGTGCCAGTCGTCGGGGCGCAGGAGGGTCAGGCGATCGGACATTGGGAATTCCAGGCGGGTCGAACTCAGGCCCCAATGCTACCGGAAAACCCCGGGCCGAGCACGGCTATCAAGTTTTTCGGCAAGCGTCCGATAGCCTGCCTGTAAGCCGTCAGAATTTGTGGAGCCGCCTGTGCGCCAGCGTTACCTAGCCCTGTTGACCCTTGTCGCCAGCCTGCCGGTGGGTGCATTGACCTTCCAGACCCGCATGGAGAATGTCGCCTGGAAGGTCGAGGGTGACCAGTTCGAGTGTCGGCTGATCCAGCCGATCGACGGTTTCGGCAGTGGAGAGTTCGTGCGCAGGGCCGGTGAGCAGCCGGTATTCCAGCTGCGCTCGAGCAGCAACGTGCTGGGCTCGGGTTCTGCCACTTTGCTGGCGGCCGCCGCCCCTTGGCAGCCGGGTCGTGGTGATGTGAACCTCGGCGCCGTGCGCATGGCCCGTAGCGGTGTACTGTTCAGCTCGTCGCAGAGCCAGGCCAGCCGGCTGATCAATGGCTTGCTCGATGGCCGCAGCACGGTGGTGCGCAATTACACCGGGGAAGGTGGGCGGGCGATGGAGGTCCGGGTGTTGCCGGTCAGCTTCGCCAAGGCCTACAGCGATTATCAGGCCTGTGCCGGCAAGATGCTGCCGATGAACTACGACCAGGTGCGCCAGACCCAGGTGGGCTTCCCCAGCGGTGGCTTCGACCTGGACGCTGATGCACGTGCGCGGCTGGATGTGATCCTCGATTACCTCAAGGCCGACCCGACGGTGAACCACATCGAGCTCAACGGCCATTCCGACAACAGCGGCAATCGCTTGACCAACCGCGACGCTTCGCGGCGCCGCGCCTTGGCTGTGGCGGACTACTTCAAGGCCCATGGTGTGCCGGAAGAGCAGATGGTCGTGCGCTTCCATGGCGAGCGGTATCCGCTGGTGAAGAACAACAGCCCGGCCAATCGGGCGCGGAACCGGCGGGTGAATATCGAGCTGGATCGGGTGGCGCAGGTGGAGAAGCCCGCTGCTCAGCCGGTGCAACAAGCGGCTCCGGTGGCTCCGAGCGCGCCTGCTAATCCGCCGGCTGCTTCCGCCGCACCGGGGGCGAAAGCGCTCTGAAGACGTTGTGGCGAACCCCTCACCGCAAAAGCCGTGTGGTAATCTTCCCCGCGTCGCGCCGCTGACACTAACTGTCGCTTTGTCGTCACAAGCTGTCGCCCCACTGTAAATTTACGCGCAAGGCCGGTAGAATCGACCCCTTTCCGTACAACCCCGTGGAGTGATGGCATGGCGGACGTAAAAAAGGTCGTACTGGCGTATTCCGGCGGCCTTGATACTTCGGTGATTCTCAAGTGGCTGCAGGATACCTACGACTGCGAAGTGGTGACCTTCACCGCTGACCTGGGTCAGGGCGAAGAAGTCGAACCGGCTCGCGCCAAAGCTCAGGCGATGGGCGTAAAAGAGATCTACATCGACGACCTGCGCGAAGAGTTCGTGCGTGATTTCGTCTTCCCGATGTTCCGCGCCAACACCGTCTACGAAGGCGAGTACCTGCTCGGTACTTCCATCGCTCGCCCGCTGATCGCCAAGCGCCTTATCGAAATCGCCAACGAAACCGGCGCCGATGCCATTTCCCATGGCGCTACCGGTAAAGGTAACGACCAGGTGCGCTTCGAGCTGGGTGCTTACGCGCTCAAGCCTGGGGTGAAGGTCATCGCCCCATGGCGTGAGTGGGACCTGCTGTCCCGCGAGAAACTGATGGACTACGCCGAGAAGCACGGTATCCCGATCGAACGCCACGGCAAGAAAAAGTCGCCGTACTCGATGGACGCCAACCTGCTGCACATCTCCTACGAAGGCGGTGTCCTGGAAGATACCTGGACCGAGCACGAAGAAGACATGTGGCGCTGGAGCGTCTCTCCAGAGAACGCCCCGGACCAGGCTACCTATATCGAATTGACTTACCGCAATGGTGACATCGTCGCCATCGACGGCGTCGACATGAGCCCGGCCACCGTGCTTGCCGAGCTGAACCGCATCGGCGGCGCCAACGGTATCGGCCGTCTGGATATCGTGGAAAACCGTTATGTGGGCATGAAGTCCCGCGGCTGCTACGAAACCCCTGGCGGCACCATCATGCTCAAGGCCCACCGTGCCATCGAGTCGATCACCCTGGACCGCGAAGTCGCTCACCTGAAAGACGAGCTGATGCCGAAGTACGCCAGCCTGATCTACACCGGCTACTGGTGGAGCCCGGAGCGTCTGATGCTGCAAAAGATGATCGACGCTTCGCAGGTCAACGTGAATGGTGTCGTGCGCCTGAAACTGTACAAGGGCAACGTCATCGTGGTCGGCCGCAAGTCGGACGATTCGCTGTTCGATGCCAACATCGCGACCTTTGAAGAAGACGGCGGCGCCTACAACCAGGCCGATGCCGCTGGCTTCATCAAGCTCAATGCGCTGCGCATGCGCATCGCTGCCAACAAGGGCCGTGGGATGCTCTGAGCATCTGGTTGAACTGGCAAATGAACCCCGGCTCTGGCCGGGGTTTTTTTTTCTTTTCGAACCTGCTCCTATCAATGCCCATGGCGTGATTCCTCAGGTAAGCGGGTGGTCGAAAGAACGACGCATTGATGCAGATCCAGATCGCACAAGCGCCAGTGCCTGTTCTCGCTATGTGGCTGGGCAATGGCTTGCATCACTTGTTGTCGAATTAGGCTCTGCGCATCAGGGCCGGAAAACATCATGGTTACGGTTTCCTGCGCGCCGGGATGCGTCGCGTGTTCGGGCGTTCTTTTCTGCTCGGCCGGGTCAGGCTTGTAGAACGACTTGTAGTTGAAATTCAGGGTGAGAAAGAACAGAGCAGTCAGGAAGAATGGAAACCCTACCAGGAACCATGTGTAGTAGGTCTGACTTTTCTCGCTGAGAAAAGGCAAGGTTGCCAAGGCTGAAGCTTCGATGATGCCAGCGAAGATGGCGATTATCGTTAACGGGGCTACAGGTTGGTTATCGGTCATGTTGATGCCTCCTGCATGTTTTGCCTATCAATAACCGACTGAGCGCCTCAACTAAACTGCGGACTTTTTCCGGGTCAAGGCATCTGGCAACGGGTTGATGAATTGAGCGAATCGATCGTTGCCCACTTCCATGCTTTTAATCAAAATTGCTGAGAAGGCTGTAAATTTTTTTTTGTAGGAAAATTCCCAAACCGACGTAGGGTTCATCTATTCGGCTATTTGCGCGGGTAAACGACGCGCCATTGAGTGTTCTGCTCGGTTATGGTGAGCGTCGTCAAAGCAGAATAACGAATGATGGATATCGCATGAATAAAGTCCTTATCGTGGATGATCATCCGGTCATACGCTTGGCAGTACGCATGCTGATGGAGCGGCACGGGTACGATGTTGTCGCGGAAACCGACAACGGCATAGCGGCCTTGCAGCTCACCCGAGAGCACCTTCCCGATGTCGTCGTGCTCGATATCGGCATCCCCAAACTCGACGGGCTGGAGGTCATTGCTCGCATGGCTGCGGCCAGCCCTGGTAGCCGAGTTCTGGTACTGACTTCCCAGGCGCCCGGGCATTTCTCCATGCGCTGCATGCAGGCGGGAGCTTCAGGCTATGTGTGCAAGCAGCAGGAGCTTACCGAACTGCTCAGTGCCATCAAGGCTGTGCTCTCTGGTTACAGCTACTTCCCGAACCAGGCACTGCACAAGTCACGTGGCCGGGTGGGGGGGGCAAGCGAGGCGGAAATGGTCGATCGCCTGTCGGCAAGGGAGATGATGGTGCTGCAGCAGCTTGCACGAGGGCGGTCCAACAAGGAGATTGCCGACAGCATGTACCTCAGCAACAAGACGGTCAGCACTTACAAGACTCGCCTGCTGCTGAAGCTGAATGCCCACTCGCTGGTGGACCTGATCGAACTGGCCCGGCGTCATGGCCTGAACTGAAACAGCAATCCACCAGGCCTCCGTGAAGGCGGCCTGGCGTGACGTCAAAGGTCGTAGTCGAAATCGGCAAGTTGCCGTTGCAGGCGCCGCTCTTCGAGGAGGTTGTCTATGGTGCGACGCTTGCTCAGGTTGGTCTTCGCGGTTTCCACCTGGGGCTCTGCTTCGTCGTCAGCGGTGGCAAAGTCATCTTCGATCGACAGTTCGTCTTTATCGGTACTCATGAGTCGCTCCAAGCCAAAGGGCCATTGGCCGTCCTTATAGCGAGAAAGCGGAGTGCGGTAAAAAAGATTTTTTCAATCACATGCCGCTGTTTTTGCTATCGGCTCAATCGTCGGAGGTCTTGTGCTTGTATTCGCACAGGTCTTCGATTCGGCAACTGCCGCAACGTGGCTTGCGTGCCTGGCAAACGTAGCGCCCGTGCAGGATGAGCCAATGGTGGGCGTCGAGCAGGTAATCTTTGGGAACGAACTTGAGCAGCTTCTTCTCGACTTCGAGCACGGTCTTGCCAGGTGCGATGCCTGTGCGGTTGCTGACCCGGAAGATGTGCGTGTCCACGGCCATGGCCGGCTGGCGGAAGGCGGTGTTGAGCACCACATTGGCGGTCTTGCGACCGACGCCTGGCAGCGCTTCCAGTGCTTCCCGGGTATCTGGGACTTCGCCGTCATGGCGCTCGATCAACAGCCGGCACGCTTCGATCACATTCCTGGCCTTGCTGTTGTAGAGGCCAATGGTCTTGATGTATTCGCTCAACCCTTCGACACCGAGCGCATGGATGGCCTGCGGTGTGTTGGCAACCGGGAACAGGCGCGCGGTAGCCTTGTTGACGCCGACATCGGTGGACTGCGCGGAGAGCGTCACGGCAACCAGGAGCTCGAAAGGGGAGGTGTAAGCCAATTCCGTTTTCGGGTCGGGATTGTCTTCGTGCAGCCTGCGAAAGATCTCCAGGCGTTTGGCGGCATTCATGGGGTCAACGCTTTCCTTGACGGCGAGTGAGGGCGGGACGTAGCCGATTGTACAAGGCCAGCAGCCCGCCGAGCAGTAGCAGCGCACCTGAAGGCAGGTTGACCAGGTGCATGCCTGCGACCTGGTCCAGCCATTGGCGACTGGCGCCCAGCAGCAGGCAGGCGAGCAGCAGGCCAGCCAGATGAAGCAACAGCTTCCGCCAGCGCCCTTCTCTTGGCAGCAGCGTGTCGATGGCAAGGCATTGCAGACAGACCAGCGCCGGGAAATAGCCAAGCGTCAGCGCCAATGGCAATGCCCAGGCACGCAACGCCAGTTGCAGGCATGAGGCAAGCGCAGCGAGCAGCAGGAGGCTTGCCAGCCAGTATCTGACGCCGCTGAGTGTGGCCCGCAGCGGGCTTAGCAAGCCCTGGTGAAGCAGAGGCAGCACGAGCATGCACAGGCCGATGGCGGCAGCCTGGGAAAAGGTTCGGGTCGCGCCGAGCAGCGGAGCCAGGCTGGTTATCAGCAGGCAGAATCTATTCATGGTCGGGAGCTCCGAGCAGTTCGCTGCGATGCTGGTCGAAATAACGCAAGGCTTCCTGCTGGGCTTCGATGACTGCCCGAGAGGTAACGGTAGCACCGGCCAGCTGGTCGAAGTCGCCATGATCGCGCCTGATCGCCCAGTGATCACCAAGGCCATGCGTGGCGAACTGTGCCAGCCAGCCAGACTGCGGGTCGGCAACCTGGCCGCCCAGCCCAGGGCTTTCCTGCTGTTCGAGTACTCGAGTACCGATCAGGCGGCCATCGGCGTCGATGGCAATGGTCAGCCTGATAGGGCCCGCATAGCCTTGTACCTGGCTCACCAGTACGACGGCGGTGGGCGAAGTGCCGTGGGTTGCGCGGTAGGCAGCGAGTACCTTGCTATGTAGTGGCTGATCGGCTGGCAATGGCAATGCAGTGTCCAGCGGTTGGTTGTCGTAGCTTTGCGGCGGCAGGGCTGCGAGAAACCGGCTTGCCTGCAACTGGCGCTCGGCATCGGCAATGGCCGGGCCGGTCCAGTGCTGCCAGGCCAAGCTCAGCGCTACAGCCGATCCACCGATGGCCACCAGCAGCAAGGTGCTGCGAATGGGCGCAATCATGGCAAGACCTGGTGGTCGCGCAAGACCAACCGATCCAGAGCGGGCGTCGCCAGGTTCATCAACAGGATGGCGAAGGCCGTGCCGTCCGGGTAACTGCCCCAGGTTCGAATCAGGTAGATGAGCGCGCCAGCGCCAAAACCGAACAGCAGCCTGGCCAGGTTGGCCTTGGGGCCGGATACCGGTTCCGTGGCGATGAAAAACGCCGCGAGCATGGTTGAGCCACTGAACAGATGCAGCAGTGGCGAGCCGTTGGAGTCGGAGCCTGCGCCATTCCAGGCCAGCAGGCTGAACAGCAACAGACCGCTCAGCAAGCCTGCCGGGGCATGCCAGCTGATGACCTTGCGCAACCACAGAAACAGCCCGCCGAACAGCAGCGCCAGGTTGACCCACTCGCTGCCGCGGCCGCCAACGCTGCCGAAGCCTGGGTGGCTTGCGAATAGCTCGTCGATGGTCAGGCTGCGATTGTGGCGCAGGCCATCGAGAAGGGTCGGCCCGGCCCATGCATCGATCTGGGGGCCATCGCCGAACACCAGATGAAGGCTGTCGACAAAGCCCAGGGCCTGACCGGGCCAGTGGGTCATCTGCAATGAAAAATTCAGCAGTACAAAGGCGTAACCGACCATCGCCGGGTTGAACAGGTTGCGACCCACGCCGCCGAATGCCTGCTTGCCGACGCCAATGGCAATGCCTGCCGCAGTGACCGGCAGCCACCAAGGCGCCGCGGCCGGCAGGGCGATGGCCAGCAGCACGGCAGTCACCAGGGCACTGCCATCGTTCAATGCCGGCAGTACAGGCTGGCGACGCACGGCCAGTAACGCCGCTTCACAGGCCAATGCGCTGCAGCTGCACAGCAAAAGGCTGAACAGCACGCCCCAGCCCTGCGTCCAGAACGACACGAGCAAGCCGGGGGTAGAGGCCAGCAGCACGAGGCCCATCGCGTTGCGCAAGCGTGGATCAGATTGAATCAGCTTCATTGCGTGAAAAGCCCATTGAAACCCGAGAACGCCAGGGCCATGACACCCGTACCGATCAAGGTAATGGGCAGGCCGCGCAGCACGGCTGGTACTTCAGCATGCTGGCTGCGCTGGTGCAGGTCGTCGAACAGCACCAGCGCAAGCCAGAAGCCCAGGCCGGCCAACAGTCCCCCGCTCAACGTCGCGCTGGCGGTGGCGCCCTTCTCCGTCGCTTGCAGCGCCAGGCCCAGCAGCAATGCATTGCCCAGCAATGGCAGCGCAAGGCGCCCGGTGGGCCACTGCGGGCGTAGCCTTGCCAGCACCTGCGGCACGCCCCACGCCAGCAACGCCAGCCAGGGCAGCAGCAGGAACAGGCGCAAATTCTGCAGATGCCAGGGCGCTACGATCAGTCGTTCGAGTGTTTGCCCGCCGGCGACCCCGAGCGCAATCGACAGGGCACCTGCTAGGCCGCACACGTGCAGGCGCAGCCGACTCAAGGGTTGTTGTTGCAAGAGCAGGTGGCTGACCAGCGCAGCGCTGGCCAGGATCAGCACATAGTCGTTCATGTGAATGACGATAGCCGGGAATCGCCTTGACCGTCCGGCATTGGCGCAGCAGAGGGAACTGCCCCGGCGTCAGGGCCGGGGCAGTGGGTTACTTGATGCGCTGACCTGGCTTGGCGCCACTGTCTGGGCTGAGCAGGTAGATTTCTTCGCCGCCAGGGCCGGCCGCCATGACCATGCCCTCGGAAACGCCAAAGCGCATTTTCCGTGGCTTGAGGTTGGCTACCATCATGGTCAGGCGGCCTTCAAGCTTGGACGGGTCCGGGTAGGCCGACTTGATGCCGGAGAACACGTTGCGGCGCTCGTCGCCGATGTCCAGGGTCAGCTGCAGCAGCTTGTCGGCGCCAGGCACGGCTTCGGCCTTGACGATCAGTGCGACGCGCAGGTCGACGGCGGCGAAGGTGTCGAACTCGATCTCCGCCGACAGCGGGTCCTTGTTCAGCTCGCCGTTGCCGGCCGGGGCCTGCTGGGCTTCTGCCGCCAGCAGGTCTTCCTTGCTGGCGGCGACCATGGCTTCGACCTTGGCCGGTTCGATACGGCTCATGAGTGCCTTGAACGGGTTCAGTTGGTGGTTTTCCAGGCGCGACTGGTGGTCGTTCCAGGTCAGCGGCGCAACGTTGAGGAACGCCTCGGCGTCGGCAGCGAGCAGCGGCAGCACCGGCTTGAGGAAGATCACCAGCTGGCGGAACAGGTTGATTCCCTGAGCGCAAATGGCCTGGACTTCGTCCTGCTTGCCTTCCTGCTTGGCCAACGACCAGGGCGCCTTGTCGGCGATCCAGGCGTTGGCACGGTCGGCCAGGGCCATGATTTCGCGCATGGCGCGGCCAAAGTCGCGGCCTTCATAAGCCTCGGCAATCGACGGGGCGGCAGCGAGGAAGGCCTCGGTCAGCTCCGGCGCAGCGTCGCCCGCGACCATCACGCCAGCATTGCCCTTGTGGATGAACCCGGCGCAACGGCTGGCGATGTTGACCACCTTGCCGACCAGGTCGGAGTTGACCTTCTGCACGAAGTCTTCGAGGTTCAGGTCGAGGTCATCGACGCCACGGCCCAGCTTGGCGGCGTAGTAGTAGCGCAGGTATTCCGGCTGCAGGTGGTCCAGGTAGGTGCGTGCCTTGATGAAGGTGCCGCGCGACTTGGACATCTTGGCGCCATTGACGGTGAGGTAGCCGTGCACGTTGACCGCAGTCGGCTTGCGGAAGCCCGCGCCTTCGAGCATGGCGGGCCAGAACAGGGCGTGGAAGTTGACGATGTCCTTGCCGATGAAGTGGTACAGCTCGGCTTTGGAGTCTTCGTTCCAGAATGCGCCGAAGTCCAGTTCGGGACGACGTGCACAGAGGTTCTTGAAGCTGGCCATGTAGCCGATCGGCGCGTCCAGCCAGACGTAGAAATACTTGCCCGGCTCGCCCGGGATCTCGAAGCCGAAGTACGGCGCATCGCGGGAGATGTCCCACTCTTGCAGGCCGGAATCCAGCCATTCGGCGAGCTTGTTGGCCACGGCATCCTGCAGGGTACCGCTACGGGTCCACTGCTGCAGCATGGCCTGGAAGTCCGGCAGCTTGAAGAAGAAATGCTGGGAATCGCGCAGTACCGGAGTGGCACCGGAGATCGCCGACTTGGGGTTTTTCAGCTCGGTCGGGGCGTAGGTGGCGCCGCACTTCTCGCAGTTGTCGCCGTACTGGTCTTCAGCCGCGCATTTCGGGCAGGTGCCCTTGATGAAGCGGTCGGCGAGGAACATGCCCTTTTCAGGGTCGAAGTACTGGGTCACCGAACGGGTGGCGATGTGCCCGGCATCACGCAGGCGGCCGTAGATCAGGCTCGACAGCTCACGGTTTTCGTCGCTGTGGGTGGAGTGGAAGTTGTCGAAGTCCACCAGGAAGTCGGCGAAGTCGCCGCTGTGCTCGGCCTGGACATTGGCGATCAGCTGCTCCGGGGTGATGCCTTCCTTCTCGGCACGCAACATGATGGCCGAGCCGTGGGCATCGTCGGCGCAGACGTAGATGCACTGGTTGCCGCGCAGCTTCTGGAAGCGCACCCACATGTCCGTCTGGATGTACTCCAGCATATGGCCAAGGTGGATGGATCCATTGGCATAGGGCAGGGCGCTGGTGACGAGAATCTGACGTGGCTCGGACATGGTGGCTCGGCTACTTATCTGGCTCGGGTAAAAATGAGGGTGATCGGCCACTATAAAGGGCCGGCGAAGATATTTCACCCCAAGCGCGCATCTGCTGACGATTGACGGGTTAGGATAGGCGTTTGTTTCGTACTCAGTTTGCCAATGGGAGTGTCCATGAGTGCCGTCACCCGTGCCGCCGTCGAAGGCGTGCTTCGCCAGTACACCGACCCCTATCTGAACCAGGACCCGGTCAGCGCCGGCTGCGTGCGCGCGATCGACATTCAGGCTGGGCAGGTCGTTGTGCAGTTGCAGCTGGGCTATGCCGCCGGCCTGTTCAAGAACGGCTGGGCCCAGGTGCTGCAGACCGCGATCGAAAACCTCGACGGTGTCAGTTCGGCCCAGGTGTCGATCGACTGCCAGGTCGCCGCGCACAAGGCCCAGGCCCAGGTGCCGGCCCTGGCCAACGTCAAGAACATCATTGCCGTGGCCTCGGGCAAGGGCGGGGTCGGCAAGTCGACCACCGCCGCCAACCTGGCCCTGGCCCTGGCCCGTGAAGGTGCCCGCGTGGGCATACTCGATGCCGACATCTATGGCCCCAGCCAAGGTGTGATGTTCGGTATCCCTGAAGGTACCCGGCCGCAGGTCCGCGAGCAGAAGTGGTTCGTGCCGATCAAGGCTCATGGCGTGGAAGTCATGTCCATGGCGTTTCTCACCGATGACAACACGCCGATGGTCTGGCGTGGGCCGATGGTGTCCGGTGCGTTGCTGCAACTGGTGACCCAGACTGCCTGGGACGATCTGGATTATCTCGTCATCGACATGCCGCCGGGTACCGGCGATATCCAGCTGACCCTGGCGCAGAAAGTGCCGGTGGCTGGCTCGGTGATCGTTACCACCCCACAGGACCTGGCCCTGCTGGATGCCAAGAAAGGCGTGGAAATGTTCCGCAAGGTCAACATCCCGGTGCTGGGCGTGGTGGAAAACATGGCCGTGCACATCTGCTCGAACTGCGGCCATGCCGAACACCTGTTCGGCGAGGGCGGAGGCGAGAAGCTGGCGGCGCAATATGGTGTCGAGTTGCTCGCCTCGCTGCCGCTGTCGATGCTGATCCGCGAGCAGGCCGACAGTGGCAAGCCGACGGCGATTGCCGAGCCGGAAAGCCAGATTGCCATGGTCTACCAGGAACTGGCTCGCCAGGTGGGTGCACGGATCGTGCTGCAGGAAGCGGCGGCGCCGGCGATGCCGAGCATTACCATCAGCGAAGACTGACGCGGTACTTGTATTCTTTAAAAGCCGGCGCGATCCCTTGTGGGAGCCGCGCTTGCCGGCGATGGGTCGCGAAGCGGCCCCACGATTTCAAGGTTGTTGCATAAACTGCCGGGGCCGCTTCGCGGCCCATCGCCGGCAAGCGCGGCTCCCACAAGGACGCAGAAGATTTTCGGCCATAAAAAAACCCGCCAGAAGGCGGGTTTTTTTTGAAAGCTAGAAAGCTGAGATCGACTTAGGCGATCTGAACTTCTTCAGCCTGCATGCCTTTCTGGCCGCGGGTAGCGACGAAAGTAACAGCCTGGCCTTCTTTCAGGGTTTTGAAGCCGTCAGCTTGGATGGCTTTGAAGTGCACGAACAGGTCGTCGCCCGACTGAGGGGTGATGAAGCCGTAGCCTTTCTCATCGTTGAACCACTTAACAACACCGGATTGACGGTTGGACATTTTTCTGTCTCCTTGGACAATTTGATAACGGTCAGGAAAAACCCTGGCCGGGACTGAGCGCAAAGAGAGCAGAAAATTCAGCGATGGGCCGATCAGGATCGTGCATCAAACTAGAGATTCTCGGTGTCACGTGCAGCACAGTGGCGCCACCTTACCCCACTTTCCACGAGCTGCCAATGGTCTGTGAACGCTTTAGGCAAATTCGGATCGACGGCGGCTGCAGCCCCCGTCCGGCGCGGGATGAGGCAGTGGAACTTTAACCCGGGCGCCGGGACCGGTAATATGCGCGTCTGGATTTTCCCCTCGCAACTCTTCAGGACACCCCGCCATGAGCATCAAATCGGACAAGTGGATTCGCCGCATGGCGCAGGAACACGGCATGATCGAACCGTTCGTCGAGCGCCAGGTGCGCGGCGAGCACGACAGCCGGGTCATCTCATTCGGCGTTTCCAGCTATGGCTACGACGTGCGCTGCGCCGATGAATTCAAGGTGTTCACCAACATCAACTCGGCCACTGTAGACCCCAAGAACTTCGATGCCGGCAGCTTCGTCGACGTCAAGAGCGATGTCTGCATCATCCCGCCGAACTCCTTCGCCTTGGCGCGTACCGTCGAGTACTTCCGCATCCCGCGCAACGTGCTGACCATCTGCCTGGGCAAGAGCACCTATGCCCGTTGCGGCATCATCGTCAACGTCACGCCGCTCGAACCGGAGTGGGAAGGCCACGTGACCCTGGAGTTCTCCAACACCACCACGCTGCCGGCGAAGATCTACGCCAATGAGGGCGTGGCGCAGATGCTGTTCCTCGAGTCCGATGAAGAGTGTGAAGTGTCTTATAAGGATCGCGGCGGCAAGTATCAGGGCCAGCGTGGCGTTACCCTGCCGCGCACCTGATCCGACGAGCGCAGGGAATTAGTTTCCCTGGCGGCACTCCAAAATTGTGAACAGTGCCGGCATGCATGAAGTGTGTCGGCCCTCGCCAGGAGCTGCCATGAAACTCAACCCCGCAATCAGTGCCAAGCTGGCTGTACTGCAGCAGCCCAACCAGATCGGGCTGCTGGCGTGGTCATTGCTGGCGCATCCCCTGCCAATCCAAGCCGGTGGTGTTCCGCACCAGCCTGACCCTGATACGCCGCAACCGCCACAGCCAGGCGAAAACCCGTTAAAGGAACCTGGTGAGCCAACCCTGCCGGACGAGCCGCCACCCGCTCCCGTAGCCTGACTAATCGGCGAGCGCCCATACCTGATCGCCCCCGGCGACGAATATGCGGGCGCTCAAGCCCGGCTCGATCGACCACCCCCCGGTAAATTCACCGAACGCTGGCAACAGGCTGACCTGAGCATCGATCAGGAAGCAAGGCAGCCTGAGCCGTTGTCGTGCCCGCCCGCGTAGCACGTAGACCGGATGCACGTGCCCGGCCAGCACCGGGTGGCTGCAGTGCGGCACCGGCTCATGCTGCAACGCGAATGGGGGCAACAGCAAAGGCTCGTTGCACACCTCGATATCCAGCTCTGCGGGTGGGTCACCCGCATGGCGATCATGATTGCCACGCACCAGCACCACCTTCACGGCGCCCTGACGGCTTTTCCATGCACGCAGACTGGCCAGCGTCGCGGGCGCATGGGCAGCACGGGCATGAAGAAAGTCGCCGAGGATGATCAGTTGCTCACAGTCATAGTGGCCGAGCAAGGTATCCAGGCGTGCCAGGGTAGTGGCAGTGGTGCCACGCGGAACGGGTTGATGCAACGCCCGGTAGCTGGCCGCCTTGCCGATGTGGACATCAGCCACCAGCAGCGCACGGCGGGCGGGCCAGTAGATGGCCTTGTCCGGCAGTAGCCAGAGGGTTTCGCCGCAGTGCTCGATCGCCAGATGGACACTCATGGCCGACCTGCCGCTTTTTCCAGGTCTGCCACCATCCGCGCAATGCGGTCCGCCAGTTTTTCCGTGCTCAGGGTCTCGCGCATGCCTTCGACCAGCAAGGCGAACGCCAGAGGGCCTGGCCGTTGCAGCGTACGCAGGTCCAGTTGCAAGCCCTGCATCTTCAACAGTTGCTGGTGCAGGCGTTCGATTTCCAGCTCCTCGCTCAGCACTTCATCACGGGCCTGGCCGAGCAGCATGTTGCCAGCATCATGTTTGCGGAACACCTCATAGAACAAGCCGCTGGAAGCCTGAATCTGCCGCGTGCTCTTTTGCGCTGCCGGGTATCCGCCAAATACCAGCCCGGCGATCTGGGCAATTTCGCGGAAACGCCGCAGGGCCATTTCGCCAGCGTTCAGGCTGGCCAGCACATCCTCCAGCAGCTTGTCGCCCGACAGCGCCGCTGGCAGGCAGCTGGCCCAATCGACACTGCTGGGGCTGAGCAGCTCGAACCCATAGTCGTTGACTGCAATGGACACCGAAAGCGGCTGTACCCGGCTCACCCGCCAGGCAATAAGGTTGGCCAGGCCCAGGTTGGCCATGCGCCCGGCAAACGGGTAAAGGAACAGGTGCCAGCCTTGGCGTGTGCTCAGCGTCTCCGCCAGCAGCGTGCTGCGGGTGGGCAAGGCAGACCATTGTGACTGCAGCGCCAGCAGTGGCCGCATGGCCTGCATCTCTGGGCCGAGGTACTGCTCGTGGGCGGCTGCATCGAGTCGCTCGACAAGTGCGTCGGCCAGTTCGCTGGACAGCGGCATGCGCCCGCCATTCCAGCGCGCCACGGCGGCCTTGCGTGCCGTGCTGCGGCGCACATAGGCGGTCATCCCTTCTACCCGGACCAACTCCAGCACGCGCCCTGCGAACACCAGGGTATCGCCTGGACGCAGGCGGGCAATGAAAGCTTCCTCGACACTGCCCAGGTGCTTGCCGCCACCGCCCTTGCTCCAGTACTTGAGCTGCAGGCTGGCGTCGCTGACGATGGTGCCGATGCCCATGCGGTGGCGCCGCGCCAGTCGCTCGCTGGCCACCCGCCATACGCCATCGGGGTGCGCTTCGACACGCTGGTAATCAGGGTAGGCAGTCAATGCATGACCCCCGTGATTGACGAAATCCAGTGCCCATTGCCACTGGTTGTCGCGCAGGTCACGGAACGCCCAGGTGCTGCGGACTTCCGCGAGCAGTTCAGCTGGGCGGAAACCACTGCCCAGCGCCATGCTGACCAGGTGCTGGACCAGCACGTCCATACTCAGGCGCGGTGAGCGGCGCGCTTCGATATGGCCGGCAGCCAGTGCCGAGCGGGCTGCGGCAGCTTCCACCAGTTCCAGGCTGTGGGTCGGCACCAGGGTGATGCGCGAGCGGCGCCCCGGCGCATGGCCAGAGCGCCCGGCGCGCTGCATGAGGCGGGCAATACCTTTGGCCGAGCCGATCTGCAGTACCCGTTCGACGGGCAGGAAGTCCACGCCCAGGTCCAGGCTGGAGGTGCAGATGACGGCCTTGAGCGTGCCCTGCTTGAGGCTGAGCTCGACCCAGTCGCGGGTCGCCCGGGCCAGCGAGGCATGATGCAGGGCAATCTGGCCGGCCCAATCGGGGCGGGCGTCGAGCAAGGCCTGGTACCAGAGTTCGGCCTGGGCACGGGTGTTGGTAAACACCAGGCTGCTGCTGCTGGCGTCGAGCTCATCTGCCACCTGGCCGAGCATCTTCAGGCCCATGTGCCCGGCCCAGGGGAAGCGTTCGATGGCATCGGGCAGCAGGGTGTCGACCACCAGCTGCTTGTCCTGGCGGCCTTTTACCAGCTGGCCACCTTCCGGAAGCAACACCTCGAGCGCGTGCGGCAGATTGCCAAGCGTGGCCGACAGGCCCCAGGTCATCAGGCCTGGATGCCAGCGGCGCAGGTGGGCCAAGGCCAACTGCAACTGCACGCCGCGCTTGTTGCCGAGTAGTTCGTGCCATTCATCCACCACCACCAGGCGCAGGCTGGCAAAGTCATCCGCAGCCTGTGCCCGGGTCAGCAGCAGGGTCAGGCTTTCCGGAGTAGTGATCAGGGTGCTTGGCAGGCGCCGGGCCTGGCGGGCGCGCTCGGCGCTGCCGGTGTCGCCGCTGCGCACGCCAACCGTCCAGTTCAGGCCCAGTTCATCGAGTGGCATCTGCAGAGCACGTGCGGTATCAGCTGCCAGCGCACGCATGGGCGTGATCCACAGCACCTGCAACGGTGCCGGCTGGCGTCCTGGACCTGGAGAGGCCAAGGCTCGCAGGCCGGCCAACCAGACCGCATAGGTCTTGCCCGCGCCGGTACTGGCATGCAGCAGCCCCGACTCGCCACGGCCAACTGCCGCCCAGACCTGGCGCTGGAAGGCGAATGGCTTCCAGCCACGGGCGGTGAACCAGGCATTGGCGAGGTCGGGAGAGGCGGGCATAGGGGCGAGCAGTCCTGAGAAGGCTGTGCTTCTACAGACCACTCGCCGCACGCATTGGTTTTAACCGATCAGTTGGCCAGCAGGTAGCCGCTGCGCAACACCTGCTCGCCGGCAACATGGGCGATGACCATGCCGGCCGTGGCCATGCGCCTTACGCTACGGGCATAGAGCAGGCCGGGCTGGCTGTTGCGCACGGCCGTCACCCGGTCGCTGAGCGGGTCGATGACTTCGGCGATCAATTGTCCGGCTTCCAGGTGCTGACCAGGGCGGGCGTGGTACACCAGCAGGCCGCCAAGTGGAGCTGCCACGGGTTCGACGGCGGCCAGCGGCGTGGCCGGGCGTGGTAGTTTTGGTAACGGCGCGGCGACACCTTCGATGACGCCGGCGTGAGTCAGGTAGTCGAGGATCGCCTGGCAATCCTGGCTCGCCAGGTCGTGGCTGACGTCGGCTTGGCCACGCAGTTCTACGGTGACCGATACGCTGCCCAGCGGGATTGGATAATGCTTGCCAAAACGTTGCTGCAACTGCCACCAGACCAGGCTGAAGCATTCGTCGAACGATTGCCCGCCGGAGTCGGTCGCCAACAGGCTGGCCTGGGCGCCCAGGTAGCGTGCCAATGGCTCGACCTGCGGCCAGGCTTCCGGGGTGGTGTAGAGGTGCTCGACGGCTTCGAAATCGCAGTGCAGGTCCAGTATCAGGTCGGCATCGCAGGCCAGCCGTTGCAGGGTCAGGCGCTGGGACTGCAACGGCGTGCGCGCAGGGTGGGCGTCCAGGCCACGACGCAGGTATTCGCGGATCAAGGCCAGGTTGTGGTCCGGGTCCTGGCTCAGGTGGCCCTCGATCTGGTCGCCGATGCTGTCGGACAGGTCGACGAAGTTGCGGTTGAAGTTTTCGCCGCTTTGCAGTTCGAAACGGCCCAGCGGCGCATCCAGCATCACCTGCTCCAGGCCGACCGGGTTGGCCACCGGCACCAGGATGACCTCGCGCAGCAGGCGCCCCTGCTGTTCAAGGTCGGCCAGACGCCGCTTGAGATGCCAGGCTACCAGCATGCCGGGCAGTTCGTCGGCATGCAGCGAGGCCTGGATATACACCTTGGCGCCACCCCGTGGGCCGAAGTGGAAGCTGTGCAACTGGCGGGTGATGCCCGGCACGGGCGAGAGCAGGTCGTGAGTCGAATGGTGCATGATGGTCCTGGCTGCGTGGCGAAAACGGTCTGCGACACGGGTCGGCACAAAGATAGAAGCATATTTTCTGTCACTGCGCTGGCTTCTTTCAGGCCAGCAAAGCCTGCAATGTCGCCAGGTCATCGGCTTCATCGACCGGCTTGTCCAAGCGCCAGCGCAACATCCGCGGAAACCTCACGGCAATGCCGCTCTTGTGGCGCCTGGACAGCGCAATGCCCTCGAAGCCCAGCTCGAACACCAGCGTGGGCGTGACGCTACGCACCGGCCCGAAGGTTTCCACCGTGGTCTTGCGGATGATCGCATCCACCTTGCGCATTTCTTCGTCGCTGAGCCCCGAATACGCCTTGGCGAAAGGCACCAGTGCACGGTCGGGAGTGCCGAGTGGCGCGTTCCACACGGCGAAGGTGTAGTCACTGTAGAGGCTGGCCCGGCGGCCATGGCCACGCTGGGCGTAGATCAGCACGGCATCGACGCTGAACGGATCGATCTTCCACTTCCACCACAGGCCCATGTCCTTGGTGCGGCCCACGCCATACAGGGCATCGCGCTGCTTGAGCATCAACCCCTCCACCCCCAGGTTGCGCGACTGTTCCCGTTGACGGGCCAGGTCGTTCCAGTCGCTGCCATCGAGCAGCGGTGAAAGCAGTAGCGGAGCCAGGGGATAATCGGCCAGCAGACGCTGCAACTGCTGGCGCCGTTCATGTTGCGGGCGGTTGCGCCAATCCTCGCCTTGCCATTCCAGCAAGTCGTAGGCCAGCAGCACCACCGGGGCGTCAGCCAGCAGCTTCTTGCCCAGGGTCTTGCGGCCAATGCGTTGCTGCAGCACGGCGAACGGCTGCACTGCTGGCATGCTGGCATCGGCGCCTGGTTTCCAGACCAGGATCTCGCCGTCGAGCACCGTGCCATCCGGCAGGCTTTCGGCCAGGCCATGCAGCTCGGGAAAGCGCTCGGTGACGAGCTCTTCGCCACGTGACCAGACCCACAGCTGACCCTCGCGCTTGACCACCTGGGCGCGTATGCCATCCCACTTCCATTCGATCTGCCAGCCAGCGGGCGGACCGAGCAGGGCCTCGAACTGCTCTGGCGGGGCCTGCAGGGCGTGAGCCAGGAAAAACGGGTAAGGTTGGCCGCCGCGCTGGCTATGTTCATCAGCGGATTCTTCAGCGATCAGCTTGTGGTAACTGGCGGCCGTCGGGCGATGGCCAATATCGGTATAGCCGACCAGTCGCTGGGCCACGCGCTTGGCATCGAGGCCAGCCAGCTGAGCCAGGGCGCGGGTGACCAGCAGTTTGGAAACGCCGACGCGAAAGCTGCCGGTGATCAGCTTCAGGCACAGCATCAGGCTGGCGCGGTCCAGTTGTGCCCACAAGGGCGGCAGGCGTTGGCGGATTTCTTCTGCAGGCAGGCCACGCAAGGGCAGCAGGTGAATTTCGACCCAGTGGGCCAGGCCGTCGTCGCTGGCATGGGCGCTTTCCGGCAACAGTAGCGAGATGGTTTCGGCCAGGTCGCCCACAGCCTGGTAGCTTTCTTCGAACAACCACGCGGGCAAGCCCGTCAGTGCCGTGGCCAGCTCGCGTAGCACGCGGGTCGGTACCAACTGGCGCGGTCGCCCACCCGCCAGGAAATAGACGGCCCATGCGGCATCCTCGGCGGGTGCTGCGGCAAAGTAATCACGCAGGGCTTCGAGCTTGGCATTGCTGGAGGTGGTGGCGTCCAGGCGCAGGTACAGGTCGGCGAAGGCTTTCATGCCTCAGGCTCCGTGGCCGTGATGTCATCCTCTTCTCCGTATTCGGTGACGAAAGCGCGGGCATCCAGGCCTTGCTCGTTAAGGTAGCGCACCAGCACGCTCACCGAACCGTGGGTAACCATCACCCGCTCTGCCCCTGTCTGGCCGATGGCCCACAGCAGCCCCGGCCAATCGGCGTGGTCGGACAGCACGAAGCCACGGTCCACGCCGCGCCGCCGCCGGGTGCCGCGCAGCAGCATCCAGCCGCTGGCAAAGGCATCGCTGTACTCGCCGAAACGGCGCATCCAGGTGCTCCCCGCAGCAGACGGCGGCGCCAGGATCAACGCCTGACGCATCAGCGGGTCGTTGCGCGGGACATCACCGGCATAGCGGGTGGCCGGCAGGTGCACACCGGCTTCGCGGTATACCCGGTTCAGCGGTTCGACGGCGCCATGCACGAGAATCGGCCCGATGTCCGGGTCCAGGCCATGGAGAATCCGCTGAGCCTTGCCGAAGGCATAACAGAACAGCACGCTGGCCTTGCCTTGTTCACGGTTGCTCAGCCACCAGGCATTGATCCCGGCAAAGATGTTCGCCTGGCTCGGCCAGCGGTAGATGGGCAGGCCGAACGTGGACTCGGTGATGAAGGTGTGGCAGCGCACCGGTTCGAAGGCCGCGCAGGTGCCGTCCGGCTCGACCTTGTAGTCCCCCGAAGCGACCCAGACTTCGCCCTGGTACTCCAGACGCACCTGTGCCGAACCCAGCACGTGCCCGGCCGGGTGCAGGCTGAGGGTGACGCCGTGATGGCAAATGCGTTCGCCATAGGCCAGGGTCTGCAGGTCGATGTCCTGGCCCAGGCGGCTGCGCAGGATGCCGGCGCCGAGGGCGGCAGTCAGGTAGTGGCGGTTGCCGGTACGAGCATGATCGCCATGGCCGTGGGTGATCACGGCCCGCTCGACCGGGCGCCACGGGTCTATGTAGAAGTCGCCGGGCGGGCAGTACAAGCCTTCAGGGCGGGCGATGACGAGGTCCATGGCTTGGGCGCGCTGGTGTGGGGTTACCAGTTAGGAGCCTTGGTGGACGGTGGAAGTTCGGATGGTGTTTGGGATGCCGGATGCCATGGTCGAGCAGAGAGTGAGTAAAACAGAGATGGCGCGGCGGCTGGGTGTAAATCGTCCCCAGGTCGATCGTTTGGTGGATCTGTTGCATCGCTCCAAGATCGAGCAGGTCGAGCACGCTTTACATGTGCTCGGTCAGCGAATCGAACTCGCTGTCGTAACGGCTTGACGCTGTCATGAAAGAAAAAGCCGCCAGTCCCGGCGGCTTTTTCACATCACTAACGCCCCGGCACCAGCGTCAACCGTTGGCTCCCGTAAGCCCGTCCGAAGTTCTGCGGCTGCAGCGGCAAATTCATGAACCGCCCTTTGAACCAGGCATCCAGCCCGTCGCTGTAATGCCCGCTGGCCGGGTTGCCTGACTGGCCGTTGCTGGTGAGCACCTGCAGCGGCTCGGCCTGGCCGAAGTCGACGATCATCCGCGCCGAGGCTGGCAGGCGGGTATCGAAATTACTGCCCCAGGCGTAAGGGGTCAGGGCCAGTGTGGTGAAATCGCCACCGGCGGCCAGTGGCGAGCGGCTCAGTGCATCGCCCAGGCCGTGATAAGCCGGGGCTGGCCAGCGGTACTGGTGCAGCTTGCCCCACTGCCAGGCGCGGCTGTCACTGCCCAGTTGCGCGGTGCCGGTATCGACGGCAGCCGCCAGGCTGCGGGCGAGGATGGCAGGTTTGTCTTCTTTTTGCGGCGTGTTGCGATCATCCCAGAACGGGCTGTCATCGCGGCCCAGCAAGTGGTCGGCCTGGGCCGAGTACGACAGCCGGGCGTTGCTGACGAACGCCTGCCAGGCAGGGCCCGATTCCGGGCCAAGTTCGTCGAGGAAGGTCTGCCGGGTGATTTCCTGAAGGAACAGCTCGTACAGCGCCGCATCCGCCGACACCGGGCTCAGGCGGCCGTCGAAGGCCTTCAACCGGGCAAGTGCACCGCGAGCCTTGTCACGCTGGCCCGCAGGCAACGCGTCGATCGCCTGCTTGAGGGGCTGGGCCATGCCGGGGGCGTCGAACATCTGCTTGAGCTTGTCGGCCAGCAGCGTCACCTGGTCGTTCTGCAAGGCCATCAGGCTGCGGCTGTCGTGGCGGCCGTTGCCGGCCAGCTGGCCCAGGCGCTCGGCGCGCTCGGGGTAGTACCAGGTGCTGGAAAGCTGCATGCCATAGCCACGCGGCAGGCTGCGTTGATTGGCGTGGGCGATCCAGCCGGCCGGTGGGTCCTGGTCATACGGGTGCAGCATCGGGTCGGCATAGCCATCCCAGTCATAGCGGCCGTCCCAGCCAGGCGACGGCAACAGGCCTTGGCCTTCCCGGCGGTTCGGGTAGCGTCCACTGACTTGCCAGCCGATGTGTTCGGGCTCGGCGAATACGAAGTTGAGCGCTGCGGTAGCGACTTCTCGGGTGCTGTCGAAGGCGCGTTCGATATTCTGGGCGCGGGTCAGGTCGAACAACGCATCGAGGCTACGGTCGCCCTTGAGCTGGGGCAGGCTCAGGGCCAGGCCCAGGCTGGCGTTGCCCGCCTGGGGGAGCAGGGTGCCGTGGCGGGTGTCGTACATCACCTCGCGCTGTGGGCGCTGGCCGCGAACAAAGAAGGTCTCGCTGCGGGCCCGGGCCGGCTGCCATTTGCCGTCGGCCAGGTAGCTCACCTGGCTGCCGGCATGGCGCAGTTGCTCCAGGTACAGGTCCTGGTTGTCGGCCATCACCGCGCTGCTGCTCCAGGCCAGCTTGCCGTTGTAGCCGGCCAGCACGATGGGCAGGCCAGGCAGTGACAGGCCGGCAACCTGGTACTTGCCGGTGTGGATCTGCACCGGGCTCAGGGCCCAGGCTGCGCGGCCGTCGCTGGCCAGCAGGCTCTTGCCGCTGCGGCTGCGTTGCGGGCCCAGTGCCAGGTTGGCCGAACCGGGGCTGCCGAGCAGGTCGAGGTCGGCGAGCTTCTGGCTGGCCGCTGCCAGCGCCGGCAGACCGGGCAGCTGGCTGCTCAGGTTCAGGCCCTTGAGTTTGTCCACTTCGGCTTCGGCCAGGGGTTCGTCCGGTGCGCCGGGCAGCAGCCAGGGCAACTTGTCGTTGCCGACTTTCTGCGCCAGGGTCAGGGCGCTGAGTTCTTCCTGCAGGTTCACCGACTGGCTGAACGCGTACAGGCTGAAGATCAGTGCCGAATCTTCAGGCTTCCAGTACTCCGGGCGGTAACCACTGCTGGCCAGGTTGGCCGGCAGCTTGTCGCGGTAGCGGAACAGGTAGGCGTTGACCCCACGGGCATACACTTCGAAGAAGCGTTTCAGGCGTGGTGAAGCGTCTGCGTATTGCTGGGCGGCGCTCTGCTTGAGGTTGGCGGCGCGCATCAGCCGGTCGATGTCCAGTGCTTCGCTGCCGGCCAGCTCCGCCAGGCGACCCTGGGCGAGCAGGCGCATGGCGAGCATCTGCTCGATGCGATCGCCTGCATGCACATAGCCGAGGGTGAACAGTGCGTCATGGAAGTTGCTGCTCTCGATCAGCGGCGCACCCATGGCGTTGCGCCGGACCGAAACGTTCTGCGCCAGGCCCTTGAGCGGTTGCACGCCGCTGGTCGGTGGCACGCTGTCCTGATAGCCACCCATCTGGCAGCCGGCGAGCCCGAGCATGCCGAGCAAGGTGGCGGCGGCGGTCAACCGCAGGCGGAAGGGGGGAAGGACGGGGGCGGCCATGACAAGGGCTCCTGCAAGGCGTGGCGAGGGTCGAAAGGCGCTAAGGTAGTGAGCGCGCTGGCGCCATGCAAGATGCGGTGGAGCTTTATTTACGAGCGGTTGCCAGCTGCAAGCGTCAAGACAGAATCAGATCTGCTTTTACTTGCAGCTTGCAGCTTGCAACTCAAGTCTCGATCAAGCGCCGTGGCACTTCTTGAACTTCTTCTGGCTGCCGCACGGGCACGGGTCGTTGCGGCCAACGTCCTTCAGGGCGTTGCGCACCGGCTCCTGGTGGCCGTGGTTGCAGTGCGGGCCGTGTACATGGCCGTGGTCGTGATCATGATGATCGTGATCGTGGTTGCAGTCCGGGCCATGTACATGGGGTTGCTGGGTCATTGCAGGGTTACTCCGGTAAGAAATCGCCGGGGATTATCTCACCACTGCGCGACAAGTGCAGGTCCTGATGGACGATCAGCCCGGTCGCCAGCTCGCCCTGCAGGCGGTAGCGCAGCGGCTGCCCGCTCTTGAGCAGCTTGGCCAATGGCTTCAGGTGCTGCCACAGGTTGGTCCGCGCAGTGATCTTGAACGTGCGCCGCGCATGCCCGCCGACACTGCGCCAGAGGCTGACGTCTTCCTGCGCCAGCAGCAGGTCGTCGAGCCACACCGAATAACTCAGGTTGCGAATGAACAGGCGGCTGTCGTTGGGGTTGTCGATACGCAGGTGCAGGACGAATTCCTGTTGCAACAGCCGGGCCTTGGTCGTTTCGACTTTGTCCAGGTGCATCTCTGGCTCGCGCCAGTCATCGTCGCCCCAGATCGCGCAGCCCGCCAGCAGCGACAGCATCAAGCTGAGCAAGAGCAGGCGCGAGGCGGCAATCATGCTCAATGACCGACGTAGCTGGCGCAGCATTTCTTGAATTTCTGCCCGCTGGCGCAGGGGCAGGGGTCGTTGCGGCCGGCCTTGAGCTCGACGGTGGGGTCGATGAAGTACCAGCGCCGCTCGTGCTGCACGAAAGCAGAACGCTCGCGGTGCTGATGGTCGCCCTCCTGGTCATGCCAGCGCGCGGTGAAGGTCACGAAGGCGTGTTCGGGCTGGCCGCCAAGCACTTCGGCGCCCTCCACCTCCAGGCCCAGCCAGGTGCTCTGGGCGCTCCATGCCGCCATGGCAGCGCGGTCCAGCTCGGCCTGCTGGGCCGGCAGGGTCGTGGCGACCAGATAGTCGACCAGCCCCAGCACGTAGGCGCTGTAACGCGAGCGCATCAGCGTCTGGGCGTCGGGAGCCGGGGTGCCGGCGTGGTAGTGCCCGCAGCAGGCGTCGAGCAGATTGCCGCTGCCACAAGGGCAAACCGAGACACTCATCATCACCACCAGTATTTGCCGAAGTTTTCAGGGTTGGCCCAGAACCTGGCATTGAGCCAGTCCGGGACCTGCTTGTAGTCATGTAGATCATAGGTGAACAAGCTCAACACCTGCTCATCACGGCGGAATTTCTCGCTGGCCGACAGCGCCAGGGAGAAGAAATCGGTGTCTTGCCAACCGCAGGCGGGCAGGTCGGCCAGCACGGCAACCCGGCTTGCGTTGAGGTTGCGGATGCCGCCCAGCAGTTGCAGGCCGGAGCGTTTGGACAGGTGCTCCAGGCAGTCCACCAGCACCGCCAGGTCGAAGCGCTGCGCAGCCAGCCCTGCTGGCAATGGCCCCGGCGCACAGGTTTCGATGGTCACCTGGTGGTGAGCCTGGGCAAAGGCATCCAGAGCCGGGAAGCGGGTGCCCACCAGCAGCAGACGCTGCGGGGTGAAGCGCTCTAGCAGGGCAGCCAGGGCTTGTTGCGGGGTGCGCTGGGAAAAACCGTCGGTCATTGCCAATCCTCGTTCAAGTCATCCAAGACTAGCGGGCTGCTGTCCGCTGGCATAGAGGCAAGTGGCCGCGTCGTGGCTTATTGCTGGCAGGGATGAGGAGTGCGGTCTTTACTCCCAGAGATCGGTCTTGTGCCGATTCCCCTAGGAGAAGCTACGAAAATGAGCATAGTACGCACAGCGTTACCCCTGGTACTGCTCACCAGTGTGTTGACTGGTTGTGCAGGTTTGCAAAAAACCGACTGGCCTAAGTGTGCTGCCGTCGGGGGTATTACCGGTGCCGGCCTGGGTGCCATCGAGAGTTCCAGCTGGGCTGGCTGGGGCGCGTTGCTTGGTGGTGGCCTGGCAGCAGGCTACTGCTGGGCTCATGGCGATGGCGACGAGGACGGCGATGGCGTGCCGGACAGCCGTGACAAGTGCCCGGGCACCCCGCGCGGCGTGCAGGTCGATGCCAATGGCTGCCCGCCGCCGCCACCGGTTGTCGAGGAAGTGGTGGTGCAGAAGGAAGAAGTGATCGTCATTCGCGATGTGCACTTCGAATTCAATTCCGCACGCCTGACCGCTGCCGACAAGGAACGCCTGAACACCATTGCCACTCGCCTGAAGCAGGAAGCGCCGAGCGCCCGCCTGTCCGTGACCGGCCATACCGACAGCGTGGGTTCCGACAGCTATAACCAGAAACTGTCCGAGCGCCGTGCCCACTCGGTCACTGACTACCTGACTGAAAGTGGCGTGCCTCGCGCCAGCTTCGTTTCGGTGGGCGGTGCTGGTGAAACCCAGCCTGTGGCAGACAATGCCACGGCCGATGGGCGTTCCATGAACCGTCGCACCGAGATCAAGATCCAGCGTTGACGGCCTGGCGCCCGCGCCTTGAGAAGTGGCGCGGGCGCGTCTTTAATCCTGTTAGCCGGTTGCGGCCGATGACACAGGAGCATTCATCATGAGTGTAATGTCGAAGGCGGCGATGCCGTTGCTGTTGGTTACCAGCCTGCTTGCAGGCTGTGCCACCCACAGTGACGGCAGTGCGCCCCTCAATCAAAGGACTTGGCCCATCTGCAGCCTGCTCGGTGGTGCGGTGGGTGGTGGCCTTGGCGCCATCGAAAACTCGAGCTGGGCGGCTGGCCTGGGTGCCCTCGGCGCGATCGCCGGTGGGCTGATCTGTTATGCCCAGGATGGCGACGAAGATGGTGACGGGGTGTTCGACCGTCGCGACCGTTGCCCCGATACCCCGGCCAACACAGCGGTTGACCACATGGGCTGCCCGCTGCCGCAGTATCCGCCGTCCCAACCCGCACCAGAGCCCAAACCCGAGGTGATCACCCTCGACGATCAGGGCCAAGTGATGTTCGCTTTCAATTCCGCTGACCTCACCCCAGGAAGCGAGGAGCGCCTGAAAAGCCTGCTGCCGCGCCTGAACGAGCTGGGGGTCACGCGCATCAAGGTGGTCGGGCATACCGACAACGTCGGCTCCGACAGCTACAACCAGACCCTTTCCGAACGCCGCGCCGCCAGTGTCGCCGAGTATCTGATCAGTCAGGGCATGGCGCCGCAGAAGGTGACCAGCGAAGGGCATGGCGCCCAAGAGCCAATCGCCGACAACGCCACCGATGAGGGGCGTGCGCACAACCGACGGGTGGACCTGCATCTGAACTGAGCGCGCTGGCGTGCACCGGTGCATGCAGGTAGTTTTGGCTGCGCGGCCCGTTCCCGGGCCGCGTCGGCATGACAATAAATAGAAACGTAGGGGCGGGGTATGAAATTCATCCTGGGCCTGGGCAAGGTCCTGACCGTGGCGTTCTGGGGCGTGGTGCTGTTCAACCTGATGATGCCGCAGCCATTGCCGTTGAATCTGCTGATCAATGCGCTGGGCATTTTCGTGCTGGGCCTGCACTTTCTTGAAGTGCTGTTCTTCAACGGCAGCCTGCGCGGTCGCAGCCATCGCTGGTTCGACCGGTTGCAGATCCTGCTGACCGGCATCTTTCATGTCATGTCCATACCCCGTGCGCAGGAGGCGCCTCGCCATGCGTAAATTGATGTTGCTGGCGGCATTGGTCGCGCCCATGGCCCAGGCGCAAAGCCTGGAGGTTGCCGCCCATTCCATGCTGCGCCTGCCGAACAAGTCGGCCAACGTGCACCTGGAGCAATTGCGCGTGGCGGATTCGGCGACCCTGCTGTTGCCGGCCACATTGACCGAGCTGAAGATCGACCATTTGCAACTGGGCCGCGATGCGCGGATTGCCATTGCACCCGCCGAAGCACCGCTGGTTATCGATGCGCGCAGCGCGGTGCTGGGCGAGGGCAGCGAGTTCAGCGCACCGGGGGCGCCCGGCACTTATGAACGGGCTGCGCGCTCCCCTCGTAGGCTGGAACTGAAGCTCGCTGAAGTCGATGCCGAGCGCCTGGCCATCGATGCCCGCGGAGGCGCCGGCGCACCGGGTTACAGCGGCCTTGATGGCGCCAATGGCCAGGCGGGTGGCTGCACCTGGGGCCAGGCAGGCAAAGGGGCGAATGGCGATGACGGGGGCAACGGCCATGATGGTGCGCCAGGCGGGCACATTCGCCTGAGCCTGCCGCAGGGATTCGCGCAGGAGCGTATCGTGGTGCGGCTGGAGGGCGGTGCCCCGGGCAAGGCGGGCGCTGCCGGCAAGGCGGGCAAGGGCGGGGCGAGCAAAGGTTGCCTGGTGTATCGCACCGATGCCGGAGCCAACGGACGGCCGGGGCAGGAGGGCCAGCCTGGGCTGGCAGGGGCCGAGGGTGAACTGATCCTGCAGCGCCTCTGAAGGACCCTGCGCACCCCCTGCAGGAGCGGCCTTGTGTCGCGAAAGGGTTGCGCAGCAGCCCCTATCTATATGCATCACCGCTCAGATTGCTGGGGCTGCTGCGCAGCCCTTTCGCGACACAAGGCCGCTCCTGCAGGTCTGCGGAAACCATTACATCAGCAGGCGCGAACTGGCCACTGCAACCACCGCCAGGCCCAGCAGCAGGTTGACCCCCACCATCCGCCGGATCCGCCCCAGTACCGCGGCCCCTGCCGGCCAGTCCTCGGCCTGTACCGCCGCCTTGAGTTCCGGCAACAGCAATGCCTGAATGCGCATGAACAGCGCGAACATGGCAATGCCGCCGCCAATCATCACGTGCACATATTTAGGCGCAGTCTCGAAGCCGCTGAAGCGCATGTGCAACATGCCGATACCACTTATCGCCAGAATCGCCACGGCCAGCCAGACCCAGACGAAGAAGCGTCGGAAAACTTCCACCCACAGGCGCAGGCGGGCAGGCCCTTCAAGGGCTGCAACCGTTGCCGGGCGCAGTATCAGCCAGGCGAAGAACATGCCGCCGACCCACACAAGGGCGGCAAGGACATGCAACGTATAGGGCAAGGCAAAGGCAAGCATCCGGATCTCCATGCGGCACAAAGGGCAATAGCGGGGTATGATAGCCGCCCCATGCGAAACACTGAAAATATATCCAGCCCTTCGGGCGCCTGCAGACCATGATCAGCAACGAACTCAAAGCTACTATCCAGGGCGCCTACACGCGTTTTCTCGAAGCCAAGAGCCTCAAGCCGCGGTATGGCCAGCGCCTGATGATCGCCGAAGTGGCCAAGGTGCTCGGCGACATCGCCTGTGACGACGAAGGCCGCCGCGCTGGCGAGCCCGCCGTGGTCGCGGTGGAGGCGGGCACCGGTACCGGCAAGACGGTCGCCTACGCGCTGGCCGCGATCCCGGCCGCCAAGGCCGCTGGCAAGCGCCTGGTGATCGCTACTGCGACGGTGGCCTTGCAGGAGCAGATCGTCATCAAGGATCTGCCGGACCTGATGCGCAACAGCGGCCTGAACTTCAGCTTCGCCCTGGCCAAAGGCCGTGGCCGTTACCTGTGCCTTTCAAAGCTCGACATCCTGCTGCAGGAGGGCCACGCGCAGTCGGCTACTGCCCAGCTGTTCGAGGAAGAAGGCTTTCATATCGAGGTCGACGAGCGCAGTCAGAAGCTGTTCAACAGCATGATCGAAAAGCTTGCCGGCAACCGTTGGGACGGCGACCGCGACAGCTGGTCAGAGGCCATCGAGGACCAGGACTGGGCGCGCCTGACCACTGACCACAGCCAGTGCACCGGCCGCCACTGCCCGAATTTCCAGCAGTGCGTGTTCTACAAGGCCCGCGAAGGCATGGGCAAGGTCGATGTGATCGTCACCAACCACGACATGGTCCTGGCTGACCTGGCGCTGGGCGGTGGTGCAGTGCTGCCCGACCCGCGTGACACGATGTACGTGTTCGACGAAGGCCACCACCTGCCAGACAAGGCCATCGGCCATTTCGCCCATTACTCGCGCTTGCGCTCCACCGCCGACTGGCTGGAGCAGACCGCCAAGAACCTGACCAAGCTACTGGCCCAGCACCCGTTGCCGGGCGACCTGGGCAAGTACATCGAACAGGTGCCGGAGCTGGCGCGGGAAGTGCGCACCCAGCAACAGTTCATGTTCACGCTGTGCGAGCAGGTGGCCGACTTCCGCCCGAGTGAGGACACCGAAGGCCGTGAGCGCCCGCGTTATCGCTTCGAGGGCGGTGTGGTGCCAGAGCAGATGCGCGAAGTCGGCATCGAATTGAAAAAGGGTTTCGCCCGCCTCAATGACCTGTTCACCCGCCTGGCCGACCTGCTGAAGGAAGGCATGGACGGGGAGGTCAGCATCGGCATCGCCAGCCACCAGGCCGAGGAGTGGTACCCGCTGTTCGGCAGCCTGGTCACACGTGCCCAGGGCAACTGGGAGCTGTGGACTGCGTTCACCGCCGAAGACCCGGAAGACAGCCCGCCCATGGCGCGCTGGCTGACCCTGGCCGAAAGCGGTGCGCTGTTCGACATCGAAGTCAATGCCAGCCCCATCCTGGCCGCCGAGATGCTGCGCCGCAGCCTCTGGAGCGTCGCCCATGGCGCCCTGGTGACCTCGGCCACGCTGACCGCGCTGGGCAAGTTCGACCGCTTCCGCATGCGCTCGGGGTTGCCCCGCGATGTCGTCACGTGCGTGGTCCCCAGCCCGTTCGTGCACGGCGATGCCGGCCTTTTGCGGGTCCCCGATCTCAAAGCCGACCCGCGTGACGCGGCGGCACACACTGCGGCCATCATCCGCGAACTGCCGAACATCGTCGAAGATGCCCGTGGCGCGCTGGTGCTGTTCTCCTCGCGCAAGCAGATGCAGGAAGTGTTCGACGGCCTCGATCGCGACTGGCGCAAGCTGGTGCTGATCCAGGGCAACCTGTCCAAACAGGAAACCTTGAACAAGCACAAGGCGCGAGTCGACGATGGCCAGCACAGCGTGCTGTTCGGCCTGGCCAGCTTCGCCGAAGGCGTCGATCTGCCTGGCGCCTATTGCGAACATGTGGTCATCGCCAAGATCCCCTTCGCGGTACCCGACGACCCGGTCGAAGCGGCCCTGGCCGAGTGGATCGAAGCGCGTGGTGGCAACCCGTTCATGGAAATTGCCGTGCCCGACGCCTCGTTGCGCCTGATCCAGGCCTGCGGTCGCCTTCTGCGTACCGAGCAGGATCGCGGCGTCATTACCTTGCTGGACCGGCGTCTGGTTACGCAGCGCTACGGCAAGGCTATCCTCAACGCGCTGCCGCCTTTCCGGCGGGAAATTTCCTGACGGCCGGAGCACGAGGCGCCGGCCCGTTGTCCATTACTCAGTCGCGGGCTCATGAGGGCCTGGAAGGAGAGCCCCAGCCCTATGATCCGCCACACCTTGCCCGTGGTATTCACCCTGCTGTTCAGCACGCCTTTGCTGGCCGGGCAGCAGACGCTGTTCAGCTTCGTCCGCCCGGCCTCGGTGGTCAATGTGGCGACCGAAGGCACCGGCATGCCACAGTACAATGCGGAACAGACGGCCGAAGGCGAGGTGCTCAGGCGAGTGGTGTTCAATCCGGTCGAACGGCCGACCTTGCGCCTGAGCCCGCAGAGCGGCGTGTGGGACTGGTCGGCCGCGCAGTTTCTCACCCTGCGCATGCAAAGCGCCCAGGACTGGGCCTTGACCGTTGACGTTACCGTACTCGGCAGTGATGGGCGCACGCTGACCAGCCGTGTCGACCTGCCCGCTGGGCCTGCGCAAACGGTCATGGTGCCGCTCAAGGCCACTTCGCCGCTGAGCCAGGGCATGCGTGCCGGGCCGCCCATGCCGTGGCTCTACGAAGGGCAGCGGGTGCTGCTGACCGGCAGCGCCGGTGATGTCGAGCTCAAGCAGGTCGTGTCTGTCAGCCTGACCATACCCAACCCGAAAGTGGCGCAGAACCTGTTGATCGAGAAAGTGGGGCTGCAGGACGACGACCTTGCTTACCAGGCCGCTTACCACGAGTTGATCGACGCCTACGGCCAGTCCACTCGAGGGCACTGGCCCGAGAAGATCGCCAGTGACGATCAGCTCAAGGCCGCCGACGGTCGCGAACAGCAGCAGCTCAAGAGCTGGCTGGCTGAGTATCAGAAGCAGCCACTGGACAACTACGGTGGTTTGCTGACCGGGCCGGCATTCGAAGCCAAGGGCTTCTTCCGCACCCAGAAGCGCGATGGCCGCTGGTACCTGGTCACCCCGCAAGGCCATCCGTTCTTTTCGCTGGGCGTCAATGCCGTGGCCGCCGATGGGGGGCGCACATACGTTGCGGGCCGCGAGGGTATGTTCAAGGCACTGCCAGGTGAAGGCGACCCATTGACGGCCTTCTATGGTGAAGGCAACAACGACGATGGCAATCCCTCGTCACATGGGCGCAGTTTCAAGCAGGGGCGGTGGTTCGACTTCTATGCCGCGAACATCCAGCGCACCTATGGCAAACCTTGCCCACCTGCCGTGGAAGGGCAAGCCGCAGCGCAGTGCCCAGCGCTGGCGCTGGATGCCGAGCGCTGGCAAGGGCACACGCTGGACCGGCTGCAGGCCTGGGGCTTCAATACCCTGGGCAACTGGAGCGACCCGGCTTTTGGCCAGGCCAAACGCATGCCTTATACCTTGCCCCTGTCGATCGTCGGTGACTATGCCAGCATCAGCACCGGCATGGACTGGTGGGGCCGCATGCCAGACCCGTTCGATCCGCGGTTTGCCATGGCCACGGAACGCGCCGTGGCCATTGCCACACGCGATCACCGCGACGACCCCTGGCTGATCGGCTATTTCGCCGACAACGAGCTGGCCTGGGCCGCGCCCGGCAACGACCCCAAGGCTCGCTATGGCCTGGCCTACGGCACCTTGCGCCTGACCACCGACGTGCCAGCCAAGCGCGCCTTCCTCAAGCAGCTGCGTGACAAGTACCGCAACCAGCAGGGGCTGTCCAAGGCCTGGGGCATCGACCTGCAAGCCTGGGAGCTGATGGAGGACCCGGGCTTCGAGGCGCCACTGCCGAATCCCGAGCACCCGGAGATCGAGCGCGATTACCAGTATTTCCAGCAGGTATTCGCCGAGACCTACTTCAAGACCATTTCCGATGCGCTGAAATGGCACGCGCCCAACCACTTGCTGCTGGGCGGCCGCTATGCCGTGAGCACGCCGGAAGCCGTCAAGGCGTGCGCCGAGTTCTGCGATGTCCTGAGTTTCAACTTCTATACCCTCAAGCCCGAGGATGGCTATGACTTCGCCCGCCTGGCCGAACTCGACAAACCGGTGCTGGTGTCCGAGTTCCAGTTCGGTTCACGCGACCGTGGGCCGTTCTGGCCAGGGCCGATGGAGGTGGCAAGGGAAGAGGATCGCGGGCCTGCCTATGGCAACTTCCTCAAGGCCGCGCTGGCCCAGCCGATGATCGTCGGCGCGCATTGGTTCCAGTACCTCGACCAGCCGGCCAGCGGGCGTCTGCTTGATGGCGAGAATGGCCACCTCGGCTTGGTGGCCATTACCGATGTGGCGTATCCGGGGTTTGTCGAGGCGGTGCGCAAGAGCAACCTGCAGGCCGTTGGTCAGTTGCGTGGCGAGCTGGAGAAAAAGGCCCCCTGAAGGTCTACCGGGGGCGCTCTGCGCCCCAGGCACGGATGACATCGTTGCCCGGCAGCAGACCATCCGGCCTTGCCCGGTAGGCAAAACCACCAACTACTGAAACAATGCACACCTTTGTCAGCAAGGTCGTACGGAGAACAGCGGGTGCAGATCCAGGGTCACTATGAGCTGAAGTTCGAAGCCGTGCGCGAGGCGTTCGCGGCATTGTTCGAGGATTCCCAGGAGCGTGGCGCCGCGCTGTGCATCCAGGTCGGTGGCCAGACCGTGGTCGACCTGTGGGCGGGCAGCGCCGACAAGGACGGCCAGCAGGCCTGGCACAGCGATACCATCGCCAACCTGTTCTCCTGCACCAAGACCTTCACCGCCGTGACGGCGCTGCAGCTGGTGGGCGAGGGCAAGCTTGCCCTGGATGCCCCTGTGGCGCGTTACTGGCCGGAATTCGCCCAGGCCGGCAAGCAGAACATCACGCTGCGTCAGTTGCTCAGCCACCGTGCCGGCCTGCCGGCCATCCGCGAGCTGCTGCCGGCTGAAGCCCTGTACGACTGGCAGGCCATGGTCGACGCCCTGGCCGCTGAAACGCCCTGGTGGACCCCCGGCACCGAACACGGCTATGCCGCCATCACCTACGGCTGGCTGATCGGCGAACTGATCCGCCGTGCCGATGGCCGTGGTCCGGGTGAGTCGATCGTCGCCCGTACAGCCCGGCCACTGGGGCTGGACTTCCATGTCGGCCTGCCCGACGAAGAGTTCCACCGTGTGGCACATATTGCCCGTGGCAAGGGCAACGCGGGTGATGCCGCAGCCCAGCGCCTGCTGCAGGTGACCCTGCGCGAACCCGAAGCGCTGTCGACCCGCGCCTTCACCAACCCGCCGGCAATCCTGACCAGCACCAACAAGCCTGAATGGCGGCGCATGCAGCAGCCGGCGGCCAATGGCCACGGTAATGCGCGCAGCCTGGCAGGCTTCTACGCAGGCCTGCTCGACGGCAGCTTGCTCGAATCCGAACTGCTCGACGAACTGACCCGTGAACACAGCCTTGGCCAGGACCGTACCCTGTTGACCCAGACCCGTTTTGGCCTGGGATGCATGCTCGACCAGCCCGATGTGGCCAACGCCACCTTCGGCCTCGGCGCTCGTGCTTTCGGTCATCCAGGCGCCGGTGGTTCGGTCGGCTTCGCCGACCCGGAGCACGACGTGGCCTTCGGTTTCGTGGTCAATACGCTAGGCCCTTACGTGCTCATGGACCCAAGAGCCCAGCAGCTGGTACGCGTGCTTGGCACTTGCCTTTGATCGGGTAACGCGGGTATTACGCAATCCCTTTGACTATCCTCAATGCCAACGCCTGAACTGCGTTGGCAAAATATCTTTCAATTTCATGGTGTATCGCTGATGTCTTCACATAAAACCTTAGCTCTCGCCCTGTGCCTGGCCGCCATCACCGGTTGCGCCAGCCATTCCCAGGACGCTTCCAACGAAGGCGGCAGCAGCTGGTGGCCATTCGGCTCGGACCAGGTTGCCGATAAGGAAGTGAAAGCAGCGGTCACCGAGAAGGTCGCCAAGGCCGACGCCAAGTCCGAGAGCGCCAGCCGCTGGTGGTGGCCGTTCGGTGGTGATGACAAGCAGGCCAAAGGCCCTGTGGTACCGAAAATAGACGAAAAGGCCACTCAGGCCTGGCTGGACCAGTACGAGCCGAAGCTGCGTGAAGCCCTCAAGGACAGCAAGCTGGAGCTGGAGCGCCGCGACAACGTGCTGGTGGTGACCATCCCGGTCGACAGCTCGTACAACCCGGATCGCCCGAACATGCTGCTGCCGATGACCCTGGGCCCGATCACCCGCGTGGCCAAGGCCGTCGAGGGTGACTCCAAGACTGCCGTGCTGGTACTCGGCCATGCCGACACCAGCGGCGTGGCCGCTGCCAACCAGAAGCTGAGCCTTGAGCGCGCCGCTTCGGTATCGGCGATCTTCCGTCTGAGTGGCCTGCAGCGCGACCGCCTGTCGCTCAAGGGCATGGGCTCGGAAATGCCGCGTGCCGCCAACGACAGCCCCGAAGGCCGCGCCCTGAACCGTCGCGTGGAAATGCTGCTGACGCCGCAGAACACCATGCTTGCCTTGCTGGCCAAGTATCAGCAAGCCGCCCCGGCCCCGGCCCCGGCTTCCATGGTTGCCGTTCAGGATGCCAAGGCACCTGCCGCCAAGGTTGCCGAAACCAAGAAACCGGCCGCCAAGCCAGCTGCGAAAAAAGCCGCTGCCAAGCCTGTGGCGAAGACCGCTGCCAAGAAAAAAGCTGCGCCAGCCAAGCCTGCCGCCAAGAAAGCCGCTACCACCGACAAGAAAGTAGCTGCCAACAGCCCTGCGAAGACCAACTGATCGTCAAGGAAACGCAGCCATGACCCAATCCCTGGCCGATATGCGCCGCGACTACACCCGTGATGGCCTGGCTGAAGCCCAGGCACCGGGTGAGCCGTTCGCCTTGTTCCACCAGTGGTTTGCCGATGCAGTGAAGACCGAGCAGCCTCCGGTGGAAGCCAACGCCCTGACCCTTGCTACGGTCGATAGCGAGGGCCGTCCGCATTGTCGCGTGCTGCTGCTCAAGGGCCTCGATGACCGTGGTTTTACCTTTTTCACCAACTATGACAGCGCCAAGGGCCAGCAGCTGCTGGCCAACCCGTTCGCTGCCATGACCTTCTTCTGGCCGGCCCTGGAGCGCCAGGTGCGGATCGAAGGGCGGGTGGAAAAGGTCACGGCCAAGGAGTCGGATGACTATTACCAGGTGCGCCCGCTGGGCAGCCGCCTGGGGGCTTGGGCCTCGCCGCAGAGCCGGGTGATTGCCGATCGTGAGGAGCTCGAAGGGTTGGTCAAGGCCACCGAGGCGCGCTTTTCCGATACCCAACCGCATTGTCCGGACCATTGGGGTGGTTACCGTTTGCTGCCAGAGCGGATCGAGTTCTGGCAGGGACGGGCCAGCCGCCTGCATGACCGGTTGAACTACCGGCTGGTCGACGGGCAGTGGGCGCGTGAGCGCCTGGCGCCTTGATACCCTTGGGGCTGCCAGGCAGCCCCATTCCCTCCTCAAGCCACACTTCTTCCCACATGATGAAGTAATCCGTGGCTATCCTTGGTCTGAGCTGTAACGCCCACATTACTGTCCACCAAGGCTGTACAGGGGCTGAATGGAAATAATTTTTTTGCGTTCGCGCCGTGACAGCCGTCATTGCGCAGCGTCTAATGGACACCTGTTTTATGGAGATTGTACCCATGCGTAAATCCGCTTTGCTGGTGGCGACTTTCACCGCCATGTCGCTGCTGCTCGGTGGCTGTGCCTCGAGCCTGACCGGTGACAGCTACTCCCGTGATGAAGCCCGTCGCGTGCAGACCGTGCGCATGGGTACTATCGAATCCCTGCGTCCGGTCAAGATCGAAGGCACCAAGACCCCGATTGGCGGTGGTGCTGGTGCCATTGTCGGTGGTGTGGCGGGCAGCGCGGTTGGCGGTGGCCGTGGCAGCATCGTAGCTGCCGTGATCGGTGCAGTGGCCGGTGGCCTGGCAGGTTCGGCCGCCGAGGAAGGCATTACCCGTACCCAGGGCGTGGAAATCACCGTGCGTGAAGACGATGGCAGCATGCGCGCCTATGTGCAGGCCGTGCAGGAGAACGAAATCTTCCGCGTTGGCGACCGCGTGCGCATCATGACCGTTGACGGTACCAGCCGCGTTTCGCACTGATCGCCGCGGCAATTAAAAACCCCGAACGGGCCAGGCCTGTTCGGGGTTTTTTGTTGTCCTGCACCGGCCTCTTCGCGGGTAAACCCGCTCCCACAGGGACCGCACAACCCTTGAAACTGTGCAGTACTTGTGGGAGCGGGTTTACCCGCGAAGAGGCCAGTAGCTTTAAAGGCCGAGGATGTCGCGAGCCACGGCCTCGGCGATACGGATACCATCCACACCTGCCGAGAGAATGCCACCGGCATATCCCGCACCTTCACCCGCCGGGAACAGCCCTTTCATGTTCAGGCTCTGGTAATCCGCACCACGGGTAATGCGCAGTGGCGACGAGGTGCGCGTTTCGATCCCGGTCAGTACCGCATCATGCAGGTTGTAGCCTTTGATCTGACGGTCGAACGCCGGCAGCGCCTCGCGAATTGCCTCGATGGCGAAGTCCGGCAGGCTCGGCGCCAGGTCACCCAGGGTCACTCCCGGCTTGTACGACGGCTCGACGCTGCCCAGTGCGGTGGACGGTTTGCCAGCGACGAAGTCGCCCACCAGCTGCGCCGGTGCCTGGTAGTTGCTGCCACCCATGACGTAGGCATGGGCTTCCAGGCGCTCCTGCAGTTCGATGCCGGCCAGAGGGCCACCCGGGTAGTCGCGCTCGGGGTCGATGCCGACGACGATACCGGAGTTGGCATTGCGCTCATTGCGCGAGTATTGGCTCATGCCATTGGTGACGACGCGGCCAGGTTCGCTGGTGGCGGCGACCACGGTGCCGCCCGGGCACATGCAGAAGCTGTACACCGAACGGCCGTTCTTGGCGTGGTATACCAGTTTGTAGTCGGCGGCGCCGAGTTTCGGGTGGCCGGCGTACTTGCCCAGGCGCGCCTTGTCGATCAGCGTCTGTGGGTGCTCGATACGGAAACCCACCGAGAACGGCTTTGCTTCCATGTACACGCCCTTGGCGTGCAGCATGCGGAAGGTGTCGCGGGCGCTGTGGCCCAGGGCCAGGACTACATGGCGCGAGTGCAGCTGTTCGCCGCTCTCCAGCACCACTCCGGTCAGTTGACCGTCTTCGGTGAGCAGGTCGGTGACCTTTTCCTGGAAGCGCACTTCGGCGCCGAGGGCGATCATGTCCTGACGCATCTGCTCGACCATGCCGGTCAGGCGGAAGGTACCAATATGCGGTTTGTTGATGTACAGGATTTCGTCTGGCGCACCGGCCTTGACGAACTCTTCCAGGACCTTGCGGCCGTGATGGTTCGGGTCCTTGATCTGGCTGTAGAGCTTGCCGTCGGAGAAGGTCCCGGCGCCGCCTTCGCCGAACTGCACATTGGACTCGGGGTTGAGCACACTTTTGCGCCACAGGCCCCAGGTGTCCTTGGTGCGCTGGCGCACTTCCTTGCCGCGCTCGAGGATGATCGGCTTGAAGCCCATCTGCGCCAGCAACAGGCCGGCGAAGATACCGCACGGGCCAAAGCCGACCACGATCGGGCGTTCCTGCAGGTTGACCGGGGCCTGGCCGACGAACTTGTAGGTGACGTCGGGTGCCACGCCGATATTGTGATCGTCGGCGAACTTGCTGAGTAGCTCGGCTTCGTTGCTGGCTTGCAGGTCGATGGTGTAGATGAACAGCAGCTCGCTGTTCTTCTTGCGCGCATCGTAGCTGCGCTTGAACAGGTTGAAGCTGAGCAGTTGTTCGTCGCGGATGCCCAGGCGCTGGACGATGGCTTCACGCAGGGCTTCGTCGGGATGGTCCAGGGGCAGCTTCAGTTCGGTGATTCGTAGCATGGCAGGGTCCAGTATCCCGGCCATGGGCGGCCGGCGGCTTTACACAAACCGCCAAGTATAAGCTGTTAGCCGCCCCGACTGGCAGGATAAAAGCACCCGGCGATCAGTTGTCGCGCGCACCGCCGTAGTAACCGCAACCGCGCAGGGTCTGGCCGTCGATGCGCAGCTCTGCGCGCAGGTGACGCACGGCGCCGGTGGCGCCATCGACGCAGCGTTGCGGGGCGACCCATAGTTCAACGTGCTGGCCGTTGGCTTCGCTGGTCAGGGTCAGGCCGCCGCCGGGCACTTCTTCTTCGAGAAATGGCAGGGGCAGCGGGTCCTTGCCGATGCGGTTGAGCACCATGCCCTTGCCGCTGGCCTTGATGTCCCAATCCGGTTCATGGCCATTGGCGCGCAGGGTCAGTTGCTTGAAGTTGGGGTCGTCGCAGGCGCGGGTGGAAGGCTCCAGGCGGTACAGGCGGCTGACCTCCAGCTGGCCATCGTTGTCGGCCTGCTTGCTGCCGGTCAGGCGGCCGCGTACGTCGGCGAACAGTTTGGCGTTGGCGTCCTTGGCCAGGTTGACGGACTCCTGGAGGATGCCGGTGCTGGCGACATCGTTGATCACGAAGTGTCGGGTTTCACCGCAGGGTTTGAACAACAGCCGGCCGCCACCTGCGCTCAGCTCGCCCTGCATGCGCGTGGTACCGATGTTCGGGTCGCGAGGTTGCTCGGCCAGCAACTGGCAGCCGGCGAACAGGGGCAGCAGGGCGGTGAGCAGCAGGGTAGGGGTGAGGCGCATGGGGCGGGCTCCGGGGATCTTCAAAGAGCTGGCCACGTTACTCAGGCTGGCAGCGGATCTCAAGTAAATGGTTGCCTGTGCCGGCCCCTTCGCGGGTAAACCCGCTCCCACAGGTACTGCATAACCTGTGGGAGCGGGTTTACCCGCGAAGAGGCCGGTGCTGCCGATACATTTCTCACAGGCAGAAAAAAAGGCCCGAAGGCCCTTTTTCCGGATCACCCCCCAAGGTACGCGTCGCGCACTTTCGGGTCGGTCAGCAGTGCTTCACCGGTGCCCTGCATCACCACCCGGCCGTTCTCCAGCACATAGGCCCGGTCGGCAATCTTCAGCGCCTGGTTGGCGTTCTGCTCCACCAGGAACACCGTCACGCCATCGCGGCGCAGCTGTTCGATGATGTCGAAGATCTGCTGGATGATGATCGGCGCCAGGCCCAGCGAAGGCTCGTCGAGCAGCAACAGCTTGGGCTTGCTCATCAGCGCCCGGCCGATCGCCAGCATCTGCTGCTCGCCACCGGACATGGTGCCGCCACGCTGGATGTAACGCTCCTTCAGGCGCGGGAACAGCTGCAAGACCTTGTCCAGCTGCTCCTGGTAGTCGCCCTTGTCGGTGAAGAAGCCGCCCATGGCCAGGTTTTCCTCGACGGTCAGACGGGCGAACACGCGGCGGCCTTCCGGCACCACCGCGATGCTTTTGCGCATGATGTGCGAGGACGGCTGGCCGACCAGTTCTTCACCGAGGTACTTGATGCTGCCGCTGTGCGCCTGCGGTGAGCCGCACAGGGTCATCAGCAAGGTCGACTTGCCGGCGCCGTTGGCACCGATCAGGGTGACGATCTCGCCCTGGTTGATCTCCACGTTGACGCTGTGCAGCGCCTGGATCTTGCCGTAGAAGGTGGAAACGTTCTCGAACTTCAGCATTTACGCTTCCCCCAGGTAGGCTTTGATCACATCAGGGTTGTCGCGGATCTCCTCCGGGGTGCCGTGGGCCAGCGGCGTGCCCTGGTTGATCACGACGATGTGGTCGGAGATGCTCATCACCAGCTTCATGTCGTGCTCGATCAGCAGCACGGTGACGTTGTGCGACTCACGCAGGTAGGCGATCAGCGCCTTGAGGTCCTCGGTTTCCTTCGGGTTCAGGCCGGCGGCCGGTTCGTCGAGCATGATGATGCGCGGCTGGGTCATCATGCAGCGGGCGATTTCCAGGCGACGCTGCTGGCCGTAGGCAAGGGTGCCGGCGGTACGGTTGGCGAACTCGGTCAGGTTGACCTTCTCCAGCCAATACTGCGCGCGCTCCATGGCTTCCTTCTCGCTGCGGCGGAAGCTCGGGGTCTTGAACAGGCCGGCGAAGAAGTTGGTGTTCAGATGACGGTGCTGGGCGATCAGCAGGTTTTCCAGCGCGGTCATTTCCTTGAACAGGCGTACGTTCTGGAAGGTCCGCACCACGCCCTTGCGGGCGATCTGGTGGCCGGCCAGGCCCTGGATCGGCTGGCCGTCGAGCAGGATGGTGCCGCCGCTTGGCTTGTAGAAGCCGGTCAGGCAGTTGAACACCGTGGTCTTGCCGGCGCCGTTCGGGCCGATCAGCGCCACCACCTGTTTTTCCTTGACGGTCAGGGCTACGCCGTTGACCGCCAACAAGCCGCCGAAGCGCATGCTCAGGCCGCTGACTTGCAGAATTTCACGGCTCATCGATGCAGCTCCATATGGGGACGTTGCATAGGCAGCAGGCCTTGCGGACGCCAGATCATCATCAACACCATCAGCGCACCGAACATCAGCATCCGGTATTCGCTGAACTCACGCATCAGCTCTGGCAGCAGGATCATCACGATGGCCGCGAGAATCACGCCCAGTTGTGAGCCCATGCCGCCGAGCACGACGATGGCGAGGATGATCGCCGACTCGATGAAGGTGAACGACTCCGGCGTCACCAGGCCCTGGCGCGCAGCGAAGAAGCTGCCGGCGAAACCGGCGAAGCAGGCACCCAGGGTGAAGGCCGAGAGCTTGATGATGGTCGGGTTCAGGCCCAACGCACGGCAGGCGATCTCGTCTTCGCGCAGCGCTTCCCAGGCGCGGCCGATCGGCATGCGCAGCAGGCGGTTGATCACGAACAGTGCCAGCAGGGCCAGCAGCAGGGCGACCAGGTAGAGGAAGATGACCTTGTTGATCGAGTTGTATTCCAGCCCGAAGAACTCGTGGAAGGTCTGCATCCCCTCGGCGGCGCGGCGTTCGAAGGTCAGGCCGAAGAACTCCGGCTTGGGGATGTTGCTGATGCCGTTGGGGCCGCCGGTCCAGTCGGTGAGGTTGCGCAGGAACAGGCGGATGATCTCGCCGAAGCCGAGGGTCACGATCGCCAGGTAGTCACCGCGCAAGCGCAGCACCGGGAAGCCGAGCAGGAAACCGAAGGTGGCGGCCATCAGGCCGGCGATCGGCAGGCAGACCCAGAAGCTCCAGCCCAGGTAGTGCGAGAGCATCGCGTAGCTGTAGGCGCCGACGGCGTAGAAGCCGACGTAGCCCAGGTCGAGCAGCCCCGCCAGACCGACCACGATGTTCAGGCCCAAGCCCAGCAGCACGTAGATCAGGATCAGCGTGGCAATGTCGACCGCCCCGCGCGAACCGAAGAACGGCCATACCAGCGCCGCGACGATCAGGCCCACGATCACATAGCGCTGGGTTTTCGGCAGGGTCAGGTAGTTGCTGACGGCCGGCGGGATCAGTTTGCGATCCGAGCGACGGCCCATCACCGAACTCCACTGCTTGTCGAACAGCACGCGCAGGAACATCAGCACCGAGCACACGGCGATGATGCTGATGGTGAACGAGCCTTGGCTGTGCACGATCAGGCTGATGCCGTCGATGCTCAGCTTCAGGCCCAGCACCGGGAAGGCCACGGCCCAGACCAGCAAGGCGCTGAAGAACGCCTGTTTGAGATTTCTGTTCATACTTTTTCAACCTCCGGGCGGCCGAGGATGCCGGTCGGCCGGAACAGCAAGACAAGAACCAACAAGCCGAATGCCACCACGTCCTTGTACTGGTCGCCGAAGATGTCGGCACCGAAGGCTTCGGCAACGCCCAGCACCAGCCCGCCGAGCATGGCGCCCGGAATGCTGCCGATGCCGCCCAGTACCGCCGCGGTGAAGGCCTTCAGGCCCACCAGGAAACCGGCGTTGGGGTTGATCACCCCGTACTGCATGCTCAGCAGCACGGCCGCCACGGCCGCCAGGGCGGCGCCGATGACGAAGGTCAGGGCGATGATGTTGTTGGTGTTGATGCCCAGCAGGTTGGCCATCTTGATGTCCTCGGCGCAGGCGCGGCAGGCGCGGCCCAGGCGGGAACGGGAGATGAACAGGGTCAGGCAGGTCATGGCCACCAGGGTGACCACGAACACCAGGATCTGCATGTAGCTGATCAATACTTCTTCTGCACCACCGGGCCCGAAGGAGATGCTCCCAGGGATCAGGTTGGGGATGGATTTGTCCTTCGAGTCTTGCGACAACAAGACCGTGTTCTGCAGGAAGATCGACATGCCGATGGCAGAAATCAGCGGGATCAGGCGGTTGCTGTTGCGCAGGGGGCGGTAGGCAACCCGTTCGATGCTGTAGCCATAGGCACTGGTAACGCAGATCGTCGCGACGAAGGCGACGGTCATCAGGATCGGCAGCGAATGGATGCCCATCATGGCCAGGCCCGCCAGGGCGATGAAGGCCACATAGGAACCGATCATGTACACCTCGCCGTGGGCGAAGTTGATCATGCCGATGATGCCGTACACCATCGTGTAGCCGATGGCGATCAAGGCATAGGTGCTGCCGATGGTCAATCCATTAACCAGTTGTTGGAAGAAATGGTAGATCTCAGGCATTACAGCGCTCCTAAAAACCTGATTTGCATTTCACTGGCCGGGGTACGGCCAGGAAACCGCGGGTGACGGTTTTAAGATTTTCAGGTGGGTCGGCCCCCGGATCGCGGGGATCAGGCCCATGAACCTCGTAAAACAAAGCCCACTGCTCGCACAGTGGGCTTCTACGGTCAGCTATTAGTCACGCAGTTACTGAGGGGAGACTTCGGTCTTCGGCTTGCCGAAGTGCCATTCGTAGACCACGAACTTGAAGTCTTTCAGGTCGCCTTTCTCGTCGTAGGTCAGAGTGCCGGTTGGCGTCTTGAAGGAACCGGCGTGGATGGCTGCCGCCACCTTGTCGGTGTCTTCGGACTTGGCCGCTTCGATCCCTTTGGCGATCAGCTCCACAGCCGAGTAGGCCGGGAACACGAACGGACCGCTCGGGTCCTTGCCGTCTGCCTTGATGGCGTCGACGATGGCCTTGTTCTCAGGGTCGGCGTCGAACGACTTCGGCAGGGTGACCAGCAGGCCTTCGGAGGCGTTCTGGGCGATCTGCGAGATGGAGTCGTTACCCACGCCTTCCGGGCCCATGAACTTGGCTTTCAGGCCTTTTTCCTGGGCTTGGCGCAGGATCAGGCCCAGTTCCGGGTGGTAGCCGCCGTAGTAGACGAAGTCGACGTTGTTCTGCTTGAGCTTCTGGATGATCGAGGAGAAGTCCTTGTCACCGGCGTTCAGGCCTTCGAAGACGGCAACCTTGGTGCCTTTCTTCTCGAGGGTCTGCTTGACCGCGGTGGCGATGCCTTCACCGTACTGCTGCTTGTCGTGCAGCACGGCGACCACTTTCGGCTTGACGTGGTCGGCGATGTAGTTGCCGGCAGCCGGGCCCTGGGCGCTGTCCAGGCCGATAGTGCGGAAGATCAGCTTGTAGCCACGGGCGGTGATTTCCGGCGAGGTGGCGGCCGGGGTGATCATGATCACGCCTTCGTCTTCGTAGATGTCGGACGCTGGCTGGGTGGAGCTGGAGCACAGGTGGCCGATGACGAACTTGACGCCGTCGTTGACCACTTTGTTGGCGACTGCCACGGCCTGTTTAGGGTCGCAGGCGTCGTCGTATTCCTTGGCTTCGAGCATCTTGCCATCGACGCCGCCCTTGGCGTTGATGTCCTTGATGGCCTGTTTGGCGCCGATGAACTGCATGTCGCCGTACTGGGTCACAGGGCCGGTTTTAGGGCCCGCGATCCCGATCTTGATGGTATCGGCGGCAAACGAATGGCTGGCTACCCCGGCCAGTACCATTGCGGCGAACAGCTTGGAAATCTTGATCATAGTGCTCCACTCATTCTGTTGTAATTCTTATAGTCCTGGCGGCCAGGGCTACAGACCGGGCGGGATTTGCGGCATGGCCACGCCACACTGCATGCCCACCTTCCCCCGGAACATGTCCCGGAACTGTACCGGTACAGTGTAGAGCGCTGTCCGCGCGCTTGAAAAGCGGGCAAAAAGTGCCTGTTCTACGGGTTGTCGCATGGTCGACACAAAGATACAGAAAAGCGCCATCACTTTGCCTGTATTCAGGGCTCCACCCCACAACTTCGGAGCCAATCGACCAAATTACATATTTGAAACCGGGTTTTTCTGCAAAAATGCCGGCCATTTTTCATTGGCGGAATTTGCGGGTACAAACCCATGACTGATCAAACAAGCACCCTCTATGCCAAATTGCTTGGCGAGACGGCGACAATCGAGTGGACGGCTTTGGAGCGTTTCTGGGCCAAAGGTGACCTGATTTGGGTCGACCCCAGCCTTGACCTGATCGAAGTTGCCGCGGCGATGGCCGAGAATCGCAGCGAGATCTTCGCCAAGTGGCGCAGTGATGGCACTGTCGGGCCGGTCACGGCCGAACAGGCGCTTGACCTGCAAAGCCGCGATCCAGAGATCTGGGCGGTGGTGGTTTCGCCGTTCATCGTGATCCAGGCGAAGCGGCCGCCGGTGGCGTGATCTCTTTTGGTGCGTAAAAATACGCAGCGGCTTCGTTGCAGTGCTCGAGGCCGTTCAGAGCGGGTAGAGCTAAGTAACAATTCGGCGTGGCGGTAACAGTTTACGGGATGCGTAATGTGACGCGCAGTGGAACCGGTCATTGAATAGTCAGGAGTCATCGATGAGTCATGCACTACCTTCGCTTGGATTCGCCGGCATCGGCCTGATGGGCCTGCCCATGTGTCGGCGTCTTTTGGCAGCCGGTTACCCGCTGACCGTATGGAACCGCAGCCCGGACAAATGCGCCGCGTTGGTGGCTGCAGGTGCGCGGTTGGCTGCCAGCCCCGCCGAGTTGTGCCGTCACAGCGACATGGTGTTGCTGTGCCTGGCCGACACCGCAGTCGTGCGCGAAGTGGTGTTTGGCGAGCAGGGCATCGCCGAAGGGGGGCGCAGCGGCCAGTTGCTGGTGGACTTCTCCAGCCTGGAGCCGACCGCTACTCGGGAAATGGCAGCCGAGCTGGCTGCCCTGTGCGGCATGGCCTGGCTGGATGCCCCGGTATCCGGCGGCACGCCAGGCGCCGAGGCGGGCACCCTGGCAATCATGGTAGGGGGCGAGGCCGCTGACCTGCAGCGTGCGCGTCCGGTGTTGCAGGTGCTTGGCCAGCGCGTGACCCATATGGGCGGTGTAGGGGCAGGGCAGGTGACCAAGGCCTGCAATCAGATGATCGTGGCCTGCAATGCGCTGGTGATCGCCGAGGTGGTGGCGCTGGCCGAGCAGTCAGGTGTCGATGCCACCTTGATCGCCGAAGCCCTTGCCGGTGGCTTTGCCGATTCGAAGCCGCTGCAGATCCTGGCACCGCAGATGGCCGAAAGCCGTTTCGAACCCGTCAAATGGCACGTGCGCACGCTGCTCAAGGACCTCGACGGCGCCGTCAAGCTTTCGCGAGAGCAGGGCGCCGCAACGCCGCTCAGTGGCCTTGCCGCGCAGTTGATGCGCCTGCACGGTAGCCAGGGGAATCTGCAAAAAGATCCGGCGACCCTGGTAGAGCTGTATCGCAACAAGGGCTGATGACCGCTTCGTGGCGGTCGAGCAGGTCGAGTACAGGCCGTAGTTCGGCCAACGGTACCGGGCGGCTGAGCAGGTAGCCTTGCAGGTAGTCGCAGCCGTTGCTGGCCAGAAACGCGTACTGCTCGACGGTTTCTACCCCCTCGCTGACCACCTGCAGGTGCAAGGTGTGGGCCATGGCAATGATGGCCTGGATGATCTCGCGATCCTTTTGGTTGCCAGGCACATCCTGCAGGAAGCTGCGGTCGATCTTCAGTACGTCCAGCGGCAGGCGCTTGAGGTAGGCCAGCGAAGAGTAGCCGGTGCCGAAGTCGTCGATCGACAGGCTGACACCTTGGCCACGAATGCGCTTGAGCAGGCTGACCGTATGCTGAATATCGCCCATCAGGGCGTTCTCGGTGACTTCCAGCTCCAGGTGGCGCGGCGCCAGGCCGGCCTGGAACAGCGCAATCTCCACTTCGTTGGGCAGGGCTTCGTGTCCCAGGGTCAGCGCCGAGCAATTGACGGTGACCCTGAGGCTGGTAAAGCCGTTGCGGTGCAGCTGGGCCAGATCCTGGCAGGCGTGGCGCAGTACCCACAGGTCGAGGTCGACAATCAGGCCGTTGGCTTCGGCGATGCCGATGAAGCGATCAGGCCCCAACATCCCATGCTGCGGGTGCTGCCAGCGCACCAGTGCTTCGAGTTTGGCCACTTGGCCGGAGCGCGGGTCGAAGATCGGCTGGTAGTGCACGCAAAGCCCCCGCTCTTCCAGCAGGGCGATGCGCAGTTCCTCTTCCAGCTGCAGCTCCAGGCTGGCGCGGCTTCTCAGGCTGCTGTTGAAAAAATGCAGGCTGTTGCGGCCACTGCCTTTGGACTGGTACAGCGCTAGGTCGGCATGCTTGAGCAGTTCTTCGGCGGTTACGCCGTCATCCGGGTAGATACTGATACCGATGCTGGTGGTCATGACCATGCGCCTGCCACCCAGGTCGATCGGCTCCTTCATCCGTTGCATGATGCGTTGGGCCAGATGACGCGCCTCCTCGCAGGTGTTGAGGCTGGTGACCACGCAGAATTCATCGCCACCGAAGCGCGCAACCAGGTCCTGACTGCGGGTGGCTGCCTTGATGTGGTTGGCGATGACCTTGAGCAGTTCATCACCGGCGTCATGGCCAAGGCTGTCGTTGATCCGCTTGAAATGGTCGATGTCGAGGAACATCACGGCCAGGTGGCTTTCACTGGCATCCTGTTCGGCCAAGCGTTCGGCGAATATCTGGTTGAAGCCACGGCGGTTGACCAAATTGGTCAGGGCATCGTAATGAGCCGCCTGCTGCAGTGACGCGCGGGCCTGGTCGAGTTGGCTGAGCAGCACACCGTAACGGCGCAGGTCGTCTTCTTTGCTTTGCAGCTTTTTATCCGCCAGCGCGGCGCTGATGCTGCTGCCGCTGATCAGCAAGGTGATGAAGGCCACGGTCAGCCCCAGCTGCAGGCTGTTGTTCGTGGATGGCAGGCTCAGGGCAGTCGAGACCGGGATCACCAGGGTCATTGCGGCCATGGCGGTGAAATGAGTGGCGACGATACCGCCGGCCATCAGCAGGCTGGCGCCATATTTCATCACTTGATGCAGGGGACCGCTGCCAGTGCGGAAATAGCGGGCCAGCAGCAGGGCAGCGAGGCTGGTCAGCAGCGCGATGGCAGCGCTGACGAGCAACAGACCGGTCTGGTAATACTGCTGGGCGCCGGTCTGCAGCGCGGCCATGCCGACGAAATGCATCAGGATGATGCCCAGGCCAATCAGCAGGGCGCTTTGCAAGTAGTGGTGCAGGCGCATTTCGACGCGGTCGAGGCTGGTCATCGCCATCCAGGCCGCCACCAGTGCGATCAGCAGCGACAAGCCGGTCAGGGATGCGTCGTAGTGCATTTCCACCGGCGCCTCGAACGCCAGCATGCTGATGAAGTGCATGGCCCAGATACCCCCCGCCAGGCAGCAGGCACCGAGCATCCGCCATTGCCGCCGTGCGGCGGGGTGTTCGCTCTGGGATTGGCGTTCGGCCATGTCGAGGGTGGCAAAGCAGGCTGCGCTGGCCACCGCGAAGGCGATCATGATCAGCAGCGGTTCATGGCGGCAGTCGATGACGATGCGCCCGTTAACCGGCAGTTGGGTGAACAGTTGCAGCCCCAGCCATTCCATTGCTTGCCCTTTGCTCGAGTTTTCACTCGTCTCCGTTCAAACCCGGCGGAGACTGTTCTGGGGCAGTATAGAAGAGGTGGTTAAGCCTTCCTGAATAATGGCACTTTGGTACCAATGATTTGGTTCTGAAGCCGATAGCCAGCCGGTATAAAGAATCGGGGCCACCATGCGGCCCCGGTAATTTGGCGAGTGAATCAGCCCGCGACCAGCACGCGAATCGCTTCGAGGCGCAGCGCGGCCTTATCCAGCATGGCCAGCCCCTGTTCACGCTGCTTGCGCAACGCGTCGATCTCGCTGTCACGCACGCTCGGGTTGACCGCCTGCAGAGCCGTCAGGCGCGCCAGCTCTTCGTCGGCTTCGGCAGCCAGCCGGCGCTGGGCTTCGGTCACGCGCTCGACGTGGACCGGCATGACCTTGGCTTCACCCCCGCTGATGCGCTGGGCCAGCACGTCACGCTGGGCCTGGACGAACTTGTTGGCGCTGGCACGCGGCACGCTTTCGAGCTGCTCATTGAGCGTTTCGAAGGCCACCCGCGAAGCCAGGTCGTTGCCATTGGCATCCAGCAGGCAACGCAGTGCCGCCGGCGGCAGGTAGCGGCCCAGTTGCAGGCTGCGCGGCGCCACCACCTCGCTGACGAACAGCAGTTCGAGCAGTACGGTGCCGGGCTTGAGTGCCTTGTTCTTGATCAGTGCCACCGCCGTATTGCCCATCGAGCCGGACAACACCAGGTCCATGCCACCTTGTACCATCGGGTGTTCCCAGGTAAGGAACTGCATGTCCTCGCGCGACAGGGCCTGGGCACGGTCGTAGGTGATGGTCACGCCCTCGTCGTCGCCCAGCGGGAAGCTGGCGTCGAGCATCTTCTCGCTCGGTTTGAGGATCAGGGCATTTTCCGAATGGTCTTCGCTATCGATGCCAAAAGCATCGAACAGGGTTTCCATGTAGATCGGCAAGGCGAACTGGTCGTCCTGCTCGAGGATGGCCTCGACCAGCGCCTGGCCTTCGCCGGCACCACCGGAGTTGAGCTCCAGCAGGCGGTCACGGCCGCTGTGCAGCTCTGCCTCCAGGCGCTCGCGTTCGCCACGGGCCTCGTCGACCAGTGTGGTCCAGGCCTTGGCGTCACCGCCTTCGAGCATTGGCAACAGGCGCGGGCCGAACTGATGCTGCAGGGCATTGCCGGTCGGGCAGGTATTGAGGAAGGCATTGAGGCCTTCGTGGTACCACTGGAACAGGCGCTCCTGCGGGCTGTCCTGCAGGTACGGGATGTGCAGTTCGATGGTGTGCTTCTGGCCGATCCGGTCGAGGCGGCCGATACGCTGTTCGAGCAGGTCCGGGTGGGCCGGCAGGTCGAACATCACCAGGTGATGGGCGAACTGGAAGTTGCGGCCTTCGCTGCCGATCTCGGAGCAGATCAGCACCTGGGCGCCGAATTCTTCGTCGGCGAAGTAGGCGGCGGCGCGGTCGCGCTCGAGGATGCTCATGCCTTCGTGGAACACCGTGGCCGGGATGCCGGAGCGCACGCGCAGGGCGTCTTCCAGGTCCATGGCGGTTTCGGCGTGGGCACAGATCACCAGGACCTTGGTGCGCTTGAGCATCTTCAGGGTGTCGATCAGCCAGTCGACCCGTGGGTCGAAGCGCCACCAGCGCTCGTCATCGCTGACTTCACCTTGTGCCTGGAACGCCACCTCCGGGTACAGCTCGGCGTGTTCGCCGGCTGGCAAGTCGTGGTAGGGCTCGGGGTTGGCCAGCGGATACGGGTGCAGCTTGCGCTCGGGGAAGCCCTGCACCGCCGCACGGGTGTTGCGGAACAGCACGCGGCCGGTGCCGTGGCGGTCGAGCAACTCCCGGATCAAGCGGGCGCTGGCCTGGGTATCGCCATCGTTGACCGCCGCCAGCAGGGCCTCGCCTTCGGCGCCGAGGAAGCCCTGAATGGTGGCATGTGCCTTTGGTGAGAGGCGGCCCTCTTCGAGCAGTTCCTGCACGGCCTCGGCGACGGGGCGGTAGTTTTCGCTCTCGGCGCGGAACGCCGCGAGGTCATGGAAACGGTTAGGGTCGAGCAGGCGCAGGCGGGCGAAGTGGCTGTCCTGGCCGAGTTGCTCGGGGGTAGCGGTCAGCAGCAGCACGCCCGGGATTACCTGGGCCAGCTGCTCGACCAGGCCGTATTCGGCGCTGGCCTGCTCTTCATGCCACACCAGGTGGTGCGCTTCGTCGACCACCATCAGGTCCCAGCCAGCGGCGAACAGCGCGTCCTGGGCCTTTTCGTCATCGACCAGCCATTCCAGGGCGACCAGCGCCAGCTGGGCATCCTCGAACGGGTTGCTGGCGTCGCTTTCGATGAAGCGCTCGGCGTCGAACAAGGCGACCTGCAGGTTGAAGCGCCGGCGCATTTCCACCAGCCACTGGTGTTGCAAGTTTTCCGGGACCAGGATCAGCACGCGGTTGGCGCGACCGGACAGCAGCTGGCGGTGAATCACCAGGCCAGCTTCGATGGTCTTGCCCAGGCCTACTTCGTCGGCCAGCAATACGCGCGGGGCGCTGCGGTCGGCGACTTCGCGGGCGATGTGCAACTGATGGGCGATCGGTTGCGCGCGGCAGCCACCCAAGCCCCACAGCGACGACTGCATCTGCTTGCTGGTGTGGTGCAGCGTGTTGTACCGAAGGCTGAACCACGACAGCGGGTCGATCTGCCCGGCGAACAGGCGGTCGCTGGCCAGGCGGAACTGGATGAAGTTCGACAGCTGGGTTTCCGGCAGGGTGCGGGGCTGGTTCTGGCCATCCAGGCCGTGGTAGACCATCAGCCCGTCGATGTCCTCGACTTCGCGCACGGTCAGCTTCCAGCCTTCGAAGTGGGTGATCTGGTCACCTGGCGAGAAGCGCACGCGGGTCAGCGGCGCATTGCGCAGGGAATACTGGCGGGTGTCGCCAGTGGCCGGGTAGAGCACGGTCAGCAGGCGGCCATCCTGCGCCAGGATGGTCCCCAGGCCTAGCTCCGCTTCGCTGTCGCTGATCCAGCGTTGCCCCGGTTGATACTGCTGCGCCATACTGCCTGAACTCCCGCGATGAAAAAGCCGGCTATGTTAACGGATAGGCCGGGCGGACCATAGACCAGAAGTCCATCAGTCTAGCTGTTTCATCGCAGAACACCGTCTTGCTGACGAGGGCTACGCACCGATATGCCGCTCAAGCACCGCTGGTTGCACACCTCCCTGGCCATGGGCAGCATGCTGCTGCTGGCCGCCTGTGAGCAGAAAACATTCGAAACCCTGCCTGCGATCCCGGTCGAGCAGCTCGAGGTGCTGGGCGTGCAGACGCCGATCAAGAGCGTGCACTTTCGCGACCGCGACGGCGAAGGGCTGCTGGTGCTCAGCCGCAGCGATGGCCAGGCCGTCGATGCCGATTCCGAGCAGGAAGTCGACAAGGTGGTGCTCAAGGCCACCCTGTACGGGCGGGCCGCCGAGGGTGACGCGTTCAAGCCGCGCTGGCAGATCGAGCAGGAAACCACCTGCCCGGGGCTGGACCTGGATGTCGACTTCTACACCGATGTCAGTGACGTGAGTGACCTGAACAAGGACGATGTCGCCGAAGTGACCGTTGCCAGCCACGCCTTCTGCGGCGGCGGCATCGACCCACACGACATCGCCATTGAAATGCGCGAGGGGCAAAACGCCTACACGATCACTGGCCAGTCGCTGATCACCCCGGCAGGCGAAGACCCTGTCGGTGGCGAGCGGGAAGACAGCGCTTCGCTCAAGAATGCGCCACAAATGCTGCGCGAGCATATGGATTCGGTCTGGCAGCAGGTCTACAAGCGGCCTTGGAGCGAAGCCAGCCCGCCGTCCGACGACGACCCTGAGGACGATGCCGAATGACTGCTGTCCATACTGCCAAGACGCTCAAGCTGGCGAGCGGACGGCCGATACAGTAGGCACAGGAGAACGCCCATGCTGCCGCCGATCATCCCGCTCAGTGCCGCCCCGGTGACCTCGCAACTGGACCCGGTCAAACAGGCCCCCGACATCAAGCCGGTGGTGCCTGTGCAACCTTCGTCCAATGAAAGCGCCATCGACCTGAAGCAGCAGCGCGACCCGCAAGAGCAGGTGCTGTTGCTGCGCGAGGAGCAGCGTCGCCAGCAACGGCGCAAGAACAAGGGCGAAGCGGCGCTTTACAGTGCCCTGCCGGGTGACGAAGTCAACGCTGACAACACCGTGCCGGTGGCACCGCTGATGGGTGAGAACCCGCGCCAGGGCCTGCTGGTGGATATCGAAGTCTGACGCAGGGCTGGTCACGACCCGCGCCGGGCTTCATGATGCAAGTCTCTGTAGACCGTCGAGCCCACCCATGAGCCAAGACAACCTCATCGACTTCGATGCCGAGCGCGCCAAGCGCATCCATGACCTCAAGGAAAAACGCCTGAACGAAGTGCGTCAGGCCTTCGAGCAGGCCATGCCGCTTGCCACCGCGAAGAAAAAGAAGCCCAAGGGCAAGCCCAAGAAGCGCTGAAACTTGACGCAGGTCAACCCTGCACCCGCCTCGCGTGCCCGGTCCCGGGCAATATTGACCCTGATCAATTTTCCCCGCCCCCGCATTCGTTACCTTGCATCCATCGGACAACGGCAAACGAATCGGGAGGCCAGCATGTTCTTCGACAACGTGGTTATCGCGGGTGTGGTAACGGTCGGGTTGATGTTTGCATTCTTTGCCGGTCTGGGCATTTTCATCTGGAAGGACTCGCACAAGCGCAAGCCGCGCTGACCCTTCGCAGGCACGAGCACGCAAGGCATTTAGGGCGACTTCGGTCGCCTATTTTTTTGTCTGCGATTTTTGTCAATAAAGATGATTAGCTAGCTAATTAATAGTTTCCGCAGTATCCTGCTGCCCCATTGTCTATCGTTTAACCAACCATCCCCCGCAAGGTCCGATTCGTGCCCATCACCTTCCAGGCCCTGTTCGCACCCAGCAGCCTCGCCATCAAGTTTGCCCTCAAGACCCTGCTCGGGGCGGGCTTGGCGCTGTGGCTGGCCATGCGCTGGGGGTTGGAGCAACCGTCCTGGGCATTGATGACCGCCTTCATCGTCGCTCAGCCGTTGTCGGGGATGGTGGTGCAGAAAGGCCTGGCGCGTTTGGCCGGGACCTTGGTCGGCACCATCATGTCGGTGGTGTTTCTCGGCCTGTTCGCCCAGACCCCATGGCTGTTTCTCATCAGCCTGGCGTTGTGGCTGGCCCTGTGCACGGCGGCTTCCACGCAATTGCGCAGTGCCTGGGCCTATTCGTTCGTACTTGCGGGCTACACCGCCGCCATCATTGCCTTGCCCGCCATCAATCATCCCTTGCAGGTATTCGACCAGGCGGTGGCGCGATGCACGGAAATATGCCTGGGGATCTGCTGCGCCACGGCCAGCAGTGCCTTGATCTGGCCGATGAGGGTCGAGCAGCAGCTCGCCGGCCAGGCGCGCCAGGCTTGGCAGAACGGTCTGCAGGCGGCCAGTGCCATGCTCGGTGGCGAGGATGAAGCGCGCAAAGGGCTGCTGGACAGCCTGGGCCGTATCGTCGCCATCGACACTCAGCGCGAGCACGCCTGGTTCGAGGGCCCGCGCGGCCGGCAACGGGCCAGGGCCATTCGTGGGTTGAGCCAGAAACTCATGGTGCTGTTGCGTATTTCACGCTCGGTGCGCCGGCAGTGGCGGCAACTGGACGAGCACGAAGCCATGCGCCTCGCGCCTTGGCTGGAAGAGGTACGGGCGCAGTTGGTGAACCCGGATCAGCCGAGCTTGCTGGTGCTGCGTCAGCGTATCTGGGACGCCGCGCATGATGAGCACATCAGCTCTGCAGAGCACTTCTGCCTGGCGCGCATGGCCTTGCTGCTGGACTATGCCATGGCAACTACCCAGGCCCAGGACGACGTCGAGGCGGGCAGGGCGCCGAAGGATGTGGTCCAAGGGCTGGCGGTGCACCGGGACTGGTCGCTGGCGTTGTTGTTCGGTTCGCGCAGTGCCTTGGCGTTCCTGGTGATGAGCAGCTTCTGGCTGGCCACTGCCTGGCCATCGGCACCTGGCGGCCTGGTGCTGACCTGCGTGGTGTGCAGCCTGTTCGCCAGCCGCGAGAATGGCGCGCAGATTGGCCTGAGCTTCCTGCGCGGCATCTTCCTGGCGATCCCGGTGGCGTTCCTGGTCGGGCAGATCATCCTGCCGCAGTGGAGCAGCTTCGCCATGCTCTGCCTGGGCATGGGCGTGCCACTGTTCTTCGGCGCGCTGGGCATGGCCCATCCGCGCACCGGCGCCACGGCGACCTCCTACTGCCTGCATTTCATCGTGCTGGTAGCGCCGCTCAATGCCATGTCATTTGGCGTGGCGACCCTGCTCAACAGCGCCCTGGCCATGCTGATGGGCGTGGGCGCCGCAGTGCTGGCGTTCCGCTTGCTGGTGTTCCGCCACCCGGCCTGGCTTGGCCGGCGGCTGCGCGCCGCGACCCAGGACGACCTGGTGCGCCTGACCCGGCGCGACTTGCGCGGTGCCGACAGCTGGTTTGGCGGGCGCATGGCCGACCGCCTGATGCAGCTGGCCCGGCATGCCAGCGAGTTGCCAGGCACCGAGCGCAAACGCTGGGACGATGGCTTGCATGGGCTGGATATCGGTGACGAGCTGGTGCACTTGCGCATGTGCCTGGCGGTGGCCCAGGTGCCTTTGGGTGCCGCCGAGCGTGACTACCTGCAGCAGGTCGAGGCGGTGCTTGCCAAAGGCCCGGGAGCTGGCCGCGGGCAACGTCTGGATGCCGCCAGCGAGCAGTTCATTGCCGCCCTGCAGCAGGCACCGGCCAGCGACCCGTTGCGCCTTGCCCACGGTGCGGTGCTGCAGCTGCAGAAAAGCTGGGGTAAATGGTGCCGCGCGCAGGAGGATGCCCATGGGCTTGCGTGAGTGGGCGCTGGGCGGTGTGCTGCTCAGCCCGTTTCTGATTTATGTGCTGATGGCGCTGGCGCTGACCGGGGTATTGCGCCTGCTGGTACAGGCCTCGCCGCTGGGGCGCTGGATCTGGCATGAAGCGCTGTTCGACACGGCGCTGTTCGTTTGTGTGCTGTACCTGGTCGTTCGCCTGCTGGGGCCTTTGTAAGGAGTGATTCAATGCGTGCTGTCGTCCGTATCCTGGTGACCTTGTGTGTGGTCGCCATTGCCGTTCTGGCCGGCTTCAAGCTCTGGCAGTACTACATGCTCACGCCGTGGACGCGTGATGCCCGGGTGCGTGCCGATGTGGTGGTCATCGCCCCGGACGTGTCTGGCTGGGTGCGTGAACTCATGGTGCAGGACAACCAGCAGGTCAAGGCTGGCGATTTGCTGATGAGCATCGATCGCGAACGCTTCAAGGCTGCTTTCGACCAGGCCAGCGCGGTGGCCGAAACCCGTGCCCAGCAGTTGCACCTGCGTGAGCGTGAGGCAGCGCGGCGCACGGCCCTGGGCCCGGAGGCGATCAGTGCCGAGCTGCGCGAAAACGCCCAGATCAATGCAGCTGTCGCCCGGGGCGAACTGCATGAAGCCGAAGCTCAGCTGCAGGTGGCGAAGATCGACCTGGCGCGCAGCGAAGTACGAGCACCGCGCAGCGGGCATATCACCAACCTGCGCCTGGCCCAGGGCAACTATGTGAATACTGGCGAGTCGGTGATGGCCCTGGTGGATGATTCGACCTTCTATATCCAGGCCTACTTCGAGGAGACCAAGTTGCCGCGTATCCGTGTCGGCGATGAGGTGAAAGTCTGGCTGATGGGCGCGGGCGATGCGATGCAAGGCCATGTGGAGAGCATCAGCCGCGGCATTACCGACAGCAACAGCAATCCGGACAGCCAACTGTTGCCGGTGGTGGAGCCGACCTTCAACTGGGTGCGGCTGGCACAGCGGATACCGGTGCGGATCAGGCTGGACCAGATTCCTGAAGGCGTGCACCTGAGTGCAGGGATGACCGCCAGCGTGCAGGTGCATGAGGACCAGGCAGCACAGTGACGGCCATTGGGGCTGTTTTGCAGCCCATCGCAGGCAAGCCAGCTCCTACAGCTATTGCACCGACCTTGAGCCCTGTAGGAGCTGGCTTGCCTGCGATGGGCCGCAAAGCGGCCCCAGAATTTCTGCCCTACAGGAACATCCCGCCAGACACCTCCAGCCGCTGCCCGGTAATCCAGCCATTGCCTTCTTCCAGCAGCAGCGCGATGGCCGCGCCGATATCGTCGGGCAACCCGACCCGCCCCAGCGCCGTATTGCCGGCAATGAAGTCATTGACCTGCTGATTGTCGCGCACCACGCCGCCACCAAAGTCCGTCTCGATCGCCCCCGGTGCAAGGATATTGACGCGAATGCCACGCGCACCCAGCTCCTTGGCCTGATAGCGGGTCAACACTTCCATCGCCCCTTTCATGGCCGCATAGGCGGCATACCCGGGCAGCGCAAAACGCGCCAGGCCGGAGGAAATGTTGACGATGCGCCCGCCATCGACCAGCAAGGGCAGCATCCGCTGGGTAAGGAAGAATGGCCCCTTGAGCTGGATGCTCATCAGCTGGTCGAACTGTGCTTCGCTGGTTTCGCTGAACGGCACGTTCAAGCCGATACCCGCATTGTTCACCAGGAAATCGAAGCGCTCGCGGCCAAATTGCTGTTGCAGGGTTGCGCCCAGGCGTTCGGCAAAGCCGGCAAAGCTGCTGCTGTCGCTGACATCCAGTTGCAGCATTGCCGCCTTGGCACCCGCCGCTTCGAGGGTCTTGGCCACCTGTTGAGCTTCGTCGGCCTTGCTGTGATAGGTACCGATGATGTCGATACCGCGTGCTGCCAGATGCTCGGCAGCATTACGTCCCAGGCCGCGGCTGGCGCCGGTGATCAATGCGATCTTGCGAGTCATGTCGAATCCCTCGTGGGTGGTGGATGCGTCACAGGTTATTGATCGTCAGGTGGCTGTTAAATCCAGCCAGATCGGAAATACTGTTCGCTTGAACCGAACAGTCGAGGGGTGCCATGAACAAGCTGGAGCTGCTACGCACGTTCGTTCGCGTCAGTGAGCTGAGCAGTTTTACCCTGGCGGCAGATCGCCTGGGCCTGCCGCGCTCGACGGTATCCGAGCAGGTGAGGGCACTGGAGCAGTTGCTCGGCACGCGCTTGTTCAACCGCACCACGCGGCGCGTCCAGGCGACCCAGGACGGTGCGTTGCTGTATGAGCGTAGCAAGGACCTGCTGTCGGGCATGGACGAGATCGAAAGCCTGTTCCGCGCGGACGATGCCGAACTGGCCGGCTGCCTGCGGGTCGACATGCCGACCATGATGGCCCGCCGAGTGATCATTCCGGCCTTGCCACAGTTCCTGGCGCGGTTTCCCAGGCTGGAAGTGGAGATCAGTTGCACCGACCGCCAGGTCGACCTGCTACGTGAAGGTTTCGACTGCGTCATGCGCATCGGTGCGCTGAGTGATCTGGATGTGGTGGCGCGGCCTGTCGGCCAGTTGAGCATGCGCAATTGCGCCAGCCCGGGGTACCTTGCCCGTTACGGGGTGCCGCAGAACCTGGACGACCTGGCCGGGCACCGCCTGGTCCACTACGTGCGCAACCTGGGAGCGCGCAGTGCAGGCTTTGAATACGTGCAGGCCGGCCAGGTGTGCTGTCAGCCCATGGCCGGCGAGGTCACGGTCAACAATGCCGAGGCCTATTCGGCGGCGTGCCTGGCGGGCCTCGGCTTGATCCAGGTGCCTGCGGTCGGCGTGGCGCACCATCTGGCAAGCGGCGAACTGGTGGAGGTGATGCAAGGCTGGCAGGCGCAGGCCATGCCGGTGTCCTTGCTGTATGCCCGGCAACGGCATGTGCCACGCCGGGTCCAGGCCTTCATGAGCTGGCTGGGCGGGTTGCTGACCTCGCAGGTCGACCCTGTGCCAGATGATGAAAGTCTTGGCACAACGATGATCACATGAGCTAGGCTGCCACTGCGCGTCGCCCAACAGAGGCGACCGTTATCTGCCTGGCGTGCGTCACTTCCGTTCATTTGCGAGGTTACGTCATGGCCATCACTTCTCAGGACATTTGCAGCGCTGCCGACCAGCTCAATGGTTTTGTCGGCTTCCACGGCAAGCGCGGCGTCCATATCGTGCGGTTTTCCGAGGATGCGTTCGGCATGGACGTGGCGGATGACAGCATCACCCCCTGCAGCGAATTCGTCTGGCGGCCACAACAGGGGGCGCGCATGGCGCTGTGCCGGGAGCGCCTGGCGCTGTTGCTGGAGCAGCATGTGGATGACCGCCTGAACATCGGCGAGCCGTTGCGCGTTTACCTGCAGCGTCGCGATCTGCCCGAGATCGTGGCTGAGCGCTCGCTGCGCTGAGCAGGTTCAGGAGGCATCTGCAGAGCAACCTGGCTTGCGTTGCAACAATTGCTCGAAGCCGGCCCTGTCCAGTGGCCGGCTCAGGTAAAAGCCCTGCACTTCATGGCACTTGTCGCTTTCCAGGGTTTGCAGTTGTTGTTCGGTTTCCACGCCCTCGGCGGTCACGGTAAGGCCCATCGCCTCGCCCAGGTTGATGATTGCCTGCACCACCGCCCGGTCGTTGCCGGTGGCATTGCCCAGGCCGGCGATGAAACGCTTGTCGATCTTGATGCTGTCGAACGGGTAGGTCCGTAGATAGCCCAGCGAGGAGTAGCCTGTGCCGAAGTCATCCATGTTCAGGCGCACGCCCAATTCCTTGAGCGCGAGCATGGTGGCCAGCGCGCCTTCGATGTCGTTGAGCATCACGTTCTCGGTAATCTCCAGCTCCAGTCGCTGGGCGGGGAAGCGCGTCTCCAGAAGGATTTCGCGAATGTCGGCGACCACGTCGCTGCGCATGAACTGGGCTGGTGACAGGTTTACCGACACCAGAAGGTGCTCCGGCCAGTCGAGCGCGCTCCGGCAGGCTTCGCGCAACACCCAGCGGCCCAGGGTGACGATCAGCTCGCTTTGCTCGGCGAGCGGGATGAAGGTGTCTGGCGCAAGCAGGCCTTCTTGCGGGTGTTGCCAGCGCAGCAGGGCTTCGACCGACACGATGCGCAAATCGCCCAGTCGGTAGCGTGGCTGGTAATGAAGAACGAATTCATTGTTCTGCAATGCGCGGCGCAGGTCATTTTCCAGCTGACGGCGATACTGGATCTGCTGGTTCATCTCAGCGCTGAAGTAGCGCCAAGTGCCCTTGCCATCCGCCTTGGCCTGGTACAGGGCGATGTCTGCGCAGCGGATCAGCTCGCCAGCATCGAAGCCTTGATTGCGGGTTTGGGCGATGCCGACGCTGGCCCCGATGTGCAGCAGGTGGCCATCAAAGGCAATGGGCTGTTGCAGCAGCTCGATGAGCCGCCGGCACAGCTTGTCGATCTCGCTGCGGTTATCCATGCCGGCGAGGGTCAGGACGAATTCGTCACCCCCCAGACGTGCCACCAGGTCGACGTCGCGCGTGGTGTCACGCAGGCGCGCGGCGACCTCCTGCAGGACCGCATCGCCCGCTGCATGGCCAAGGGAATCGTTGATGGGCTTGAAGTTGTCGAGGTCGAGCAGCATCAGGGTCAGCGGCGGCGAGTCGCTGCCGCGCAGCAGTGCCTGTTCGAGGTGTCGGGCCAGTTTGTTGCGGTTGGCCAGGCCGGTCAGTGGGTCGTGCAGCGACAGGTGCTGGATGCGCGCATGGGCCTCGACCTCGTCGGTAATGTCGCTGGCGGTGCCGCGAAAGCCCGCGAGCTTGCCGTCGAAGCGGATCGCCCGGGCCGAAATCCGGCAATAGCGGCTCATGCCATGATGGTCGCGGTAGGCGCAGCGCAGGTTGGCCGGTTGCTCCGAATCGGCCTCGACCTGGGCGTCGAGCCATGGCGAGAGGGGCGTGGTTTCACAGCTGAGCAACTGGTTGAGCGGCAGGCCCAGCCAGACATCGACCGGGTCGCCGGTGACCTTGACGAATCGCTGCGACAGATAAGTCAGCCGTTGCTGTCGGTCGGTCTCCCAGATCCAGTCGGACGCGGCCTCGGCGACCGCGCGAAAACGCTGCTCGCTGGCCTCCAGCGCCAGGTTGCTCTTCTGCAGGCGTTCGAGGCTGAGGTCGATGGCGTGGGAGCTGCGCAGGGCATGGCGAAACAGATAGAGCATCACCAGGGCCAGTACCAGAAGGGCGCAGAGCAAGGGCGGCAACACGGCCCACAACAGTTGTCGCCCGGGCTGCGGGCTGGCCCAGGCCAGGTGGTAGCCGGTGTCGCCCAAGGCGATTTGCTGGGGGGTGTGGCCGTTTTCCCCGTTCTTTTCGAGGTGCATGTGGGCAAGGCCGGCACCCGCCCCCAGGCGCTCGAGTTTGGCTTCGGTAAGCTGGTCGACGAACAGCATGACCGGCGCCTGACTCACCTCCTGCGCGGAAACATCCCGGTCCGGGCGAACGGCGGCAGCGCTGAGCACCGCTGGCCAGTTATTGAACATGACGAAGCGGGTAATCTGCTCGCGGGCGCTGGCGGCCCCGCGTGCAGCGTCGATGACTGCTACCAGTGGTGCATCGATGAAGCTGCCGGCATCCGCCTGGGTAGGCGCCCCCTTGAACAGCGCATAGGTGGTGCGTTGGTCTTCGATCACGAATACCCCTTCGTAGCCGCTGGCGCTGTACAGCGACTCGCCTACGTTCTTTTCTTCATAGGCCCACTGCCAGTCAACCTTGCCTGCCAGGTGTTCGAAGGCCGCGTCCCACACCGCGTAACTGGACAGAAACTGCCGGGAAGCGAGCAACCGTTGTTCCAGTGCCTGGGTGGCATGGAACGCACTGCGTTGCTGTTCCTGTTCATCGAGTGTGGCTGCGATATTGAACAAGGCGCCCAGCGTGACAAGGCAGGCGAGGCCGAAAACTGCGCAGAAGCCGGCAATCAGATGACGGACTTGGAGGCGGGGGAGGGGGCTGGCGGTCCTGGCCATGCGCGAACAACTCCTTGTTGACTGCAGTCCCCTGCCGGTCAATCAGCAAGGAGGTTCAGTCAGGATAGGCCAGCCTGAGCGGGGCGGCCTCGCCCTGGGCGAAATTGACCTGGTCGCGGCCGCAGCGCTTGGCGCTGTAGAGCGCCTTGTCGGCCAGTTCCAGCCAGTGCTCGGCAGACTCGAGGTCGGCATGGAAGGCCGCGAGGCCAATGCTCAGGCTGATGCGCAGATGCGGCAGCTGTGGGTTGCGGTAGCTGGCGACCTGCTCGCGCAGACGCTCCATGGCCTGGCAGGCCTGAGCTTCGCTGGTGGCGGGGAGGATCACGCAGAACTCATCGCCGCCATAGCGCCCGGCCTGGTCGGATTCACGCAGGTTGCGCTTGAGCTCCTCGCTCATCTGGCGCAGTACGCAATCGCCGACCACATGGCCGAAGGTGTCGTTGATGGTTTTGAAGTGATCGATGTCGATCAGCGCGATCACGGCGGATGACTGTTGCTGACGGCAGGCATGGAACCCGAGCAGCAGCAGGTCTTTCCAGGCGCCGTGGTTGAGCAGGCCTGTCAGGCTGTCGGTCAGGCTCAGGGCGCGGAGGCGACGCTTGTGCTCGCCCAGTTTGATCGCCAGGCGGTAACAGACCCAGCCCAGGGCCAACGGATAGAGGGTCAGCATTGGCAGGCAGGCGTAGATCTGTAGCGCCGTGGCATTCAATTGCAACCCGGTGCCCAGCAAAGCGCTGGCCAGCAGCATGCCGGCCAGCTGCGCCATTACCCCGCGAACGATCAGGCGCTTGCCACCCGCAGCCACGTTGTTCATGGTCATCATTGACAGCACGGTCACGGTCGGCAGCGGGTTGAAGTGCATCGCCGCAGTCCAGAAGCCGCCCAGCAGCGAGTCCAGCAACAGGTTGCGTTGTTCCGCCTGATAAGGGGCCGCCGAACGCGATGCCCACTGGTAGGCGACATGTGGCCAGAACAGGCCATTGAACAGCAACAGCACCCAGACCCAGGATGGCGGTGATAGCGGCGCCACGCCAGCGGCTACGCTGAACAGGCCGATCCCCATGCCGATGATACGCGGCAGGTAGATGCGCTTGACGAAAGAAAGTCCCTTGCCGCTGCGATTGTCCATCATGGTCGTTGGTCTTCTGCTGGGGTGCCGTTTATCGCATAACTCACGTGAATATTGTTGAACAGTGTTTCATCGACGAAAAATGACCTTACAAGCCAATTCACAGTTGATGTGATCCCAGTGGGGTAACATGAAGCCCTTCCTCTTGCTTGGAGTGTTGCTGCTCATGGCTCCCATGGCTAATTCTGGCGACCAATCGGCGCCACAGCGGGACGGGCGTTTTCACAACCAGGCCAGCCTGCCCCAGGATGGCGTATTGAAGAAGCTGCGCATCGGTCTCAAGTACCTGTTGCTGCGCAAGCCGCCGGAAACCCGCCCGGCGGTGGCGATCAGCGTGCAGCCCATGACCCGTCAGCAGGTGCTCGATGCACCGGATCACAGCCTCTGGCGGCTGGGGCACTCCACTGTATTGCTGAAACTGCGCGGTCGCTACTTCATTACCGACCCGGTTTTCGCCGAGCGCGCCTCGCCGGTGCAATGGGCCGGGCCGCAGCGCTTTCATGCCCCGCCACTGGCGCTGGACGAACTGCCGCCACTGACGGCGGTCATTCTGTCCCACGACCACTTCGACCACCTCGATGAGCAAGCGATACGCCAGCTGGCGCCGCGAGCCGAGCGCTTTCTGGCGCCGCTCGGCGTGGGTGACCTGCTCATCGAGTGGGGTGTGCCCGCTGCAAAGGTGACGCAGCTGGACTGGTGGCAGGAAGCCGAGGTCGAAGGGGTGCGCTTGGTCGCCACTCCCGCGCAACACTTCTCTGGGCGCGGGCTGTTCGACAGCAATCGCACCTTGTGGGCCTCCTGGGTGGTGATAGACGACCAGACACGTGTGTTCTTCAGCGGGGACACCGGCTATTTCGCAGGCTTTGCCGAAATTGGCAAGCGCTTCGGCCCGTTCGACCTGACGTTGATCGAGACCGGCGCCTACAACGTGGCCTGGCCCAACGTGCATATGCAGCCGGAACAAAGCCTGCAGGCACATCTGGACCTGCATGGGCGCTGGATGCTGCCGATCCATAACGGCACGTTCGATCTTTCCACCCATGGCTGGCAGGAGCCGTTCGAGCGCATCGTCACCCTGGCCGCAGCGGCCCAGGTGCGGCTGAGCACGCCGCAGATGGGGGAGCGGGTCAGCATCGATTCACCACACGAGGGGCAGAACTGGTGGCATCCGCACCCGGCACCCCAGCGGGGCAGGGCGGTCGAGCGAGCGTTGGCGGCACGTTGAGATCAGTCGCGGCGCCGTGGCTGAGCCTCTTCTTCTTTTAATAGTTGCGACGGCGGCTTGCCACTGTCGCTGCGTACCTGGGCATGGCTGATCAGGGCGAAGATAAAACTGCCGCCGATGATGTTGCCGCCCAGGGTCGGCAAGGCAAATTCCAGCCAGAAGCTGCGCCAGGTTTCATCGCCGGCCCATACCAGGTAAGAGACTTCAACCGAGCCGACGACGATATGGGTGAAGTCACCCAGCGCCATCAGGTAGGTGATCATCAGGATGATCCAGATCTTGGCCTGCTCCATGGACGGGATCATCCAGACCATGGTGGCGATCATCCACCCCGACACGATGCCTTTGGCGAACATCTGGCTGATGTCGTTCTTCATCACCTTGCGCCCGACTTCGAGGAAGGCCACATCGGTCTTGCTGTCGAATATCGGCAGTTCAAGCATGACCCAGGCAACCATCAAGGTGCCCGCCAGGTTGCCCAGCAACACCACGCCCCACAGTCGCAGCAGGCGACCGAGGTTGGCGAGCGTCGGCGTGGTCATGACGGGTAGCACGGCAGTGAGGGTGTTTTCGGTGAACAGTTGCTGGCGTGCCAGGATCACCGCAAGAAAACCGGCGCTGTAGCCGATGCTGGCGATGACCTGGGCACTGTCGCCCTCAGGCAGGCGGGCGTAGAACAGCCCCATGGCCATCAGCGACAGCCCCATCGTCAGGCCGGCGGCGAGGGCGGACCACCACAACGCCGCGAGCGTGCGCTCCAGTTCCTGGTCGCCCTGGGAACGAATGATCTCGTGCAATACCGCAGCCCGCGGCGGCTGGTTATGGCTGACTTCCTTTTCTTCGTCCGCCGACAGACCGGGGGTTTTATCGCTCTGCGCATCGCTCATGGCCGTTACGCTCCTCGGGTTGTTTCTCTACAGAGCGGTGCTTCGTCCATTTAGTTGCCAAGTGGCCCCAGACGTAGAACGAAAGTTTTTTCAGATCAAGGTGTTGACTCTGATTTCAAAGCGCGTATTATTCGCCTCCTCGCAGCGTTGAACGCCACGAGGCAAGCGGTAAGTTGTTGAGGTTGAACGCTTTTGAAAGAAAGCAGCTTCTAAAAAACTTCAAATTAACGCTTGACAGCAAATGAGGAAAGCGTAGAATGCGCGCCTCGGTTGAGACGAAAAGCTCTTAATCAAACGCTCTTTAACAAATCGAATCAAGCAATTCGTGTGGGTGCTTGTGAGTACGGACTGATAGTCACAAAGATTATCAGCATCACAAGTGACCA
>NZ_JBIVGA010000016.1:0-113759 GCF_044748405.1 Pseudomonas sp. NPDC089996 | reverse complement strand
TTCAAGTGCGATGCTTCACGCCTGAAGGCAACGGAAAACGCTGGGAGGCTGGCTCCTCAAAGAAATTGCCTCCTGCCATAGAATCTCCCACAGGTCAACACTGCCCTTGAATATGGTGCTTTCCTGTGGGAGCGGGCTTGCCCGCGAAGAATCCAGCGCGTTACTCGCCCCAGACGCTGACGTACTCGGCAGTCTCCAGAATCGGCGCCGTACGCGGCTCGGCCACCGGCGTACCGACATACAGATAGCCGATCAGCTCTTCATTCTCGGCCATGCCCAAGCCCTTGTGCACATGGGCATCGAAAGCCATGTCGCCAGTACGCCACACCGCACCGATCCCTTGGGCATGCGCCGCAATCAGGATGCCATGAGCCGCGCACCCCGCCGCCAGGCGCTGCTCGGACTTGGGCACCTTGAAGTGGTCCTGCAGTTTGGCGATCACCACGATCAGCAACGGCGCCCGCAGCGGCATTGCCCGTGCCTTGTCCAGCGCAGCCTGGCTGGCGTCGCCCTTGTGCTGCAGCGCTTCGGCGAACAACTCACCGAGCTTGTCGCGGCCCTGACCCTCGATGGTCAGGAAGCGCCACGGCCGCAACTGGCCGTGGTCCGGTGCGCGCAAGGCGGCCTGGAACAATGCCTCGCGCTGGGCCTCATTGGGCGCAGGGTCGGTCAGGCGTGGCACGGAAACACGGTTGAGCAATGCGTCGAGAGCCTCCATCGGCTACCCTCCTGGCAGGTAAATGTGCGGCCATTCTAGCGTTTACATCAGCAGACCCATAGGTAGAATGGCGCCCTTCCGTTTCGAGTCAGAGCAGATCACATGGCGTTGCCGACCTTAAGGATCATTGGTTTCATCATCGGCATCTTCCTGATTACCCTGGCCGTGGGCATGGCCGTACCCATGGCGACCCTGATGATCTTCGAACGCACCGGCGACATGCCTTCGTTTCTCTGGTCGAGCCTGATCACCTTCATCGCCGGCCTGGCACTGGTCGTCCAGGGCCGCCCCGAGCATGTGCACCTGCGGCCTCGCGACATGTACCTGCTGACTGTCAGCAGCTGGGTGGTCGTGTGCATCTTCGCCGCACTGCCCTTTTTGCTGACCCAGCACATCAGCTATACGGACGCATTTTTCGAGAGCATGTCCGGCATCACCGCCACCGGTGCCACGGTACTCAGCGGGCTCGACAGCATGTCACCGGGCATCCTGATGTGGCGCTCGATGCTGCACTGGCTCGGCGGCATCGGCTTCATCGCCATGGCGGTGGCGATCCTGCCGCTGCTGCGCATCGGTGGCATGCGCCTGTTCCAGACCGAGTCGTCGGACCGCTCGGAGAAGGTCATGCCGCGCTCGCACATGGTCGCCAAGTCGATCGTCGGCGTATATGTCGGCTTCTCGATCCTTGGCGCCCTGGCCTTCTGGTGGGCCGGCATGAGCCCGTTCGATGCCATCAACCACGCCATGTCGGCGATCTCGACCGGCGGTTTCTCGACCTCCGACCAGTCCCTGGCCAAGTGGGACATCCCCGCCGTGCACTGGGTCGCGGTGGTGGTGATGATCCTCGGCAGCCTGCCCTTCACCCTGTACGTGGCAACCTTGCGCGGCAACCGCAAGGCGTTGATCCGCGACCAGCAGGTGCAGGGCCTGCTGGGCATGCTGGTGGTCACCTGGCTCGTGCTTGGCACCTGGTACTGGTACACCACCAACCTGCATTGGCTCGATGCCTTGCGCCACGTGGCGCTGAACGTCACCTCGGTGGTCACCACCACGGGCTTCGCACTGGGCGACTACAGCCTGTGGGGCAACTTCTCGCTGATGCTGTTCTTCTACCTGGGCTTCGTGGGTGGCTGCTCCGGCTCCACGGCCGGCGGTATCAAGATCTTCCGCTTCCAGGTGGCCTACATCCTGCTCAAGGCCAGCCTCAACCAGCTGATCCACCCGCGCGCGGTGATCAAGCAGAAGTACAACGGCCATCGCCTGGACGAAGAGATCGTGCGTTCGATCCTGACCTTCTCGTTCTTCTTCGCCATCACCATCTGCGTGATGGCCCTGCTGCTGTCGCTGCTGGGCGTGGACTGGATGACTGCGCTGACCGGCGCCGCCGGTACGGTGTCGGGCGTCGGCCCGGGGCTGGGCGAAGTGGTCGGGCCGTCAGGCAACTACTCGACGCTGCCGGATGCCGCCAAGTGGATCCTCGCCACCGGCATGCTGCTCGGCCGCCTGGAGATCATCACGGTGCTGGTGTTGTGCATGCCGGCGTTCTGGCGCCACTGACCTCGGCAGGCTCCGCGCTCAGCCGGGCGCGGTACTCGCTGGGGGTCACATCGAACCAGCGGCGGAACGCCCGGTAGAAGTTGCTCGGGTCGGCAAAGCCCAGCAGGTAGGCGGTTTCCAGCAGGGTCATGCCCGGCTGGGCCAGGTACTGCTCGGCGAGTTCGCGACGGGTGTCATCGAGCAAGGCCTGGAAGCTGGTGCCCTCTTCCTGCAAACGGCGCTGCAAGGTGCGCTGGGACAGGTGCAGGGCCCGAGCCAGGGTATCGCGCTTGGGTTCGCCTTGCGGCAGGATGCGGCACAGCACCTGGCGCACCCGGTGAGTCACGCGGCTTTCCGAGAAGCGCGCCAGGTATTCACCGGCAAAGCGGTCATGCAGGATGGCCATGGCTTCGTTGGCAGTGGGCAATGGCGCTTCCATGTCGGCCCGCTCGAACACCAGTGCATCATGCGGCGCGCCGAACACCAGCGGGGAATGGAAAGCCACCTTGTAGGGCTCGATATCGTTCGGCTGCGGCCCTTGCACCAGCACCCGCCGTGGCTGTACCGGCCGGCCACTGAGCCATTTGCACAAGGCCAGGGCGCAGGCCAGCGACGCTTCGGCGCTGTGCCGGGTGGGTGGCAGGTGATCGCCATGCACGGTCAGGATCAGCGAATAGCCTTCAGGGCCGAGGGTGAAGCTCAGGTCGGAGCTTTCAGCAATGATGCGCTGGTAGCGCACCAGCCGCTCGAACCCTTCGGCCAGGGTGCGGCTGGACATCAACGCGTAGCCGACCACATGGAACGAAGCCGGGCGCACCACCCGGGCCATGTTCAGGCCGATGGCTTCGTTGCCCGAGAGCTCGACCGCCAGCTGCCACAGGCGGGTCATGGCATCCTGCGGAAAGCGTGCATCCGGGTCGTCGAGTGCCGCGAAATCCAGTCCCAGCTGCTTGAACATGGCCGGGCAGTCGAGCCCTTCCAGCTCCAGCGCCTTGACAATCCCTGATGCCCAGCTGGCTGACGTGGTTCTTTCACTCATGGCAGGCTTCTTATGCTGACCGCATCATGCGGTGAACCCCAAGGATACTCATTTGGCGCCTATTGTCACTGGCCGGCCCCGCCAATGACTCTAGACTCGATTCAGGCTCCACGCCGTGTATCCTGTCCAAAAGTGATAATCCCGGAGTACTGCCCATGACAACCACCGCGCAGTTTCGCAGTTTCGCCGAGTTCTATCCGTATTACCTTGGGGAACACAGCAACCCCACCTGCCGACGTTTGCACTTCGTCGGCACCAGCCTGGTGATAGCCCTGCTCGCCTACACCATCGGCAGCGGCATGTGGTGGCTGCTGCTGGCGGTGCCGTTCTGTGGCTACGGCTTTGCCTGGGTCGGGCATTTCTTCTTCGAGAAGAACCGACCGGCGACCTTCAACCACCCGTGGTACAGCCTGGTCGGCGACTTCGCCATGTTCCGCGACATCCTGCTCGGCAGGATCAGTATGTAACCTGCGGATGCAGCCGGCTCATGCCGGCTCGCGCAACGCAGCAGCCTCCTCCTCGGCCAGACGCACCTGGGCATCGGCCAGCCGATACAACTCGATGCTGCCATCCCAGTGCTCGATCAGTGCCGTGCACGATTCCACCCAATCGCCGCAGTTGAGGTACTCCACCTCTCCCACCTGGCGAATCTCGGCATGGTGGATATGCCCGCAGACCACCCCGTGAAAGCCGCGACGGGTGCATTCGTGGGCAATTGCATCCTCGAAGTCGCTGATGAAGTTCACTGCCCCCTTGACCTTGTGCTTGAGGTACGCCGACAGCGACCAGTAGCCATACCCGTAGCGCGCACGCCAATGGTTGAGCCAGCGGTTGAGCACCAGGGTGAACTCGTAGGCACGGTCGCCGAGGAAGGCCAGCCAGCGGTGGTAGCGGGTGATCACGTCGAACTGGTCGCCATGGATCACCAACAGCCGACGGCCATCGGCGGTCAGATGCTCGGCCTCGTCCACCAGCTGGATGTTGCCCAGCATCAGCTTCGAGTAACGGCGCAGGAATTCGTCATGGTTGCCGGTGACGTAGATCACCTCGGTGCCACGCTTGCTCATGGTCAGCAGGCGGCGGATGACATTGGTGTGGGCTTGCGGCCAATAGATGCCGCTGCGCAGCTTCCAGCCATCGATGATATCGCCGACCAGGTAGATACGGTCGGCCTGGTAGCCCTTGAGGAACCGTGACAGGTGTTCGGCCTGGCAGTCACGCGTCCCCAGGTGCACGTCGGATATCCACAACGTGCGCACGCGCTGCTTGCGTGACGGGCGAGAGAGTTCGGCATGGCTCATGGGCAGGCTCCGGCGCTGTTTGCTGGAGACTGGCAGGGCCAGGTGACAGGTTGGTGGCAGGCATGTGACGAGTGATGGTCTGCCGGGAATGCGGCACAATGGCGAGCAGCCCCACGAGGATGCCCCATGGCCGGCCCGATACTTTCCTTGCGCCACTACCGCGATGAGCTGATCGCCCACAGTCACGAATACCCGCAATTGGTGTTCGGCCTGCACGGCCGGCTGGATTTCGAGGTGCAAGGCCACGGTGCCAGGGTCGCCCGCCAAGGGTTGATGGTGGTACCCGCGGGTGCCCATCACACCTGCGGCAGCGACATCGGCAGCGATTGCCTGGTGCTGGATGTGCCCGGCGAGCACTGGTTGCACGAGCAACTGGGCGTGCATGCCGATGCCAGCCGGCGCCTGCTCGACCAGCCTGGCGCACGGGAGCTGGACGATCGCCAGCAGCAACTGGTGGACTGGCTGGCGACGAGCCCCATGGACGACCCGCTGATCGCCCGGCAAGGCGCGGTGCTGCTGCTGGCCAGCCTCAACCCCAGCGCCTCGGCGATGGTCGCGCCCAGCCAGCGCCTGCCCTATGCCGCATTCGATGTGCATATCGAACAGCAGGCAGCGTACCCCTTGCAGGTGGCCGACCTGGCGCGCATCGCCGGCTTGTCGGCTACCCGACTGCATGCGCGCTTTACCGCAGAATGCGGCATGACACCGATGGACTACATTCGCCAGCGACGCCTGCTCAAGGCGCGGCGGCTGGTGATGCAGACTTCGTTGCCAATGGGGGAAATAGCCGCGCGGGTGGGGTACAGCTCGCAGAGTGCGTTTTCGGCGGCAATGCTGCGCGCGTTTGGTTGCTCGCCGCTGACCATGCGGCGAGCGCCTGGCGACAACTGACAGCAGGATGGCGACAGAACGTGCCGGCCTTTGGCTTTACACTTTGCCTGTGCCGGCCCTTTCGCGGGGCAAGCCCGCTCCCACCGGGATCTTGCAGATTCTGAAACCAGTGCAGTACTTGTGGGAGCGGGTTTACCCGCGAAGAGGCCAGCAAAGCCAGTAAAGAATCAAAGGACTTGCAATGAACCACCGCACTGCCCTCGGCGCCCTGCACATCGGCGCGTTGTTCTTCGGCCTGACCGGCGTCTTCGGCAAACTGGCCGCCAGCGCCAGCCCGGCAATCATCGTCTTCGGCCGCGCCGCTTTTGCCGTGCTGGCCCTGGCGCTGTTCGCCAGCCTGACCGGGCCCGGCTGGCGACGCCTGAGTGGCCAGGACATGCGTCGCCTGCTGCTCGGCGGCGTGCTGCTGGCCGGCCATTGGGTCAGTTTCTTCATCGCCGTGAAGGTCGGCGGCGTGGCCATCGCCACATTGGGCTTCGCCAGCTTCCCGGCGTTCACGGTGATCCTCGAAGGCCTGCTGTTCCGCGAGCGCATCCGCCGCAACGAAGGCGTGCTGGTGGTGCTGGTCAGCATCGGACTGATCCTGGTCACCCCGGCATTCGACCTGGCCAGCCAGGCCACCGCCGGCCTGCTCTGGGCCTTGCTCTCTGGCTTGTTGTTCTCGCTGCTGTCGCTGACCAACCGTGCCGGCTCCGGGCGCTTGCCGGCCGTACAGGCGGCGCTGTGGCAGAACCTGGTGGTCGGCGTGTGCCTGTTGCCTTTCGCCGGCCCGGGCCTGAGCCAGGTCGCCAGCATGGACTGGCTGTGGATCGCTCTGCTCGGGGTGTTCTGCACCGGCGTCGCCCACAGCCTGTTCGTGGCCAGCCTGGGGGTCATCAAGGCGCGCACCGCCGCCGTGGTATTTGCCATGGAACCGGTCTACGGCATCGCCGTGGCCTGGGCGGTGTTTGCCGAAACGCCGACCCTGCGCATGCTGCTCGGTGGCGTGCTGATCATCTTCGCCATCGTGCTGTCCAGCCGCATGGCCGCCGAGCAACCGCCACGGCACAAGGCCGTGGCCGAGGGCGTCTGATCAGCGATCGTTGTGGCCGAGGTCGCGTTGCGGGTCGATCTGGTCGCGAACCCGCTGCTTGAGCACCTTGGCCTCGGGGAAGCCCCCGTCGGCCTTGCGCTCCCAGATCTGCACGCCGTTGCAGGTGATGCGGAAAATCCCGCCAGTGCCCGGCTCCAGTGCCACCCGGCCGAGGTCGTCGGTGAAGGTGCTGAGCAGCTCCTGGGCCAGCCAGGCCGAACGCAGCAGCCATTGGCACTGCGTGCAATAAGTGATGACGATTTCCGGCTTGTTGTCGGCCATGCTGAGGCATCTCCAGGTGAGGGGCCGCTTATACTAGCGGTCTTTAGCCTCCGGTTTGAGACTCACGATGCACCGCCTGCTGTTCTGCCTTCTGCTGACGCTCACTGCCCTCACCGCATTCGCCGCCGAGCCTGCCCGCCCCAAGGTCGGCCTGGTGCTGTCTGGCGGTGCGGCCCGTGGCCTGGCCCATATCGGCGTGCTCAAGGCCCTGGAAGAACAGGGCGTGCACATCGACGCCATCGCCGGCACCAGCATGGGCGCAGTCGTGGGTGGGCTGTACGCCTCCGGCTACAGCGTCGAAGAACTGGAAAAGCTCGCCACCACACTGGACTGGCAGCAGGCGCTGTCCGATGCCCCGCCCCGCAAGGATGTGCCATTCCGGCGCAAGCAAGATGACCGCGACTTCCTGGTCAAACAGAAATTGAGTTTTCGCGACGACGGCAGCCTCGGCCTGCCACTGGGCGTGATCCAGGGCCAGAACCTGGCACTGCTGCTGGAAAGCAAACTGGCCCACACCGCCGACACCCGCGACTTCGACAAGCTGCCAATCCCCTTCCGCGCCGTGGCTACCGACATCGCCAGCGGCGAAAAGGTGGTGTTCAGCCGTGGCCACCTGCCGCAGGTGATTCGCGCGAGCATGTCGATCCCGGCCGTGTTCGCCCCGGTCGAACTGGACGGCCGCTTGCTGGTGGACGGCGGGATGACCGACAACATCCCGCTCGACGTTGCCCGGGAAATGGGCGTCGACCTGGCCATCGTCGTCGATATCGGCACCCCGCTGCGCGACCGCAAGCAGCTGGCCACGGTGGTCGACGTGCTCAATCAGTCGATAACCCTGATGACCCGGCGCAATTCCGAGGAGCAACTGGCCAGCCTGCACCGCGATGACATCCTGATCCAGCCCCAACTGGCCGCCTTTGGCGTCACCGACTTCGGCCGTGCCCAGGACATGATCGACGCCGGCTATCGCGCTGCACGCCTGCTGGACACGCGCCTGACTGCGTTGCGCCAACCAGAGCGCGACGCCAGCCTGGCCGTGGCCCGCTCGCCGGGTCAGCGCACGCCGGTGATCACCGCGATCAGGATAGAGAACGACTCCAAGGTCAGCGACGACGTGATCCGCTATTACATCCGCCAGCCCATTGGCGAACCACTGGCGCTCGACCGCCTGCAGACCGACATGGGGACTCTCTATGGCCTGGACTACTTCGATCGGGTGCAGTACCGGGTGGTGCACAAGGGCGATGACAACACCCTGGTGATCAATGCCCGCGGCAAGCGCGGCGGTACCGACTACCTGCGTCTGGGCCTGAACCTGTCGGACGACCTGCGCGGTGACAGCGCCTTCAACCTCGGCGCCAGCTACCGCATGAACGGCATCAACCAACTCGGTGCTGAATGGCTGACCCGTGCCCAGATCGGTGACCAGCAGGAGCTGTACAGTGAGTTCTACCAGCCGCTGGACGTGGGTTCGCGCTACTTCGTCGCGCCCTATCTGGACATCGGCTCGCAGAACATCGAGGCAACCCTGGACAACGACCCGATCGCCGAGTACCGACTGGAGCGCTATGGCTTTGGCCTCAATGTCGGCCGCCAGATCGGCACGTCCGGCGAAGTGCGCCTTGGCGTGGGCAAGGCCTGGGGTGAGGCAGAAGTGCGCATTGGCGATCAGGACTTGCCCTCGGTCAGCTTCAACGAAGGCTTCTACGAGCTGAAGTACTCGTTCGACACCCTCGATAATGTGTACTTCCCTCACCGTGGCGAGGACATCGGTCTGACTTTCCGCAAGTACGACCAGTCACTGGATTCGGACGAGGACTACCGACAGTGGTTGCTGAACCTGGACAAGGCGTTCAGCGTCGGGGCGCACACCTTCGTGCTGGGTGGGCGCTATGGGCGCACGCTGGACGCGACCGAGGTGGTGACTTCGAGTTTCGTATTGGGGGGCGCCAGGGAGCTGTCGGGCTTCCGTCAGGACTCGGTGTCGGGGCAGAACGTCAGCCTGCTGCGGATGGTTTATTACCGGCGCCTCACACCACGGGCCTATCTGCCGCTGGACTTCCCGCTGTATATCGGCGGTTCGCTGGAGCGCGGGCGGGCGTGGAACAACGACAATGAGTTCGACAGTGGCTATATCAATGCGGCGAGCATCTTCCTGGGGCTGGAGACGCCGTTGGGGCCGTTGAACCTGAGTTATGGGGGCAACAGTGCCCATGAGCAGGCGGTGTATCTGAACCTGGGGCACGCCTTCTGAATTGCCGGGGCCGCTTTGCGGCCCCTGAGCATTCAGGTTTTTTCGAGGTTGGCGAGAATCTTGGCATGCACCCGCATGCACACTTCCAGGTCCGCCTCATCCACGCCCGTGAACAGCTCCAGGCGCAGGGCGTTGGCAATGGTTTCGATCTGCTCGATCAGCGGCTTGGCCGGTGGGCACAGCGCGATCTTCTTTGCCCGCCGGTCTTCCAGTACCGCCTGGCGGCGCACCAGGCCCTGGCTTTCCAGGCTGTCGAGCAGCCGCGCCAGGGTCGGGCCTTCTACCCCCACGCTTTGCGCCAGCTCACGCTGGGTGGGCGCTTCTTCGAAGCGTGCCAGGTGCAACAACACCAGCCAGCGCGCCTGGGACAGGTTGAGCCCGGCCAGGCGGCGATCCAGCTCGGCACGCCAGCCACGGGACATCTGCGCCAGCTGCATGCCGAAGCGGTGTTGGTTGTCGGTCAGGGGCATAAGCAACTCTTGGACTAGAACTAATTATTAGTCAGCTAACCATGCTCCAGAGCATCAGGCAAGGCTGCCCGCTTTGGAAACGTCCGATAATCGTCAAAAAGGATGACAAACATCAGCAGTTGACTGAAATGCCGCCTATCAGAGCTCGAACTCCGCCGCCAGTGCCGCACGCACGCAGTACAGCACGCCCTCGGGTACCCGTGCGCCGAACAAAGGGGCGATCGCCGAGACCGGCGGCAGTTCGCCCTCGCCGTCGAGGAAGGCATCCTGCACTTCCATCATCAGGTCTTCCGGCACGTCCAACGCCTGCTCCAGGCTCAGTTCCCGGCGGCCAAGGGCCTCGGCCAGCAAGCTGTAGACGTTCTTCTCGCTGCAGTCGAGCTGCCCGGCGATCTGTGCCGGCGTCATGCCGGCGCGGGCCAGGCTGACCAGTTCGTGGCGCAGGTCGAGCACCACCTTCGGCGCCTCCTCGGTGCCGCCGGCGCCGTTGAGCACTTCGAGGAATGCCTGGCCATAGCGCTCCAGCTTGCGCGCCCCCACGCCACTGACCTGGGCCATGTCGCTGAGGCTGGTCGGCTGGCTGCGGAGCATCTCCAGCAGGGTGGAGTCGGGGAAGATGACATAGGGCGGCACGCTGTGCTCTTCGGCCAACTTGCGCCGCAGGGTGCGCAGCGCCTCCCACAGTTCGCGCTCCTCGGCGCGCACCAGCTGGCTGGCCGGGCTGCCGCCACTGGAGGACGCCTTGGCGACGGTCTGCGGCTTGAGATCGCGGCGCAGCTGCAGGTTCACCTCGCCGCGCAACAGCGGCCGGCAGCTATCGGACAGGCGCAGGCCACCGTAGCCTTCCAGGTCGATGTCGACCAGCCCGCGTGCTACCAGCTGACGGAACAGCGAACGCCATTCAGCCTCGGCCAGGCCCTTGCCGACGCCAAATACCGAGAGCTTCTCGTGGCCAAAGTTGCGGGCCTTCTCGGTGTCCTTGCCCAGCAGCACATCGACCAGGTGCCCAACGCCGTAGCGCTGGCCGGTGCGGAACACGGCCGACAGCGCCTGGCGGGCAGGCTCGGTGGCATCCCAGGTCTGGATCTGGTCGACGCAGTTGTCGCAATGGCCGCAGGGCTGTTCGAGGGTTTCGTCGAAGTACGCCAGCAGCGACTGACGCCGGCAGCGAGTTTCTTCACACAGGGCCAGCATGGCGTCGAGCTTGTGCTGCTCGATGCGTTTGTGGCGCTCGTCACCCTCCGAGTTCTGCAGCATCTGCTTGAGCATCACCATGTCCTGCAGGCCGTAGGCCATCCAGGCATCCGACGGCAGGCCGTCACGGCCGGCGCGGCCGGTTTCCTGGTAATAGGCTTCGAGCGACTTGGGCAGGTCGAGGTGGGCAACGAAGCGCACGTTGGGCTTGTCGATGCCCATGCCGAAGGCAATGGTAGCGACCATGATCAGCCCCTCTTCATTGAGGAAGCGGTGCTGGTTGGCGGCACGGGTCTCGGCGGCAAGGCCCGCGTGGTACGGCAATGCCGGGAACCCCTGCTCGCACAGAAACGCAGCGGTTTCGTCGACCTTCTTGCGCGACAGGCAGTAGACGATGCCGGCGTTGCCACGGCGCTCGCCGAGGAAGGCCATCAACTGCTTGCGTGGCGCCTCCTTGGGCACGATGCGGTAAAAGATGTTTGGCCGGTCGAAACTCGACAGGAAGCGTTCGGCGCCCTGCAGGTGCAGGCGCTGGACGATCTCCTCGCGGGTACGCATGTCGGCAGTGGCGGTCAGGGCGATGCGCGGCACATGCGGGAACAGCTCGGCCAGCTGCCCCAGTTGCAGGTACTCCGGACGGAAGTCATGGCCCCATTGCGATACACAGTGGGCTTCGTCGATGGCGAACAGCGAGATATCGAGATCGCGCAGGAAGTCCAGCATGCGCGGCTGCACCAGGCGCTCAGGCGCCAGGTAGAGCATCTTCACCTCGCCGCGGCGCAGGCGCCCGGCCAGGTCACGCTGCTGCTCCGCGCTCAGCGTGGAGTTCAGCGCTGCGGCGGCGACGCCGAGTTCGTCGAGGGTGGCGACCTGGTCGTCCATCAGCGCAATCAGCGGCGACACCACCACCGTCAGGCCTGGGCGCAGCAAGCCAGGCACCTGGAAGCACAGCGACTTGCCGCCACCGGTAGGCATCAGCACCAGGGCATCGCCGCCATTGGCCACGCATTCGATGATCGCTGCCTGGCGCCCACGGAAACTGTCGTAACCGAAGATATCCTTGAGAACGCGCTGAGCCTGTTCGAGCATGTGCAACTCCACAAATCGCCGTACCATCCTGGACACAGGCTGGACGAAAAACCCGCCCCGCACACGCCAAAAGCGTAAGCGGCTTTTGCCAGGTGGCCGGGAAAACCCGCCCCTGGATGAAAAACGGCGGAGTATACCGTAGTGACGGCCCGCACAGGATGCCCGGTGACAGACGTTCCCTTTGCCCCGCTGCCGCCGCAAGGTGCTAGAATTCACTATCGTTTATTCCCCCAAGGTAGCCCTGTAATGTCCTTCGCCGAGCAACTGACCCGCCTGCAAGCCTTCCTCGACGCCGACGAGCTGCACGAAGAAGCGCTGGACTACGTCGCCGCACACGGCTACCTGACCGCGCTGTCGATCTGCTCCGAGGACGTCCCCGAGCGTGAATGGATCGACGCGCTGTTCGCCGAAGAGCCCCATTACGCCAGCGATGCCCAGCGCACCGAGGTCGAAGCGACGCTGGTGGCTCTCAAAGGCCACATCGCCCGCCAACTGGCCAGCGACGAAGAATTCGACCTGCCATGCGACCTGGACCTGACCGACGAGCCGGACGATTCCGACCTGCGCGGTTGGTGCATCGGCTTCATGGAGGGTGTGTTCCTGCGTGAAGAGGCCTGGTTCGAGAACGCCGAGGAAGAAGTCAGCGAGATGCTGCTGCCGATCATGGTCGGTTCCGGCCTGTTCGACGAACAGCCGGAGTTCGCCGACATCGCCAGCAACGCCAACCTGCAGGACGACATGATCGTGCAGATCCCCGAAGCGCTGAGCGCACTGTTCCTGCTGCTGCACGCTCCAGACGAGAAGCCGGCGCTGCTCAAGCCACGCCACCACTGAGTCGGCCATGCGCTACCTGCTGCTGGCCATCGGCTGGCTCAGTGTTGCGCTGGGGGTGCTGGGTATCTTCCTGCCGGTGTTGCCCACCACCCCGTTCCTGCTGCTGGCGGCGGCCTGCTTCGCCCGCAGCTCACCGCGCTTTCATGACTGGCTGGTCAACCACCCTAAACTCGGGCCGTGGATACGTGACTACCTGAGTGGCGAGGGCATTCCGCTCAAGGGCAAGGTCTACGCCATCGGGCTGATGTGGGCGAGCATCGGGCTGTCCTGCTACCTGGTGCCCTTGTTCTGGGCCAGGGCCTTCATGCTGACCAGTGCGGTGCTGGTGACCGCGTACATCCTCAAGCAGAAGACCCTCCGCCGACCAAGTTGAGCCCTGCTATCTCCTGTACCGGCCTCTTCGCGGGCACGCCCGCGAAGAGGCCGGTACAGGAGGCAAGGGCCTGCCTGTCAGACCGTATCCACCTTCAACGAATGATCATTGATCATCCCGGTGATGATGGTCGCCGTATCATGCCCCGCCGAAATCACCCCGCCCGCCCCTGCCGTCACGCCGTAGTGCTGTGCCAGGTCGACCCCTGCCAGGTCGATGGTCTGGGTCGGCGCGGCCCCCGCCACGCTACTCACCTCGATGGTCGAAACCACACTGTTGCCCGTGCCGCTGACCTTGAAGTGCAGGTAGTCATCCAGCGAAGCCGCGGTGGCATTCTCGCCTTGAAGCAGTTGCGAAAGGTCCAGTCGATCACTGCCCGGGGTGAAGTCGGTCACCGTGTCATGCCCGGTGTCGCCCTTCTGCCAGACGAAGGTGTCGTTGCCGTTGCCGCCGGTCATGGTGTCATTGCCCGGCCCACCGATGAGGATGTCGTTGCCGTCACCGCCCTTGAGCACATCGTCACCCAGGCCACCACTGAGCAGGTTGTCACCCGCATTGCCGATCAGCGTGTCGTTGTAGTCGGAGCCGATCAGGTTCTCGATGCTGTTCAGTGTGTCGACGCCAGCGCCCCCGGTGTTCTGCGCGCCACTCAGGCTCAGGTCGACCGTCACCGCCCCAGCGGCCGAGGCGTAGCTGGCCGTGTCGTTGCCTGCTCCGCCATCGAGCAGGTCATTGCCAGGCCCGCCAATCAGCAGGTCATCGCCGTTGCCGCCGTACAGGTGGTCATTGCCCGCGCCGCCGATCAGCACATCATGGCCATCCCCACCCTTGAGAATAGTGTCGGCATTGCTTGCGATCAGCACATCGTCCCCGGCCGTGCCGTCGAGCGTCGACCCGGCCTGGTAGGTGATATCCACCGCGCCGGTGGCGCTGCCGCCATGGCCATCGTTGACCGTGTAACTGCCTTCATGCACCTCGTTGACGGCGTTGCTGTAGTCGACCACCAGGCTCAGCTTGTAATTCTCGGCGGCCTTGCTGTTGCCCAGCGGGTTGATCTCGTTGACGACATGGATGCTGTACACCCCGTCGTGGCTGGCGGTGAAGCTGCCGCCATCGGCAATGGAGTGGTAGCTGCCGGTGGCGTCCTTCCACTCCAGGCTCAGGTTGCCGTCGGGACGGTCGTGGTCCAGCTGCAGGGTCTCGCCTTTGCGCAAGCTGACGTTGATCACGTCTTCGGCGTTGGCATTGCTGCTGGAGAGCGAGCCGAGGTAGCCCAGCACCACCAGCGCCGCGGTCATGCTGCCGGCACTGGTGGTGAAAGCGCTACGGTCCAGCGCTTTGAGCTGGTTGTCGAGCGAGTTGCCATGGCCATCGAAGGTGATGTTCTTCACGGTTGTGCCAACGGTGAACCCTGCACCCTTGTCGGCAAAGTCCGTGTTGAAAGTGATGGGCGCCGCGCTCAGGCGGTCGTTGTCGGCATCACTGTCGTTGGCCAGCAGCGCTTCGGACGCCACGGTGATACTGGCACCGGTGATATTGGTAATCACATGGTCCGCGCCTGCCACTGGCGCATGATTGCCATTGATCAGCACCAGCAAGTCGGCGCTGCTGGTATCGCCGTCGTTGTCACTGACCATGAAGCCGAAGCGTTCGGACTGCATGTAGTCAGCGCCCTTGGGCGGCGCGTAGGTGAACTCGCCGCTGTCCATGTTCACCAGCAGGCTGCCACCCAGGCTGGTCTTGATGGTGAGCGTATTGCCCGTGGTATCGAAGCTGGCGTTGTCTGCGCCACCGCTGGCCAGGTATCCACCCTGCCCGGCGTTGGCTTTCGGGTCGTAGGTGTAGGTAGTGCCGTCCACCAGCAGTGCCTTGATGAAGCCACCATCGGCACCAAAGGTGCCATCGCTGAGCAGGCTGCCGGTAATCGGCGAACCCTGCACGGTGCCCGACAGCACACCATGGAGCTGGTTGAGGTCGGTAACGATCACCGAGTTGGTGTCGGTATGGCTGCTGCCGTCGTAGGCCAACGGGTTCAGGTTGCCCGCGTTGATATCCTTGCCCAGGCCAATGGCGTATGACTTGATGCCATTGCTGTCGAGGAAGGTTTCCCAGGTGGCTTCGCGGGCGGCGGTAATGGCATGCCCGGAGCTGGGCTCACCATCGGAGAAGAAGTAGCTGACATTCTGCGCGCCATCGAGCTTGCCATTCTGGGCAAAAGCCGCCTGGGCTGTGGTGACAGCGCTGTCGTAGTGGGTGGTGCCGCCAGCGTGCAAGCCGTTGACGATCGACTTGGCTGCGTCGATGCTGACCCATTCGGCCGACTGGATCTGCGCGCCCGTGCCGAAGGTGACGATCTGCACCTTGATGTCGCCCATGCCGTCGTACTTGTCGAGCAGTGCAGCGATGGCCTGCTTGGCTGCTTCCAGGCGAGTCAGGCCCGGGATGCCGGATGCCGACGCCATGCTGCTGGACACATCGATCACCAGCAGGATGTTGGAGTCTACCTGGCCCGGGGTGATGCTGCGCACGGCGCAGACTGCGTTGGGCTCGTCATCGACGATGGTGATGGCAATGTTGCTGGTAACACTGTGGCCCAGGGAATCGGTGGCCTTGTAAGTGAAATATTCGACTGCCGAATCGGCACCCGGGGTATTGGCGGGCGAGGTCAGCGTGTAGGTATAGCTGCCGTCAGGCTGGAGGCTGATTTGCCCATACTGGCCGACAGCATTGCCCACCAGGCTGTAGGTCAGTGCCCCCACACCACCGGACACCGAGCCCACCAGCGAGCCGGATGCCGTTTCGCCGGTCGAGCCCGGATCACTGCCGATGCCGCTGCCTGCTGCCAGGTCGTTGCCATCCTTGTGCAGGTCCAGGGCTTTCTCGAACACCGTGACATCGCGGTCTTCGCAGGCGATGAGCCTTGCGTCGTGCACGTTGATGGTCAGGGTCGTGGTGCTTTCGTCACCATCGGCATCACGAATGGTGTAGACGAAACGGTCGACGGCATCCCGCGGCGACTCCACGTCAGGGTTTGAGTGGTAGACCGCATTGCCCTTCTCGTCGATGGTCAGGTAGCCGTACTGCCCATTCACCTGGCTGTTCAGCTGGCCGATGGCCGAGGTGGATGTGTCACTGCCGGCACGCACACCGACCACGTAGTTGCCGTCACCGCGAACGTCGGCCCCCACCACATCGTTGTACATCACATTGCCGCGCACCTCGTCGCCCTTGTACACGCTGACAAAATCGCAATGAGCCTGGGGCACGTCGTCGACAATGCTGATGACGATGGTGCTGGTGGCCGAATGGCCGTAGGCGTCCTGAACCTGATAGGTGAAGGATTCAGTGACGGTGTTGGCGCCATCGTTGGCATGGGTCGGTGAGTTGGCTGGCGACGTCAGGGTATAGGTGTAGCTGCCGTCGGCGTTGAGATGAATCTGCCCATACTGGCCGACTGCATTGCTGACCAGGCTGTAGGACAAGGCGCCTATGCCGCCACTGGTCAAACCGACCAGGCTGCCAGAGGCGGTTTCCAGCGGCGATGTCGGGTCGCTGCCGGTGACCGTGCCTGCGGCCAGATCGCTGCCATCCTTGCTCAGGTCCAGGGCTTTCTCGAACACCGTGGCCTCGCCGTCCATGCACACTTCGATGCGCGGGTCATGCACGTTGATGGTGATCGTCGTGGTGCTTTCGTCGCCATCGGCATCGCGGATGGTGTAGACGAAGGTGTCGACGGCATCGCGCGGTGACGCCACGTCCGGGTTGGAGTGATAGACCGCATTGCCCTTGTCATCAATGGTCAGGTAGCCGTACTGGCCATTCACCTGAGTGTTCAGCTGGCCGATGGCCGAGGTACTGGTATCGCTGCCGGCACGCACGCCGACCACGTAATTGCCATCGCTGCGCACGTCGGCACCGACCACATCGTTGTACATCACATTGCCGCGCACCTCGTCGCCCTTGTACACGCTGGTGTAGTCGCTGTGGGCTTGCGGTACGTCGTCGACGATGGTGATGACAATCGTGCTGGTGGTCGAGTTGCCGAGCGAATCCTTCACTTGGTAGGTGAAGGTTTCAGTGACGGTGTTGGGGCCGTCATTGGCGTGGATCGGCGAATTGGCAGGTGAAGTCAGGGTGTAGGTGTAGGTGCCGTCGGCGTTCAGGTGAAGCTGGCCGTACTGGCCTGCGGCATCGCCCACCAGGCTGAAGGTCAACGCACCGACACCGCCGCTGGCAGAGCCGACCAGGGTGCCGGTGGCGGTTTCACGCGTTGAACTCGGGTCACTGCCGGTAACGCTGCCGGCTGCCAGGTCGTTGCCGTCCTTGTTCAAGTCCAGGGCATTTTCGTACACCGTGACATCGCGGTCGGCGCAGGCCATCAGCGAGTTGTGCACGTTGATGGTGATTGTCGTGGTGCTTTCGTCGCCATCGGCATCGCGGATGGTGTAGACGAAGGTGTCGACGGCATCGCGCGGCGACGCCACGTCCGGGTTGGAGTGATAGACCGCGTTGCCCTTCTCGTCGATGGTCAGGTAGCCGTACTGGCCATTCACCTGGGTGTTCAGCTGGCCGATGGCTGAAGTGCTGGTGTCGCTGCCGGCACGCACGCCGACCACATAGTTGCCGTCATTGCGAACATCAGCCCCGACCACATCGTTGTACAACACGTTGCCGCGCACCTCGTCGCCCTTGTACACGCTGGTGTAGTCGCTGTGGGCTTGCGGCACGTCGTCGACGATGGTGATGACGAGGGTGCTGGTGGTCGAGTTGCCGAGCGAATCCTTTACCTGGTAGGTGAAGGATTCAGTGACGGTGTTGGGGCCGTCATTGGCATGGGTCGGCGAGTTGGCAGGTGAAGTCAGGGTATAGGTGTAGGTACCGTCGGCGTTCAGGTGAAGCTGGCCGTACTGGCCTGTGGCATCGCCCACCAGGCTGTAGGTCAATGCACCGACACCGCCGCTGGCCGTGCCTGCCAGGCTGCCGGATGCAGTTTCACGCGTCGAGTCCGGGTCGCTGCCGGTGACGGTGCCTGCAGCCAGGTCGTTGCCGTCCTGGTGAACATCCAGCGCGCTTTCATGGACGGTCACCCCGCCAACGGGCCCTGCGACGAGCGAGCAGTCCTGCACATTGATCGTGATGGTCGTGGTGCTCTCGTCGCCGTCGGTGTCACGAATGGTGTAGACGAAGACATCGCTGGCGCCTGGCGGCAGCACCGCATTCGGGTTGGCGTGATAGACCGCGTTACCCGCCGCATCGATGGTCAAGGTGCCGTACTGGCCGGCGATCTCGGTGTTGAGATTGCCGATGGCGGACGTCGAAGTGTCGGAGCCGGCGCGTGCACCGACCACGACATTGCTGGTGCCTGCCTGGTCTGCGCCCAGTTTGTCGTTCCAGAGAACATTGCCCGTGGCTGTGCCGCCCTCCACGACGCTGGTGGTATCCGACACCGCCTGCGGTACATCGTCGACGATGTTCACGTCCAGGCTGCCAGTGGCGGTGCTGCCGTCGACGTCCTTGGCGACCACGTCGAAGTGCTCGTTGATGCTGTTGGTGCCCGCACCGTCGGGATGGCTTTCGTTATCGGTCAGCGTATAGCTGTAGCTCACCACGCCAGTGGCCGGGTTGTAGCCGGTGATGGTCAAGGTGTTGCCTTGCGGTGTGGTCACCGATTGCGGGAAGCCAGCGGCCACGCCGCCCGTGACCACGGCGATGCCACCAACGGTCAGGCTTTGCAGGCCGTCCGCCGCCGTGACCTTGAAGGTGCCTTGCTGGGTCAGTGCGTTCGCGTCCGGCGAAGTGCCGTCGCTGAGGTTCTTCTCGTAAACGGTCAACTCACCGTTCTGCACGTCCAGGCCGTCGAGGGTGACCGGATCGTTGAGGTTGCTGATGTTCAGGGTCAGGGTCGCCGTGCTGGTGTCGCCGTCGGCGTCCTTGATCGTGTAGGTGAAATTTTCCACGCCATCACCGCCACCGCCCAGGCTCTTGAAGTCCGGGGCGTTGGGGTTGAGCGTGTAGGTGTAGGAGCCGTCGGCGGCGAGGACCAGCGTGCCGTAGGAGCCGGTGAACGTACCGGCGATGACCGGACCGCCCGTCACGCGGTCGGCGCCTTGCACGTCGTTGGTCAGCACATTGCCGGTCAACTCTGTGTGTTGTTCGGTCGCCGTGACAGCGTTGCTGTCATCCACTGCTTTGGGCACATCGTCGACGATGTTCACGTCCAGGCTGCCAGTGGCAGTGCTTCCGTCGACATCCTTGGCGACCACGTCGAAATGCTCGCTGATGCTGTTGGTGCCGGCACCGTCGGGATGGCTTTCGTTGTCGGTCAGCGTGTAGCTGTAGCTCACCACGCCAGTGGCCGGGTTGTAGCCGGTGATAGTCAGGGTGTTGCCTTGCGCTGTGGTCACCGATTGCGGGAAGCCGGCGGCCACGCCGCCAGTGACGACCGCTATACCGCCCACGGTAAGGCTTTGCAGGCCATCCGCCGCGGTGACCTTGAAGCTACCTTGCTGGGTCAGTGCGTTCGCGTCTGGCGAGGTGCCGTCACTCAGGTTCTTCTCGTAAACGGTCAACCCACCGTTCTGCACGTCCAGGCCATCGAGGGTGACAGGGTCGTTGAGGTTGCTGATGTTCAGCGTCAGAGTTGCCGTGCTGGTGTCGCCGTCAGCGTCCTTGATCGTGTAAGAGAAGTTCTCCACGCCATCGCCGCCACCGCCCAGGTTCTTGAAGTCCGGGGCGTTGGGGTTGAGCGTATAGGTGTAGGAGCCGTCTGCAGCCAGGACCAGCGTACCGTAGGTGCCGGTGAACGTACCGGCGATTACCGGGCCGCCCGCCACGCGGTCGGCACCTTGAGCATCGTTGGTCAGCACGTTCCCGGTCAGCTCGACATGCTGTTCGGTTGCTGTCTCGGCGTTGCTGTCATCCACCGCTTTGGGCACGTCATCGACGATGTTCACATCCAGGCTGCCAGTGGCAGTACTGCCATCGGCGTCCGTGGCGACCACATCGAAATGTTCGCTGATGCTATTGGCACCGGCACCGTCGGGATGGCTTTCGTTACCCGTCAGCGTGTAGCTGTAGCTCACCACCCCGGTGGTCGGGTTATAGCCGGTGATGGTCAAGGTGTTGCCCAGCCCGGTGGTGATCGACTGGCCAACGCCGGTCACCAGGCCACCGGTCACCACGTCGATGCCACCGACGCTAAGGTTGAACAGGCCATCCTGCGCCACCACGGTGAAGCTGCCGTGCTGGGTCAAGGCCGCCGCGTCGCTGGCAGAGCCCAACTCCAGGTTCGCCTCGTTCAGGCCCAGCTCGGCGGGGGCGATATCCAGCCCTGACAAGGTGACGGAGTGATTCTCGACTACCGGCGGGATGGAAGGCTCAGCAGGGCCATCGTCGCCTCCCACTGGACGACCGTTGAGTGAGCTGCCATTGCTGGGGTCAAGGCCGCCCACTTCGCGCATGGCGAGTTCGGGAATGCCATTGAAGCCCGCCGTCGGGAAGCCCACCACGGGATCGACACGCGCCCCCACTTCACTCAGCAGGACGAAACTATGGCCACCCCCCAGCGCGCCAGAAGCATTCCCGTTGCCTGGCCCGGCGGCGGTTGCCTCGGCGCTCTGGGTCGGGTCGTCGCCAGCGGCAATTGCCTGCTGGATACGCTCCACATCCGTCAGTTGCGCGTCGCTCGGCGCAGCGTCGTGGCCCTCCACATGGGGCGCCCGGTTGGCGAGCAGGTCCGCCGTCATCTGCAGGCTGCTGTCGCGGCCCAGGGTCAGCTCGGCACCGTTCTGCAGGTGCACCGCCACGGCCCCCGCAACGCCCGTTTCCAGCTGCTCGCCAGCGAACAGGCGGTCGCCTTCTACCAAGGGACGCCGAGTACCGTCGCCGGCGACGGCGAATACTTGACCCACTACCTTGCTGACCACACCGACTAACTTAGCCATGAGCGCATGCCTCCCCTTACTGATCGGCTACCTCAGCCAATGACATTGCGCAGGCAGGTGTGGGCATGGAGTCCGAATGATCTCAATGGTGAGAATCGTTCTCTCAGGCACTACTTTGGCGATAGTAATAATGTAATTTGGCCATCAATGCATGCCAATTTTTTGTCGCCAAATACTCCAATCACCTAACCGTCCCGTGTCCTTAGCTGTAAAAAATCTGGAACTCGCTGCAGTGCTTGTAGGCCGTGCAATGCAGCGGCTCGCCAAATCACTTGAATGAAACAATGTCTTGCTTTCGTTAGACCGCATAAGTTTTTTTTCGCATAGGTGTTATGAAAAAAAATTCTTAGCTCGCGCGTTAAATGTTCTTAGCTCTTGTTACAAACATGAAACGGTTTGAATTATAAATTTCGCCATTTTTTTGGCGAATAGCAGGACTTATTTTGTGACCAGGGAGAAGTAACCCCATGCGCGTTTTAACCCCCCTCGCCAGTGCAATGCTGGTAGCCATGGCATGCATGAACGTTGAGGCCATGTCCCTCAACGAAGCCGTGCAGAGTGCCGTGGATTACCACCCACAGATCAGTTCCAACCGCAACAGCAAGCTTTCGGCCGATGAGGATGTCAAATTCGCCCGTGGTGGCTACTACCCGACAGTGGATCTGGTGGCGGGTTATGGGCGCCAGCGCTCGGACAACCTGAACACCCGCGGTCTCAACCCGGACGGTACGAGCGACCACAGAAAGGAAACGCTCAATTACACACAGTCCGAACTGCGGTTGCGGCAGATGATCTTCGACGGCTTCAACACCGCCAATGAAGTGGGCCGTACCGAAGCGGTGGCGACTTCTCGCGCCTATTACACCCAGGCCATTGCCCAGGATGTCGCGTTGCGCGCCGTCGAGGTGTATCTGGAGGTGCTCAAGCGTCGAGAGTTGGTGGACCTGGCCAAGAACAACCTGCAGGCACACTTGCGCGTCAATGACCAGATCGGCCTGCGCAGCGAGCGCGGCGTGGGTAGCACCGCCGACCTCGACCAGTCCCGCGCCCGTCGCGCCCTGGCAGAAAACAACCTGGACACCGCCGAAGTCGACCTCGCCGATGCCGAAGCCAACTTTTACAGCGTGGTCGGACGCGTGCCTGACGAGCTTGAAGGGCCACAATCGATCAAGGTCGAAGTACCCACCACGCTCGACGAGGCCCGTGAAGGCATGCGTCAGAACAACCCTTACCTCAAGTCGGCCCAGGCCGACGTCAACGCTGCCGAACAGCAGTACGAAGTGGCCAAGTCACCGTTCTACCCGCGACTGGACGCAGTGCTGGCCACCGGCGCCAACAACAACATCGGCGGCGAAAAGGGCCATAGCAACAACGACTGGCAGGCTGGCGTCGAACTCAACTACAACCTGTTCCGTGGCGGCAGTGACAAAGCCCGGCTGCAATCCGACGCGCACAAGATCAACCAGGCCCTGGACATCCGCAACAATGCCCTGCGCGAGCTGACCGAAAACCTCAGCCTGTCCTGGAACGCCATGAACAACGCCCGCAAGCAGACCCCGACCGCGCGTGAGTACGCCGAAACCACCCAGCGCGTACGCGCGGCCTACCAGGACCAGTTCGGCCTTGGCCAGCGCACCCTGCTCGACGTGCTCGACAGCGAGAACGAACTGTACAACGCCAACCGCCGCTACACCGAAGTGCGCTACACCGAAGAGTTTTCGATGTACCGGGTGCTGGCCACCATGGGGGAACTGCTGAGCAAGCAACGCATTTCGCTACCACCGGAGGCGATCGCCAACAACGAGGTCAGGACCGAGGCCAGGTTGCCCGAGATGCGCTAAGCGTCACACGCACTGGCACGGATCGCCGCACAGCAAGCCCATCCACTCTGGCGGGAGTAGGCCATCGTGACCAGTATGCAAAGCGCGCAACCGCGTCCGGATGTCGATGACCCACTGCTCGATGGCTTGCTGATTCTGTGTCGGCTGCACGGCCGCCCGGCCAGCCGTGCCAGCCTGTGCAGCGGCCTGCCTTTGGCCCAGCAGCGCCTGGGCGTCGAACTGCTACCCCGGGCCGCAGCACGTGCGGGCCTGCAAGCGCGGGTGCTGGAACGGGGCCTGGATGATATTTCGGCGCTCAACCTGCCCGTTCTGCTGTTGCTCGACAATGGCCGCAGCGCCGTGTTGCAACGCTGGGGCGATGACGGCCGGGCGCTGATACTGCCTTGCGAAGCCGAAGGTGGCGAGCAATGGGTCGAGCGTGAAGCGCTGCAGCAGGCCTACAGCGGCCACGCCCTGTTCGCTCGCCCGCGGCATACCCTGGAGGACGTGCGCTCACCGCTATTGCCGCGGGTCAACGCCTGGTTCCGCGACACCCTGCGCCATTCCCGCTGGCTGTATGGCGACGCCCTGCTGGCCAGCCTGCTGATCAACCTGCTGGGCCTGATGGTGCCACTGTTCGTCATGCAGACCTACGACCGTGTGGTGCCCAACCAGGCACTGTCGACCTTGTGGGTGCTGGTCGCCGGCCTGTTCATCGGCACCGCCTTCGAACTGGTGCTGCGCATGGTCCGCGCCCACCTGCTGGACCAGGCCGGCAAGAAGACCGACCTGATCCTCTCCGCCACCCTGTTCGAACGCATCACCGGCATGGCCATGAAGGCCAAGCCCGCTACCATCGGTGGTTTCGCCCAGAGCATCCATGACTTCCAGGGCCTGCGCGAGTTTCTCACTGCGGTCACCCTGACCAGCATCATCGACCTGCCCTTCGTCGCCCTGATGCTGCTGGTGATTGGCCTGCTCGGTGGCTGGCTGGTGCTCATCCCGTTGATCGCCTTCCCGCTGGCGGTGGGCTTTGCGCTGATCATCCAGGCCCGCCTGCGCGACACCGTGCAGAAAAGCCTGAGCCTGGGTGCCGTGCGCCAGGCTCTGCTGATCGAAACCCTGGGCGGCCTGGAAACCCTCAAGGCCTGTGGCGCCGAAAGCGAGCGTCAGTACCAGTGGGAACACACCAACGCCGCCATGGCCCGCCTCGACGCCCACGCCCGCAACCTGTCGTCGCTGGCCAGCAACGGCACGCTGTTCATCCAGCAGTTCTGTGGCATGGCCACCATCGTTGCCGGGGTGTACAGCATCATTGCCGGCAACCTCAGCGTCGGTGCGCTGGTCGCCAGCTACATGCTCGGCAGCCGCGTGCTCGCCCCGCTCGGCCAGATCGCCGGGCTGATCACCCGCTACCAGCAAGCACAGCTGACCATGCGCAGTACCGACGCGCTGATGGCCCTGCCGCAGGAGCGCCAGCCCGACCAGCAGGCGCTGGAGCACACCACGCTCAAGGGCGGCCTGGCGCTGAGCCACGTCAGTTTCCGTTACCCCGGGCAGGTGAGCCCTGCCCTGCAGGATGTGCAACTGGCCATCGCCCCCGGGGAGCGCATCGGCATCATTGGCCGCAGCGGCTCGGGCAAGAGCACCCTGGGCCGCCTGCTGATGGGTTTCCATCACCCGGACGAAGGCCAGGTGCTGCTGGACAACCTCGACCTGCGTCAACTGGACATCACCGACCTGCGCAGCCAGATCGGCTACGTCGCCCACGACCTGCCACTGCTGGCCGGCAGCCTGCGCGACAACCTGACCCTGGGCGCGCGCCACATCAGCGATGCGCGCATGCTCGAGGTGGCCGAGCTGACCGGTGTCAGCGAGCTAGCCCGGCAACATCCGAACGGCTTCGACCGCCCGGTGGGCGAGCGTGGCCAGCTGCTCTCCGGCGGCCAGCGCCAGGCCGTGCTGCTGGCCCGTGCCCTGCTGCTGGAGCCACCGATCCTGATCCTCGACGAACCCACCAGCCACATGGACAACAGCAGCGAAGAGCAACTGCGCCAGCGCCTGCTGGGATGGGTGCCGGGCAAGACCGTGCTGCTGGTCACCCACCGCACCTCGATGCTCAGCCTGGTAGACCGCCTGGTGGTGCTGGACAACGGCAAGATCGTCGCCGACGGGCCGAAGGATGCGGTCGTCGATGCCCTGCGCAAGGGCCGTATCGGCTCGGCCCTGTAGGAGTTCAACATGCCTCTCACGCAAAACATCCGCAGCAGCCAGGGCACCGACAAACGGGCCGAACGCGACTACATGCCGGAACTGGCCGGTGCCACCCTGCAGGACTCGCCGCGCCTGTCGCGCCTGACCGTGTGGCTGGCCGCAGCGCTGCTGCTGGTGGCGCTGGCCTGGGCCAGCCTGGCGGTGCTCGACGAAGTGACCGTCGGTGAGGGCAAGGCCATCCCGTCGAGCAAGGTGCAGGTGGTGCAGAACCTGGAAGGCGGTATCGTCACCGAGATCTTCGTGCGCGAAGGCCAGATGGTCGAGAAAGGCGCCACCCTGCTGCGCCTGGACGACACCCGGTTCAAGTCCAACAAAGGTGAAAGCGAAGCCGACCGCTATGCCCTGACCGCCCAGGTCGAGCGCCTGTCGGCCGAAGCCGAAGGCCGCCCGTTCGTGCTTTCGGACGAAGTGCGCGCCAAGGCGCCTCAGGTCGCCGAAGACGAGCTAGCCCTCTACAGCTCGCGCCAGCGGCGCCTGGCCAGCGAAAAACAGACGCTCAACGAACAGTTGCGGCAGAAGAACCAGGAACTGGCCGAGTTCCGTTCCAAGGTCGAGCAGTACCGCTCGGCCGTGGCACTGCTGCAGCAGGAGACGGACATGTCGGCGCCGCTGGTGAGCAAAGGCGCCATTTCCCCGGTGGAGATCCTGCGCCTCAAGCAACGCACCGTGGAAGCCCGCGGCCAGCTCAACGCCACCAGCCTGGCCATCCCCCGTGCCGAGGCGGCGATCGCCGAGATCAAGAGCAAGATCGAAGAGTCCGACGCCGGGTTCCGCTCGGACGCTGCCAAGGAGCTCAACGACAAGCGCACCGAACTCTCCAAGATCACCGCCACCAGCATCGCCATCGACGACCGGGTCAACCGCACCACGGTGGTGTCACCGGTGCGCGGCATCATCAAGTTGCTCAAGGTCAACACCATCGGCGGCGTGGTGCAGCCGGGCAGCGACCTGGTGGAGATCGTGCCAATCGAGGACAACCTGCTGATCGAGGCCAAGGTGCGCCCGCAGGACGTGGCCTTCCTGCACCCAGGGCAACCGGCGATGGTCAAGTTCAGTGCCTATGACTACACCATCTACGGCGGGCTCAAGGCCAAGCTGGAGCTGATCAGCGCCGACACCGTCACCGATGACAAGGGCAATGCGTTTTACCTGATTCAGGTGCGGACCGAGAAGAACCACCTGGGCGGGGACAACAAGCCGTTGCTGATCATTCCGGGGATGGTGGCCACGGTGGATATCATTACCGGGCAGAAGAGTGTGCTGGATTATTTGCTCAAGCCGGTGCTCAAGGCACGGACTGAGGCGTTGCGGGAGAGGTGATTGGCTGGTGATTGAGTTGGCGCAGGCCGGTGTCCGCCACTACGCATTCGGCGCCTGTGAGATCGAGCGCCGCGCGGGCGGCGCTCGATCTCACAGGCGCTGAAAATGCCATGGCAGGCCTCTCTCAGCCCTCACCATGGTTCCGCTCGAACACATCAGCGCCCATGGCCCTGATCTGCCCCTCGATCAACGCCTCGAACGGCCGGAGCAACTCATCAAAACTGTCGGGTCGCTCCAGCACGTTCAACGCCTGCACCACCGCCTCGATGGTCGACAACGCCCCCGGCTCCGGCGCCTTGCGCAGACGGTAGCGTGATGGCGCCACCTGTGCCAGCGTCACCCTGGGCAGCGCCTCCAGCAACGGATTCAAGTACAGCAGCTTGCGCGCCTTGCGCCAGGTGCCGTCAGGCACGATCAACATGAACGGCCTGTCGTCCGTCTCGCCGTAAGCTGTCAGCGCTTGCGCCTGCTCGCCTGGGAACAGCAGCACGGGCCGATAGCCTGGGGTTGCCAGCAACTCGGCAAGATCAGTGAACACTTCGCCCACTCGCAGCTCGGCATTGACCAGGCCCAATGCGGCCAGGCGAGCAGTATTCAGGGCGTGGGTGGTTTCACTGGGGTGCTGCAGCAGGACCACGCGGGTGCGGCTGTCGAGGCTGGGAATCAGTGGGCAGAGGCAATGGTCGAGCGGGCGCTGGCAGCGTTCGCAGCGGGGTCTGGGCATGGGGGTCTCCGTTGGTAGACGGATTTTGCCACAGGCCGGAATTTTGGGCCCGCTTTGCGGGCCATCGCCGGCAAGCGCGGCTCCCACAGGGTGGCCTGCACAGACCTTTTCTGGTGGGAGCCGCGCTTGCCGGCGATGGGCTGCAAAGCAGCCCCTTGGGGCTCAGCGGTTGAACCGCTCTGCCAGGCTATGCAGGTACTCGGCCATGCGCTCCAGGTCCTGGCTGATCTCGGCCCCCTGCTTGGCCTGCCCTGCGCTCTGGTCGCACAGCTGGGCAATCCTCACGATCTGCTGGTTGATGTCCTCGGCCACAAAACTCTGTTGTTCCGATGCCGTGGCCATCTGCTGGCTCATGCCGGTAATGCGGCTGACCGCCTGGGCAATCCCGGCCAGCGCCGCCTGCACCGCCTCGACACTCTGCACACTGTCCCGCGAAATCTGCTCACCTCGGCTGGCGCTGCTCACCGCCCGCTCGGCTCCGGCACGCAGTGAAGCGATGATCTGGTGGATCTCGTCAGTGGAAGAGCGCGTGCGCTGGGCCAGCGAACGCACCTCGTCGGCGACTACGGCAAAGCCCCTGCCCTGCTCGCCCGCCCGGGCCGCCTCGATCGCCGCGTTGAGCGCCAGCAGGTTGGTCTGCTCGGCAATCGAGGTGATCACATCCACCACGCTGCCGATCGACTGGGTCTGTTCGGCCAGGGCGTTGACCGCCTGGCCGATATCGCTGACCGCCTCGCTCATGCTGCCCATGGCCTTCAGGCTCTGCTGAGCCAGCTCGCTGCCGTGCTGGGCCAGCTGGTCGGCATCACCGGCAGCGTGGGCGGTGCTCTGCACATTGTGCGTCACCTCCTGGATAGTCGCCGCCATCTGCGCGATGGCCGTGGCCGACTGGTCGGTCTCGCTGCGTTGCCGATCGAGCATCTGCGCCTGGGCATCGGACAGGTCGGCCGATTGCGCAGCGCGCGACTTCACCCCGACGCCGGCATCCACCAGGCGGGTGAGCGCGGTTTGCAGCCGCGCCTCTTCGCTGATGATGGCCAGGTCGAGCTGCCCCTGCAGGCCAGGGTTGTCACTGTAGGTCAGGGCTACCAGTGGGCTGGTGAACGCCTTGGGGTGTTCGTCGAGGGTACGCCGGATCCCCCGGTCCTGCCGTTGTTCGATCAAGAACCAGGCCACGAGCAAGCTGGCCATCAACAGGCCCAACGCCGCGTAAGGTGGCAACCAGAGGTAACCGGCAGCCGACAGCACACCGGCACCGATCAATGGCCAACCATGGCCCAGTCCTTGACCCAGGCGTGCGGCCCAGGGCACCGGTGACTTGCCGTCCCGCAGCCGTGCGTAAAGCGCTTCAGCGCGGCGAATCTGCTCGCGGGTCGGTACCGAACGCACCGACTCGTAACCGCTGATTCGGCCATTCTCGTAGATCGCCGTGACGTAGGCGCTGACCCAGTAATAATCACCGTTCTTGGCGCGGTTCTTGACCACACCCATCCAGGGTTTACCTTGCTTGAGCGTTTCCCACATGTGCCCGAACACCGCCGGTGGCATGTCAGGGTGACGCACCAGGTTGTGCGGCTGGCCGACCAGCTCGTCGTAGGTGAACCCGCTGATCGCCACGAAGGCGTCGTTGCAGTAGGTGATACGGCTGTTGAGATCCGTGGTGGAAATGAGGCGCTGATCACCGGAAAAGGTTCTTTCATGCTCAGTGACGGGCAAGTTCATGCGCATCTTGAACGGTCCTTCGAAGATGGGATAAGGGGAGCAGCGCAACTAAATATCTAGCAGAGCGTGGAAGAGTTAGCGGCCAGGTTGGTGATTAATTTAGAGCGACCCGTCGGATTGTCAGACAATTTAAAACCCACTAACCGACATACAACTGGCTCTTGAGCAGGTCCCGGAATGTTTGTATGAGGGGCTCACGGCTCCGCCCCCTGCGGATGATCAGCGAAAATGGCGCCTGATAGCCGAAAGTAGCTGGCGATAGCACCCGCAAGTCCCCCTTGTCGGCCCACGCCTGGGCATAGTGTTCGGGCAAGTAGCCGATGTAGGCGCCGGAAAGGATCAGGATCAGCTGTGCTTCCATGCTCTCGACCGTCGCCGCGCTGTGCTTGAAGCCATGCCGGGCCAGCTCGGCCTGGCTCCAGTAACCGCGCCCGACCATCCGCTGCTGGGTCACCACCTGCTCTGGTATGCGCCTTTCGGCGAACAGCGGGTGCCGGCTGCTGCAATACAACCAGTGCTGCTCGCGGTACAGCGGCTGATAAAGCAGGCCACTCATGCGCGAGGAGAACGCGCCGATGGCCAGGTCCAGGCGATTGTCCTGCACGCCCAGCTGCAGTTCGTAAGGGCTGGATACCGACAGGTGCAGGTGCACGGCGGGGTGTTCCTGGCTGTAGGCGCCGATCACTTCGGCCAGGGGCAGCGCGCGATCGCCTACGGTGGAGTCGATCACGCCGAGGTTGAGAGTGCCGCGCAGCTCGCCTTTGAGCGCCGCTGCGTACTGTTCGAACCCATCCAGCTCGGCCAGCAGGCGCAGCGTCTCCTGGTGGAACAGCTCGCCCTTGCTGGTCAGGCTGAAACCACCACGGCCGCGGTGGCACAAGACGATACCCAAGGCGCCTTCGAGCTGGCTCATGTAGGTGCTGATGGCCGAAGTCGACAGGTTGAGCTCACGCTGGGCGTTGGCGAAGCCCTGGTGGCGCACCACGCTGACGAAGATGCGCAGCAGTTTCAGGTCGGGCAAGGTCGAGGCCATGGTGCAACGGTTCCGCTGGGGTGTTGGCGCGCAGTCTAACCGCTCCTGCAGGCTTTAGTTCAGAAAATCCTGAAGTAAGTATTTGCCGGTAGCGATTTTTCCAGCGCACTACCTTGAGCAGACTTGGCCGAAATGACCCTGCCCGCCGGCATATCCAGATTTCAAAGGCGTGCGGCGGCACAGGTTCGAACAAACAAAACAATCGACCGACTGATGAGGCCCACCGTGGACAAAGTTCTCCATCAACCACTGGGCGGCAACGAAATGCCGCGTTTCGGCGGCATCGCCACCATGCTCCGTCTCCCCCACCTGCAAAGTGCCCAAGGCCTGGACGCCGCGTTCATCGGCGTGCCGCTGGACATCGGCACCTCGCTGCGCTCCGGCACCCGTTTCGGCCCGCGGCAGATCCGCGCCGAATCGGTGATGATCCGCCCCTACAACATGGCCACCGGTGCCGCCCCGTTCGACTCGCTGTCGGTGGCCGACATCGGTGACGTGGCGATCAACACCTTCAACCTGCTCGACGCCGTGCGCATCATCGAAGAAGCCTACGACGAGATCGTCGAGCACAATGTCATCCCGATGACCCTGGGTGGCGACCACACCATCACCTTGCCGATCCTGCGTGCCCTGCACAAGAAGCACGGCAAGATCGGCCTGGTGCACATCGATGCCCACGCCGACGTCAACGACCACATGTTCGGCGAGAAGATCGCCCACGGCACCACCTTCCGCCGGGCCGTGGAAGAAGGCCTGCTCGATTGTGACCGCGTAGTGCAGATCGGCCTGCGCGCCCAAGGCTATACCGCCGACGACTTCAACTGGAGCCGCCGCCAGGGCTTCCGTGTGGTGCAGGCCGAAGAGTGCTGGCACAAGTCGCTGGAACCGCTGATGGCCGAAGTGCGTGAAAAGGTCGGCGGCGGCCCGGTATACCTGTCGTTCGACATCGACGGCATCGACCCGGCCTGGGCCCCAGGCACCGGTACTCCGGAAATTGGCGGCTTGACCACCATCCAGGCGATGGAGATCATTCGCGGCTGCCACGGCCTGGACCTGATCGGCTGTGACCTGGTCGAAGTCTCCCCGCCTTACGACACCACCGGCAACACCTCGCTGCTCGGCGCCAACCTGCTGTTCGAGATGCTCTGCGTGCTGCCGGGCGTCGTGCGTCGCTGACATCGTTTTACCCCGGCAGGAGCCATGAGGGAGGGCCACTGAGGCCCGCCAACACAAGACAAGACCGCCGGGCGCCGTGAAACGCCTGCGCGGTCGATCTCGCCATAATAAAGATAATCGGGAGACCCCCAATGGCCTTGGACATCATTGTTGTAATGATCTATACCGCCGGCATGCTCGGGCTGGGCTGGTATGGCATGCGGCGCGCGAAAACCCAGGAAGACTACCTGGTGGCCGGGCGCAACCTCGGCCCGACCCTGTACATGGGTACCATGGCCACCACCGTGCTCGGCGGCGCCTCCACCGTCGGCACCGTACGCCTGGGCTACGTCCACGGCATCTCCGGTTTCTGGCTGTGCGCAGCCCTGGGCCTGGGCATCATCGCCCTCAACCTGTTCCTCGCCAAACCGCTGCTGCGCCTGAAGATCTACACCGTCACCCAGGTGCTGGAGCGCCGTTACAACCCCATGGCCCGCCAGGCCAGCGCAGCCATCATGCTGGCCTATGCACTGATGATCGGCGTGACTTCGACCCTGGCCATGGCCACCGTGCTGCAAGTGCTGCTCGACCTGCCGTTCTGGGCGTCGCTGCTGCTCGGCGGTGGTGTGGTGGTGGTGTATTCGACCATCGGCGGCATGTGGTCGCTGACCCTCACCGACATCGTCCAGTTCGTGATCAAGACCGTTGGCCTGATGTTCATTCTGCTGCCGGTTTGCCTGTACAAGGCCGGTGGCTGGGACACCCTGGTGGCCAAGCTGCCGGCGGCCAGCTTCAGCTGGACCACCATCGGCTGGGACACCATCATCACCTACTTCCTGATCTACTTCTTCGGCATCCTGATCGGCCAGGACATCTGGCAGCGGGTGTTCACCGCCCGTGACGAGAAGGTCTGCCAGCGCGCCGGCACCACCGCCGGTGTGTACTGCGTGCTGTACGGCCTGGCGTGCGCCCTGATCGGCATGTCCGCGCATGTATTGATGCCGGACCTGGCCAATCCGAACAATGCCTTTGCCGAGATGATCAAAGGCCAGTTGCCCGAAGGCATCCGTGGCCTGCTGATGGCGGCGGCATTGGCAGCCATGATGTCGACTGCCAGTGCCGGCCTGCTGGCAGCCTCGACCACCCTGACCGAAGACCTGCTGCCCAAACTGCGTGGCGGCAAGGCGTCGAGCCTGGGCGTCAGCCGCCTGTTCACCCTGCTCACCGGCCTGGTGGTGCTGGGTATCGCCCTGGCGGTGAACGATGTGATCAACGCCCTGACCCTGGCTTACAACCTGCTGGTCGGCGGCATGCTGATCCCGCTGATCGGTGCGATCTTCTGGAAGCGTGCGACCACCGCAGGCGCCATTGCCAGCATGTCGCTGGGCTTTGCCACCGCACTGTTCTTCATGTTCAAGGACGGGCTGGATGCCAACACGCCGATCTACTACAGCCTGGCGGTCGGCCTGGTGAGCTTCGTGCTGGTGAGCGTGCTGTCGCGCAAGCCGGTGGGTGAAGTGAAAATGGCCTGATTTTCCAGCCTGTACTGGCCTCTTCGCGGGTGAACCCGCTCCCACAGGTACTCCACCGCCTTCAAGGTCTGTGTAATACCCGCGAAGAGGCCGGTGCAGTCAATGCAACTGCAGCGGAAACAACAAGGCCGCGGCATCTGAACGATGCTGCGGCCTTTTGCATTTCAGCGACGGCGCGGCTGGCGCTTGCGCTGCTCTTCATCAGTCGGGATCGGCACCGGCTGCAAGGGTGGTGGAATCAGCCCCAAAGCGACGGCCAGGTCGTGGAGCCAGTTGAACATTTGGTTTTTCATAGTGCCCCCTTGACGGGTCAGCCTCACGGCAATTCAATCCTGCGATGTTTCATACAGATCATAGCCCGATGTCCTATCTTACGCATGCTCTTGTTCCTACAGATATGGGCTAGTTTGACGCGGATCAAGCGGAAACGGCGCATTCCGACGACTGGCTAATCGTTTCGCCTTGTTGCAAGTCGATCCAGGCCTGCAAATTCGCCCCGCACATGCCCTGGCGCCACATCAACCAGGTCTCTGCGTGATCGAAGGGCGGCTGCAGGCGATGAGCGTGAACCCGATCGCGCCCGGGCAGGCTGTCCAGCATCGATTGCGCCATCAAGGCCACCCCCGCCCCGGCGATCACGCAGGCCAGCATGCTCTGGTACGACTCGATTTCCATCACCCGCCCCATCGGCGTGTGGTCATGGGCGTACCAGGCTTCCAGACGCATTCTGTAGGAACAGCCCTGGCGGAAGGTGAACACCGCCTTGCCCGCCACGTCCCTGGCGCTGCGCACCGCCGGGTGCTCGGGGCTGGTGATCATCACCAGCACTTCATCACACAGTGGCACGCCATCCAGCCCGGCCAGGCTCGGCGGGCCGTCCACCAGCGCCGCATCCAGGCGATGGCTGAGCAGGCCTTCAAGCAGGTCGCCGCTCGGTGCCGCCTGGACCTGCAGGTTCACTGTCGGGTACTGCTGGTGGTAGCGCGCCAGCAGCGCTGGCAAGTGGATGGCGGCGGTGCTGTACATGGTACCCAGCACGAAATCACCCGCCGGCTGGCCGCCCTGCACTGCCGCCACGGCTTCATCGCGCAGCGCCGACAGGCGGTTGGCGTAATCCAGCAATACCTTGCCGGCGGGCGACAGCTGAAGGCGCTGGCGTTCCCGCAGGAACAGTTCCACCCCCAGTTGCTCCTCGAGCTGGCGCAGGCGCGTCGACAGGTTCGACGGCACCCGGTGCAGGCGCTCGGCGGCGCGGGTTACCGAACCTTCCTCTGCCACGGCCTGGAAGATGCGCAGCTGGCTGAATTCCACATTATTCTCCAAAACAGAACAACTTGATCATCATTATTCAATTTTAATGAAAGTCAACACACCCTAACCTGCCATCCATCGCATTGATTCGCGCAGGAGAATACCCATGTCGCCGTTCGTACAACTGCTGGCCAGTGCCGTGGCGCTGATGATGGCCATGGGCATCGGGCGCTTCGCCCTGACCCCGCAACTGCCGCAACTGATCTCTGAAGGCCAGTTCGACCTGACCGCCGCCGGGCTGGTTGCGGCAGCCAACTACCTGGGTTACTTCATCGGCGCGGTGGACGCCATGTACGCCCGGCGGCCGAGCCAGGTGAAACTGCGCCTGCACGGTGGCCTGTGGTTATGCGTGTTGTTGACTTTGGCCTCCTGGGCTGCAAACGGCTTCTGGAGCCATTTGCTGCTGCGCTTCGGAACTGGCGTGGCCAGTGCCTGGGTGCTGGTGATGATCACCAGCCTGAGCCAGCAAGTGGCCAATGCCCACAACCGTCAGCGCCTCGGTGCGATTGTGTTTGCCGGGCCCGGATTCGGTATTGCGCTGACGGGTTTGCTGGCACTGGTTGCGCACCTGTTGGGGCTGGGTTCGGCGGCTCTGTGGCTGATCTATGCCGTTGCCGCCCTGGTCATGCTACTGGCCGTGCGCCCCTGGCTGCCTCGCGCCCTGCAACCTGCCGTCGTCGCGCCCGCCTTGCAGCCGGGTGCCACCCGCAGCGTCGGCATCGGCCGCCTGGGTCTGGTCTATGCCCTGTACGGCGTGGGCTACATCCTGCCGGCGACCTTCCTGTCGCAGATGGCCAGCCAGCAGTTCCGCGGCAACTGGATGGCTGACCTGTTCTGGCCAGCGTTCGGCCTGGCAGCAGCGCTCGGCGTGGTGCTGGTGATCCTGCGCCGGGCAGGCAGGACTTCGGCCTGGCTGACGGTCACCCTGTGGTTGCAGGGCCTGGGGGTACTGGCCTGCCTGATGGGCGGTGGTGTTGGCCTGGCACTGGGCGTGGTGCTGTGCGGCGGGCCGTTCCTCGCTTGCATGCAGTTGGTGATGCAGCGCTCGCGGGAACTGGCGCCGCATGCCACGCAGCGTAACGCCGGGCTGCTGACCGCGTGCTTTGCCCTGGGGCAGTTGAGTGGGCCGTTGCTGGCGGCGCTGAGCAACCATTACGGCGGGAGTCTGCAGCCGGCGTTGATATTGGCAGCGGCTGGGTTGGGAGTGGCGGGTGTACTGGTCCTGACCGGGGGCCGGAGCGTTCAGGGTTGCCAGGCGGCAACCCGGACAGCCTGAACCTTGGAGGACAACAGATCAGCCTACGTACTTGCGCAATTGCTGCTTCACCCAAGGCTCGGCACTGACCAGGATCACGCCCAGCAGCACCATGACCGCGCCGAGCACAAAGTTCAGACTCAACGGCTCACCCAGCAACACCACGCCGAAGGTCACCCCGAATAGAGGCGTGATGAACGAAAACACCGCCAGGTTGGAGGCCAGATACTTGCGCAGCAACCAGAACCAGGTCAGGTAACTGATGAACGACACGACGATCCCCTGGAACAGCACACTGCCCAGCGCCAGCGGCGTCAATGTCACATCACCGATCTGCCCGCTGACCAAGGCGATCAACAGCAATCCGGCAAAACCCACCGCCAACTGGTAGAACAAGGTCAAGGTTGCTGGAGCCTCCGAAAGGCGCGAGCCGCGCACCACCACCGTGGTCGCGCCCCAGGCCAGCCCGGCGAGCACGCCGAAGGCATCGCCCAGCAGCATGTGCCCATCCATCTCGGCAAATGACATGCCCCCAGCGAATGCCATCGCAATCCCGGCAAACGCCAGCAGGATGCCCAGCCATTGCAGCAACCGCAGCCGTTCGCTTGGAAGCATGAAGTGCAAGCCAAGTGCCGTGAACACCGGTGCCGTGTAGAGGAACACCGACATGTGAGCCGCCGAGGTCAGCTTCAGGCCCTCGGCGATGAACAGGAACTCCAGCCCGAACAAGCCGCCAGCCAGCAGGCCGGCCCGCCAGGTGTTGCCCACCTGTTCCCAACCGCCACGCCAGCAGATCATCAACCCTACCAGCACAGCAGCAATGCAGTTGCGCAGGGCTGCCTGCATCACCGGCGCTATATCCACCGCAGCGGTCTTGATCAGCACCTGCTGGCAGCCCCAGATCAGGCACAGGCCCAGCATCACCTGGAAGGCAAAGGCGTCGGGGTTCTTGCGGGCCACGCTCATGAGTGGGCCTTTAGGGTGATCGAGGGCATCGGCAAGGGCTCGGCAGTGGACAAGGAGTACCGATTATCGGGTTTCCTGGCCTGCCCTTGCCAGCCTCAAAACGACCTCAAGCGATCTGTGCCTTGGCCGACACCTGCTCGAAGGTGGCTTCGTCTAGTGCATCCTCCTGCTCATCCAGCACCTGGCGTGGGTGCTCGAAGCCCGGAATGCTGCTGTCGATCAGGCTGAGCAAGCGGGAACCGCGCTCGGTGAGCACGAAATTCTCACCGTTGCCGCCATCCTCCGGCGCTCGGCTCTCGATGAAGCCGCGCTCGAACAGCAGCTTTTCATACTCGCAGGCGCGGGTTTTCAGGTGGTCAATGTCACCCAGCGGCTGGCCCTCGGCGGCCAGCGCCGCAGCGTGCTGCTCGGCATAGGGGCGTGGAGTGAAGCTGTGACCGGCGCCGTTCTGCACCTCGTGCAGCAAACGCTCGATCAGGTCCCAGTCGTAGGTGCTGCTCATGGAGATGGCCTCCTGCTGTGGACGAAGGGGGTACACAGGTTGGGACCTGACAGGTGATGCGAGCGTTCCGAAAAATCTCAGCGTTGGCGTTGGTGCGCCTGCATGTACTGACGCAGCAGCTGATTGATCCGCGTCTGATATCCCGAACCCTGCTCCTTGAACCACGCAAGGACATCGGAATCCAGGCGAATGGTCACTGTCTGCTTCGCTGGAACCCGCAACTCGGCCTCACGGAAGAAATCTTCGCCAAGTTCAGGAATGTCCGAGGTATCGATGTCTTTATCGTCCATTTGAGCCAATCGGCTCCAACCAGTTTTCGATGCTTTGGTCATAAAGTTTGGCCTCCCATTGGTGACTCTTCGTGCTGAGATAATGCGAATGACGTTATCCTGTCGCTCCGTATACCCCTTCAATAGCGCCAGGAGACTTTGGGAAAAGGACTACAGCATCCTGCGGAAGCAGCCTACCTAGCCAACCATTCGGGCTCAGCTACTGCTTGACCAGATAATTGATAAACAACCGAAACAGCTCCGCATTCCCGGCAATCCCCAGCCGCTGCCAGATGTTGTGCCGGTGCACCTTCACCGTCCCCTCGGAGATCCCCAGCTCGCGGGAAATCGACTGACTGCTGTGCCCCTGCAAAATCAGCTTGGCCACATACCGCTGGGTTTCGGTCAGTTGGCCTTGGAGGATATCGACGAAGGCATCCTCCAGCTGGCTGTCCGACTCCTGGGGGTCGGCCAGGTCATCGGCGTGGGCCAGGCGCAGATGCTGGCTGTAAATGGCGTCGATCACTGGCGTCAGTGCCGCCAGCCGCTGCGCTTCCTCCGCCTCGAACGCGCCCTTGTCCAGGCCACGCATCAACGAATACACCAGCGCGGTGCGTGGCCGCACCGGGACGATGAAGCCGATTTCCTCGATCAGGCTGCCGTGGTGCGACGAGACACAGGGGTGGATGTCGTGGGAGATGGAAAAGCCCGAGGCGAAGAAGCTGTCCGGGGCCAGTTCGCTCATGCGCCACAAGCCCGACGGGTGGTTGTTGGTGCAGGCGACATAGAACGGGTCGAGCAGGTAGCCGCCGCGCAAGTAGGCCTTGAGCGTGCGTTCGGCCACGCGCTGGTTGTAACCATCATGGATCAGCAGCGCCGGCTGGTTGAAGCGGAACAGGTAGGCGCAGCTCATGTCGAAATCGACCACGCCCTTGAGCGCGGCGTCGAGTGCCGGGCCCAGGGTGTCGCTGCCGATGCTGCGGATGACCGCGCCCAGGCGGTCGGCGTTGTCGCTGTTCATGGCGGTGGCCTGTGCGGTGTGGAAAGAAAACGCGAATGCCGCCCGGCTGTAAAAGCCCGAGCGGCATTGAACGATGGCAAGCCCTGTCAGTGCAACGCTGGACTGGCAGGCAGCAGTTCGTTCTCTTCTTCCTGACGGCCCAGTTCCAGCGCCTTTGGCACCGCCAGCCAGTAGGCCAGACCCATGCCTAACAGGCCACCGGCGAGCTTGCCGATGATCAGCGGCCCGATCAGCGTCGGCTGGAAGTTGGCCGAGTAGGCCAGGTGGTCACCGAAGGTAAAGGCCGCGCACACGGCGAAGGCGATCACCAGCACCTTGTCCTTGGGCGGCATGTCGGCCACCAGGCGGAACATCGCCAGGATATTGGCCGAGGCAGCGAGGATGCCGGCGGCGCCCACGGGCGACAGGCCCAGTTTCGAGGCCACCTTCTCGATAGGCCGCGACAGGAAGCGCTTGATCAGATAGACCATCGGGAACGCACCGCAGAGCATGATGCCCACGTAGCCGGCGATCTCCAACGCCCGGAACTGGTCGGCCTTGTCGGCGATGATCGGCGCAAAGCCCCAGCCACCGAACAGCGAGGTGAACGCTCCGGTGAAGTACTCGACGATCGAGGCCACCAGCACCAGGGTCACTGCCGCATACATCAGCTGCCCCAGCTTGAGGAACAGGCTGACCATCAGGTTGGGGAAGTAGCGCAGGGCCGCCGCCAGCGCCACGCAGAACAGGATCAGTGGCGACAGGTTGCGCAGCAGGGTCGGCAAGGTGAAGTGCAGCGCCTGGGTCGCGGCGCCTGCCGTGGCAATGTCCGGGCGCACACCCAGGCCCATGGCCTGCATGCCCATGGCGATGAACACGATGCTGATCGGGATGCTCAATAGGCCGGCCATGATGCCCAGGGCCATGTACTTGTGGTCGGCCTTGTTGAGCATGGCCAGGCCCACCGGGATGACGAAGATCACCGTCGAACCGCACTGGAAGCCGGTGATCAGGCCAAGGATCCAGCCCTCAGGGCTTTGCGACAGCGCCTGGGCCAGCTGGTAACCGCCCAGGTCCGAGGCGATGAAGATCGGCCCGGCGATACCGGCATCAGCGCCCATGGCCAGGAACAGCGGGCCGATGACCTGGCTGATGAAGCTGGAGATGAACGGGATGGCGGCCATGATCCCGGCCACCGGGATGAAGATCGGGCCGATGCTGTGCAGGCCGGCGGTGAACTCCTTGGCCAGCTCGGATTCCGCGTTGACGATCGATGCGATCGCGCCGATCACGGCGCACACCATGATCACGTAGATGACGTAAGTGCCTATGTTTTCCATCTGCTGCCTCTGTCTTGTTGGAATTGGCTTGGGGGCAGAATTGAAGGGTGCTGCATATCGTTGTTGTTCAAGGCCGGCAGGGAGCTGCCGGCCAGGCATCACATCGCGGTGTAGGCGTTGTCGACGAACAGGTGCGAGCCGCTGACGAAGCTCGACTCGTCACTGGCCAGGAACAGCGCGGCGTTGGCCACCTCGCTCGGGTCGCACAGGCGCCCCTGCATGGTCTTGATCGCCTCGTCGGACGCATCCACCCCATAACCGCGCAGCAGGTCGAGCTCGCGCCGACCATGGGCGGTGCCGATGAAGCCCGGGCATATGGCGTTGCTGCGGATGTTCTGGTCTCGGTATTCCACGGCCAGGGCGCGGGCGAACATGTGGCAGGCACCCTTGGTGGTGCAATACAGCACCTCCATCGGCGTGCCGACCACGGCGGAAATCGAAGAGGTGCAGATCACGCTGCCGCCACCGGCGTCGAGCATGCCCGGCAACACGGCTTTGGTGACCAGGAACATGCTCTTGACGTTGACACTCATCAGCCGGTCCCAGTCGGCTTCGCTGGTTTCCAGGAACGCTCCGGCGGCGATGATCCCGGCGTGGTTCATCAGCACGGTGATCGGGCCGAAATGCGCCTGGCCCTGGGCCACGGCGCGGTGCACTTGATCGGCCTGCGACACATCGGCGGCAACGAACAGTGCCTGCCCGCCTTCTGCATTGATGCGCGCCGCCACTGCTTCGCCCTGGCTGCTCGGCAAGTCGAGGATCACCACCTTGGCACCCTCGGCGGCGAACAGCTCCGATGCGGCCAGGCCACAACCGCCTGCGCCGCCGGTAATCAGTGCCACCTTGCCTTTCAATCGATCCATGGGTGTGTACCTCGGTTGTTGTGTTTGTGGGTTCAAACTAGAGCCGAGGGGGTGCGCGGTAAATATACCCAGGGGTATAGCCGCCGGTCGCAGCCGCTGAACCAACTGCCGGGCGCGGGCCTCCACCGGGCATCATCACCGCCGGAGGTAGAAAGGATGAAACCGCTGCTGCGCATCGCCTGTGCCACCGCCCTGTGCTTTGCCCTGCCCGCCTGGGCCTGCACACCAGAAGAAGCGACACAGAAACGTGAGGAGCTGGCCGGGCTGGTCACCCAGCTGACCGAGCAGAACCCGCAGAAGGCCAAGGAGATCAATGACGAGCTCCAGGGGATGGAGCTGGGGACGGCGAGCAAGGATTTGCCCGACAAGTGTCAGCTGATCGACAAGCGGATCAAGGAGCTGAAGGAGGCGGAGAAAAAGGCTGATTAAATCGCTCTACCTTCACACGCGGTCATTGTGGGAGCGGCCTTGCGTCGCGAAAGGGCTGCAGGGCAGCCCCCCGGTGGATGCGAAAAATCAACAACTCTGGGGCCGCTCTGCGGCCCTTTCGCGACGCAAGGCCGCTCCCACACAGAGCGCGTGGGCCTGAGGAGGAGTGCCTTACTCAGCAGCAGGCTTGCGCTTCTTCAGCGGCGCCAGGCCATCAGAGCTGGCCAGTGGCGCATTCGGCCGTGGCTTGGCGGTCGGCTTGCGCTTGGCAGCGGCCTTCTTCTCACCCGTCTTCTTGTCGACCTTCTTCTTCTTGGCACCCACCGCCTTGCCCGAGGCCTTGACCTTCTTCGGCCCGCTGTAGGTACCTTTGACTTCCTTGATTACCCGGCGCTCGAACTGCTGCTTGAGGTAGCGTTCGATGCTGGACATCAGGTTCCAGTCATTGTGAGTAATCAGCGAGATCGCCAGCCCTTCGCCGCCGGCACGGCCGGTACGGCCCACACGGTGCACATACTCGTCACCGCTGCGTGGCATGTCGAAGTTGATCACCAGGTCCAGGCCGTCGATGTCCAGGCCGCGGGCCGCCACGTCGGTGGCCACCAGCACCTTGGAGCTGCCCTGCTTGAAGCGTTCGATGGCCAGCTTGCGGTCCTTCTGGTCCTTCTCGCCGTGCAGTACGAAGGCTTTCACGTCCTTGGCCACCAGGTGGCCGTAGATGCGGTCGGCCAAGGCGCGGGTGTTGGTGAAGATGATCGCCTTGTCGAAGGTCTCGTTGGCCAGCAGCCACTGCACGATCGCCTCTTTGTGCTGGTCGTGGTCGGCGGTGATGATCTGCTGGCGGGTACCTTCGGCCAGCTGCGAGACGCTGTTGAGCATCAGATGCTCAGGGTCTTTCAGCACCTTGCCGATGATGTCGCGCAGGGCCGCACCGCCGGTGGTGGCGGAGAACAGCAGGGTCTGCTCGCGGTTTTCGCACTCCTTGCACAGGCGCTCCATGTCTTCGGCGAAGCCCATGTCGAGCATGCGGTCGGCTTCGTCGAGGATCAGCACCTGCACGTGGGACAGGTCGAGGTTGCCGGCATTGAGCTGCTCGAGCAGGCGGCCCGGGGTGCCGATCAGCACGTCCGGCACCTTGCGCAACATGGCGGCCTGTTCCTTGAAGTCTTCACCGCCGGTGACCAAGCCGGCCTTGATGTAGGTGAACTGCGAGAACAGCTGCACTTGCTTGAGGGTCTGCTGGGCCAGCTCGCGCGTCGGCAGCAGGATCAGCGAGCGGATCTCTACCCGTCCGCCTTTCAGATCAACCAGGCGGTTGAGCAGCGGCAGGACGAAAGCCGCGGTCTTGCCGCTGCCGGTCTGCGCTGTCACACGCAGGTCGCGCCCTTGCAGGGCCAAGGGGATGGCCGCGGCCTGCACCGGGGTTGGCTCGACAAATTTAAGCTCGGCCACGGCTTTAAGCAGGCGTTCGTGCAGGGCGAATTGGGAGAACACGGAGGTAACCTCAGGCAAGTGCGGGAAATTCAGTTGCATAGGGTAACGTTTTCTGCCGCCGTAGCCGAATTTCTTTTGGCAACTTTGTCGGCTTCCGCGCTCTAATGGCGCTTCGTTTCGCTGCAATAGACCGGTTTACAAGCTTATGGACATTCAACGCATCTGGCGTGACAGCCTCGACCTGTGGGGCACCCTCGACCAACATCCAGTGCTGCACGCCGCTATCGGCCTGGCCGTGCTGCTGATCATTTCTCTGGTACTCGGCCGTGTAGCGCGCTTTCTGGTGCTGCACGGCGCCCGCCTGCTGGCCCGGCAGTCGGCACTGACCTGGCTCGACGACCTGCGCCACAACAAGGTCTTCCACCGCCTGGCCCAGACCATTCCGTCGCTGGTGATCCAGTTCGGCCTGAAACTGGTGCCGGAGCTGTCCGACACCGCCCAGCATTTCCTCGGCAACGTGGCCCTGGCCTTCACCCTGCTGTTCATGACCATGGCCCTGTCGTGCCTGCTCGATGCCCTGCTGGACATCTACGCCCGTACCGAGCACGCCCGCACCCGCTCGATCAAGGGCTACGTGCAGTTGGCCAAGATGATGCTGTGGATCTTCGCCTCGATCGTCATCGTCGCCACCCTGATCGACCGCTCGCCGCTGTTGCTGCTGTCGGGCCTGGGTGCGATGTCGGCGGTGCTGCTGTTGGTGTACAAGGACACCCTGCTGTCGTTCGTCGCCAGCGTGCAGCTGACCAGCAACGACATGCTGCATGTGGGCGACTGGATCGAAATGCCGCAGGTCGGTGCCGATGGTGATGTGGTGGATATCACCCTGCACACCGTTAAGGTGCAGAACTTCGACAAGACTATCGTCTCGATCCCCACATGGCGCCTGATGAGCGAGTCGTTCCGCAACTACCGCGGCATGCAGCAGTCGGGCGGGCGACGGATCAAGCGCAGCCTGTTCATCGACGCCGCCGGTGTGCGCTTTCTGACCTCTGACGAAGAACAGCGCCTGAGCCAGGTAAGCCTGCTGGGCGACTACCTGGCCGGCAAGCGCCAGGAACTGATGGCCTGGAACGAGGCACTGGGGCCGGTGCCCGAACTGTCGGCCAACCGCCGCAAGCTGACCAATATCGGGACATTCCGCGCGTTTGCCCTGGCTTACCTGCGCAACCACCCGAACGTGCACCCGAACATGACCTGCATGGTGCGGCAGATGCAGACCACGGCCGAGGGTGTGCCGCTGGAGATCTACTGCTTTACCACCACCACGGTGTGGGCGGAGTACGAGCGGATTCAGGGGGATATCTTCGACTATCTGCTGGCTGTGTTGCCGGAGTTTGGGTTGAGTTTGTATCAGCAGCCCAGTGGTAATGACATGCGGGTGGGGTTGGCTGGGCGGGCTGTGGAGCCGTTGCCGCGACGGTTGGAAGAGGTGAGTGAGGCTTGAGATTGCCGGGGCTGCTTGGCAACCCTTTCGCGACACAAGGCCGCTCCTACAAGAGACCGCAATCTTCTGTAGGGGCGGCCTTGTGTCGCGAAGGGCCGCAAAGCGGCCCCAGATCACCCCGCATAACCCAGGAGGTACAACAATCCGGTCAGGGTCACCAATGAGGCCACGGTCGACAACAGGATCGTCCGCGAAATCAGCCCCGCCTCGCGGTTGTAGTACTCCGCCAGCATGAACGGCCCGGTGCCGGTCGGCAGCGCCGCCAGCAACACTGCCGAAGCCGCCCACATGCTCGGCAGGCTGAACACCTTGAACGCCAGCACCCAGGTCAGCGCCGGCTGACCTACCAGCTTCAGGCCCACCAGCGGCCACGGGCTGGCCTGCGAACCGGTGCGTTTCTCGGCCAGGAACGCCCCCAGCGAGATCAACGCACACGGCGTGGTCGCCAGCGCCAGCATGTCGAGAAAATGCATCACCGGCTCCGCCAGCCCCAAGCCACTCACTGCCCAGGCGGCGCCTGCCAGCGGCGAAATCACCAACGGGTTCTTCGCCAGCGCCTTGCTCACCTGCAGGATCGCGCGGCCGATCTGCCGCTCCTCCTGCAGGCCGATCTCGATCAGCGTCAGGGAGATCGCGAACACCAGGCAGACCACGATCAACGACGAAATCAACGCTGGCTGCAGGCCCGGCTGGCCAAATAGCAACAGACACAGCGGGATGCCGATGTAGCCGGTATTGGCATAACCGGCGCTGAGCCCGTCGATACTCGCCGCCACCAGGCCATGGCCGCTGAACAGGCGCCAGGCCAGGGTCACGACGAACATCGCCAGCGCTCCGGCACCAAAAGCGACGATGAACCCTGGGTGCCAGATCTCGCTCCAGGTCGCCGTGGCGGTGACCTTGAACAACAGCGCCGGCAGGCACAGCCAGACCACCATCTTGTTGATCTCGGCGGCCGCCTTGTCGCCCAGCTTGTTGGTCTTGCGGCATAGGAAGCCGACCAGTATCAAGGCGAAGATCGGCGCAACGATGACGAAGATCGTATGCATGTCAGGCCTTGCCGGTCATGGGCGCCTGGGCGCGATTGCCCAACCGACTCAGCCACACCGAGGCGAGAATGATCGCGCCGCCGAGCAACAACCGGCCAAGCGGCTCGTCACGGTTCCAGATCAGCAGGTTCAGCAGCAGCCCCACCGGCACGTGCAAGTTGTTCATCACCGCCAGCGTCGCGCCCGAGACCAGGCAGGCGCCCTTGTTCCACCAGTAAAGGCCCAGGGCCGTCGGGCACAGGCCGAGGAACAGCAACACCAGCCACTGCACGTCGGTGCTCGGCAGGTGCTGGGCATTGCCGAACAGCAGGAAGGCCGGCAGCACCACGATCAGCGCGCCCAGGTAGAAGTAGCCGAACCGCTTGTAGTGCGGCAGGTCGCTGGGGTTGCGGGCGACCAGGTGGCGGTACAGCACCTGGCCGGCGGCGTAAGTGAAGTTGGCCAGCTGCAGCAGCAGGAAGCCGATGAAGAAGTCGCCGCTGATGCTGTCGAAGCGGATCACCCCCGCCCCGGCCACAGCCACCAGGGCCGCGAGCAGCGCCCAGGGGTTGAAGCGCCGGTTCAGGGCGTCTTCGATCAAGGTGACGTGCAATGGCGTGAGGATGGTGAACAGCAGCACTTCCGGCACGGTCAGCACGCGGAAGCTCAAATACAGGCAGACGTAGGTGATGCCGTATTGCAGCGCGCCGATCAGCAGCATCGAGCGCAGGAAGCGCGGCTCGACCTGGCGCCAACGGGTCAGCGGCAGGAACACAAGGCCCGCCAGCAGCACGCGCGCGAGCACGGCGAAATAGCTGTCGACGTGCCCGGCCAGGTACTCGCCGATCAGGCTGAAGGAAAACGCCTGGATCAGCGCGACGATTATCAGGTAGCCCATGGTTGCCTCTCGTGAATCAAGGGCGCGACCTTAGCGGGTTGCGGCCGTTGTGTTCAACCATGAGGAATGTGGGGGTGGCTGGATATTCGGTCTTTGTAGGAGCGGCCTTGTGTCGCGAAAGGGGTGCGAAGCGCCCCCGGGATTTCAGCTTCGCCGCACATATTGCCGGGGCCGCTTTGCGGCCCTTTCGCGACACAAGGCCGCTCCTACACAGTGCAGACCGCACGTAGTGCAGGCATAAAAAAGCCCGGTCATCAGGCCGGGCAGGTACACCCAAAGGAGCAACACACAGGTGTCAGGGATGGGAATTCTTGATCCTCAGGCCACCGCAGCCAGCTTGGCCTTGGCCTGGTTCAGGCCCTTCTCGTGGAACTCGCCGCTCATGTTCAGGCCTTCGGCATGGATGAAGTCGACATCGTGGATACCGATGAAGGCCATCACCTGGCGCAGGTACGGTTCCTGGTGGTCACTGGTGGCGCCGGCATGGATGCCGCCGCGGGCGGTCAGGACGATGGCGCGCTTTCCGGTGAGCAGGCCTTGCGGCCCGGTCGGGGTGTACTTGAAGGTGATGCCGGCGCGCAGCACGTGGTCCAGCCAGGCCTTGAGGGTGCTGGGGATGGTGAAGTTGTACATCGGCGCAGCCATCACCAGCACGTCGGCAGCCAGCACTTCATCGGTCAGCGCGTTGGAACGGGCCAGTGCTTCCAGTTCGGCGGCGCTGCGCTGTTCTTCTGGCTTCATCCAGCCACCGAGCAGGTTGCCATCCAGGTGTGGCACCGGGTTCACGGCCAGGTCACGTACGGTGATCGCGTCGGCCGGGTGCGCTGCCTGCCACTGCTGAATGAAATCACGGGTCAGTTGACGGGAAACGGAATCCTGCTGGCGGGCGCTGCTTTCGATGATCAGTACGCGGGACATGGGTGCCTCCATCGGCAAAAAGGGTTGCGATTCGATGGAGGTGAGATTAAGGCTTGACCTATCGATAAAAAAGCGTAAAAAGTGGGTTCAATCTATCGATTTATCCGTTTTATTGCGCTTTGCAGTCCAGCGCGATGCGCAGCTTGATGATCTGCCGATTGAATTTGGCCGTCACATCGACGCTCTTGCCGGCCGGCACATTGACCCGCCGCACCCGTGGCGCCTCGGGCCCGTTGCGGAAGGTCACCTTGCAGGCCGCCGGCACTTGCCCATAGTTGTTCAGGGTCATGGAGCCGATGTCGTAGGCAGTGTCATAGGTCGTGTAGTCCAGCTTCACCCCCGTCAGGTCCTTCTCCACATCGATGGGGTAAGCCATGGCCCCAAGGGGCAGGCACATCAGTATTGCCGCACAACATTTCTTCATGGGGCGCTCTCCTTGAAAGAGCGCAGCTTAGGACAACAGGAGCCAAACATGAAAGCGCCGCGCGTGACCCTGGATCAATGGCGGACCCTGCAGGCAGTGGTCGACCATGGCGGGTTTGCCCAGGCAGCCGAAGCCCTGCACCGTTCGCAGTCTTCGGTCAGCTACACGGTGGCGCGCATGCAAGAGCAGCTGGGTGTGCCGCTGCTGCGCATCGATGGCCGCAAGGCCGTGCTGACCGAGGCCGGCAATGTCCTGCTGCGCCGCTCGCGGCACCTGGTCAAGCAGGCCAGCCAGCTGGAAGACTTGGCGCACCACATGGAGCAAGGCTGGGAAGCCGAGGTCCGCCTGGTGGTCGATGCGGCCTACCCCAGCGCCCGCCTGGTCCGTGCTTTGGCCGCGTTCATGCCGCAGAGCCGCGGTTGCCGAGTGCGCCTGCGTGAAGAGGTGCTGTCCGGCGTCGAGGAAGTGATGCACGAAGGCATCGCCGACCTTGCCATCAGCAGCTACAGCATTGGCGGTTACCTGGGCACCGAACTGAGCTCGGTGGAGTTCGTCGCCGTCGCCCACCCCGAGCACAGCCTGCACCGCCTGGGCCGAACGCTCACCTTCCAGGACCTGGAGAGCCAGTTGCAGGTGGTGATCCGCGACTCCGGCCGCGCCCAGCCACGCGATGTCGGCTGGCTCGGCGCCGAGCAGCGCTGGACGGTCGGCAGCCTGGGCACCGCCACCACCTTCGTCGGCAGCGGCCTGGGCTTTGCCTGGCTGCCCCGGCACATGATCGAGCGCGAGTTGCACGACGGTGTGCTCAAGCCGCTGCCGCTCGATCAGGGTGGCAGTCGCCACCCACTGTTCTACCTTTATTCGAGCAAAGAGAAGACCCTGGGCCCGGCCACGCAGATTCTCATCGACCTGCTGCGCAATTTCGACACCGCGCCATTGGACGTGCCCTTCGCAGCCCCCCCACAAGCCTGAGAGGACCGCGCCCATGGCCTATTTCGAACATGAAGGATGCTCGTTGCATTATCAGGAATATGGCCAGGGCGAACCCCTGGTGCTGCTGCATGGGCTGGGCTCCAGCAGCCAGGACTGGGAGCTGCAGATACCCGAACTGAGCCGCCATTACCGGGTGATCCTGATGGACATCCGTGGCCACGGCCGTTCCGACAAGCCACGCGACGGTTACCAGATCGCCACCTTCAGTGAAGACCTGCTCTCCCTGCTCGAGCACCTGCAGACCGGCCCGGTGCACTTCGTCGGCCTGTCCATGGGCGGCATGGTGGGCTTCCAGTTCGCCGTCGATCACCCGCAATGGCTGCGCAGCCTGTGCATCGTCAACAGCGCCCCCGAGGTCAAGCGCCGCACCCGCAGCGACTGGCTGTGGTGGCTCAAGCGCTGGGGCCTGGCGCGCATCCTCAGCGTCGAGACGGTCGGCCAGGGCCTGGCCGCCAGGCTGTTCCCCAAGCTCGGACAAGCCGATTTGCGCAAGAAAATGGCTGAACGCTGGGCACGCAACGACAAACGCGCCTACCTCAAGAGTTTCGACGCCATCGTCGACTGGGGCGTGCAGGAACGCATCGGCCAGATCCGCTGTCCCACGCTGGTGATTGCCGCTGACCACGATTACACCCCGATACAACTGAAGGAGCGCTACGTCGCCCTGATGCCCCACGCCAGGCTGGTGGTCATCGAGGATTCCCGGCACGCTACGCCCCTCGATCAACCCGAGGTCTTCAACCAGACCCTGCTGCAGTTCCTCGCAGCCGCTTCCACCTCTCAAGGATCATTGAGCCCATGCTGAAAAAACTCCTGCTCACCGCCTGCTCGGTCGCCTTCGCCACCAGCGTCATGGCTTCCGACAAGACCCCGCACGTTCTGCTGGACACCAGCTTCGGCCAGGTCGAAATCGAGCTCAACGCCGAGAAAGCGCCGGTCAGCACCAAGAACTTCCTGCAGTACGTCGACAGCGGCTTCTACAACAACACCATCTTCCACCGCGTGATCCCGGGCTTCATGGTCCAGGGCGGTGGTTTCACCGACCAGATGGTGCAAAAGACAACCAAGGATCCGATCAAGAACGAAGCCGGCAACGGCTTGCAGAACACCCGCGGCACCCTGTCGATGGCACGCACCTCCGACCCGAACTCGGCCACCAGCCAGTTCTTCATCAACGTCGCCGACAACGATTTCCTCAACCCGGGCCGCGACCGTGGCTACGCGGTATTCGGCAAGGTCACCAAGGGCATGGAAGTGGTCGACCAGATCGTCAACTCGCCCACCACCATGAAGAAGGGCATGCGCGATGTGCCGGCCGATCCGGTGTACATCAAGTCCGCCAAACGCATCGACTGACCGCAGGCTTCACAAGGACGTGAAACCGCCTGAGGGTCGGGTTGAACAGGAGTGTTGTCACCCATGCTGTATCGCCGTTTCGAGCAACTGATCGATATCTTCCGCGACGCGCCCAGCGAGTCGCCGCCCGGCCAGGTCTGGCCGTTCTACCTGTACTACCTGCGCCAGGTCTGGCCGAGCTTTCTCGCCCTGCTGATAGTGGGCCTGTTCGCCTCGCTGATCGAGGTGGCGATGTTCAGCTACCTCAGCCGCATCATCGACCTGGCTCAGGGCACGCCCAACGCCAACTTCTTCAGCGAACACAGCGGCGAACTCATCTGGATGCTGGTGGTGATCCTGCTGCTGCGGCCGGTGTTCTTCGCCCTGCACGACCTGCTGGTGCACCAGACCATCAACCCCGGCATGACCAGCCTGATCCGCTGGCAGAACCACACCTATGTGCTCAAGCAGAGCCTGAATTTCTTCCAGAGCGACTTTGCCGGGCGCATCGCCCAGCGCATCATGCAGACCGGCAACTCGCTGCGCGATTCCGCCGTGCAGGCGGTGGACGCACTGTGGCATGTGCTCATCTACGCCATCACCTCCCTGGTGCTGTTCGCCGAGGCCGACTGGCGCCTGATGCTGCCGCTGCTGGTGTGGATCGTCGGTTACATCGCCGCGCTGTACTACTTTGTGCCGCGGGTGAAGGAGCGTTCGGTGGTGTCCTCCGACGCCCGCTCCAAGCTGATGGGGCGGATCGTCGATGGCTACACCAACATCGCCACCCTCAAGCTGTTCGCCCACACCGACTACGAACAGCAGTACGCCCGCGAAGCGATCCGTGAGCAAACCGAGAAAACCCAGCTGGCGTCGCGCGTGGTCACCAGCATGGACGTGGTCATCACCACCCTCAACGGCCTGTTGGTGGTCACCACCACCGGCCTTGCACTGTGGCTGTGGAGTCAGTCGCTGATCACTGTCGGCGCCATTGCCCTGGCCACCGGCCTGGTGATCCGCATCGTCAACATGTCGGGCTGGATCATGTGGGTGGTCAACGGCATCTTCGAGAACATCGGCATGGTCCAGGATGGCCTGCAGACCATCGCCCAGCCGGTCACCGTCACCGACCAGCCCGGTGCGCCGCCATTGAAGGTCAGCCGCGGCGCGGTGCGTTTCATTGATGTGGACTTCCACTACGGCAAGGCCGCCAACGTCATCGAAGGGCTCAACCTGGACATCCGCCCGGGCGAGAAGATCGGCCTGATCGGCCCATCCGGCGCCGGCAAGTCCACCCTGGTCAACCTGCTGCTGCGCCTGTACGACGTGCAGGGCGGGCGCATCCTGATCGACGGCCAGGACATCGCCGAAGTCAGCCAGGCCAGCCTGCGCGCACAGATCGGCATGATTACCCAGGACACCTCGCTGCTGCACCGCTCGATCCGCGACAACCTGCTGTATGGCCGCCCGGGCGCCAGTGAAACGGCGCTGCACGAGGCGGTGCGCCGGGCGCGGGCCGACGAGTTCATCGCGCAGTTGTCGGACGCCCAGGGCCGCACCGGTTTCGATGCCCATGTCGGCGAGCGGGGTGTGAAACTGTCGGGTGGCCAGCGCCAGCGCATCGCCATTGCCCGGGTGCTGCTGAAGAATGCGCCGATCCTGATCATGGACGAAGCGACATCGGCGCTGGACTCGGAAGTGGAGGCGGCCATTCAGGAAAGCCTGGAGACGCTGATGCAGGGCAAGACGGTGATCGCCATCGCCCACCGCCTGTCCACCATCGCCCGCATGGACCGCCTGGTGGTGCTGGACAAAGGGCGGATTGTCGAGTGTGGCAGCCACAGTGAACTGCTCGAGCAGCGGGGGCTGTATGCCCGCTTGTGGCATCACCAGACCGGGGGGTTTGTCGGGGTCGACTGAACCTCGCGGCCGCGCAATCCCTGTAGGAGCGGCCTTGTGTCGCGAAAGGGCTGTGAAGCAGCCCCAGTTTTCAGCTTCGTCGCTGAAAATGCCGGGGCCGCGTTGCGGCCCTTTCGCGACACAAGGCCGCTCCTACAAGGAATGCGCAGGGCTTCAATCCCTGCGGTAGGGCAGCATCCCCTTGGCCTCCTCGGCATAGCCCCTCACGCCTTCGCGCTCCTGAACCAGAAAATCCTCCACCGCCCGCCGCAACCCCGGATGCATCAGGTAATGCCACGAGCGCGTCAGCACCGGCTCGAACCCGCGAATCAGCTTGTGCTCGCCCTGCGCTCCGGCATCGAAGCGCTGCAGCCCTTCGGCAATCGCAAAGTCCATGCCCTGGTAGAAGCAGGTCTCGAAATGCAGCCGGTCGAATTCGTCCAGGCAGCCCCAGTAACGACCAAACAGACTGTCGCCCCCGACCAGGCTCAAGGCCATGGCTACATCACGCCCGCCCTGACGCGCCATCACCACCCGCACCGCTTCAGGCATGCGCTCGGCCAGCAGGCTGAAAAACTCCCGGGTCAGATACGGCGAACGTCTGCGCACCGCATAGGTGTTGGCATAACAGATAAAGACGAAATCCCATTGAGCCTCATCCAGCTCATCCCCGCGATACCAGCGAAACTCGATGCCCTGCCCCGCCACCTGCTCACGTTCCTTGCGCATCTGTTTGCGTTTGCGTGAGCTGAGGCTGTCGAGGAAATCCTGGAAGTCGCGGTAGCCGTGATTGCGCCAATGGAACTGGCAGCCCAGGCGCTCCATCCAGCCCGGCAGGCCGGCCATTTGCGCATCCAGCTGAGGGTCGGTGAAATTGATGTGCGCCCCGGACAACCCGCCCTTGCCCAAGTATTCCGGCAATGCCTGCAGCACCAGCAATGCATCGGCCGGGTCGGCCGCCAGCAGGCGCGGCCCGCTGACCGGGCTGAACGGCACCGCCCCCAGCAGCTTGGGGTAATAGGCGATGCCGGCGCGTTCGCAGGCGTCGGCCCAGCCGTGGTCGAACACGTACTCGCCATACGAATGCCATTTGCGATACGCCGGTAGCAGCGCACGCACCTGCCCGTCGCGCTCCAGCACCAGGTGCTCGGCGGCCCAGCCCGTGTTGGGCGCGACGCTGCCGCTGTCTTCCATGGCACTGAGAAAAGCGTGGCGCAGGAACGGTTGGCCAGGGGGAACCAAGGCATCCCAGGTCGCCGCTGGCAGGTCACGCAGATGGGCAAGGCTGTAGAGACTGGTCACGTTTTCGACTCGCTGATCAAGGCCGACAGTATCGGCGAACACAGGCCCGGCACTCAAATGACGATCGGCGCAGATAGCCGTTCATTCTCAATTACTTAACAGCAGTGCCACTAATTAGACATTATTCTGTAATTCGCCCCCGCAATACTTGCGCCTGTTTTCCGGAACCCCAGAACCTGTCTATTCAGGCCCTTTCCGAAGACATGCCAACATGGGGGTGGGCGCTGAGCCTCCCCAAATCTTTTTAGTAGGGAGAACCTTATGCGTCTTGTTTCTACACTTACCGGAGTGAGCCTCACCGGCATGATGCTGGCTCTGAGTACTCCGGCCAGTGCTGCCGTCGACGCCAAGCTGCTCGAGATGCTCCGCGCCAATGGCTCGATCAACCAGGCGCAGTACAACGAACTGCAGGGCGACCTGGCTCAGGAAACCAAGGAAAAGGCCGCTCAGAAAGCTCAATCCGACCGGATGAGCTCCTTCGAACAAAAAGTGGCATGGGCCGCCAAGACCCAGATCAAGGGTGATGTGCGCCTGCGTTACGAAGACGTCAACGTTGACGACCCGAACAGCAGCAGTGGCAACCAGGACCGTCAGCGTGTGCGTGCCCGCGTCGGCTTCTACAGCGAGATCAACCCGCAAGTCGACGCAGGTGTGCGTATTGCCACCGGCAGCAGCGCCGACCGCCGCTCCACCAACCAGAGCTTCGACAACTACTTCGACAAGAAATCGCTGTGGGTCGACCTGGCCTACCTCGACTGGCACCCGACCGCAGTCCCGAACCTGCACCTGATCGGTGGCAAGATGCCGCAGCCGTGGGTGAGCATGGGTGACATTATCTGGGACAGCGACATCAACCCGGAAGGCGTGGCCGCCACCTACAAGGCCGACCTGGGCGGCGCCGAGGTGTTCGCCAGCGCCGGTCAGTACACCCTCAAGGACAACGTCGACGGCGACGGCGTGCAATACAAGCACGACGCCCAGGTCTACCACGGCCAGTTGGGCGCCAAGTTCGCCCCGGCTGACGTGCTGAAGCTCACCGTGGGTGCCAGCATCTACGGCTACGACAACGACAAGGAAGCCGCCATTCTGCAGTCGTTCGGCAACACCACCAACGAATTCAACCTGGTGGAAGGCTTTGGCCAACTGGACTTCACCGGCTTCGCGATCCCGCTGTCCGCCTACGGCCAGTACGTGAAGAACACCGAAAGCACCGATGGCGAAGACCAGGCCTGGCTGGCGGGTCTGAAGACCAAGGTCGGCGCCTGGAGCCTGGACTACAACTACCGCGATGTTCAGCGTAATGCCGTGGTCAGCCTGTTCACCGACTCTGACTTCGGCAACGGGTTCACCGGTTCCCGCGGCCACAAGTTCAAGGTGGGTTACGAAATCGACAAGAACTTCTCGCTGGGTGCTGCCTACCTGATGGCCAAGACCGACTTGTCCCAGCTGCCGAACAGCAATGCTGACGTGGACACCCTGCAAGTGGACCTGGAAGCCAAGTTCTAAACTGCACACTCCTCTGCTTCACGCTGAGGCGGGAAATGCCGACCCCATCCGGCATTTCCCGCCTTTTTTTTGCCTGCTAGAAAGCTGGGGCTGCTTTGCAGCCCTTTCGCGACACAAGGCCGCTCCTACAAGAGACCGCGATCTCTTGTAGGAGCGGCCTTGTGTCGCGAAAGGGCCGCAAAGCGGCCCCGACAATCCAGAGATCAGCGCTTGCGCAGAATCACACTGCCAATCGAATAGCCTGCACCAAACGAGCTCAGCACCCCCAGCGAGCCTTTCGCCAGATCATCCTGATACAGGTGGAAGGCAATCACCGACCCCGCCGAACTGGTGTTGGCATAACGGTCAAGAATCACCGGTGCCTCATCCTCGCTCACCTCACGCCCCATCAGCTTCTTGACGATCAGGTGGTTCATGCTCAGGTTGGCCTGGTGCAGCCAGAAGCGCTTGACGTCCGAACGATTCAGGTCGATCTCGCCCAGGTGCTCACCGATCAGCTCGGCGACCATCGGGCAAACTTCCTTGAACACCTTGCGCCCTTCCTGAACGAACAGTTTGTCGCGGGCGTCGATGCCCTCTTCCGCCGCGCGGTTGAGGAAGCCGAAGTTGTTGCGGATGTTGTTGGAGAACGCAGTCTTCAGCTTGGTGCCCAGGATGTCGAACTGGTGTGCCGAGGTGGCCAGATCGGCCCGCTCGACCAGCACTGCAGTGGCCGCGTCGCCGAAGATGAAGTGGCTGTCGCGATCACGGAAGTTCAGGTGCCCGGTACAGATCTCCGGGCTGACCACCAGCACGGCCCGGGCCTGGCCCAGCTGCACGCTGTTGGCTGCGGTCTGGATGCCGAAGGTGGCCGACGAGCAGGCCACGTTCATGTCGAAGGCGAAGCCGTCGATGCCCAGTGCCTGTTGCACTTCGATGGCGATGGCCGGGTAAGGGCGCTGCAGGTTGGAGCAGGCGACGATCACCCCGTCGACATCCGCCGGGGTACGGCCTGCGCGTTCCAGCGCCTGGCGCGCAGCGGCCACGCCCATTTCGCAGAGGATCGACTGCTCGTCGTTGGAACGCTCCGGCAGGCGCGGCTTCATGCGCTGCGGGTCAAGAATGCCGGCCTTGTCCATGACGAAACGGCTCTTGATACCCGAGGCCTTTTCGATGAAGGCGGCGTCGGACATAGGGGCTGCTTCGATTTCACCCCGCTCGATGGCGGCGGCGTTGTCCTGGTTGAACTGCTGTGACCAGGCATTGAAGGAGGCCACCAGTTCTTCGTTGGAAATGCTCTGGGCCGGGGTATACAGGCCGGTGCCGCTGATCACGACGTTATGCACGATCGATCCTCTGCTCAAAGGCCATCGCCACGGGGCGCTGGCTAGAAATATGGCAACTTAATGGCACCTTGGTACCAATTAAAAGGCGTACGCTGAAACTGTGGGAGCGGGCGTGCCCGCGAAGGGCCGCAAGGCGGCCCCAGATTCCCCGAAGTGTGCCACAAATCAACGCAGTTAGCCTTCCACCTGGCTCCACTGCTTGCTCAATCGCTTGTCTGAAATCGGCACTTTTGTACCCAGCTGCTGGGCAAACAGCGACACCCGATACTCTTCCAGCAACCAGCGGTACAAGGTCAGCTGCTCATCGCGCTTGCCTTCCTGGGCATGCTTGTCGGCCCGGGCCTTGTACTGCGCCCACAGGTTGCCCAGTTCACCACTCCAGACCCGGTCCTTCTGCACCTGCGAGCCCAGCTTCTCCAGGCGCAGCTCCACACCCTTGAGGTAGCGCGGCAATTCCTTGAACCAAACCGCTGGAGTCTCGCGCACAAAGCCCGGATAAACCAGGTTGGCCAGTTGCTGCTTGATATCGTTCAGCGCCACCGCCTGGCTCAGGTCGATCTTGCCCTTGAAGCGCTTCTGCAGGCCGTGCCACAGCTTCAGCACCTCCAGCGTCTGGCGGGCCAGGCGTTCGGCATGCTCGGCCCAGCTGCCGCGCTTGCGCTCGGCCAGCCCGGCCAGGGCCGCTCCGTCACGTGGCAACGTCGCTTCACCCTCCAGAATGCAGCTGTCCAGGCTTGCCAGCAGAATGTCCTCGACCAACGCCTCGACACGGCCCAGTTCGCGGTACAGCAAACCCAGCTCGGTCAGCCCCGGCAGCTTGCCGCGCAAAAACTTGGCAGGCTCCGCCAATTGCTGCAGCAACAAGCGTTGCAGGGCGCGACGGTGCTGGAACTCGGCTTCGGCATGGGTCGAGAAGCGGCCCTCGCGCACGGTGCCGTTTTCTTCCACCAGTGCCGGGTAAACGGTCATCGACAGGCCGGCGATCTTCTGTTGGGCAGTCTGCTTGACCTCGCTGAAAGCCTTGGCCTGCACCGGCTGCTCGCTCTTCTCGGTGCGTGGCACGGCCAGCGCAGCCTGGCTGGCGGCAGCAAAACGGGCGGTCAGCTCAGCCAGGTCGCGGCCTTCGCCAAGGAACTTGCCTTGGCCATCGACCACTTCGATGTTCATGCGCAGGTGGCCTTCGACCAGGTTGACCGATTCGGCCCACGCATCGTCGGAGACCCGTGCGCCAGTCATGCGCAACAACTCCTGGCCCAGCGCCTGGGGCAGCGCACCCTGGCCGAAGGTCATGCGCGCCAGCGAGGCCTTGACGAAGTCCGGCACCGGCACGAAATTCTTGCGCAGCGCCTTGGGCAGGTTGCGCACCAGCGCTATGCACTTGGCCTCCAGCAGGCCCGGCACCAGCCATTCCAGGCGCTCGCCGGGTAGGCTCGGCAACAGCGGCGCCGGCACCCGCACGGTCACGCCGTCACGCGGGTGGCCGGGCTCGAAGTGGTAGGTCAGCGGCAGGCGCAGTTCACCGACTTGCAGGCTGTCCGGGTACTGCGCTGCAGTGACTTCGCTGGCCTCACGGGCCAGCACGTCTTCTTCGCGCATGATCAGCAGGTTCGGGTCCTTCTGGCTGGTCATGCGGTACCAGGCATCGAAGGTCGCGGTCTGATGGATTTCCGCCGGCAAGCGTGCTTCGTAAAAGGCGTACAAGGTTTCTTCGTCGGCAAGAATGTCGCGCCGACGGGCCTTGGCCTCCAGCTCGTCGAGTTCTTCGAGCAGGCGCTTGTTCGCCGCCAGGCACTTGGCTCGCGACTGGATTTCTCCGCCGACCAGGCCCTCACGAATGAAGAGTTCACGCGAGGTGACCGGATCGATCGGGCCAAAGTGCACCGGCCGGCGGCCCACCAGGATCAGGCCGTACAGGGTGATCTGCTCGTAGGCCACCACCTGACCGCGCTTCTTCTCCCAATGCGGTTCGAAATGATTTTTCTTGATCAGGTGGGTCGCCAGCGGTTCGATCCAGTCAGGCTCGATCTTGGCGACCATGCGCGCATACAGCTTGGTGGTTTCCACCAGCTCCGCGGCCATCACCCACTGCGGGCGCTTGCGGCCGATGCCCGAAGACGGATGCACCCAGAATCGCCGCTGGCGGGCCCCCTGGTAATCGCCTTCTTCGGTCTTTTGGCCGATCTGGCTGAGCAGGCCGCTGAGGATCGCCTTGTGCACCTTCTGGTAGTCGGACGGCTCCTTGTTGACTGCCAACTGCAGCTCACGGCAGATCAGCGACAACTGGCGATGGGCATCACGCCACTCGCGCAGGCGAAGGTAGTTCAGGAAGTTCTTGCGGCACCAGTTGCGCAGCGGGTTGGCGGTCAGCGCCTGGCGCTGCTCTTCGAAACCTCGCCACAGGTTGACCAGCGCGGCGAAGTCGGTATCGGCGTCCTTCCACTGCGCATGGGCCTGATCGGCGGCCTGCTGGCGCTCCGGTGGGCGCTCGCGCGGGTCTTGAACCGACAGCGCACTGGTGACGATCAGCACTTCCTGCAGGCTGCCCTGGCGGGCACCTTCAAGCAGCATGCGGCCCAGCCGCGGGTCGATCGGCAGGCGAGCCAGCTGGCGGCCGATCGGCGTCAGCTGGTTCTCGCGGTTGACCGCCGACAGCTCCTGCAGCAAGTTGAAGCCATCACTGATGGCCTTGCCATCCGGCGGTTCGATGAACGGGAAGGCGTCGATCGCACCCAGGCGCAGGTGCAGCATCTGCAGGATCACCGCCGCCAGGTTGGTGCGCAGGATCTCGGGGTCGGTGAAGGCCGGGCGGGCGTTGAAGTCTTCTTCGCTGTACAGCCGAATGCAGATACCCGGCTCGACCCGGCCGCAACGGCCCTTGCGCTGGTTGGCACTGGCCTGTGAAACGGCTTCGATCGGCAGGCGCTGGACCTTGGCGCGGTAGCTGTAGCGGCTGATGCGTGCGGTGCCGGTGTCGATCACATAACGAATGCCAGGCACGGTCAGCGAGGTTTCCGCAACGTTGGTGGCCAGCACCACGCGGCGCCCGGTGTGCGACTGGAAAATGCGCTGCTGCTCGGCCGGCGACAGGCGCGCATAGAGCGGCAGGATCTCGGTATGGCGCAACTGCGCCTTGCGCAGGATTTCTGCGGCATCGCGGATCTCCCGTTCACCGGGGAGAAACACCAGCACATCGCCGGGGCCTTTGCCCACGCTGCGCTCATGCTGGGCGATCTCGTCGAGGGTGGCCAGTATCGCCTGGTCGACGGTGAGGTCGTCCTCGACCTGGTTACCCTCCTCGTCCTGTTCGCTGGTCAGTGGTCGGTACCAGGTGTCCACCGGGAAGGTACGGCCGGACACCTCGATAATCGGCGCATCGTCGAAGTGTTTCGAGAAGCGCTCCAGGTCGATGGTCGCCGAGGTGATGATCAGCTTCAGATCCGGGCGGCGGTGCAGCAGGGTCTTGAGGTAGCCGAGCAGGAAGTCGATGTTGAGGCTGCGCTCGTGGGCTTCGTCGACGATGATCGTGTCGTAGCGTTCGAGAAAACGGTCGTGCTGGGTTTCGGCCAGCAGGATGCCGTCGGTCATCAGCTTGACCAGGGTGTTGGCATCGCTCTGGTCTTCGAAACGTACCTGGTAGCCGACCAGGCCGCCCAGCGGCGTGCCCAGCTCTTCGGCAACCCGGGCGGCGACACTGCGCGCGGCGATCCGCCGTGGCTGGGTATGGGCGATCAGCCCATGGCTGCCGCGGCCCAGCTCCAGGCAGATCTTCGGCAGCTGGGTGGTCTTGCCCGAACCGGTTTCGCCGGCGATCACCAGCACCTGGTTCTCGGCCAGGGCTTTCTTGATCTCGTCGCGCTTGGCGGCGATCGGCAAGCTGTCGTCGTAGCGGATCTGTGGCACGCTGTTCTGGCGTGCGGTGACCTGGGCGCAGGATGCCTGGACCTTTTCCACCCACTGCGAAAGCTTCGCCTCGTCTGGGCGCTTGCGCAGCTCATGCAGTTGCCGACGCAGGCGGTGGCGCTCGGCGATCATGGCGTGGTCGAGGTTGTGCAGCAATTTGTCGATGGCTTGGTCAGTCATGGGGCTTTTTAGTGATGCAGGTGGGCCTGCTTTTTCATGATCGGCATTCGGAAAGTTGGGGGATTGTCGCAGATTTGGTCCTTCTTTGCTGTCCAGGCTGGCGCAGGCTTTGTAGGAGCGGCCTTGTGTCGCGAAAGGGCTGCGAAGCAGCCCCGGCAATGTCTGCTGTGCCTTTGATACCTAGGGGTCGCTTTGCGACCCTTTCGCGACACAAGGCCGCTCCTACAGGTGATCGCGCAACAGCGGAATGTTTAGTGGCAGGCAAAGTGAACGTTGCCATTCACTGCTTTAATCAACATTACGCCGCATGTGAGTATCAAAGGCATGACTCCCGTCCAGACCATCGCCCCGCCGTCGTCCCGCCCTTCGCTACCGAAGGCCCGGTCCCGCGCCGGTGAAAATCCGCTGGTCCATGTCATCCTCGCCTTCTGGGCCCTGTGGCACTGCCGCCACGCACGCCCACCGGATTCCTCGCTCACGCCTTTGTGACCCCACTCGGCCGCGGCCCGGCCGTCTGACTCAAGTGGACCGTGCCTGCGCGCCGGTCCCGTGCGCCCGTGAGCGAATCCATCATGCACTTTGCACCTGTAGAGCACGCCAGCCGTTTTCTGGCAGAAAACCCCGATATCGAATTGTTCGAACTGTTCATCCTCGACGCCAACGGTGTCCCCCGCGGCAAGCTGTTGCACCGCGATGAGCTGCTGGCGGTTTTCCAGAGCGGTCGCCCGCTACCGAGCACCATCCTCGGCCTGACTCTCAATGGCGACGACGTGGAAAACTCCGGCCTGGTCTGGGATGTCGGTGACATCGACTGCCGCGCCTACCCACTGGAAGGTAGCCTGGTGCGCCTGCCCTGGCGCCGGGTGCCGACTGCGGCGGTACAGGTCAGCATGCACCCCAGCGAAGGCCTGCCGGCCAGCGTCGCCGACCCCCGCCATGTACTGCTGCGCACCATCGAAGCGCTCAAGGCTGACGGTTACCACCCGGTGATGGCCTGCGAGCTGGAGTTCTACCTGCTCGACCAGAAACGCGACGCCCAGGGCCGCCCGCAGCCGGCGCTGGACAACGATGGTGGGCGCCCACGCAGCACCCAGGTCTATGGCCTGCGCGAGCTGGAGCAGATCGAGCCGTTCCTCGCCGACCTCTACGCCGCCTGCAAGGCCCAGGGCATCCCCGCGCGCACCGCGATCTCCGAATATGCCCCCGGTCAGGTGGAAATCACCCTGGAACATGGTGATGCGCTGGAGGCAATGGACCAGGCCGTGCGCTACAAACGCCTGGTCAAGGGCGTGGCCCATGCCCATGGCATGCAGGCCTGCTTCATGGCCAAGCCGTTCGCGCAACTGGCCGGCACCGGCATGCACATGCACCTGAGCCTGGCCGACAGTGCCGGCAATAACCTGTTCGCCAGCGAAGACAAAGCCGGCACGCCGCTGCTGCGCCAGGCGGTTGCCGGCATGCTCCGCCACCTGCGTGACTCGCTGCTGCTGTTCTGCCCCAACGCCAACTCGTTCCGCCGCTTCCAGGCCAACAGCTATGCCCCGCTGGCGCCGACCTGGGGTGTCGACAACCGCACCGTCAGCCTGCGCGTGCCCGGCGGCCCGGCCAACAGCCGGCATGTCGAGCACCGCATCTGCGGCGCCGATGCCAACCCGTACCTGGCTGCCGCCGCCATTCTGGCCGCCAGCCATCGTGGCATCCGCGAGCAGCTGGACCCGGGTGCGCCGGTCGAAGGCAACGGCTATGCCCAGGCCACCGAGCACCTGCCCACCGACTGGCTGACCGCACTCGATGAGCTGGAGCGCTCGCACTGGGCGCGCGAAGCATTGGGCGATGCGTTCCTCAACGTCTACCTGAAGGTCAAGCGTGCCGAGTACCGCCAGTTCATGGCCGAAGTCAGCGAACAGGACTGGCGTTGGTACCTGCACCAGGCCTGAGCCACACCCCATTCAGAACAAGGAACACCCATGAACGCAGTATTGAACAATGGCCCGGCCCAACGCGCGCCTTCCTATTACAGCGCCTCGCTGAACGACCACACCGAATACCCGCAGCTCAAGGGCACGGTGCAGGTCGACGTGGCCATCATCGGCGGTGGTTTCACGGGCGTGGCCACTGCGGTGGAGCTGGCCGAACGTGGCCTGAAGGTGGCGATCGTCGAGACCAACCGTATCGGCTGGGGTGCCAGCGGGCGTAACGGCGGGCAGGTCACCGGCAGCCTGTCTGGCGACGAGGCCATGCGCACACAGATGCGCAAGCATTTGGGTGCCGAGGTCGATGATTTCATCTGGCACCTGCGCTGGCGTGGGCACCAGGTCATCGAGCAGCGGGTCGCGCGCTACGGCATCGACTGCGACCTCAAGCGCGGCCATCTGCATGCGGCGATGAAACCTTCGCACATGGCGGAGCTGCGCAGCTTCCAGGCCGAGGCCGAACGCCGCGGCATGGGCGACCAGGTGCAGCTGCTCGACCGTAACGGCGTCGCCGAACACCTGCAGAGCCCGCTGTATCAGGGCGCACTGAAAAATCTGCGCAACCTGCACCTGCACCCACTCAACCTGTGCCTGGGCGAAGCCCGCGCCGCTCATGGCCTGGGCGCGCTGATCTTCGAAAACTCCGAGGTGCTGGACATCGTCCACGGCCCACGCCCGGCGGTGGTAACCGCCCACGGCCGGGTCGAAGCGCGCCAGGTGATGCTTGCCGGCGACGTCTATCACAAGCTGGAAAAGCGCCAGCTCAAGGGCAAGATCTTCCCGGCCATGGGCGGTATCGTCACCACGGCGCCTCTGGGCGAACTGGCGGAGCAGATCAACCCGCATGACCTGGCGGTGTACGACTGTCGCTTCGTGCTCGACTACTACCGCCTGACGGCTGACAAGCGCTTGCTGTTCGGCGGCGGTGCCAATTATTCGGGCAAGGATTCACGTGATATCGAAGGCGAGCTGCGTCCCTGCATCGAGCGTACCTTCCCGGCGCTGAAAGGCGTGCCGATCGAGTTCCAGTGGAGCTGCGCGATGGGCATCGTGGTCAACCGCATTCCGCAACTGGGCAAGCTGTCGGACAACGTGTGGTACTGCCAGGGTTATTCCGGGCACGGGATCGCCACCAGCCACATCATGGGCGAGATCATGGCCGAGGCACTGACCGGAACGCTGGAGAAGTTCGACACCTTCGCGCAGTGCAAGCACGTGCGGGTGCCGATGGGGGATTTGCTGGGCAACCCGCTGCTGGCAGCGGGGATGTGGTACTACCAGATGCTTGAGAAACTGCGCTGATTGCGCGGCCTCTGTGGGAGCGGCCTCGTGTCGCGAAAGGGCCGCAAAGCGGCCCCAGGTTCTCAGCAGTGATGCTGAAATTGCTGGGGCCGCTCTGCGGCCCTTTCGCGACACAAGGCCGCTCCTACAAAGACAGCGCAAGCTTCGATCAGGCGATCTTCTTCAAACCCTGTTTCTTCAGCTCTTCATCACGCAGTTCACGGCGCAGGATCTTGCCGACGTTGGTGGTGGGCAGCGCATCGCGGAACTCGATGTAACGCGGCACCTTGTAGCCGGTGACGTTGGCGCGCATATGCTCCATCACCTGCTCCTTGGTCACGGTCATGCCAGGCTTGACCACGATAAACACCTTGATCACTTCACCCGACTTCTCGTCCGGCACACCAATGGCTGCACACTGCAGCACGCCCGGCAAGGCGGCAAGCACGTCTTCCAGCTCGTTGGGATACACGTTGAAGCCCGAGACCAGGATCATGTCCTTCTTGCGGTCGACGATGCGCATATAGCCATCCGGCTGGATCAAGGCGATATCGCCGGTCTTCAGCCAGCCCTCGCTGTCGAGGATCTCGGTGGTGGCGTCTTCACGCTGCCAGTAGCCTTTCATGACCTGCGGGCCCTTGACGCACAACTCGCCCGTTTCGCCCAGCGGCAGTTCGTTGCCGGCGTCGTCGATGACCTTGCACAGGGTCGATGGCACCGGGATGCCGATGGTCCCCACCTGGTTGGCCTGGGCCGGGTTCACCGCCGCCACCGGGCTGGTTTCGGTCATGCCGTAGCCTTCGCAGATGGCGCAGCCGGTGACGCTCTTCCAGCGCTCGGCCACACTCAGCTGCAGGGCCATGCCACCGGACAGGGTGATCTTCAGCGCCGAGAAGTCCAGGGCGCGGAAGGCCTCGTTGTTGCACAGCGCGACGAACAGCGTGTTGAGGCCGACAAAACCACTGAACTTCCACTTGCCCAGTTCCTTGACCATTGCCGGGAGGTCGCGCGGGTTGCTGATCAGCACGTTGTGGTTGCCGATCAGCATCATCGCCATGCAATGGAAGGTAAAGGCATAGATGTGATACAGCGGCAGCGGAGTGATGAGGATCTCGCAGCCTTCCTGCAGGTTGGCACCCATCAAGGCCCGGCACTGCAACATGTTGGCCACCAGGTTGCGGTGGGTCAGCATCGCGCCCTTGGCCACGCCGGTGGTACCGCCGGTGTACTGCAGCACGGCCACGTCGTTGGCTTGCGGGTTGGCCTCGGTGACCGGCTGGCCCTTGCCCAGCGCCAGGGTATCGTTGAAGCGTACGGCGCGCGGCAGGTTGTAGGCCGGCACCATCTTCTTCACGTACTTGATGACGCTGTTGATCAGCAGGCGCTTGAGCGGCGGCAGCAGGTCGGCCACTTCGGTGACGATGACGTGCCTGACCTGGGTCTTGGGCACCACCTTCTCGGCCAGGTGCGCCATGTTGGCCAGGCACACCAGGGCCTTGGCGCCCGAGTCGTTGAACTGGTGCTCCATCTCCCGCACGGTATACAGCGGGTTGGTGTTGACCACGATCAGGCCAGCGCGCATGGCACCGAATACGGCTACCGGGTACTGAAGGACATTGGGCAGCTGGACGGCGATGCGATCACCTGGCTTGAGGTCGGTGTGCTGCTGCAGCCAGGCCGCGAAAGCGCCTGACAGTGCATAGAGCTCGCCGTAGGTGATGGTCTTGCCCAGGTTGCTAAAGGCCGGTTTATTGGCAAAGCGTTGGCAGGATTGCTTGAGTACCGCCTGGATATTGGGGAATTCGTCAGGATTGATTTCCGCCGTAATCCCGGCTGGGTATTTATCCTTCCAAAAATTTTCGATCATGGAAGCCCACTCCTTCAGCAACAGCGAAGTTCGATTCACGCGTCTATGCGTTTATTATTGATATGAGATGGCGGTTCGTTGCAAACCGTATCATCTGAAAGCGGGCCGAGAGTAACAGCTTTGATTGGGGTCGCCTAGGGGCCAAGACCGGCTCTCAAGTCACAAAAATGACTCAATGAACGATACAAGTCATTTTTAGAGTAATTGACCAAAATGTCGCAAATCAGGCTGTAACTTGCCTTCCAGAGCCGCTTGAAGCATTCGCGGGCAAGGCCGCTCCCGCTGTGGGAGCGGCCTTGCCCGCGAAGAAGCACGCGCGGTGTCAGGCTATATCGCGCAACTCGCGCCGCAAGATCTTGCCCACTGGCGTCATCGGCAACGATTCACGTACCACGATGTGCTTGGGCACCTTGTAGCCGGTGAAGTTGGCCTTGCAATAGGCCTTCAGCTCATCGACGTTCAGCCCACCCTCGCGCGCCACCACAAACAGCTTCACCGCCTCCCCGGAGCGCTCGTCGGGCACGCCAATGGCCGCACAGCTGGCGACCTGCGGATGGCCCATCACCACGTCTTCGATTTCGTTGGGGTACACATTGAAACCGGAGACGATGATCATGTCCTTCTTGCGGTCGACAATGCGCGTGAACCCGTCCGGGTCGATCACCGCGATATCGCCCGTCTTGAACCAGCCCTCGGCATCCAGTGCCTGGGCCGTGGCCTCCGGCTGCTGCCAGTAGCCTTTCATCACTTGCGGGCCCTTGATGCACAACTCGCCGCGCTCACCCAGTGGCTGTTCGTTGCCGTCATCGTCGATGACCTTGAATGCCGTGCCCGCCACCGGAATACCCACGGTACCCAAGCGCGCCAGCTGACCGTAGGGGTTGGTGCTGGCCACCGGCGAGGTTTCGGTCAGGCCATAGCCCTCGACGATGCGACAGCCCGTGAGTTGCTCCCAACGCTCGGCAGTGGCCTTGACCAGCGCCGTGCCGCCGGAGTTGGTGACTTTCAGTGCCGAAAAGTCCAGCTGACGGAAACCCGGGTGGTCCATCAGTGCGACGAACAAGGTGTTCAGCCCCAGCAGCGCCGAGAAACGCCACTTGCCCAATTCCTTGATGAAGCCTGCAATGTCGCGCGGGTTGGTGATCAGCACGTTGTGGTTGCCGGTGACCATCATGCACATGCAGTTCGCGGTGAAGGCATAGATGTGGTACAGCGGCAGTGGCGCGATCATCACCTCCTGGCCTTCCTTGATCAGCCGCTGGCCATCCGGGCCGTGCTGGGAAAAACACGCCAGCACCTGCAGCATGTTGGCCACCAGGTTGCCGTGGGTGAGCATGGCGCCCTTGGCCAGGCCTGTAGTGCCGCCGGTGTACTGCAGCACGGCGATGTCGTCGAGGCTGAGCGGTACCGGCTTGTGCGTCAGGCTGCGGCCTTCGCGCACTACCTGCTTGAACGGGATGGCCTGGGGCAGATGATAGGCCGGGACCATTTTCTTTAGCTTGTCGACCACGGTGTTGACCAGCCAGCCCTTGGCCGCGGGCAGCAGGTCGCCCATCTTCGCCTCGATCAGGTACTCGATACCGGTATCGGGCAGCACCTCCTGCACGCGCTTGCCGAACATGTTCAAGTACACCAGGGCGCGGGCGCCGGCATCCTTGAACTGGTGACGCATTTCGCGCTCGGTGTACAACGGGTTGGTGTTGACCACGATCAACCCGGCGCGCAGGGCACCGAACACGGCAATGGGGTACTGCAGGACGTTGGGCATCTGCACCGCGATGCGGTCACCCGGCTTGAGGTCGGTGTGCTGCTGCAGCCAGGCGGCGAACGCTGCCGAATGGCGCTCGAGCTCGGCGTAGCTCAGGGTCACGCCAAGGTTGCTGAACGCCGGGCGCTCGGCGAAGCGCTTGCAGGAGCGCTCGAACACCTCGATGACCGAAGCGTAGGTGTGGATGTCGATGGTGGAAGGCACGCCCGCGGGGCGTTTGTCATTCCAGAAGTCGGCTTGCATTTATTGTTGTTCCTCTGCCTGAGCCCGCACGGATTCCTTGTCCCGTTTGCCTGATGGCAAAAAGGCGTTAAACCGACGTTAGCAGGTAAGCCCGAGGTGGCATATACGCCAAGTGCCGCCATTAACATTGTGAATCTTATTTGTGGCCTTCCTGCAATTCAGCCGGTTGTGCATACACTGTGCGGGTCACCTTCGCGCAAAGGATTCGCCATGCCCCATGACGCCTTCTGGCTGCCGGCCAGCGAGCATTGTCGGCTGTACGTGCACCAATGGCTGCCGGCCACACCGGTCAAGGCCGTGGTGCTGCTGGCGCATGGCATGGCCGAGCATGCCGGGCGCTACCAGCGCCTGGGCCAGGCCCTCGGCGATGCCGGCTATGCCCTGCTCGCGCCGGACCTGCGCGGCCATGGGCGCACCGCCGAACAGGGCCACCTCGGCCTGTTCGCCCGGCAGCAGGGCTGGAATGCCGTGGTCGACGACCTGGGCCTGCTGGCCCAGCACATCGGCCAGCAATTCCCCTGTACACCGCTGTTTCTGCTCGGCCACAGCATGGGCAGCTACATCGCCCAGGCCTACCTCATGCACCACAGTGCCAGCCTGCAGGGGGCGATTCTCAGTGGCTCCAATTTCCAGCCCGCTGCGCTGTATCGGGCGGCACGCCTAATTGCGCGCCTGGAGGCCTGGCGCCAGGGGCCACTGGGCAAGAGCGCGGTGATCGAGTGGCTGTCATTCGGCTCGTTCAACAAAGCCTTCAAGCCCAACCGCACGGCGTTCGACTGGCTCAGCCGTGACCCGGCGGAAGTGGACAAGTACGTCGACGATCCACTGTGCGGCTTTCGCTGCAGCAACCAGCTGTGGCTCGACCTGCTGCAGGGCCTGGCGCAAATCAGCCAGCCGCGCAACCTCGCGCAGATCGACCCGAACCTGCCCCTGCTGGTCATTGGCGGTGAATGTGATCCGGTGAGCGCCGGCAAGCGTCTCACCCATCTGGCCGACGCCCTGCGCGCGACCGGCAATAGACATGTACAGCTTCGCGTCTATCCTGAGGCGCGGCACGAAGTACTCAACGAACTCAATCGCGACGAGGTCACCGCTGATATCATCGCCTGGCTCGAGCAAGCGCTGGCCCTTGGCCGCCCTGCCCGCAGTGAATGATTGACGCCCTCGCCCGCCCCTTTAGGAACCTCCGATGACCCAGGTCAGCAACACGCCTTACGAAGCCCTAGAAGTCGGCCAGAAGGCCACATACGAGAAATCCGTCGAAGAACGTGACATCCAGCTGTTCGCCGCCATGTCCGGTGACCACAACCCGGTGCACCTGGACGCCGAATTCGCCGCCAAGAGCATGTTCAAGGAACGCATCGCCCACGGCATGTTCAGCGGTGCGCTGATCAGCGCGGCAGTGGCCTGCACCCTGCCTGGCCCTGGCACCATCTATCTGGGCCAGCAGATGAGCTTCCAGAAGCCGGTGAAGATTGGCGACACCTTGACCGTGCGCCTGGAAATCCTCGAGAAGCTGCCGAAGTTCAAGGTGCGTATCGCCACCAATGTGTACAACCAGCACGATGAGTTGGTGGTCGAGGGTGTGGCCGAAATCCTGGCGCCGCGCAAGCAGCAGACCGTCGAACTGGTATCGCCGCCGAACTTCGTCGCCAGCTGATAACAGGGCCTGGATCTTCGCGGGCACGCCCGCTCCCACAGGGTGCACTACCTGCCTGGCCTGCACTGAACCCTGTGGGAGCGGGCGTGCCCGTGAATGGGCCGGAAAAGCTATCACATCAGTTCGCGCAGACGCCGCTCGATATGCCGCCGTTCCGGCTCCTGACGGGTCAATTCCAGCGCCTTCCGCCAGGCCGCCCGCGCCTCATTGATATTCCCCAACTGCTGGTGCATCTCCGCTCGCGCCGCATGGGCCAGGTGGTAGTCGCGCAGCTCCCCTGCCGCCAGAATCGCCTCCACCGCCACCAATCCCGCCTGCGCCCCGTCACGCTTGGCCAGCGCCACCGCCCGGTTGAGCGCCACCACCGCTGACGGCCAGTGCCGTTGCAACACATCGTAGAGCCCGACAATCTCGGCCCAGTCGGTTTCTTCAGCCGTCACCGCCTCGGCATGCACAGCCGCGATCGCTGCCTGCACGGTGTAGGCGCCGAACGCCCGGCTACGCAAGGCCAAACGCACCAGTTCGCACCCTTCGGCAATCTGCTCCTGGTCCCACAGGCTGCGGTCTTGCTGTTCGAGCAAAATCAGATTGCCCTGCGCATCGCTGCGCGCACGCTGCCGCGAGGCCTGCAACAGCATCAGCGCCAGCAAACCCACCGCTTCAGCGTCCGGCAGCAACTGAACCAGCAGGCGCCCAAGGCGGATCGCCTCATCGCTCAGTTCCTGTTGCAGCAACGCCTCGCCCGAAGACGCCGAGTAACCTTCGTTGAACACCAGGTAGATCACCCGCAACACACTCTCCAGGCGCTCTGGCAGCTCGTGCAGCTCCGGGACCTGGTAAGGAATGCCGGCATCACGAATCTTGGCCTTGGCGCGGACGATGCGCTGGGCGATGGTCGCGGGGCTCTGCAGGAAGGCCCGGGCAATCTGCTCGGTGGTCAGGTCGCAGACCTCGCGCAGGGTCAGTGGCACCTGGGCGTCGGCGGCCAGGGCCGGGTGGCAGCAGGTGAAAATCAGCCGCAGGCGGTCATCGGCCAGCAGCTCCTCTTCACTGGGGTCCTGCCCCTGGCCTTCGATCAGCATGATCAGGTCGGCCTGGGAGCGGTCGAAACGGGCGCGCCGGCGCAAGGCGTCAATGGCTTTGAAGCGCCCGGTCGAGACCAGCCAGGCTCGCGGGTTGTCGGGGATGCCATCGCGCTGCCAGCGCTCGACGGCAATGAAGAAGGCATCATGCAGGGCCTCCTCGGCCAGGTCGAAATCCCCCAGCAGGCGGATCAGCGTCGCCAGGATGCGCCGCGAATCACGCCGGTACACCACTTCGACTTCGGCGCGCACCTGCAACAGGTCCGCCATCAGTCGGGCATCCGCTGGGTCACCACTTCTACCAGGCGGTCCAGGCTTTCTCCCCAGCCCTGATGGAAGCCCATTTCTTCATGGGCGCGGCTGTCGGCTGCATTCCAGTGCCAGGCACGGGCGGTGTAACGGGTCTTGCCGTGCTCTTCGTCAAAGCTGATCACAGCAGTCATGAAAGCCTTGTCCGACGGCACCCAACCCGGCCCGAAGGCATCGGTGAACACCAGCCGACGCGGTGCGGCAATTTCCAGGAAGACGCCCTGGGTCGGGTACTCGGAACCATCCGGGGCACGCATGACTGTACGGAACAGGCCCCCTACCCACAGTTGCATTTCACATTCCGGGGTGGTCATGCCATGCGGCCCCCACCACTGCATCAGCCATTCGGGCTCGGTCCAGGCGCGGAACACCTTGGCAGGCGGGGCATCGATCAAGCGGCTGATGGACAGTTCGTGCTGAGCAGGTGCGGGTTGGGCAAGGATCATTCTTGTTGTTCTCCGTTGCTGTTCAGGGTTGCAGTTCGCGCACCGGCCGCACCTCGACACTGCCGACCCGCGCCGCCGGAATGCCCTTGGCGATGTTCAGCGCCTCGTTGAGGTCACGGGCATCGACCAGGTAGAAGCCCGCGAGCTGCTCCTTGGTTTCGGCGAATGGGCCATCGGTGATGCTCATTCGCCCTGCGCGCATGCGCACGGTGGTGGCGGTCTGCACGGTTTTCAGCGCCTCGGCCGCGATGATGCGCCCGGAGCCCTGCAGCGATTCGGCGTAGGCCATGCACTCGGCATCTTCCGGGCTGTCGGGCAGGCAGTGCAGCAGCCCTTCGTCACAATAGACCAGGCACAGGTATTTCATGGTCGTCTCCAGGCGTTGGCAACGTGCATTTGGCGATAGCCGATCAAGGCTTGAGATCGAACAGTGCTTTCTGGGTTTCCATGTCGAACGGTGCTGACCAGTGTTCGTGGATCACCTGCCACTGGCCGCCGGACTTGCGGTAACCGACGGTGGCCCGCATGAAGCCGCACTGGCTCTCGTCATCCCCGGGGCCGCAGCGGTTCAACCAGTGAGCCAGGGCCAGGTCGCCTTCGGCATGCACGGTCAGCTGGGCGAGCTCGAAGACCATGGGCCCGGTGCACATGTTCATGCACATTTCCCAGTGCGCCTGATAGGCGGCCTTGCCCTTGAATTGCAGCGCCTGTATGGCATCGAAGGCGACGATGTCATCGGCGTAGGGCGCTACGATGGCGGGGATGTCGCGGTCGCGCACGGCCTGCATCCAGTGCTCGATAAGCTGTTGGATTTCTTTTTCTGCTGCAGTGTTCATCGGGTGATCCTCCGATCGTTCATGAGCGTTTGGGCACAGGTATGTCCGTACCCTCAGCTCTTGGTCGAACGGTAGACGGAGAAATCGACAGGCCACAGGAGAATTTTGCTTTAGAGGTGCATGTCTTAGGTTATGCAGCGTCTATGAGATCGAGCGCCGCGCGGGCGGCGCTCGATCTCACCGGCGCTACACATCTCAAGGCATGCACCTATCACCGCAACACCAACCTGCCGATAATCATTCAGGATTTTTCAGTACCCGCCAGCACCTGCGCATAACGCTCGCGATCTACGTTGGCCCCGCTCAGCACCACTGCCACTCGCTTGCCGGCCTGGCGCCCGCGCTCCTGCAGTAACGCCGCCAGCGCCGCAGCACCGGCGCCCTCGGCAGTGTTATGGGTGGTTTCGTGGTAGATCCGCATGGCTTCTGCCACTTCGCTGTCGGTGACCCGCACGATGCGTGCAGCATGCTCGCGAACCAGGGCGAAAGCATCCGGGTGCGGCACGCGGCAGGCCATGCCATCGGCAAAGGTATCGGCGGTGGCGGTGGTGACGATGCGCCCCAGCTCGAAACTCTGCGCGTAGGCATCGGCGGCACTGGACACCACGCCGACGATCTCGGTCTTCAGCCCCAGCAGGTTGCGCGCCTGGATCAGCCCGCAGATGCCCGAACCCATGCCGATCGGCACGTACACGCAATCCAGGTCAGCCACGGCTTCGAACAGCTCCAGGGCATAGGTGGCCACCCCGCGTACCAGCTCGGGGTGGAACGACGGCACCATGTCATAGCCCAGCTCGTCCGCCAGGCGGGCCGCCTCTTCGCGGGCCACGTCGAAGTCGACACCGTACTCGACCAACTTGGCGCCAAGGGCGCGCATGGCAGCGTTCTTCTCTTTCGAGTTGCCCTCGGGCACCACGATCACCAGCGGCACACCAGCCTGGCTGGCAGCCAGCGCCATGCTCTGGCCGTGGTTGCCACGGGTGGCGGTGACCAGGCCCCGTGGGGGCTTGCCGGCGGCCAGCAGCGAACGCACATACACCAACCCCCCGCGCACCTTGAAGGCGCCGGTGGGGGCGTGGTTTTCGTGCTTGACCCAAAGCTTGCAGCCCGCCCGTTCGGCCAGCAGGGGCCAGGCGCGCTGTGGTGTCGGAGGAACGTGCTGGTGAACGAAATCGGCGGCTTCGCGCAGGGCGGCGAGGTCGAACATGGCGATCATCCTTATCGGTACGTGAGGCACCGATCCTAATCGCCTTGGGTAGGTTTGGTAAAATCGGCATGGCCCTGCCGCCGGCTGAGCGGTGACAGGGCCAGCCCTGCATCAACCTTGTTGGCAACCCTCGCCCATCGCCCGGTACTGAATGGTATGCACCTGGCCTTGATGGTCTTCATAGGTCATGGTCGCAGGCACCACTTCACAGACATTGGGGATGGTCGACAGGTTGATCACCCGTTTGATGTCGAGGTTCATGGAATAGTCGTACTGCTGTACCACAGGCTCGCTGGAGACCGGCTTGGCCTCATCGGCGAGGGCGAACGAGGACATACCGACCAGTGCAAGAATCAGTAATGGTTTCATGTGGGTTTGGCCTTTAAAGCAATCCAGCTGATCGATTGACTTCTGATGCCGTCAATGGCGCGGAGAAGTTGTCATCAACTGCGAAGATGACACGAAGTACCGATCCCGCTTCGTCTACTGCCAGGGGGAATAGGTAAAATTCTACTCCTGGCCGGGAATAGTTGAACCCTGAAGTCGGACATTCACCCTTGCAGGATTTGCAACAATCTGCGACAAAGCGAAACGCCTCGACGGCCTGGAATCCCCGGGCTAGAGCCAACCGCTCCAGGAATCCCCATGCCCACCCTGCACTGCGCCCGACTTATCGGCCCCGAGCGTCGATTGCTCGAACTCTTCTACAAGCACCAGGGTTCACGCATGCGCGCGGTCAATGAGGGTGAATCATGGGTGGCGCGCGAAAACGGGATCGTTGCCGGCCTTTCTCTCAATCCCGTCGCCGACGGCCACTGGCTCACTGGCTTGTTCGTTGCCCCGCAGCAACGCAAGCGTGGCGTGGCCGCGCAGTTGGTCGAGGCAGCGCTGGCCGGGCACAGCGGCCCGACCTGGCTGTTCTGCCATCCCGATCTCACGGCCTACTACCAACGCCTCGGTTTTCACATCACTGCCGAACTGCCCGAAGCCCTGGCCTCGCGCCTGCAACGTTACCAGCGCAGCAAAAGCCTGCTGGCCATGGTCCGCGCTCAGTCGTCGTTGTCTTCCAGCCCGGGAAACAGCACATCGGTATAGCCGAACCTGGCAAAGTCCTGGATACGCGAGGGGTACAAGCGGCCGATCAGGTGGTCGCACTCGTGTTGCACCACCCGCGCATGGAAACCATCGGCAAAGCGGTTGATCGGATTACCCAGCGGGTCGATACCTTCGTAGCTGATGCGCCTGAAGCGCGGCACCACCCCGCGCAGGCCGGGCACCGACAGGCAGCCCTCCCAACCGTCCTCGACCTCCGTGGTCAGCGGTGTGATTACCGGGTTGAGCAAGATGGTCTGTGGCACCGGCTCGGCGTCCGGGTAACGCTCGCTGCGCTCGAAACCGAAAATCACCAACTGCAAGTCGATACCGACCTGCGGCGCAGCCAGACCCACACCACCAACGTGGTGCATGGTTTCGAACATGTCGTCGATCAGCTGCTGCAGTTCGCTGCTGCCGATCAGGAGTTCAGGCACCGGTGGGGCGATGCGCAGCAGGCGCTCGTCGCCCATCTTGAGAATGTCACGGATCATCGCGGGTTCGGCTCGGTCGGTTGTGGCTCGACCGGGTGTTCATGGCCGAGCACGGTGATGGTTTCCTTGGGGCTGGCGCCCTCGAAATCCTTCTCGCCCGGGTTTTTCCCCTCGCTCGACATATGCTCGATCACCGCATTCATTTCAGCGCCCAGCAACAGCACGGCGGCAGAAATGTAGAAGTACAGCAACAGCACGATGATCGCACCGATGCTGCCGTACATGGCGTTGTAGTCGGCAAAGGTCTTGACGTAGTAGGCAAAGCCCAGGGAGGCAATGATCCATACTACTACCGCCAGCACCGAACCTGGGGTGATGAAGCGAAACTTCTGCTTCACGTCAGGCATCACGTAGTACATCAGTGCCACCGCGACCATCATCAGGATGATGATCGCGGGCCAACGCAGGATGGTCCAGACCACCACGATCATCTCCTGCATGCCGACCTGCGCCGCGATCCACTCCATCACCTGGGGCCCCAGCACCATCAATGCCGCCGACACCAGCAGCATGCCTGCAATACCGATGGTGTAGATGATCGAAAGCGGTATGCGCTTCCAGACTGGTCGCCCTTCAGGCACGTCATAGGCCGCATTCATGGCGCTCATCATCAGGCGCACACCGGCCGAAGCAGTCCACAGCGCAATCACGATACCGACCGATAACAGCCCACCCTTGGACTGCTGCAACTGGTCGATGACCGGGTTCACCAGGTCAAGCGCCTGTGGCGGCAGCACAAGCTCCGACTGCAAGCGCAGCCAGGAAAAAAAATCCGGAAGATGCAGGAAACCGATCAGGGCAATAAGGAACAGCAGGAAGGGGAATAGCGAAAAGAGCATCTGGTAAGCCAGCGCAGATGCATAGGTCGACATCTCGTCGTCGACGAACTCTTTCACGGTGCGTATCAGCACGCGATGCAAAGGCAGGCCCTGCAGAGCGGGGAAAATCATAGCGTCTCCTTTCGCCGCTTGATTCTTGAGTACAACGGTCAAGTCTAATAGACCACGCCGGTGATGTACTGCTCCCGGCCAAGCCAGAAGAAAAACCTGCACCGGCCTCCTCCATACGTTGAACGATGAGACCGGTGCAGTGCACATCAGATCAAGGCTTCTTCACCGCATCTTTGACATCGCCTTTGACCTGCTGCGCTTCGCCCTTCAGCTCCTGGGCTTTACCCTCGGCGCGCAGTTTGTCGTTGTCGGTCACCTTGCCAACACCCTGCTTGATGTTACCGACCGCTTCATTGGCCAGGCCTTTCGCTTTGTCTTTGGTGCCGCTCATGGCAAATCTCCTGCAAATGGAGACACGTGAACCGTGTCGACAGTCTGTGGACTGGGCAGCTTCTACAAGAGTTTCAATCAATTTGGCTGGTCCAAGCCGAACGGTGAATCTGCGGGCGAATACCGCACCGAATAGGGCCAACCTGACTGCTCAAGGCCCGACGGCTGCCCTAGAATCGCTGCCAACCTGCGTATAAAAACAACAGTTTCCGGATATTTCCCAATGCTTCTGATGCCCCTGCTTGCGGCTTTTTTGCCGCTGCTGCCCATGCCTACCCTGGCCGCCGCACCGGCCAGCGAAACCCTGAAAGTCGAGCGATATGCCGACGACGGCCAACCCGGCACCCTGCGCTGGGCCATCGAAACCAGCAACCAGAACCCCGGCCACTACCAAATCGACATCGCTGCGGTAGGCAAGCCGCCCTACGTGATTCGCCCGACCCGGGCGCTGCCGGAAATCAAGGGCCCGGTGCAAATCACCGGCCTGCCGTGGGCCCGTGACGGCCAGTACATTGCCATCGACGGCTCGGGCTACATCAAGGACCAGGGCGTGCGCACCTGCCCCGGCGCCCTGCCCGGCCAGTTCGGCACCAACGTACGCACCACCACCCACCCGGGGCTGGTGCTGCGTGATACCCAGGGCGTGCACCTGAGTGGCCTGGAGGTGCGCAACTTCTGCATCGGCATCCTGGTCAACCGCGCCAGTGGCAACGTCATCGAAGACAACCGCATCGTCGCCAACAAAGGCGGCGCCGGCATCATGCTCACGGGCGACGACGGTGACGGCAATCCCACGGCCACTACCACGATCAACAACAAGGTGCTGCGCAACCAGCTGATCGACAACGGTGATGGCCTCGAGCTGACTCGCGGCGCGGCCTTCAACCTGGTGGCCGATAACCTGTTCCGTTCCACCGCAGCCAACCCCGAGCCGTCCCAGGGCATCGAGATCCTGCTGGGCAACGACAACACCGTGGTGCGCAACCGTTTCGAGAACTACTCAGACGGCCTGCAGATCAACTGGGGCAAGCGCAACTACCTTGGCGCCAACACGTTCAGCGGCAACTCGATCGGCGTCAGTGTCACCGGCGAAGGCAACATCCTCGACGGCAACCTGATCCACGGCAACCGCATCGGCGTGGCCCTGCGCCCAGAGCCGGATGTCACCAGCACGCGCCTGAGCGGCAACCGCATCTGGGGCAACAGCCAGGATATCCGCCGTTGTGAAGCCGGTGGCTCATGCGTGCCCGACCAGCGAACCGGTGCCATCGTCTTTGGCGTGCCGGCCCAGGCGCATGCGCTGTACGTGGGCTCGCGCGGGGTTGGCGGGGATTTGCCGAAGCAGGACCAGGCGATCATCTGCGATGCCCAGGGCGAGCCCAAACCGTGCCAGCCGCTGCCCAACCACAACCAGCAGCCGCCACAGCTGATCGCGCTGGACGGCAATGTGCTGCGGGGCGAAGTGCAGGGGCCGGCAGCGAGCCTGTTGCGCATCGAGGTGTTTGGCAATGCTCAGACGGATGGGGCCGAGGCGGAGCAATATCTGGGGGATGTGCTGGTGAACAGCGATGACAAGGGGCAGGCGCGGTTTGCCCAGGTGCTGGAGAACGTCGGCGAGTTGAAGAGCTTTACGGCGACGGTGACCACTGCGGATGGGGCTACCTCCGAGTTGAGCAGGCCGTTTAGCCGTTGAGGCTTCTGGCCTCTTCGCGGGCAAGCCCGCTCCCACAGGGACTGTGCTGTCTTCAGATATTGCACAATCCCTGTGGAGCGGGTTTACCCGCGAAAGGGCCGTCAAACCTTGCCGCGCCGGGTGCCACCCCTCACAATGCAGCCCTAATCAAGCGTCAACCCGCAGGAACCTGCATGAAACTCGACAAACCCGCCGCCATCGCCCGCCGCAACCAGGCCCTGGCCAACCCGGTGCTGACCAGCGCCAACACCCTGTTCGCCATTCTCGACCGCAAGCGCAACCTGTGGTGGTTCGAGGTGCCGGTGGCACTGCTGCGCAAAGGGCAGCCCGACTGGGTCAACCTGCTGCTCCACAGCCCGGAAAGCGACGAGCTGCAGCACCTGAAGGTGCCGGTCAACTTCCTGCGTGCTCACCAGGAACAAATGGAAGTACGCAACCCCGGCAAGCGCCGCTCGACCATCAGCCTGGCCCTGAGCGCCGACCGCGACTCGCTGCTGCGCGACACCCGCCCGGGTGGCGAGCAACTGGACTTCCGGACCTTCCTGCAGGCCTGATCAGGCCTTTTCGATGCGATCGTCATGGATGACGATGCGGCCTTGCTTGAACAACCCGCCAATGGCCTTCTTGAAGTTGCCCTTGCTGACGTTGAACATCTGGCTGATCACTTCCGGGGCGCTCTTGTCGCTCACCGCCAACACCCCGCCTTCGGCTTCCAGGCGCGTCATGATGTTCGCCTGTAGGTCATCGCCCAGCGTCTGGCCGACCGGCTGCAGGCTCAGGGCGATCTTGCCGTCATGGCGCACTTCCTTGATGAAGCCATCCACGTGCATGCCCGAACGCAGGAACTTGAACACCTCGTTCTTGTGAATCAGGCCCCAGTGGCGGTTGTTGATGATGGCCTTGAAGCCCATCGGCGTCTCGCCGGCCACCAGCAACTGGACCGGCTGGCCAACCTGGTACTGAGCCGGGGTAACGTCCAGGTAGCGGTCCAGGCGTGAAGTGGCGGTGATGCGGCGGGTGCGTTTGTCGAGGTAGGCATGCACCACGCAGTAATCGCCGATCTTCAGTTGCCGGGTTTCTTCGGAATACGGCATCAGCAAGTCCTTGGGCAGCCCCCAATCCAGGAAGATGCCGGCGCCGTTGATGTCCTTGACCTTGAGGCTGGCGAACTCGCCGACCTGCACCTTGGGCTTCTCGGTGGTGGCAATGAGCTTGTCATCGCTGTCCAGATAGAGGAACACGTTCAGCCAGTCGTCGACCTCGGTTTCGGCGTTCTTCGGGATGTAACGCCCTGGCAGCAGGATCTCACCGTCGGACCCGCCGTCCAGGTACAGGCCGAATTCCACGTGTTTCACGATTTGCAAACTGTTGTAACGCCCAAGCAGAGCCATTTCCGATGTTCCTCAAGACAAGGCGGCTATTCTACACCTGAAGCCACTGCGCTGCCCGATCGGTGATTCGGCGGAACCGCCCCGCTGCCCTTGCGTCTACCGAATGGCCAGCCACAGCAAGGACCCGCACATGCCTGTACGCCTGTCCAAAGCCCTGCTCATCGCCATCACCTGCGCCGTGGCACTGGCGGCCTGTAGCCGCATCGACCTGGCGTACCGCAACCTCGACCGCCTGGTGCCTTGGTCGCTGGGCGATTACCTGGCGATGAACGGTGAGCAGAAAGCATTGCTCGACGAACGGCTCAAGCAGCACCTGGCCTGGCACTGCAAGACCCAGCTGCCAGGCTACCTCGACTGGCTCGACCGGGTGCGCGACATGGTCGCCGAGGACCAGGTGACCGACCAGGCACTGCAACAGCGCACGGTGGAAGCGCGCCAGGCGATCGGCCGTGTGGCCAAGGAAATCACCCCGTCGGCCACCGAATTGCTGCGCGGGATGAATGACCAACAGGTCGCCGAGATGCGCGATGCGTTTCGTGACGACATCAGTGAACGGCAGAAAAAATACGTCGACACCCCACTGGACAAGCAGATTGCCCGCCGCACCGAGCGCATGGAAAAACGCCTGAACAACTGGTTCGGTGAACTCGATGCCGCCCAACGCCAGCGTGTGCAGGCCTGGTCCCGGGCGCTGGGTGATCAGAACCGCGAGTGGATCGCCAACCGCCAGCACTGGCAACAGCAGCTGATGCTGGCCATGAACCAACGCAATGACGCCAGCTTCGGGCCGCGCCTGGCGACCCTGCTGCAACGCAAGGAAAGCCTGTGGACGCCGGAATATCGCGCGGCGTTCGAGAATACCGAGCAGCAGGCGCGCAGCTTGCTTGTGGACCTGGTGCACTTGAGCAGCCCGGCGCAGCGGCAGTTTCTGCAGGAGCGGCTGGCTAAAGTCCGCACCGACTTCAGCGAGATGAAGTGCCTGAAAAGCTGAATATTGACAGCAGGCCCGGCCTGTAAACCCAGGATCAACGGCCCTTGCGCCGATACGGGAACACATCGATCACCTTGCCTTCCCTGATCGCCGCCTGCAGCCCCTTCCAGTAGTCCGCGTCATACAACTCCCCATGCAAGCGGCTGAACAACCGGCGCTGGCCGATATCGGCAAACAGGAACGGCGGGAACTCCTCGGGAAACACGTCGTGCGGCCCAATCGAGTACCACGGCTCGCCTGACATCTCATCCTCCGGGTAGCGCGGCGGCGGGATGTGCCTGAAGTTCACCTCGGTGAGGAAGCTGATCTCGTCATAGTCGTAGAACACCACCCGCCCATGCCGGGTCACGCCGAAGTTCTTCAGCAACATGTCACCCGGGAAGATGTTCGCCGCCGCCAGCTGCTTGATGGCCAACCCATAGTCCTCCAGCGCTTCGAGCACCTGCCCTTCGCTGGCGTGCTCCAGGTACAGGTTGAGCGGGGTCATGCGCCGCTCGGTCCAGCAGTGGCGCACCAGCACTGTGTCACCTTCAAGCGCCACGGTCGACGGCGCCACCTCCAGCAACTCGGCCAGGCACTCCGGGTCGAACTTGCCACGCGGGAAGCGGAAGTCGGCGAATTCCTGGGTATCGGCCATGCGCCCCACCCGGTCGACGCTTTTCACCAACCGGTACTTGTCGATCACCGTGGCCCGGTCGACGGTCTTGGACGGTGAGAAGCGGTCCTTGATGATCTTGAACACGGTGTTGAAACCCGGCAGGGTGAACACGCTCATGACCATGCCGCGCACCCCGGGGGCCATGACGAAGCGGTCGTCGCTGCTGGCCAGGTGGTTGATCAGGGCGCGGTAGAACTCCGACTTGCCCTGCTTGTAGAAGCCGATCGAGGTGTACAGCTCGGCAATGTGCTTGCCCGGCAGGATGCGCTTGAGGAAATTGACGAATTCCGCCGGCACTGGCACATCGGCCATGAAGTAGGAACGGGTGAACGAGAAGATGATCGACACCTCGGCCTCGTCGGTGATCAGCGCATCGGCCTCTATGCCATGGCCTTCGCGGTGCAGCAGCGCGATCACCAGCGGCCACTGCTCGTCGGCGTTGTACAGGCGGCCAACCAGGTAGGCCCCCTTGTTGCGGTACAGCACCGGCACGAACAGCTCCACGGCCAGGGCCGGGTCCTTGCACACCCAGTCCGGCAGGCATTCCTTCAATTGATCTTCAAGGCGTGTCACATCGCCTTCGAGGTCGCCATAGGCAAAGGCATAGTCAGCGAGAATGGCCCGCAACAGCCCCTTGAGGCTGCCTTCGGGCGTGTAGGTACGGGTCTGCGCGGCACGTTCGTGGCTGCGAATGGAGGGCCGGGTGGTGTGGATGAACATGCAGCCGTCGCTGATCTGGTCATGGCTGAACAGGCTACAGAACAGCGAGTTGTACCAGGTCTCCGCCAGTTCGTCGTCCAGCCGCGGGTCGATCAGGCGGATGTAGGCGCTTTTCACCAGCGGCCACTGCTCCACCTCCAGCAGCACCTCTTCGTCGAAACCATCGCGCAGCCAGGCGTTGACCTCGCCGACTTTCTGTTCATAAAGGTTGATGCGCACTGCCGATGCCCGCTGGATGTCCTGCCAGCGCGCCTGTTCGAAGCGCTCGCGGGCGCCGAGGGTGATGCGGCGAAAGTGCTCGCGGTAGTCGTCGAAGCCATCGAGGATCATCCGCGCGATCTCGCCGGCGGGCCAATGCTGGGTCATGCGCAACACCTCGGGGCTGGTGGAATTAAACAGATTAGCCTGCACTGGCCTCTTCGCGGGCACGCCCGCTCCCACAGGTTCTGCGCAAGCTTCGAGCCTGGCTCAATACCTGTGGGAGCGGGCGTGCCCGCGAAGAGGCCGGTGTAGGTTTACAGCGCAAGAAAGCACAAGAATCACCCAGTTCAGTGACGTACACTCGCGCCCTGCCCTGTCCCCGGAGACCGTTGTGAGCCCCATCGCCCTTGCCCGCCTGCTGACCCTTGCCGCTGTCTGGGGGGCGAGCTTCCTGTTCATGCGCATCATCGCCCCGGAGCTGGGCACCATCCCCACCGCGTTCTTCCGCGTCTCCATTGCCTGCCTGGGCCTGATCGCCATCCTCGCCGCCACCCGGGTGCGCTGGAACTTCGACGGCAAACTCGGCGCCTGCCTGGTACTGGGCATGATCAACTCAGGTATCCCGGCCACCTTCTATTCGGTGGCAGCGCAGGTGCTGCCTGCCGGTTACTCGGCCATTTTCAATGCCACCACGCCGTTGATGGGGGTGCTGATAGGCGCACTGTTCTTCCGCGAGCGCATGACCTTGCCCAAGCTGGCCGGCATCTTCCTCGGCCTGTTCGGCGTCGGCATCCTCAGCGGCGCCGGCCCGGTGGCGCTGGACATGGCCCTGGTGCAAGGCGCCCTGGCGTGCCTGGCGGCCACCACCTGCTACGGCTTTGCCGGTTTCCTCGCTCGGCGCTGGATCAGCGGCCTGGACAGCCGCCTGTCGGCCCTGGGCAGCATGCTCGGTGCGACCTTGCTGATGAGCCCGCTGTTCGCCTGGAGCGCGCTCACCCAGCCACCGGCAAGCTGGGGCGGCTGGCAGGTATGGCTGTCGCTGCTGGGCCTCGGTTTGCTGTGCACGGCCTTCGCCTACATCCTGTACTTCCGCCTGCTGGCCGAAATCGGCCCGGTCATGGCCAGTACCGTGACCTTCCTCATTCCCGTGTTCGGCGTGCTCTGGGGCGCCTGGTTGCTGGGCGAGCCGCTGTCGATGGCGCATCTGTACGGCGGCCTGCTGATTGGCCTGGCGCTGTGGCTGGTGCTGCGCCCCGCCCGTAACTGACCTGTAGGAGCGGCCTTGTGTCGCGAAAGGGCTGCGCAGCGGCCCCAGGATTTCGACAACAGTGCCGGTATAGCTGGGGCCGCTGCGCAGCCCTTTCGCGACACAAGGCCGCTCCTACAAGCGATCGCATTAACTGCAAGTACTTGTTTCACCTGCGAAACCACCCCCCGCCTGCGTTACCCGAAATTGCCCTGTTCGCTCGCACGACCCACGTCACTGCGCTGTAAATGGGCATTTCCGTGCCATATAGAAAACCTTGTTTCATATATAAAACAATCGAAAATTCGGCATCAACCTGTAACTAACTAATAAATAGCGTCTTTTTATAAATAAGAAGGAAATAATCCACCTGGCATTGTTCATGCACTAAACGGCGTATCACCTATAAAACAGACCAGCGAGTTGATCCCATGGCTGTGAAAGAGATGTACGCAATCGCCCCTCAGTGGAGTACGCCTCGCCCTTGCGATGCACAGGCGCCCACCGAAATCGAATTCCGCAATGTCGGCAAGGCCTTCCCGGCCAAAGGCCAACGCGAAGCCCCATTCGCCATCCGCGGTGTGAACTTCCAGATCCGTCGTGGCGAGGTGGTGTCGATCATCGGCCCGTCCGGCTGTGGCAAGAGCACCCTCCTCAACATGGGCTCGGGCCTGTACCGCCCCAGTGAAGGCGAAGTGCTGGTCAGCGGCGAGCGGGTCGACGGCCCGGTACCCAAGGTCGCCTTCATGCTGCAGAAGGACCTGCTGATGCCTTGGCGCAGCATCCGCCGCAACGTCGAACTGGGCCTGGAAATCCAGGGCATGCCGGCCCGTGATCGCAAGGTCATCGCCGAAGACCTGCTGGGCCGTTGCCACCTGCAAGGCTTTGCCGACCACTACCCGTTCCAGCTGTCCGGCGGCATGCGCCAGCGCGCCGCCCTGGCCCGAACCCTGGCCATCGACCCGCAGGTGCTGTTCCTCGACGAGCCGTTCTCGGCCCTCGACGCGCAGACCAAGATGATCCTCCAGCAAGACCTGGCGCGCATGCTGTTCGAGGAAAAGAAGACCGCGCTGTTCATCACCCATGACCTGGTCGAAGCCATCGCCCTGTCCGACCGCCTGCTGGTCATGAGCCCCCGCCCCGGCACGATCATCGAAGAAATCGAGATCGACCTGCCCCACCGCGACAACCCCCTCGAGCGCCGCAAGCTACCGGAAATCGGCCCGCTGGCCGGGCGCCTGATGGACCTGTTGCACGTCGGCGCCGACCACGAATTGCATTGATCGTCGTTCACTACCCCCGGGAGTCAGCATGTTCAATTCACCCTTCAAACGCCTTGCCCTTGCCGCACTAGGCCTGGCCCTGGCCCTGCAGGCCCAGGCCGAACCGACCAAGGTCACCTACCTGCTGCCAGCACCGCCCAGCCTGCCGGCCTTCGCGCCGTGGATCATCGCCAAGGAAAAGGGCTACTACCAGGCCCAGGACCTCGATCTGACCTTCATTGCCGCCAAGGGTGGCGTCGACGTGGCCAAGCAGATCGGCGCCGGCAACGCGCTGGTCGGCGGCGCCATTGGCGACACGCCGATCATCGTCCGCCCCAACGGCATTCCGGTGCGCACGGTGGCCGTGCTCGGCGGTGGCGGGGTGACCATGATCGCCACCAACGCCAGCGCCAACATCCACGGCATCCAGGACCTCAAAGGCAAGACCCTGACCGTGATGTCGTATTCCGACACCACTTACTACGCCCTGCTCGCCTCGCTTCGCAAGGCCGGGCTGAACAAGGACGACGTCGACATCCAGGCCGCGGGGCCATCCGGCGTCTGGCAGTTGTTCTCGGCCAACAAGGCCGAAGCCATGGCCGGGGTACCGGATTGGGTGGTCAATGCCGAGGACGCCGGGCTCAAGTATCAGCTGATCCCACGCGAGCAGGTATTCGAGAGCATGGCCCAAGCGATCCTCGCCTCGGACGATGCCATCAAGCATCACCCGCAGGTGGTGCGTGGTGTGGTCCAGGCCACCCTGCGCGGCCTGCAGGACATCCTCGACGACCCCAAGGCCGCGGCCGCCACCTTCGCCCGCGCAGTGCCCGCCTACGCCGGCAAGGAAGCCTCGCTGGAAAAGACCCTGCGCCTGTACGTGGAATACGTCTACGCCGGCCAGCCGGTGCCCGGGCGCATCGACCCGGCGCGCCTGGACGCGGTTCGCAAGTTCTATGTCAGCGAAGGCATCGTGCCGCGTGAAACGCCGCTCGACGAGCTCTACAGCAACCAGTTCATCGACACCCAGACCGCGGCCAAATGAAGCCCCGGCAACCAAGGTAAGCGCCTGATGAAAAAGCTCAACACCTCCGTGCTCGGCAGCCTTGCCCTGCTGCTGTTGTTCCTGTTGCTCTGGCAATGGGGCCCGCGCCTGCTCGGCATGCCCGAGTTCGTCATGCCGCCGCTCAGCCGCGTGGTCGAAGAAAGCGCGCTGATGTGGCATGGCAGCAGCCTGCTCGAACACACCCTGATCACCGCCTTCGAGATCATCGTCGGCTTCGCCCTCGGTGCCCTGCTCGGCGTGTCGATCGGTGTCGCCCTGGGCCTGTCACCGTCGGCCGAAGCCATGCTTTCGCCGTACATCCTGGCCCTGCAGATCGCGCCCAAGGTGGCCTTCGCCCCGCTGTTCGTGATGTGGCTGGGCTACACCATCTACCCGAAGATCCTGATCGCCATCCTCATCGTGTTCTTCCCGGTGATGATCAACGTGCTCTCGGCCATCCGCACCGTCGACCCGGACATGATCAACCTGGTACGCACCATGAACGCCAGCCGCTGGCAGATCTTCCGCCTGGTGGAGTTCCCCTCGGCCATGGCCGCGCTGTTCTCGGGCCTGCGCATCGCCTCGACCCTGGCGGTGATCGGGGTCACCGTCGGCGAATTGGTCGGCGGCAACCAGGGCCTGGGCTTCCTGCTGGTGGACGCCGAAGGCCAGGGCAATACCGCTGGCGTGTTCGTGGCAATCGTCATGCTCACCCTGATCGGCGTGCTGGCCTATGGCGCCGTGGTCTGGGCCGAAAAACGCGTGCTGCATTATCTCCCCAAAGCCATGCTGAGTACTTCCTGATGAGCTACTACAACCTTCTCGAAGGCCGCCGCGTGCTGGTCACCGGTGGTGCCCGCGGCCTGGGCTACGCATTCGCCCAGGCCATCGCCCAGGCCGGTGCCCGAGTGGTGATCGCCGACATCCTCGCCGGCCGCGTGCAGCAGGCCGCCTGCGAGCTGAGCGCCCAGGGCCTGGACGTCAGCGGGGTCAGCCTGGACCTGGCCGACCCGGACTCGATCACCCGCTGCATGGAGCGCACCGTCGAGCGCCTGGGCGGCCTCGATGGCCTGGTCAACAACGCCTCGATCACCAACTCCGGTGGCAAGACCTGCGAAGAACTGGACATCGAAACCTGGGACCAGGTGATGCAGGTCAACGTGCGTGGCACCTGGCTGATGACCCGCGCCGCCCTGCCGGCGCTGCGCGACAGCGGACGCGGAGCGATCGTCAACCTCGCCTCCGACACACCGCTGTGGGGCGCGCCGAACCTGCTGGCGTATGTCGCCAGCAAGGGCGCGCTGATCGCCATGACCCGCAGCCTGGCCCGCGAGCTTGGCGGCGACAACATCACCCTCAACGCCATCGCCCCCGGGTTGGTGCAGGTCGAGGCCACGGCCTACGTACCCGAAGCCCGCCAGCGCCTGTACATCGACCAACGGGCCATCCAGCGCCCGCAACTGCCCGACGACGTCAGCGGCGCCGTGCTGTTCGCCCTGTCCGATCTGTCGCGCTTCATCACTGGACAAACCCTGCCGGTCAACGGCGGGTTCGTCATGCCCTGAGCAAAGGAGACCGCCATGAACGATCTTTCCGTGCAACAACAAACGCCGAAAACCTGGGAACAACCGGCAGGCTCCGACCTGGCCGCCTGGATGAAGACCCGCATCGCCCGTTATGAAACCCGCCGCTACGACTGGGACGCGCTGAAGTTCCAGGCCGACTACGACCCCAAGTTCCGCCGCGCACAGATGCGCTACGTGGGCACCGGTGGCACGGGTGTGGGCAGCGACATGAACACCATCCCGTCAGAACACTTCACCTTCTCGACCATGGTCATTCCGGCCGGCCATGAAGGCCCGCCGCACCTGCACACCGACGTCGAGGAAGTGTTCTTCGTGCTGCGCGGCAAGCTCAAGGTGGTGATCGAGAAAGATGGCGAGCGCTTCGAAACCATCCTTACCGACCGCGACCTGATTTCCGTGCCGCCGGGGGTGTACCGCGAAGAGATCAACATCGGCGACGAAGATGCGCTGATGTGCGTGATGCTCGGCGCCAAGAAGCCGGTCACCCCCACTTATCCGCCAGCCCACCCGCTGGCCTCGATCAAGCGCGGTTAAGCCGATGCCAGCGCTCACCGACACCTACGTCAGCCAGCTTCAGCGGCAGTTCGGCGAACGCCTGCTGCAGTTGGCCGATGGCCAGCAGGCAGTCCGCGAAGCCGGCAGCGGCGAGGCGATCGTGCTGCTGCATGGCATCGGCTCGGGCGCAGCGAGCTGGCTGCAGGTCGCCCTGGGCCTGTGCCAGCGGGCCCGAGTGATCGCCTGGGACGCACCGGGCTACGGCCACTCCACGCCGCTGCCGATGGCCAGCCCGCGGGCCGGCGATTACGCCGCACGCCTGGCCAGCCTGCTTGACGCCCTGGCGCTCGAGCGCTGCGTGCTGGTCGGCCATTCGCTCGGTGCAATGACTGCCGCCGCCTTCGCCCAGCGCCACCCCGAGCGGGTCAGTGAACTGGTGTTGCTGAGCCCGGCACGTGGTTACGGCACTCGGCCCGAGCAAGGTCGGGCGGTGCGCGACAAGCGCCTGCACGACCTGGCAATGCTAGGGGTCGAGCGCCTTGCCCAGATGCGCAGCGCCAACCTGGTGTCCACCAACGCCAGTGACAATGCCCTGGCTTGGGTGCAGTGGAACATGGCGCGGCTGCTGCCGGTGGGCTACCGCCAGGCCATCGAACTGCTGTGCGGCGACGACTTGCTGAGCTATCGCCAACAAAGCGTGCCCTGCCAGGTGCACTGCGGCAGCGCCGACAGCATCACCACGGCCGACGATTGCCGGGCACTGGCCCAGGCTTTCAGCGCCCCGTTCCAACTGATCCACGGCGCCGGCCATGCCTGCGCCATCGAACAACCCGAAACGGTGACCGGGCGGCTGGCCCGGGCACTGGACGCCTCTTTCACAGGTAGCGTGCAATGAACGATACGGATGCCACGAAGGACAACCAGGACCGCTATACCGTCCCTGGACTTGAGCGCGGTCTGTTGCTGCTGTGCGAATTCAGCCGGCAGAACCGCACCCTGACCGCCCCCGAGCTGGCCCGCCGCCTGGCGCTGCCGCGCTCGACCATTTTCCGCCTGCTGAGCACCCTGGAAAGCATGGGCTTCGTCACCCGCAACGGTAACGAATACCGCCTGGGCATGTCGGTACTGCGCCTGGGCTTCGAATACCTGGCCTCGCTGGAACTGACCGAATTGGGCCAGCCGGTGCTGGCGCGGCTATGCGACCACCTCAACTACCCGAGCAACCTGGTGGTGCGCGACGGCCGCTCGATCGTCTACGTAGCCAAGGTCTCGCCGCCTTCGGTGTTCTCCAGCGCGGTCACCGTCGGTACCCGCCTGCCGGCCCACGCCACGGTGCTGGGGCGCGTGCTGCTGGCCGACCTGAGCCTGGCCGAGCTGCGCGAGCTGTACCCCGAAGAGCATCTCGAACAACACTCGCCGAACACGCCGAAGACCGTGCTGGAGCTGTTCGACCTGGTCCAGGCCGACCGCCTGCGCGGCTATGTGCATGGCGAGGGCTTCTTCGAATCGACCATCTCCACCCTGGCCTCGCCGGTGCGTGATGCCAGTGGCCGGGTCGCCGCCGCGCTGGGCCTGACCATCCCCACCGCGCAGGTCGGCCATATCAACTTCGACAGCCTGCTGGGCCAGGTGCGCGGCAGCGCCGATGAGTTGTCCAGGCTGCTCAATTACCGACCGGGCGCTGGCCAGGTCACCGCGCTGATGAGGGACTGAAGATGAACCTCTACCAACTGCATGACAGCACCGCGATCGTCACCGGCGGCTCGTCCGGTATCGGCCTGGCCTGTGTCGAGCTGCTGCTCGAAGCCGGCGCCCGCGTGGCCTTCTGCGGCCGTGACGGCGACCGCCTGCGCAGCGCCGAAACCAGTCTGCGGCAGCGCTTCCCCGAAGCGCAGCTATTGGCCCAGGTATGCGACGTGCTCGACCCTGATGCCGTGCAGGCCTTCGCCGCCGCCAGCCAAGCCGCACTGGGCCCGGCACAGGTGCTGATTAACAACGCCGGGCAAGGCCGGGTGTCGACCTTCGCCGACACCAGCGACGCTGCCTGGACCGAAGAGCTGCAGCTCAAGTTCTTCTCGGTGATCCACCCGGTGCGCGCCTTCACCCCCCAACTGCAAGGCCAGCCCGGCGCATCGATCGTCTGCGTCAACTCGCTGCTCGCCAGCCAGCCCGAACCGCACATGGTCGCCACCTCGGCAGCCCGCGCCGGCTTGAAGAACCTGGTGCGCTCGATGGCCTTCGAGTTCGCCGAACAAGGCATCCGGGTCAACGGCATTCTCATCGGCCTGGTCGAGTCCGGGCAGTGGCGCCGGCGCTTCGAAGCCCGCGAAGAGCGCGCGCTGGACTGGGCGCAATGGACCGCCCATCTGGCCCGCCGCAAGCAGATCCCGCTAGGCCGCCTGGGCCTGCCGAAGGAAGCCGCCCAGGCCATCCTGTTCCTCGCTTCGCCACTGTCGTCCTACACCACTGGCAGTCATATCGATGTTTCTGGAGGCTTGTCCCGCCATGCGTAACGAAAACACCGTCACCGTCGGTGCCGTGATCACCGCGTTCCTCGAGCAGTGCGAAGTCAAGGCCGCGTTCGGCGTGATCTCGATCCATAACATGCCGATCCTCGACGCCTTCGCCGTGCGCGGCAACATCCGCTTCATCATGGCCCGCGGCGAAGCCGGCGCCACCAACATGGCCGATGCCTACGCCCGCAGCGTCGGCGGCCTGGGCGTGTGCCTGACCTCCACCGGCACCGCCGCCGGCAATGCCGCCGGGGCGATGGTCGAGGCGCTCACCGCTGGCACCCCGCTGCTGCACATCACCGGGCAGATCGAAACCCCCTATCTGGACCAGGAACTGGCCTACATCCACGAAGCGCGCGACCAGCTGACCATGCTCAAGGCGGTGTCCAAGGCCGCGTTCCGCGTGCGCAGCGTCGAGACCGCGCTGAGCACCCTCAAGCTGGCCGTGCAGACCGCCCTCACCGCGCCCACCGGCCCGGTCAGCGTGGAGATCCCGATCGACATCCAGTCGGCGCTTATTCCGATGCCCGGCGACCTGTCGCCGCTGCCGATCCCGGTCGCCGCGCCTGCCGCAGAAGCCCTGGACCTGGTCGCCGAGCGCCTGGCCAGCGCCACCCGCCCGTTGCTCTGGCTGGGCGGCGGCGCCCGGCATGCCGGCGCGCAGGTCAAGCGCCTGCTGGACATGGGCGTCGGCGTGATCACCTCGACCCAGGGCCGTGGCGTGGTCAACGAAGACGACGAGCGTTGCCTGGGCGCCTTCTCACAGAACAAGCTGGTCGAAGGCTTCATGCAGACCTGCGATGCGCTGGTGGTGGCCGGCTCGCGGCTGCGCAGCAACGAAACCTTCAAGTACGCCCTGAAGCTGCCGCGCACCACCCTGCGCATCGACGCCAACCCGGCCATCGAAGGCCGCAGCTACCCCAGCGACCTGTTCATATGCGGTGACGCCGCGCTGGCCCTGGACGGCCTGGCCGATCGCCTGCAAGGCCGCCTGAACATCGACCCGGCCTTCATGGGCGAACTCAAGGCGGTGCGCGCCGAGGCGCGCAAACAGCTGGTGGCCGACCTCGGACCCTACTCGGCGATGGTCGAGCAGTTGCAAGCGCAGACCGGGCGCAACTTCACCTGGGTGCGCGACGTGACCCTGTCCAACAGCATCTGGGGCAACCGCCTGCTCAACCTCTACCACCCGCAAGCCGGCGTGCATGCGCTTGGTGGCGGCATCGGCCAAGGCCTGGCCATGGGCATCGGCGCCGCCATCGCCGCCGCCGAAACCGCACCCGGGCGCAAGGTGTTCGCCCTGGCCGGTGACGGTGGCTTCATCCTCAACCTGGGAGAACTGGCGACCTTGGTGCAGGAGAAAGCCAACGTGGTCATCCTGCTGATGAACGACCAGCGCTACGGGGTGATCCGCAACATCCAGGACGCCATCTACGGCGCCCGCCACGCCTACGTCGAGCTGCACACTCCGGACTACGCCAAGCTTGCCGAATCGCTGGGCCTGCGCCATGGCCTGGTGCGCGACCTCAAGGACTTCGGCACGGTGCTCGAAGGCGCCCTGGGCAGCGACGGCCCGTTCCTGCTGGAAGTCGACATGCTCAGTGTCGGCCCGTTCGCCACCCGGTTCGCCGGCCCGCCCAACAGCGAAACCCGCTCGCAGAAAGCCACCGCCGCCTGAGGATTTGCCCATGCTGCATATCACCATGATCGGCTGCGGCGCCATCGGCGTGGCCGTGCTGGAACTGCTGGAGCATGACCCGCAGTTGCAGGTTGATGCGGTCATCGCCTCGCCCGGCTCCGAAGCGCTGGTGGTCGAGCGCCTGTCACGCCTGCGCCGGCCACCGCAAGTGCTGACCGCGCTGCCGGCCGACGCGCGCCCCGACCTGCTGCTCGAATGCGCCGGCCACCGCGCCATCGAAGAACATGTGCTGCCAGCGCTCGAGCGCGGCATCCCGTGCCTGGTGGTCTCGGTTGGCGCCTTGTCCGAACCGGGGCTGGTCGAGCGCCTGGAAGCGGCGGCGGCGCGTGGCACTACCCGCATCGAGCTGCTGCCCGGCGCCATTGGCGGCATCGATGCACTGTCGGCGGCCAAGGTCGGCGGCCTGGACACTGTGGAGTACACCGGGCGCAAGCCGGCGCGGGCCTGGAAGGACACGCCGGCCGAGCAGGCCTGTGCCCTCGACAGCCTGGGCGAGGCCACGGTGATCTTCCAGGGCAGCGCCCGCGAAGCCGCCCGGCTGTACCCGAAGAATGCCAACGTCGCCGCCACCCTGTCGCTGGCCGGGCTGGGCCTGGACCGCACCTGGGTGACCCTGATCGCCGACCCGCACAGTGAAGAGAACGTGCACCAGGTCAAGGCCCGCGGCACCTTCGGCGGCTTTGAAATGCGCCTGCACGGCAAGCCGTTGCAGGCCAACCCGAAAACCTCCGCGCTGACCGTGTACAGCGTGGTCCGCGCCCTGGGCAACCATGCCCATGCCATTTCCATCTAGGGGAACGCCATGACTGCGGAACAGACTCTACCCCTTTGCATCGCCGGCACCTGGCGCCTGGGCGGTGGTGCGCGCTACGCCACCTGCTACCCGGCCACCGGCGAACCGGTGGCCTGGCTCAACGCCGCCAGCCTGGACGATGTCGAAGCCGCCGTACAAGGCGCGCACCAGGCCTTCCTGCACAGCGGCTGGGCGCAGCGTAAACCCCATGAACGCGCTGCCGTTCTCTACCGCATCGCCGGGTTGATCCGCGAACGCGCCGAGGAGCTGGCGCAGCTGCAACGCCAGGACAACGGCAAGCCGATCAACGAGACACGCGCCCTGGTGGCCAGCGCCGCCGGCACCTTCCAGTTCTTCGCTGCTGCCTGTGAGACCCTGGAAGAAACCATCACCCCGTCGCGCGGCGATTTCGTCAGCATGAGCGTGTATGAGCCGATGGGCGTAGTCGCGGCGATCACCCCCTGGAACTCGCCCATTGCCAGCGAGGCACAGAAAGTCGCCCCAGCTCTGGCCGCCGGCAATGCCGTGGTGATCAAACCGGCAGAAATCACCCCGCTGCTGGCCCTGCAACTGGCACGCATCTGTGAAGACGCCGGCCTGCCCAAGGGGCTGGTCAGCGTGCTGCCGGGCAAGGGCTCGCTGCTCGGCGATGCGCTGACCCGCCACCCGTTGGTCAAACGCGTGTCCTTCACGGGCGGCACGAAAACGGGCAAGCACATCGCCCATATCGCCGCCGACAAGATGATGCCCGTGTCGCTGGAGCTGGGCGGCAAGTCGCCGACGATCGTGCTTGACGACGCCGACCTCGACCACGCCGTGGCCGGGGTGCTGTACGGCATCTTCAGTTCCTCCGGCGAGGCCTGCATCGCCGGCTCCCGGTTGTTCGTCGCCCGCCCCCTGTACGAGCCGTTCATGGCCCGCCTGACCGCTGCCGCCGCGCAACTTCGCCTGGGCGACCCGGCCGACGAGGGAACGCAGATGGGCCCGCTGATCAGCGCCGCCCACCGTGAGTCGGTGGAGCGCTACGTCGCCCTCGGCCTGGCCGAGGGCGGACGCCTGCGCCTGGGTGGCCAGCGTCCGAGCGGCGGCCTGTTCGACCAGGGCTACTTCTACCCGCCGACCATCCTCGAAGGCCTGGGCAACCAGCAGCAGGTGTGCCAGGAAGAAATCTTCGGCCCGGTGCTGGTGGCCATGCCCTTCGACAGCGAGGCCGAACTGATCGAGCAGGCCAACGACAGCTTGTACGCCCTCGCCGCTGGCATCTGGAGCCGTGACTACAAGCGCGCCTGGGCACTGGGCCGCAAGCTGCAGGCCGGCACGGTATGGATCAACACCTACAAGCAGTTCTCCATCTCGACCCCGTTCGGCGGCTGGCGCGACAGCGGCCTGGGCCGCGAGAAGGGTCGCCTGGGCATCCTGCAGTACATGGAACAAAAGAGCCTCTACTGGGGCATGAACCAACAACCGCTGGCCTGGGCCGGCGTGGAGGCAGGGCAATGAGCGTACTGGGCATCGACGAAGTCACCTACGGCGTGGAGGACCTGGCCACCAGCGCACGGTTCTTCAGCGACTGGGGCCTGACCCAGGTCAGCGCCGCTGACGATGAAATCGTCTTCGAAACCCTCAACGGCTGCCGCGTGATCCTGGCCGCCATCGACAAACCCGGCCTGCCGCCGGCCATCGAGCCGGGCTCGACCGTGCGCGAAGTGGTCTGGGGCGTGGAGAGCCAGGCCGACCTTGCCCTCTACAGCCAGCGCATCGCCAACGACCCGGGCTTTGTCGAAGGCAACGGCCGCATCGGCTGCACCGACCCCAACGGCCTGGCGATCCGCCTGCAGGTGACCCGCAAGCGCCCGCTGGAGCTCGAATGCAGCGGCCACAACACCTGGCAGACCAAGGGCCGCATCAACAAGCCGGCGCCGGTGTACGAGCGCGCCACGCCGATCGAAGTCGGCCATGTGGTGTTCTTCGTCACCGACGTCAACGCCTGCGAAGCGTTCTACCACGAGCGCTTCGGCTTCCAGGCGTCGGACCGTTACCCGAACCGCGGCGCCTTCCTGCGCACCGCAGAGGAAGGCGGCCACCACGACCTGTTCATGCTGCAGCTGCCGGCCCCACGGGCCGGGCTCAACCACGTGGCGTTCACCGTGCGCGACCTGCACGAAGTGTTCGGCGGCGGCATGCACATCTCGCGCTGCGGCTGGGCCACCGAGATCGGCCCAGGCCGGCACCCCGTGTCGTCGGCGTTCTTCTGGTACTTCAAGAACCCGGCCGGCGCACTGGTCGAGTACTACGCCGACGAAGACCAGCTGACCGGCGACTGGCAGCCGCGCGAGTTCGAACCCGGGCCAACAGTGTTCGCCGAATGGGCGATCGCCGGGGGCATCGACGGCAACACCCGGCGCCAGCAGCACGCTGAAGCGCCACAAGGCAAATTCCTCACCGACAAACCGAAGAATAATTGAGGGCCACCCCATGAGCAGCACCGAGGTTTACCTGCAACCCCATCAGGCGCGCAAGCGCCCCAACACGCCATTCGAGGACCTGCTCGGCGATTCGATCGAACGCGCCTACGGCAATGGCGTGAGCGAACTGGGCGAACTGCTCGCCCACCTCGATCTGGCCGGCCCGCCCTGCCCGCTGACAAGCGGCCAGTGGACCGAACACGCTTTCAAAACCCTGATGGCACGGCTGGGCGAGTGACCCGCTGGAGGCAGAACAAGATGAACATGCACGTAACCGTCGACCCTGTTGAACAACACCTGGCCAATGGCTTGAAAGACCTCTGGTTCCCGGTATTGCCGTCGGAGCTGCTTGGCGAGCGGCCGCTGTCGATCCGCCGCCTGGGCTACAAGATCGCCCTGTGGCGCGACAACGATGGCAGTGTCCACGCCCTCGAAGATCACTGCCCACATCGCGGTGCACCGCTTTCCCAGGGCCCGGTGCTGGGCGACCGCCTGCAGTGCCCTTACCACGGCGTCGAAGTGCGCTGCGACGGCACCGTCACCAAGGTGCCCGGCAGCCCAGGCTGCAAGCTCGAAGGCAGCCGCCCGACACGGATGTTCCATACCCGCGAGGCAGCCGGGGCGATTTTCCTGTTCAATGCCACCGACCCGCACCTGGACACGCCGCCCGAACTGGTACTGCCCGAACAACTGACCTCGCCCGAGTGGAGCAGCTTCCTTTGCTACACCGAGTGGAAAGGCGACTACCGTTACGTGCTCGACAATGTCATGGACCCGATGCACGGCACCTACCTGCACAAGATGTCGCACTCGATGAGCGAGGGCGAGGCCACCGCCAGGTTCGTCACCCGCGACACCGAGCAGGGTTTCTTCTTCGAGAAGGAAGGCCAGCGCGGGGTCAACTTCGACTGGACCGAATTCCTCGACAACGGCTGCCACTGGCTGCGCCTGGAAATCCCCTACCCGAAAACCGGCGGCCCGGGCGGCAACTTCACCATCATCGGCAGCTACACCCCGAGCAGTCGCGCGCTGGCGGCGGTGTTCCACTGGCGCGCGCGGCCGCTGACCGGCTGGCAGCGCGACACCTGGCGCTTCCTCTACAAGAACCGCCTGGAAGCACGCCACTGGGCGGTGCTGGAGCAGGACCGGGTGCTGCTGGAGTTCATGGAACCGGACGCCAACCAACGCGAAAACCTGTACCAGCATGATCTGGGCGTGGTGCGCCTGCGCCGCTACCTGAAAGGCAAGGCCAAGGAACAGCTGGCCCTGATCGAAGCCAAACAACTGCCGTGAGGTGAGCGATGTCCAACGCATCCGTAGTCAGCGCGCTGGTGCATACCCTGCCTCATGAAGCCGACGGCGTCATCAGCGTCGAGCTGCGGCCTTGGGGCGACACCGTATTCGCCCCGTTCGAGGCCGGCGCGCACATCGACCTGCACCTGCCCAACGGCCTGGTGCGCAGCTACTCGCTGCTCAACTCGCCGAGCGACCAGGGGCGCTATGTGGTCGGCATCCTGCGCGACCGCAGCAGCCGTGGCGGCTCGCGCTATGTGCACGAACAGCTGCGCGTGGGCACGCAGCTGAGCATCTCGCAACCGCGCAACAATTTCGCCCTGGACACCCGCGCCAGCCACAGCGTGCTGGTGGCTGGCGGCATCGGCATCACGCCGATCTACTGCATGTTCCGCCAGTTGCTGGCGCTGGGGCGCCCGGCCGAGCTGATCTACTGCGCCCGCTCGCGGCGCGAGGCGGCGCTGCTAGAGCCGTTGGCGGAACTGGGGGCGAAGGTGGTGTACCACTTCAATGACGAGAAAGGCAGTTTGCCGGACCTCGCCCAATACCTGGCAGGCCGCAGTGCCGACACGCACTTCTACTGCTGCGGGCCGACGCCGATGCTCGATGCGTTCGAGGCGACCTGCGAACAGCTGGGCTATACCCACGCGCACATCGAGCGCTTCACTGCCGTGGAAGTGGCCGCAGCCGAGGATGCCCTGGATAGCTACAGCGTCGAGCTGCGCAAAAGCGGCAAGACGCTGAATGTCGAGCCGGGGTTGAATCTGCTGGACGTACTGCTGGAGGCCGGTTGCGACATCGACCACAGCTGCCGTGAAGGCGTGTGCGGCTCGTGCGAGACACGGGTGCTGGAAGGCGATATCGACCACCGCGACGGCGTGCTGACCAAGGCCGAGCGTGCGGCCAATGGCTCGATGATGGTCTGTGTGTCGGGCTGCAAGAGCCGGCGCCTGGTGCTGGACCTCTGACCTTCCTGTGCCGGCCTCGTCGCGGGACAAGCCCGCTCCTACAGGGACCGCGCACCCCTTGTAGGAGCGGGCTTGCCCCGCGAAAGGGCCGGCACAGGCACAACAAAAACTAGAACAATAAAACCACCCCCCAGTTTTTGCTTTCAGCCAGCTATCCCTCGAAACATCCCTGCAAAGGGGTGAGGGCCCGCTGCTGCCCGCGAAAACTGCCCCAACCTTGCAGGGCACAGCATGAACAGATACCTGATCACCCTCGGTCTGCTCGTCACCACCGGCACCACCCTGGCCTCCGAACCCGGTCCGGCAGCCCCCGACCAGCCACCCAGTACGCGCAAGCCCTTCCCGCACATCGCCTGGCGCAGCGACGACGGCCAGAGCAGCCTGGACATCGGCGGCGCGCTGCGGGTGAACTACCGCGACGAACACTGGGACACCACCGAGAACAACGGCCGGTTCCTCTTCGACACCTTCCGCCTGGACGTCCAGGCCAGCCACCGTCAGGTGTTCAGCGACATCGGCTACTGGTTCCAGGACGACGGCAAGCGCGCCATCGACCATGGCTTCGTCGGCTACCGCATCAACCCCCAATCCAACCTGCAGCTGGGCGCGCCCTTCAAGCCGTTCGGCCTGGAGCCGTACCCGCAATTCGGCTGGAGCTACCACATCCCGTTCTTCATGGGTTATGGCGTCAGCGCCGGTACGGGCCTGAAGTACAGCTACAAGGACAGCGACTGGGACCTGCAGCTGGGCTACTTCCCGCGCATGCTGCCAACGGGTATCCGCTACTCACCTGAGGTCGGCCGCTTCAGCGACCTGGATGACAACGCCGTGGCCTTCACCCAGTCGCGCCAGGACAACGAAAAGCGCAACCAGGTCAACGCCCGGGTCGCCCGCACGTTCACCGGCGATGGCTGGAAGACCGAGCTCGGCGCCTCGCTGGCCACTGCCCAGCTGTACAACGCCACCACCCATGACGACGGCGACTATTGGGCAGCGGGCGTGCATGCGCTGGTCAACCGTGGCAACTGGACCGTTACCGGCCAAGCTATCCGTTATGAGTACGACCCGCGCAACCCGTCGGGTGTCAGCGACGATACGGTGCTGATGGGCGGCAACGGTCTGACCCCGGCGTACCTGATCGCGTCAAAAGCGACCATCGCCGCGCTCAACATCGGCTATGACGTGTACACGCCAGGGCTGAGGCAACTGAAGAAGGTCAAGCTGTACAGCGATTACAGCCGCATGATGAAAGACAAGCGCGACTGGGATGATTCACAGATGTTCACCGTGGGTGTGCAGTTCCTGGCGATGCCGGTGATGGCCTGGGTCGACCTGACCTGGGCGCGCAATGCCAACCCGTTTGGCGGGGCGGAGAACGGCACGGGGTGGACCAGTACCAGCTCGGTGGGCAGCAATGACTGGTATTACCGGACCAACATCAATATCGGCTACTACTTCTGAATTGTCGGGGGCGCTTTGCGCCCCTTTCGCGACACAAGGCCGCTCCTACAGGGAAACGCGAACGCCTGTAGGAGCGGCCTTGTGTCGCGAAAGGGCTGCAAAGCAGCCCCAAAATCCACAGACAGGCCAGTCAAAGGGCATTAACATAGACCGCCCTCCTGTAGCTGACTCCGAACATGCACTGCGACTACAAGATCGTGCTCTGGCGCCTTGAGCAGGACGCCCATGGTTACCCGGCTGCATCGGTCGAAGGCCTCTGGGCACAGCGTACCGCCAACGGCTATGTGGTCGACAGCACCCCCTTCTATGCCTACGGCATCGCGCCCGGCGACCTTATCAGCACTACCCAGGACGGCGAGCAGTTGTGGTTCGGCGCCCTGCAACAGAGCAGCGGTACTTCGGTATTTCGCATTCGGGTAAAAGTGGCGAATGAACTCGAACAGGTTCACGCGGCAATCGAAGAGTTCGGCTGCCCCTGCCAGGCCGAACCGGCAGTGCGGATGCTGGCCGTCGAAGTCCCGCCCGAGCGGGCCCTCGACACCCTGCTCTACTACTTGTTGACCCAGCGCGAAGCCGGCATCCTCGATTTCGAGGAAGGCGTATTGCGCCACGCCATCCCTGAAGAATTCCGCTAGGCCTTACGCCTCGGCCAGCCGCGCGGCAGGCTTGCGGAACACGAACAGCAAGCCGACCACGATCAGCCCCATGCCCAGCAGGCTCAGCGGCGCCAGGCGGTTACCGAAGATCAGGAAATCCATCACTGCAGTCACCGCTGGCACCAGATAGAACAGGCTGGTGACATTGACCAGGTTACCCTTGGCGATCAGCCGGTACAGCAGCAAGGTGGCCAGCAGCGACACCACCAGCCCCATCCACAGCAGCGCCCCGACAAAACCGCCGGCCCACTCCACGTGCAGCGGCTGCAGCGGCGCGAACACCGCGCACATGGCGAAGCCGGCGATGTACTGCAACGGCAGGGTGCCCATCGGGTTGTCGGTAATGCGCTTCTGCAGGATCGAACCAAAGGTCATGCTGGCCAGCGCCAACAGGGCGAACAGCATGCCGAGCAGTGATACACCGCCCAGGTTGATCCCCTGATACACCACCATCACCAGCCCACCAAGCCCAAGTCCCAGGCCGAACAGCCGGCTCCAGGAGCGCTGGCGCTCCATCAGCACCACGGTGAGGATCGGTTGCACGCCCATCACCGTGGCCATCACGCCGGGGGTGACATGGGTGTTGAGTGCCAGCAGGTAGAAGATCTGGTAGGCGCCAAGCAGCACGCAGCCGGTGCCCAGGGCACGCAGGATCGCACCCCTGCTGCGCGGCCAGCGCAAGCCGAGCATCGGGCCGATCAACAGCAGGCCGGTCAGGGCGAGCGCCGAGCGCAGCAGCAGGAAGGCGAAGGGGCTGGCATGGGCCAGGCCAAGCTTGGAAACGATTGCGCCGCTGCTCCAGAGCAGGACGAACAGGCTGGTAGTGGCCGCCGAGGCCACGGATGCTTTGTTGAAGACAGACATGTATTGCCACCTGATATGAGGCGAAAAAGCCAGACGGCGGGCGTGAACTTCAGCGAGGGAAGGTGCCGACCGTGTTCAGTAGGTTGCAGGTGCGAAGGGATGCGGCCAGAAGCCGATCAGTCCAGCACGACAACGCAAGGAGGCGGAGCTACGCCGCCTACAACGCCACTGACAGGTGGTGGGTAGTGACTGATCATGGCCGGCTGCTGACTGCCACGCACGACCATGCCCGCGACTGGCGCGATGGCAAAGCTGGTGGTGGAAGGGATGGCTGGCATGATCGGGTCTTCAGGGAAGAGAAGTGTTTCGGAATATAGCGGTGAATCTTGAGATGGGCAATAGCCTGTTCCGGCCTCTTCGCGGGCAAGCCCGCTCCTACAGTGATCACACAGTCCTGAGGCTTGTGATGTACCTGTGGGAGCGGGCTTGCCCCGCGAAAGGGCCGGGCCTGCAATCAGAACAACCAGCGGTACAGCACGTAAGCCACCACCACCGCCAGCACCGGCCGCAGGATGCGATAGGCCTTGGGGTTGGCGCGCTTGAACTGCTTCATGCGGGTACTGATCTTGTTGCTGAAGCGCTTACTCCAGGCATACGCCTGGTTGATCCCGCCAACACGCTCGTCATCGGTATTCTGCGGCGCGGTGGCACGGCCGAGGAAGGCGCTGACCTTGCGGTTGAGGCGGGTCATCAGCGGGCTGCTCAGCGGGCGCTCGATGTCGCAGAACAGGATCACCCGGGTCACGTCGGTTTCGTTCTTCACCCAGTGCACGTAGGTTTCGTCGAACATCACGTCCTCGCCGTCACGCCAGGCGTATTCCTCGCCATCGACGTAGATGCGGCAGGCGTCCGAATTGGGGGTCGACAGGCCCAGGTGGTAACGCAGCGAACCGGCGAACGGGTCACGGTGCGGGTTCAGGTGGCTGCCACCTGGCAGCAGGGCGAACATCGCCCCCTTGACGTTGGGAATGCTGCTGACCAGCTCGACGGTTTTCGGGCACAGGGCTTCGGCAGACGGCAGCGGCTTGTCGTACCACTTCAGGTAGAAGCGCTTCCAGCCTTTCTTGAAGAAGGAACCGAAGCCGGCATCGTTGTCCTTCTCGGCAGCGCGGATGTAGCCCTCGTCGAACAGGCGCATGGCCTCTTCGCGGATCACCTGCCAGTTGTCCTTGAGCACGTCGAGTTCGGGGAACCGCTGGCGGTCCAGGTAAGGTTTGGACGGCACACCGGAGAACAGGTACATCAGGCTGTTATAAGGAGCGAACAGCGCCGAATGGTTGACGAACTGGCGCAGTACCGGCAGGCGCGCCTTTCCGCGCAGGTGCACGTACAGCACGCTGCCGAAGAACACCAGCAGGACACCCGCCTTGGCGAGGAAGGAAAAGGTCATGCAACACTCCTTGGAAAAAGAGCAGGCCAGCGCTGCCTGCTCCCGGAAAATCATCCGGCCATCATAAACCCATCCCGCCCAGGTAAAAACAACCCGGGCGGGATCTGTGTCATGAAGATTTTGCAATGAACCAGGCCGCCGAATGTTGCGCCGGATCAGCGGCAGGGCTGATTACTGCTGGTTTTCCTGCTCGCTGAAGAGGTCGCTGAACAGCATGCTGGACAGGTAACGCTCGCCCGAGTCGGGCAGGATTACGACGATGGTCTTACCCTGCATCTCCGGCTTTTCGGCCAGGCGCACTGCAGCTGCCATGGCCGCTCCACAGGAAATACCGCACAGGATGCCCTCTTCCTGCATCAGGCGAATGGCCATGGCCTTGGACTCTTCGTCGGTCACGGTCTCGACCTGGTCGACGATCGACAGGTCGAGGTTTTTCGGCACGAAGCCGGCACCGATGCCCTGGATCTTGTGCGGGCTTGGCTTGAGCTCTTCGCCGGCAAGGGTCTGGCTGATCAGCGGCGAAGCCACCGGCTCGACCGCCACCGACAGGATCGATTTGCCCTGGGTGTGCTTGATATAGCGCGACACGCCGGTAATGGTGCCGCCGGTACCCACGCCAGCCACCAGCACGTCCACCGCGCCGTCAGTGTCGTTCCAGATCTCCGGCCCGGTGGTCTTTTCGTGGATCGCCGGGTTGGCCGGGTTTTCGAACTGGCCCGGCAGGAAATACTGGGCAGGGTCGCTGGCGACGATTTCGCTGGCCTTCTCGATGGCGCCTTTCATGCCCTTGGCCGGGTCGGTCAGCACCAGCTCTGCGCCCAGCGCCTTGAGCACCTTGCGCCGTTCCAGGCTCATGGAGGCCGGCATGGTAAGAATCAGCTTGTAGCCACGGGCAGCAGCGACGAAGGCCAGGCCGATACCGGTGTTGCCCGAGGTCGGCTCGACGATGGTCATGCCCGGTTTGAGCTTGCCGTTGCTCTCGGCGTCCCAGACCATGTTCGCGCCGATCCGGCACTTGACCGAGTAGCCCGGGTTGCGCCCCTCGATCTTGGCGAGGATGGTCACCCCGCGTGGGGCGATGCGGTTGATCTGCACCAGCGGCGTGTTGCCGATGGAATGGGCGTTGTCTGCGTAGATACGGCTCATGGCAGGGTCCTTGAACATGAGAAACGGCAGGGAAAGACTTAAAGGGTAAGCCCGCCCCGGTGGCCAGTAAAGCCTGTTCGAACTACCAGGCTTTGGCTGCGGTCAACCGTGCATCCCGCCCCGGAGAGCCCCGCGATGAAAGCCCGCTATCGCTGGCCACTGATTGCCCTGACCAGCCTGATCGTGCTGCTGGTGGCCTTGCAGCTGGCCCTGCCCTACCTGGTGCGCGATTACCTGAACGACAAGCTCGCCGACATGGGCGAATACCGCGGCCAGGTGGCCGACGTCGACCTGGCGTGGTGGCGCGGCGCGTACCAGATCAATGGCCTGAAGATCGTCAAGACCACCGGCAAGGTACCGGTGCCGCTGCTGGATGCGCCGCTGATCGACCTGTCGGTGAGCTGGCATTCGCTGATCTACGACCAGGCCGTGGTGGCCAAGGTGACCTTCCTGCGCCCCGAACTCAACTTTGTCGATGGCGGCAGCAAGCAGGCGTCACAGACCGGCCAGGGCACCGACTGGCGCCAGCAGCTGGAAAAACTGCTGCCGATCACCCTCAACGAAGTGCACATCGAAAACGGCACCCTGACCTTTCGCAACTTCAATTCCAGGCCACCGGTCGACCTCAAGGCAACCCGGCTCGATGCCGACATCCGCAACCTGACCAATGTGCGCGACGAAAAGGGCCGGCGCGACGCGAGCTTCGACGCTACCGCGCTGATCGCAGGTGATGCCAAGGTCGAAAGCCGCGCGACCTTCGACCCGTTCAGTGATTTCGACGACTTCGAGTTTCGCTTGCGCGCCACGGGCATCGAACTGCGCAAGCTCAACGATTTTGCCAGTGCCTACGGAAAATTCGACTTCAATGCCGGGCATGGCGACGTGGTGATCGAGGCCCAGGCCGAGGATGGCCGGCTGCATGGCTACATCAAGCCATTGCTGCGCGATGTGGATGTGTTCGACTGGCAGCAGGATGTGCAAGAGAAGGATAAAGGCTTTTTTCGCTCGATCTGGGAAGCCGTGGTGGGTGCCACCGAAACCGTGCTGAAGAACCAGCCGAAGAACCAGTTCGCCACCCGCGTGGAACTCAGCGGCAGCGTACACAAGCAGAATATCAGCGCCTTCGAGGCGTTCTTGCAGATCCTGCGCAACGGTTTCATCCAGGCCTTCAACGCGCGCTACGAGCAGCCGCCGCCCAAATCCGACTGAGCGGGCGTGACGGGCCATTCAGGGACTGAATGCCCGGTCTGCGTTTCCAGCTGCGCAACCCCGCGTTATAGTCGGTAACAAATCGAAAACAGGTGTTGGGCCTTTCGCGGGCATGCCCGCTCCCACAGGTACCCCACAAATCCAGAAGTTTGTGCAGTACCCGTGGGAGCGGGCGTGCCCACGAAGAGGCCCGAACAGGCTTAAGGCAGAGGACAGACCCATGAAGTTCGAAGGCACCCGCGACTACGTCGCCACAGACGACCTGAAACTGGCGGTCAACGCGGCCATCACCCTCGAACGCCCGCTGCTGGTCAAGGGCGAACCCGGCACCGGCAAGACCATGCTCGCCGAGCAACTCGCCGCCTCGTTCGGCGCACGCCTGATCACCTGGCATATCAAGTCCACCACCAAGGCCCACCAGGGTCTCTACGAGTACGACGCGGTCAGCCGCCTGCGCGACTCGCAGCTGGGCGTGGACAAGGTCCACGACGTGCGCAACTACTTGAAGAAGGGCAAGCTGTGGGAGGCCTTCGAGGCCGATGAGCGGGTGATCTTGCTGATCGACGAGATCGACAAGGCCGACATCGAGTTCCCCAACGACCTGCTGCAGGAACTCGACAAGATGGAGTTCTACGTCTACGAAATCGACGAGACCATCAAGGCGAAACAGCGCCCGATCATCATCATCACCTCCAACAACGAAAAAGAGCTGCCCGACGCCTTCTTGCGCCGCTGCTTCTTCCACTACATCGCCTTCCCTGACCGCGGCACCCTGCAGCAGATCGTCGACGTGCACTACCCGAACATCAGCCAGTCGCTGGTGAGCGAGGCCCTGGACGTGTTCTTCGACGTACGCAAGGTGCCGGGCCTGAAGAAAAAGCCCTCCACCTCCGAGCTGGTGGACTGGCTCAAGCTGTTGATGGCAGACCACATCGGCGAAGCCGTGCTGCGCGAACGTGACCCGACCAAGGCCATCCCGCCACTGGCCGGTGCCCTGGTCAAGAACGAGCAGGACGTGCAACTGCTCGAGCGCCTGGCCTTCATGAGCCGGCGCGGCAACCGCTGACAGGAGCCGGGCCATGCTGCTCAACCTGTTCAATGAAATGCGCGCGGCGAACGTGCCGGTGTCGGTACGCGAACTGCTCGACCTGCACCACGCCCTGCAAAAAGGCGTGGTGTTCGCCGACATGGACGCGTTCTACTACCTGGCTCGCGCCATCCTGGTGAAGGACGAGCGCCACTTCGACAAGTTCGACCGGGCCTTCGGCGCCTACTTCAAGGGGCTGGAAAACCTCGATCAGCACATTGAGGCACTGATCCCGGAAGACTGGCTGCGCAAAGAGTTCGAGCGCTCACTGAGCGATGAGGAACGTGCGCAGATCCAGTCGCTGGGCGGCCTGGACAAGCTGTTAGAGGCATTCAAGAAGCGCCTCGAAGAGCAGAAGGAACGCCACGCCGGTGGCAACAAATGGATCGGCACCGGCGGCACCAGCCCGTTCGGCTCGGGCGGCTTCAACCCCGAAGGCATCCGCGTCGGCGAGGCGGGCAAGCGCCAGGGCAAGGCCGTGAAAGTCTGGGACCAGCGCGAGTACAAGAACCTCGACGACCAGGTCGAACTGGGCACGCGCAACATCAAGCTGGCCCTGCGCCGGCTGCGCAAGTTCGCCCGCGAAGGCGCCGCCGAAGAGCTGGACATCGACGGCACCATCGACCACACCGCGCGTGACGCAGGGCTGCTGAACATCCAGATGCGCCCGGAGCGGCGCAATACGGTGAAGCTGCTGTTGCTGTTCGACATCGGCGGCTCGATGGACGCCCACGTCAAGGTCTGCGAAGAGCTGTTCTCGGCCTGCAAGACCGAGTTCAAGCACCTTGAGTATTACTACTTCCACAACTGCGTGTACGAGTCGGTGTGGAAGAACAACCTGCGCCGCACCTCGGAGCGGTTTTCCACCTTCGACCTGCTGCACAAGTATGGCGATGACTACAAGGTGATCTTCGTCGGCGATGCGGCCATGGCGCCGTACGAGATCACCCAGCCGGGGGGCAGCGTCGAGCACTGGAACGAAGAGGCGGGGTATGTGTGGATACAGCGCTTCATGGAGAAATTCAGGAAAATCATCTGGATCAACCCGTATCCCAAGCAGGCCTGGGACTACACCGCGTCGACCCATCTGATGCGGGATCTGATCGAGGACAAGATGTATCCTCTGACCTTGCAAGGGTTGGAGGAAGGGATGCGATACCTGTCCAAATAGCTAATGCCCAGGGGCCGCTTTGCGGCCCTTTCGCGACACAAGGCCGCTCCTACAGGAAATCGCGCACTACTGTAGGAGCGGCCTTGTGTCGCGAAAGGGCTGCAAAGCAGCCCCAAAATCTCAAAGCCAACGCCGCCCATAAGCCTGCTGCTCCCGCCACGCCTCGTCCTGCACCACAGCCCTGAACCGCACCACCGCCCCCGGCATGCACTGCGCCAGTTGCGCCAACGCCAACGGCGTCAACGCCCCCAGCCGCGGGTAGCCACCAATGGTCTGCCGATCATTGAGCAACACGATCGGTTGCCCGTCCGGTGGCACCTGCACAGCCCCCAATGGAATGCCTTCGGAAATCATCGGCGTGCCCTGGTAAACCAGCTCTGGCCCCAGCAAGCGGATGCCCATGCGGTCGGCCCGGCTGTCCAGCGTCCATTCACGGTTGAACGCCTCGAACAGGCTTATCCCGCTGAAATCGCCGATCTGCGCGCCCATCACCAGATCGAGCACGGGCTTGACCGCATAGCGCGGGCACTCGGCTGCCGGGACTTCGCGCAAGGCCGGCGAATCACCGGCAAAAGACAACATCTGTCCCTTCCCTAGCGCCGATCCTCGCCCATCGACACCCCCCAGTTCTTCGCGCACGACCGTCGCACAGCTGCCCAACACATCCTCACCAAGGAACCCGCCCGGAGCTGCCAGGTAGGCCCGCACACCTTGTCTGGGCTGCTTCAGGGTCAAGCGCTGCCCTTTGGCCAGCCTGAAGCTGCGCCACGGCAGCAATGGCTGATCATCCACCCGTGCATCCAGGTCGGCACCGGCCAGCGCCAGCACGCAGTCCTGCTCAGCCACCACGCTGAAACCACCCAGAGCAACTTCGACCACCGGCACTCCCAGCGGGTTGCCCAGCAGCCAGTTGGCCCAGTGCATCGCCACCCAGTCCAGCGCCCCGCCCTGGGTTACGCCGAGGTGCCGCACGCCAAAGCGCCCGTCGTCCTGCAACTGGCATAGCGCGGTACTGGCCTCGATCTTCAACTGATTCATCCTTGCGCCTCCACATCGCCGTCCAGGGCCAGGAATTCGTCACGCGATACCGCCACGAAGCGCACTCGGTCGCCCGGCTGCAGCAGGCTGCAGCCCTCGCGTTCGCGGTCGAACAGCCGCACCGGTGTGCGCCCGATCAGGTTCCAGCCGCCCGGCGACACCGCCGGGTATGCCGCCGTCTGGCGCTCGGCGATACCCACGCTGCCGGCCGCCACGCGCTTGCGCGGGGTGCTCAGGCGGGGGCTGGCCAGGCGCTCGTCGACCAGCCCCATGAAGCCGAAACCGGGGGCGAAACCCAGGGCAAATACCGGGTATTCGCGCTCGCTGTGCAGGCGGATCACCTCGGCTTCGCTGAGCCCGCTGCGTGCTGCGAGCACGGGCAGTTCCGGGCCGACGCTGGCGTCGTACCACACCGGGATTTCATGGCGCCGACCACCGTTACCGGTGTCCGGCTGCAACCCGTCCAGCGCCTGGGTGATCAGCGCCCTCGCCTCGCCCGGTGGCAGGTCGGATTGCAGCATCAGCGTGGTGTAGGACGGCACCAGGTCCACCAGGTGCACGCCGAACGCCGCGCTCAGGCGCCGGCTGGCGGCAAGCATCCACGGCATGTTGGCTTCGTCGATACGGTCGAACAGGCGCACCATCAGGCTGTCGATGGCCACGATTTCGATACGCAGCTTCATCGCGCCTCCAGCGCTTCGAGGGCCTGGCGGATCTGCCGCACGGCCGCTACCGAGCTGTCGTTGTCGCCATGCACGCACAGGGTGCTGGCTGCCAGCTTCAACGCGCTGCCATCATTCGCCACCAGTGCTTCGCCGCGGGCCAGGTGCAGTGCCTGTTCGACCACCAAGGCCGGATCGTGGTGCACTGCGCCCGGCAGGCGCCGCGAAACCAGATGACCGCTAGCGGTGTAGGCGCGGTCGGCGAAAGCTTCGAACCACAGCGGCACGCCGACTTCATCGCCCAGGGCCTGGGCCGCGCTGTTGTCGGCAGTGGCCATGAGCATCAACGGCAGGCCACTGTCATAGGCCGCCACGGCTTCCAGCACCGTACGCAGTTTGAGCGGGTCGGCCATCATGTCGTTGTACAGCGCGCCGTGGGGCTTCACGTAGGCCACGCGGCCGCCGAGCACCTTGCAGATGCCATCCAGGGCACCGATCTGGTAGTGCAGCAGGTCGCGGATTTCTTCAGGGCTGCAGGCCATCGAGCGGCGGCCGAAGCCGACCAGGTCCGGATAGGCCGGGTGCGCGCCGATGGTCACGCCGTGCTCCAGCGCCATGGCCACGGTGCGGCGCATGATGCCTGGGTCGCCGGCGTGATAACCGCAGGCGATGTTGGCGCAGTCGATGTAGGGCATCACCTCGGCGTCCAGGCCCATGCGCCAGTTGCCGTAACTCTCGCCCATGTCGCAATTGAGTAGCAGGGGTTTCACCTGGCGTGCTCCCGTGTCGATGTTCATAGGCCTACCTTACCGCGCCTGAAGGTGTTTGCCGCGTGTTTCCGGCAGGCTCAGCGCCGCCACGATCACCACGCCATAGGACACCGCAGAGAACACGCCGATGCCCAGGCCCAAGGGGATCTTCTCGCCCAGCAGACCGATCAGCAGTGGGAACATCGCGGCGATGACCTTGCCGATGTTGTAGCAGAAGCCCTGCCCCGAGCCACGTACCCGCGTAGGGAACAACTCGGTCAGAAACGCGCCCATGCCGCTGAAGATGCCCGAAGCGAAGAAGCCCAGCGGGAAACCCAGCCACAGCATCACGCCGTCGCTGACCGGCAGCTGTGTGTACAGCAGCACGATGATGAACGACCCCACGGCAAATAGGATGAAGTTCTTCTTGCGGCCCAGCAGGTCGGACAGGTAAGCGCTGACCACATAACCGATGTAGGAACCGACGATGACCATCGCCAGGTAACCGCCGGTGCCCAGCACGCTCAGGCCGCGCTCGTTCTTGAGGAAGGTCGGCAGCCAGGAGGTGATGGCGTAGTAGCCGCCCAGCGCGCCGGTAGTCAGCAACGAGGCGCGCACGGTGGTCCAGAGCATGCCCGGGGCGAAGATCTCGTAAAAGTGCGACGGCGCCTCGGCCTTTTCCTCGGCCTTGGCCTGGCGATACACCTCCGGGTCCTTGACCAGCCGACGCACGAAAATCACGAAGATCGCCGGTACCAGGCCCAGCAGGAACAACGCACGCCAGGCCTGCTCAGGCGGCAGCCAGGTGAACAGCAACGCATACAGGATCGCCGTCAAACCCCAGCCGATGGCCCAGCCCGACTGCACCATGCCCACCGCCTTGCCCCGGTCCTGGGCACGGATGACCTCGCCGATCAGCACCGCACCAGCCGTCCACTCGCCGCCGAAACCGAAGCCCATGAGGGTGCGGGCGATCAGCAGTTGTTCATAGTTCTGGGCGAAACCGCAGAGGAAGGTGAAGAAGGCGAACCACAGTACCGTCAGCTGCAAGGTGCGCACACGGCCGATGCGGTCGGAGAGGATGCCGGCGATCCAGCCACCGATGGCCGAAGCAATCAGCGTGCTGGTGTGGATCAGCCCCGCTTCGGCGGTGGTGATACCCCACAGCATGATCAGCGTCGGGATGACGAAGCTGAGCATCTGCGTGTCCATGCCGTCCAGGCCATAGCCGATCTTGCAGCTCCAGAACGTGCGCCGTTGCTGTTGGTCGATGTCGCGATACCAGGCGAACGGCCCGGTCGAAGAAGGGGATTGCACCTGCTGCTGCACGCCGCTTGGGTTCATGCTTGCCTCGGCTTGTTGGTATTGTTTTATGGGCGACGTCGGGCGTCGCGGCCTGGGCGTCATGTTCAGAGGCCGTGCCGCCCGCGTCCAACGAGAAAAACCGCCGGTCTGGAACAAGAAAAACTGATCATGAACCTTCGTTTCCTCGAAACCTTCGTCTGGGTCGCCCGGCTCAAGAGCTTCCGCCTTACCGCGGAGAAGCTGTTCACCACCCAGGCTTCGGTGTCCAGCCGCATTGCCGCGCTGGAGGCTGACCTTGGCGTGAAGCTGCTGCTGCGCGACTCCCGTGGCGTCAGCCTGACGCCGGAAGGCAGCAAGGTGCTGGAGTACGCCGAGCGCATGCTCGACACCGCCAAGGCCATGAAACAGTCGCTGGACAGCGACCGGGCCAAGGTCGGGCGCATTCGCCTCGGTGTGATGGACACGGTGATCCACACCTGGATGAGCGCGTTGGTCGCGGAGTTGACCGAGCGCTACCCGCAGGTGGAGATCGAACTGGTCGCCGACACTGCGCTGAACCTGCGCGAGCAGCTGCAGAAGGGCTTTCTGGACGTGATCCTGCAGACTGACCTGTTGCGCGAACAATCGATCCGCAGCCAGGACCTGGCACGCTACCCGATGGGCTGGGTGGTGGCGGCAGGCTCGGTGTACCAGCGCGACTTCGCCTCGCTGGCGGAGTTGGGCCGCGAGCGGATTGTGACCTTCTCGAAGAACTCCCGGCCGCACCAGGAGGTGCTCAGCCTGTTGCAGGGTGCCGGGGCCGAGACGCCGCGCCTGAACTGTGTGAACTCGGTGGCGGCGATTACCCGGTTATTGCGTGATGGTTTCGGCATTGGCGCCTTGCCACCGGCGTTGGTGGATGCCGAGTTGAGCCGCGGTGAGCTGGTGTTGCTGGAAGGCTTGCAGCCGCCGCCGAGCCTGGAGCTGGTGGTGGCCTGGCAGACGGGGGTGGCCTTGGTGGATGAGGTGGTCGGGGTGTGCCGGCAGGTGCTGGAGCGGTATGCGCGGGATGTGGGTGGGCAGAGAATCGTGCTGGTCTGACAGCTTTGTATTGCCTGTACCGGCCTCTTCGCGGGCAAGCCCGCACACAGGTACTGCACAGGCATCAAAGGTGGTGATATCTCTGTGGGAGCGGGCTTGCCCGCGAAAGGGCCGGTACAGGAAATAGAGAATTCAGCGCCAGCTCTCTTTCACCGCCCCACGCCGCCCGCCAAGGATCACCCAGCCAATCCCCAGCAACAGGCTCTCGACCACGAACGCCAGCACAAACCCGGCCCCCACGCCCCAGCCGATCGCCTCCGGCACCAGCAGAATCTGGTAGCTGTAGCCCTTGAGCGTCTCTTCGCGCAGCTGCGGCTCCGGCTGCACCAGCACATGCCAGGTGCGGCTCAGCCACGACCCTTGCAGCGCCTGCCATTCATCTTCCAGCAGCTGATTGCGAATCAGCAGGCTCTCGATGCTGTTGGCATCGCTCAGGAATACCGGGTCATCGCTGGTCCGGTAATGCCGCACCAAGGCCTGCAGATCACCATTGAAAAAACGCTCGGCCGTCTGCTTGAAGCCATCCAGCGCCTGGCGCGATTCGAACAGATGCGCCTCGGCGCGCTGGCTGTAGTCCTTGACCAGCCCAGGCACCTGAATACCGGCCAACAGGCCGAAGGTGAACAGCAGCAACCGCAGGTAACTTCTGAACATGCAGCGTCCTTAGCTCTGGCCTTGCGAAACGCACTCTCCGTGGCGCCACAGGCCCCATTGGCCAGGCTCGTAGCGCCGCCAGGTCTCGTTTTCGGTCAAGGCCTCGGTGGCGATTACCGTTACCACGTCGTTGGGCGTGGTTTCGGTGTGAAAATCGACGATCAGGTCGACATCCTTTAAACGAGCGGCACCAAACGGCGCACGCCGGGTAATGTGTACCAGCTTGGTCGAGCAGAAGCAGAACAGCCAGTCGCCGTCGCTGAGCAGGCAGTTGAACACGCCTCTGCTGCGATACTCGGCACAGGCTTCGACCAGCACTGGCAACAGCTGTTCCACTTCCACAGGCTCGGGGAAGGCCGCGCGGATGCGGTTGAGCAGGTCGCAGAAGGCCGCCTCGCTGTCGGTGTCGCCCACCGGGCGATAGAAGGTCGCTTCGCCCTTGAATTCGCCAAGCTGGCCGTTGTGTGCGAAGCACCAGTTGCGGCCCCACATTTCGCGGACGAACGGGTGCGTATTGGACAGGCACACACGGCCGACGTTGGCCTGGCGGATATGGCCGATCACCACTTCGCTCTTGATCGGGTAGCGCTGCACCAGGTTGGCGACTTCCGACTCGCTGCTCGCGGCCGGGTCCTGGAACAGGCGCAGGCCGCGCCCTTCGTAGAAGCCGATGCCCCAGCCATCGCGGTGCGGGCCGGTACGCCCGCCACGCTGCATCAGGCCGGTGAAGCTGAAGACGATGTCGGTGGGGACGTTGGCACTCATGCCCAGCAGTTCGCACATGGTCGTGTCTCCGCCTATAGGCGTGGCTCGACCCGGCCGCCGCCCGCAGGCGCAGCCGGGGGTGGATCGTTGCGATAACGGTCACGCCGTTCGGCGGCCATGGGCGCATCGGTCATGACGGCGTTGTCCTCGGCGACGCGTCGCTGGGCGGCTGCTTCGGCTTGCGCGCGCCGCTCGCGGGCGCGCTTTTCCAGCGGCCAGCGGATCAGCACGAAGACGATGTAAAGGGCGAAAGCGATCATGCCGTACATGGCGATATCGGAAATCGCCCGCCAGGCGTTGTTGCCGACCTTGAAGGCCAGGTCCAGGGCGGTGATGGCAATGGCCGGGGCGAAGCTGTCCTTGACCGGGTCGACGATGGTCGGGGTCAGCAGCAGCACGGCGATGATCACCCGCAGCGGTTCACGCAGCCAGCGCCACATCCAGCCGGTGAGTTTGAAGCCCACCAGCAGACAACCCAGGGCGGCGACCGCGTAGAGGCCCCAGGCGAAGGTGTAGTCGTTCTCGATCATGGTGTTCGTGCAAGCCAGGCAAATAGATGCCTATGATAAACACTTTTCAGGGCGCAGACAGCGTCTCCCTGTCCCGGTCAAGAGATCTCCGATGCCAACCAAGCCCCGCCCCCCCATTGCCCGCCAGGACCAGGCCGCCGACCCCTACGCCTGGCTGCAACAACGCGACACCCAGGAAGTGCTCGATTACCTGCACGCGGAAAACACCTATCAGGAGGCCTGCCTGGCCGACCAGGCCGCGCTGCGTGAGCAGTTGTTCGAAGAGATAAAGGGCCGCATCCTCGAAACCGACCTGTCGCTGCCCTCGCCCTGGGGCCCGTACCTGTACTACACCCGCACCACCGCTGGCGACGAATACCCGCGCCACTACCGCTGCCCGCGCCCGGCGGACGATTCCAACACGGTCGACGAAAGCCGGGAACAGCTGCTGCTCGACCCCAACGCCCTGGCCAACGGCGGCTTCCTGTCGCTGGGCACGTTCAACGTCAGCCCCGACCACCGCCTGCTGGCCTACAGCCTCGATACCAGTGGCGACGAGATCTACACCCTGTACGTCAAGGACCTGACCAGCGGCAATCTGACCGCCCTGCCCTTCGACGATTGCGACGGCAGCATGACTTGGGCCAACGACAGCCAGACGCTGTTCTTCGCCGAGCTGGACGATACCCACCGCCCCTGGCGCTTGCGCCGCCACGCCCTCGGCGAGGCCGATGCGAGTACGGTGTTCGAAGAGGCCGACGGCCGCTTCTTCCTGCACTGCTACCGCAGTAGCTCCGAGCGCCAGCTGGTGCTGCTGCTTAACAGCAAGACCACCAGCGAGGCCTGGGTGCTGGACGCCGAAACACCGCAGGCCGCGTTCACCTGCCTGGCGCCACGGGTCGAAGGCCACGAATACTTCCCTGACCACGGCCAGCTCGACGGTCAGTGGCGCTGGTTCATGCGCAGCAACCAGGACGGCATCAACTTCGCCCTTTACCACGCTCCGGCCACCCCGGTACCCAGCCGCGATCAGTGGCAGGTGCTGGTGCCACACCGCGACGACGTCATGCTCGAGGGCCTGAGCCTGAATGCCGAGGCGCTGACCCTGAGCCTGCGTGAAGGTGGCCTGCCGATTATCGAAGTGCGCCCGCAGGGGCTGGCTCCCTACCGGGTCGAATTACCCGATGCGGCCTACAGCCTGTACGTGCAGGACAGCCTGGAGTTCGCCAGCCGCCGTGTGCGCCTGCGCTATGAAGCGCTCAACCGCCCGGCCCAGGTACGCCAGCTGAAGCTGGCCACGGGCGCCCAGCAAGTGCTCAAACAGACCCCGGTACTGGGCCAGTTCGATGCCGACGATTACGTCAGCGAACGCCTGTGGGCCACCGCGCCGGACGGTACCCAGGTGCCGATCAGCCTGGTGCGCCGCCGCGAAGACCAAGGCAAGACCGTGCCGCTCTACCTGTATGGCTACGGCGCCTACGGTGAAAGCCTCGACCCGTGGTTCTCCCACGCCCGCCTGAGCCTGCTGCAGCGCGGCGTGGCTTTTGCCATCGCCCATGTGCGCGGCGGCGGCGAGCTGGGTGAGGCCTGGTACCGTGCTGGCAAGCAGGAACACAAGCACAATACCTTCAGCGACTTCGTCGCCTGCGCCGAACACCTGATCGCCAAAGGCGTGACGGCCGCTGACCGCCTGGCCATCAGCGGCGGCAGCGCCGGCGGTCTGTTGATGGGCGCGGTGCTCAACCTGCGTCCCGAACTGTTCCGCTGTGCCATTGCCGAGGTACCGTTCGTCGACGTGCTCAATACCATGCTCGACCCCGAGCTGCCGTTGACCGTCACCGAGTACGACGAATGGGGTAACCCCGCGGAGCCCGAGGTGTACGCGCGCATCAAGGCCTACGCGCCTTACGAGAACGTCAGCGCCCAGGCCTATCCGGCCATGCTGGTGGTGGCCGGCTACAACGACAGCCGTGTGCAGTACTGGGAGGCGGCCAAGTGGGTTGCCCGTTTGCGCACGCGCAAGACCGACGACAACCTGCTGCTGCTCAAGACCGAGATGGGGGCCGGGCATGGCGGGATGAGCGGGCGGTACCAGGGGCTGCGCGATGTGGCGCTTGAGTATGCGTTTGTGTTTGGGGAGTTGGGTATTGCTTGAGAATACCGGGGGCGCGTTGCGCCCCTTTCGCGACACAAGGCCGCTCCCACAGGTATGGACTGCCCCCCAAAAGTTGGACAGTTTTAAGCTGCCGCCTGGGTCCTGTACTCGACAGGGCTCAGGCCATTGAGCCTCAGCTTGATGCGGTCA
>NZ_JBIVGA010000015.1:124995-126676 GCF_044748405.1 Pseudomonas sp. NPDC089996 | reverse complement strand
TGACCGCATCAAGCTGAGGCTCAATGGCCTGAGCCCTGTCGAGTACAGGACCCAGGCGGCAGCTTAAAACTGTCCAACTTTTGGGGGGCAGTCCACACCTGTGGGAGCGGGCGAGCCCGCGAATAATCCAGCGCCGAGCCAGTTGCGAAATATTTTGCCTTGAAATACTGTACGCACATACAGCAAACAAGGAATCGCCTCCGTGGCCAACACCGCCGAAGCAACCGCAAGCAGCTACCAACAACTGGGCCTGCGCATCCAGAAGATCATCAACAACCCGCTCGCCCAGCGCAGCCGCGCCGCGCTGATCTTCCGCCTGGAGCACGAGTCGCCCGATGACTGGGAAACCCTGCTCGAGGAAATCGCCGAAAACGACAACGTCACCCTCGCCCACCGCGACGACGGTGGCGTGCAGATTTTCTGGACGGTGCCGAAGGAGGATTAAGAATCAGGCCAGCGCCTGCAGATAGGCACTGGCCTCGCGGTAGCGGGCAAGCCGCGCCAGGTCGGCGGGGCCAGGGACGGGAATACGCGAGAGATCGCTGTTGTCTGCCAGGTCGGCCAGCTTGACGGTGCGCGCCAGCGGGTCGCTGCCCAGGCGTACCACGAAGTCCTGGTAGCTTTCGCCCTGGTTGCGGCTCAGGGCCAGCAAGGCGGCGAGAATCTTCAGCGGGAAGCCCTCTCGGGCCAGATCGGCAAGGGTCAACGATGTGTCTTCAATCACGTCGTGTAGCACCGCGACGATGCGCTGCTCTGGCGTGCTGACCCGCATCATCACCCGCAACGGGTGGAGGATATAAGCCGCCCCACCTTTGTCGTACTGCCCTTCATGTGCCCTGGCGGCCACGGCAATGGCCCGCTCCAGCGTAGACATGAGGCCCTCCCCGTTTGGCTTGTATTAGGGCAAGCATAGCCGGGGAAGACTACAGATAACAGTTAACGCTGCGCACCATGCTGGATGACCACCGAATCGGTACCCAGCTTGGCCATGACTTCGGCCTTGCGCGCATCGGCTTCGGCCTTGCTCGGGAACGGGCCCATCAGCACCACCGGTTTGCCGTCGCGGTACTCGACCGAAGACGGGATGCCCTTCTCGATCAGGCGCGCGGTCATGTCGCTCAGCGCGCCCATGTTGGCGCCCTGGATCACTTCGACATCCCACCCTTCGGGGGCCGGTTGATCGGCCAACGCCTCGGCACGCCGCTGCAGCTCGGCACCACCGCAGTATTCGCGGATACGCAGGTTGTTGCCGCCGTCATCGACGATGATTTCGTATTGACCATCGCTACCCTTGATGGCCACGTAGCTGCGGTACGCCTCGTACTGGCCGGCATCGTCCTTGCCACGCACCTGGCCGCAGATGGTGCCCTTGGTGTCGATTCGCACGTTGCCGAACTTGGCGGTCTTGGGGTTGTGCAGGTGCTCGGCAACCTGCTTGTGCACACCTTCGACCTCGTTCTCACAGCCCGCCAGGGCCAGCACTGCCAATACCACTGCCAGTTTGCGCACGCGTGTACCTCCAGATTCGAAGGGGCGGATTCTACCACGGGCGCCCAGGGCATAGCCCGCGACCAAAGGTTACACGCTGCTTCGAGGGGGGCTTTTTCCAGAGGGGCATGGAATGCAAAAAGGGCGACCCTTGCGGATCGCCCTCTCTGATGCCCGGAGACCGGGACTTTGT
>NZ_JBIVGA010000015.1:0-124897 GCF_044748405.1 Pseudomonas sp. NPDC089996 | reverse complement strand
GTTTGGTAGGCACAATTGGACTCGAACCAACGACCCCCACCATGTCAAGGTGGTGCTCTAACCAACTGAGCTATGTGCCTGTCGTGTGGTGCGCATATTAGTGATCGAATGCGTACCTGTAAAGCGTTTTTTTCAAAAAAATCAAAAACTTTCAGAAGCCTGCAGGCGCTGGCACCTGCCACCGGGAATGCGCCCATAATGCAAAAAGGGCGACCCTTGCGGATCGCCCTTTTCGATGCCCGGTGAACCGGTGCTTTGTTTGGTAGGCACAATTGGACTCGAACCAACGACCCCCACCATGTCAAGGTGGTGCTCTAACCAACTGAGCTATGTGCCTGTCGTGTGGTGCGCATTCTACCCAATCCAAAAACCCTGTCAACACTTTTTTTCGCGCTAACTCACTGAATCTTAAACTGTTTATAGAGAAGGACCGGCTGGAGGCGAGTAAAGGATTTTCAACGGACGACTAGCGGGTGTTTATTATTATTGATAGCATCGGTACATTCGTTAAAAATATAAAACACAGAGGTTCCTGCAGCATGGCTAACACCCCCTACCCCCAGTCCTACTACGCCGCCTCGGCCAACCCGGTGCCGCCACGTCCGGCGCTGCAGGGTGAGGTGGAAACCGATATCTGTATCATCGGCGCCGGCTACACCGGCCTGTCCAGCGCGCTGTTCCTGCTGGAAAACGGCTTCAAGGTGAGCATCGTCGAAGCCGCCAAGGTCGGCTTCGGCGCATCGGGCCGCAACGGTGGCCAGATCGTCAACAGCTACAGCCGCGACATCGACGTCATCGAACGCACCGTCGGCCCCAAGGAAGCGCAACTGCTGGGCCACATGGCCTTCGAAGGCGGCCGCATCATCCGTGAGCGCGTGGCCAAGTACAACATCCAGTGCGACCTGAAGGACGGCGGCGTATTCGCAGCACTGACCGCCAAGCAGATGGGCCACCTGGAGTCGCAGAAACGCCTGTGGGAGCGCTTTGGTCACAACCAACTGGAGCTGATGGACCAGAAGCGCATCCGTGAAGTGGTCGCCTGTGACAGCTATATCGGCGGCATGCTGGACATGAGCGGCGGCCACATCCACCCGCTGAACCTGGCCCTGGGCGAAGCGGCTGCGGTCGAATCGCTGGGCGGCATCATTTATGAAGAAACCCCCGCCATCCGCATCGAGCGTGGTGCCAACCCGGTGGTGCACACCCCGCAAGGCAAGGTCCGCGCCAAGTTCATCATCGTTGCCGGCAACGCCTACCTGGGCAACCTGGTACCAGAACTGGCCGCCAAGTCGATGCCATGCGGCACCCAGGTGATCACCACCGAACCGCTGGGCGAAGAGCTGGCTCGCACCCTGCTGCCGCAGGACTACTGCGTGGAAGACTGCAACTACCTGCTCGACTACTACCGCCTGACCAGTGACAAGCGCCTGATCTTCGGCGGTGGCGTGGTGTACGGTGCGCGCGACCCGGCCAACATCGAAGCGATCATTCGCCCGAAGATGCTCAAGGCCTTCCCGCAACTGAAGAACGTGAAGATCGACTACGCCTGGACCGGCAACTTCCTGCTGACCCTGTCGCGCCTGCCGCAGGTCGGCCGGATCGGCGACAACATCTACTACTCGCAGGGTTGCTCGGGTCACGGCGTGACCTACACCCACCTGGCGGGCAAGGTGCTGGCCGAGGCCCTGCGTGGCCAGGCCGAGCGGTTCGACGCCTTCGCCGGTTTGCCGCACTACCCGTTCCCGGGCGGCCAGATGCTGCGTGTGCCGTTCAGCGCCATTGGTGCCTGGTACTACAGCCTGCGCGACCGTCTGGGCTTCTGATGTAGGCAGGCCTGGCCCTTTCGCGGGCAAGCCCGCCCACAGGATGTGTGTGATGGCACACCACCCTGTGGGAGCGGGTTCACCCGCGAAAGGGCCGGCGCAGGCATTGCTACTTGTTCAGGCTGCGCACGGCCTGCTTCGCCGCAACCTCCTGGCCCGCCCGGGCCAGTTCGTCGGCAGCCTGCAGCCAACGCTGGCGGTCCACCTGGGCCGGCAGCTGGCGCGGTGGCTGCACCAGCACCGCCCAACTCCCCTCCTTTGCCCACGCCGAGGCGAAGTCGTCGAACGTCATCAGCTGGCGCCGATGCATGCCTGAGCGCAGCAGCACCCGCTTCTTGTAGCTGTCATAGCCGATCAGCACCGCGTAACGCGGCTCGCTCCACCACGCCGAACCCTCCTCGTATCGCAGCAACACCGGATTGCCGGCAGCCACCTGGGCCAGCAGGGCATCCAGCTGCTTGTCCAGCGGGTACACGACCATGCCGTACTCACGCGCCACACGCGGGATGCCGGCTTCCAGCGCCTCGGCCGCCTCCGGCAGCTTCAGCGGTTTGTCCAGCAGCCCTGGAGTGATCGGCGCACCTTGCTGCGAGAGCAGCGCGGCCAGGGCCATCGCCCCGCTGTGGTTGGCGTTGCCGCGGTAGAACGGCACGCTGCTGATTTCGACCCGTTGAGGCAGGCCCTTGAGGCTTGCCGGTGGTGCACTGGCACAGCCGCCCAGGGTCGCTGCCAGCAGGCAGGCGACCAATAGCTGACGCGGGCCGCTAACCCGGCGCTTGCAGGAATGTTGCTCCATGGACACTCGCTTGTTCCGATGCCAGGCAGGCAGCGCCCGGCTCTGGCCACCGATCATAGGGCGCTGCGTTGCGCGGGTATAGTCCGACGACAGAACGGAACCAATCGGCTTAAGCAATCGACCTTTGGTCAATGGAACGTCATGGGCGGGCAGCTAGACTAAAGCTGTGTCTGGAGGGCGAACCGCAGGTTGGCCCGCGAGAAGGAGGCACACATGAGCCTGACCATGGCAATCCTCATGCTGGTGGGTATGTGGCTGAGCGTCGCAGCCGCCATGCTGTGGGGCGTTCTGCGAATCGTACGGCGTCACTCCCAGCATCACCACCTGCCGCCGCAAGGCGCCGCCAAGGCGCAGCCCGTGCGCAGGGCGCGGCGACCTGCCGGGGTGCTTTAGGCACCTCCACCTGAATGCGAACGGGGCGCAAAGCGCCCCGTTTTTTTTGCATCAGCCTTCGGCGGCTTCGCGCTTCAGCCGCGCCCGGCGAGCCAGGATGTTGAGCATCTCGATCACCGTCGAGAAGGCCATCGCCGCATATACATAGCCTTTCGGAACGTGGGCGCCAAAACCTTCGGCGATCAGCGTCATGCCGATCATGATCAGGAAGCCCAGGGCCAGCATGACCACGGTCGGGTTGTCGTTGATGAAGTTGGCCAGCGGGTCGGCGGCCACCATCATGACGATCACGGCGGTGATGACGGCGATGATCATGATCGGCAGGTGCTCGGTCATGCCCACGGCCGTGATGATGCTGTCGACCGAGAAGACGATGTCCAGCAGCAGGATCTGGAAAATCGCCGCCGCGAAACCGAGGGTGACCGTGGAAGAAACCTTGGCTTCTTCCTTGGCGCCGTGCGGGTCGACGTTCTCGTGGATTTCCTTGGTGGCCTTCCACAGCAGGAACAGGCCGCCGGCAATCAGGATCACGTCCTTCCAGGAGAAGGCGTTGCCGAACACTTCGAATACCGGGTCGGTCAACTGCACGATCCAGGCCACGGTGCTGAGCAGGGCCAGGCGCATCACCAGGGCCATGCTGATACCGATACGGCGCGCCTTGGAGCGGTACTCCACAGGCAGTTTGTTGGTCAGGATCGAGATGAAGATCAGGTTGTCGATGCCCAGTACCACTTCCATGGCCACCAGGGTAGCCAGGGCGACCCAGGCGGTAGGGCTAGCGGCGAGTTCCAGCAAGTATTCCATTGTTCAGATCCTGAAGCGGCGGTTAGGGGTCAAATTTCCTGGGTGTGGTCTTTCTTCTCGGCTTCCTTGGGCTTGTGGCCCTCGGTGCCGATGGCATCGCTCAATGCTTGCTGGGCAGCCTTGTTGGTGTCGTCGATGGCCTGCTTGGCTGATTGCGCGGCCTGGTCGAGCATCTGCTGGGCCGATTTCTCGGCCTGGTCGCAACCGGCCAGGGCGAACAGCGCCAAAGCCAGCACCAGCGGGGTGCCAATGGATTTGAGTTGCAGCATGGTGTCCTCGCTTGAAAAATCCCGGCGGCGCGAAGCGCCTCATGGGGACGCATTCTAAAGACGACAATAGTTCAGGAAAATTCGTATTTTCAGCGTATATACTTCGGTTTTTACGAATCGAGACCCGCGCACGTGCTCAACTACCGCCAGCTCCATTACTTCTGGGCCGTGGCCAAGACTGGCAGCGTCGCCCGCGCCAGCGAACAGCTTAACCTGACGCCGCAGACCATCAGCGGGCAGATCAGCCTGTTCGAGCAGACCTACGGGCTGGAATTGTTCCAGCGCGTAGGTCGGCAGCTGGAGCTGACCGAAACTGGCCGCCAGGCGCTGGTGTACGCCGAGCAGATGTTCCAGATCGGCGGCGAACTGGAGGCCATGCTCCGGGCTGGCCCCCAGGAGCAGATCCTGTTCCGCGTAGGGGTGGCCGATGTGGTGCCGAAGTCGATCGTCTATCGCCTGCTGGCCCCGACCATGGCGCTGGACGAGGGGCTGCGCATCAACTGCCGCGAAGACAAACTCGAACGGCTGCTGGCAGACCTGGCGATCCAGCGCCTGGACCTGGTGATTTCCGACAGCCCAATGCCTGGCCACCTGGATATCAAGGGCTACAGCCAGAAGCTCGGCGAATGCGGGCTGAGTTTTTTCGCCACCCCGGCCCTGGTCAGCCAGTACCCCGGCCCCTTCCCCGCCTGCCTGCAGGATGCGCCGCTGTTGATTCCCGGCCCGGAAACGGTGATGCGCAGCCGCCTGTTGCGCTGGCTGGGCGAGCAGCAGGTGCAGCCGAGGATCGTCGGCGAGTTCGATGACAGTGCGCTGATGCAGGCGTTCGGCCAGTCGGGCAGTGGGGTTTTCGTCGCGCCCAGCGTAATTGCCGAGGAAGTGTGCCGCCAGTATGGCGTCGAGCTGATCGGCCAGACCGAAGCGGTGCATGAGTCGTTCTATGCCATTTCGGTGGAACGCAAGGTCAAGCACCCCGGGATCATGGCGATTACCGAGGGGGCGCGACGCGAGCTGTTTCATTGGTAGTGGCTCGCCGGCGATAGGGCCGGGCCTGATGTGCTAGAGTCGCGCCCTTTGAAGATTTCGAGACTCCGCTGCACATGAAGCCCGTTCTGCGCCTCCTCAACCACACCAGCCTGGTGACCCAGATCGTCATCGGCCTGATCGCCGGCATCGCCCTGGCCCTGTTGGCACCTGGCATCGCCCTTGACCTGGCCATCCTCGGCAAGGTGTTCGTCAGCGCCCTCAAGGCCGTGGCGCCGGTGCTGGTGTTCATCCTGGTCATGGCGTCGATCGCCAACCACCGCCACGGCCAGGAAACCCACATCCGCCCGATCCTCTGGCTGTACTTGCTGGGTACCTTCGCCGCCGCTGCGGTGGCCGTGGTCTCCAGCATGCTGTTCCCTTCCCACCTGGCCCTGAGCGCCGGGGAGGCGGCCCTGAGCGCGCCGGGCGGCATTGGCGAGGTATTGCAGAACCTGCTGCTGAGCGCGGTCGACAACCCGGTCAACGCCTTGCTCAAGGGCAACTTCATCGGTGTGCTGACCTGGGCCATCGGCCTGGGCGTTGCCCTGCGCCATGCCAACCAGACCACCCGCACCGTGGTCGAGGACTTGTCCAATGGCGTGACCCTGATCGTGCGCGTGGTCATCCGCTTCGCCCCGCTGGGCATCTTCGGCCTGGTCAGCTCGACCCTGGCGCAGTCGGGCCTGAGCGCGCTGCTCGGCTACCTGCACCTGCTGGCCGTGCTGATCGGCTGCATGCTGTTCGTGGCGCTGGTGATGAACCCGCTGATCGTGTTCTGGAAGATCCGCCGCAACCCCTACCCGCTGACCTTGCTGTGCCTGCGTGAAAGCGGCATCACCGCGTTCTTCACGCGCAGCTCGGCGGCCAACATCCCGGTCAACCTGGCGCTGTCGGAGCGCCTGGGGCTGCATGAAGACACCTATTCGGTGTCGATCCCGCTGGGGGCGACCATCAACATGGCCGGCGCAGCGATCACCATTACCGTGCTGACCCTGGCGGCGGTGCATACCCTGGGCATTGTGGTCGACTTGCCGACGGCCGTGCTGCTCAGCGTGGTGGCGGCCATCTGCGCCTGTGGTGCCTCCGGGGTCGCGGGCGGTTCGCTGCTGCTGATCCCGCTGGCGTGCAGCCTGTTCGGCATCCCTAGCGAGATTGCCATGCAGGTAGTGGCGGTGGGCTTCATCATCGGGGTGCTGCAGGACTCGGCGGAGACTGCGCTGAATTCTTCGACCGATGTACTGTTCACTGCGGCGGCTTGCCTGGCTGAAGAGCGGCGCAGCGTCTGAGATTGCCGGGGCCGCTTTGCGGTCCCAATTGCCTTACATCGCGCCTTTACCTACGCTAGTGGCCTTTCCCCAGCACGAGACAGGGCCATGTCAGAACATCAAACCGAAGGCGAAGGCCGCTTCAGCAGCATCGAGATCCGCATTCTCGGCGCACTGATCGAGAAGCAGGCCACCAGCCCGGAAAGCTACCCGCTGACCCTCAATGCCCTGGTCCTGGCCTGCAACCAGAAGACCAGCCGCGAACCGGTCATGAACCTCACCCAGGGCCAGGTCGGCCAGGCCCTGCGCGCACTCGAAGGCCAGGACATGACCCGCCTGCAGATGGGCAGCCGCGCCGACCGTTGGGAACAGCGGGTGGACAAGGCCCTGGAACTGGTGCCGGCGCAGCTGGTGCTGATGGGCCTGCTGTTCCTGCGTGGCCCGCAGACCCTCAATGAACTGCTGACCCGCAGCAACCGCCTGCACGACTTCGACGACACCGACCAGATCCAGCATCAGCTCGAGCGCTTGATTTCGCGCGACCTGGCCCTGCACCTGCCACGCCAGGCCGGGCAACGGGAAGACCGCTATACCCATGCCCTCGGTGACCCGGCAGAAATCGAGGCGATTCTGGCAGCGCGCCAGCAGGAAGGGGGCGTTCGCGGCAGTGGTGGCACTGTTTCGGAGGACCGGATGGAAGCCTTGGAGGCGCGGATCGCGGCGCTGGAGGCACGCGTGGCCGAACTGGAAGGCTGAACCTTCTACGGCTCAGCCTCGGGGAAGTTGCGGCAGCTCTTGCGCTCGGCCAGCTCCTGGTCACTGGGGCGCTGGTCGACGAACACGGTGCGCCCGCCTTCGTAGATCTCGAGGTAGCCCCAGTGCAGGTCCTGCTCTTGCTGGCCGGGCTTGGGTGGGACTAGCCACCAGGGTTCGCGGCTGATCAGGGTCATGGTGAAGCTCCTGAGGGTGTCTGCGGTAAGCATAGACACCCTCGGATGATGCTTTGCTTGTACCGGCCCTTTCGCGGGCACGCCCGCTCCCACAGGTTCTCCACTGCCCTTTGGTCCAGTGAATTACCTGTGGGAGCGGGCGTGCCCGCGAAGAGACCACTGCAGGCTTATGCTGGTGCCGAGGTGCGGATCAGGTGGTCGAACGCCGCCAGCGAGGCCTTGGCGCCCTCACCCACCGCGATGACGATCTGCTTGTACGGCACGGTGGTCACGTCACCTGCGGCAAACACACCGGGCACACTGGTCTGGCCTTTGGCGTCGACGATGATCTCGCCACGTGGCGACAGCTCGACAGTGCCCTTGAGCCAATCGGTGTTCGGCAGCAAGCCGATCTGCACGAAGATGCCTTCCAGTGCCAGGTCATGCACCTGGTCGGTACTGCGATCCTTGTAACGCAAGCCGGTCACTTTCTCGCCATTGCCGACCACTTCGGTAGTCAGCGCGCTGGTGATCACCGTGACGTTCGGCAGGCTGTGCAGCTTGCGCTGCAGCACCGCGTCGGCACGCAACTGGCTGTCGAACTCGATCAACGTCACCTGGGCGACGATACCGGCCAGGTCGATGGCCGCTTCCACCCCCGAGTTGCCACCACCGATCACCGCCACGCGCTTGCCCTTGAACAGCGGGCCGTCGCAGTGCGGGCAGTAGGCCACGCCACGGGCGCGGTATTCCTGCTCGCCTGGCACGTTCATTTCCCGCCAGCGGGCGCCGGTGGCAAGGATCACGGTCTTGGCCTTGAGCGAGGCGCCGCCGGCCAGGCGCACTTCATGCAAGCCGCCATCGGTGGCCGGGATCAGCGCTTCGCCGCGCTGCAGGTTCATGATGTCGACGTCGTACTGCTTGACGTGCTCTTCCAGCGCCGTGGCCAGCTTCGGCCCTTCGGTTTCCTGTACCGATATGAAGTTCTCGATGGCCAGGGTGTCGAGCACCTGGCCGCCGAAACGCTCGGCGGCGACACCGGTGCGGATGCCTTTACGTGCGGCATAGATGGCCGCCGCAGCGCCGGCGGGGCCACCACCGACCACCAGCACGTCGAAGGCGTCCTTGGCGTTGATCTTCTCGGCCTGGCGGGTGCCTGCACTGGTGTCGATCTTGCCGAGGATTTCTTCCAGGCCCATGCGGCCCTGGCCAAACAGTTCGCCGTTCAGGTAGATGCTCGGCACCGCCATGATCTTGCGCGACTCGACTTCTTCCTGGAACAACGCACCGTCGATAGCCACGTGGCGCACATTCGGGTTGAGCACCGCCATCAGGTTCAGTGCCTGGACCACATCCGGGCAGTTCTGGCACGACAGCGAGAAGTAGGTTTCGAAGGTGAACTCGCCTTCCAACGCCTGGATCTGCTCGATCACCTCGCTACTGGCCTTGGACGGGTGGCCGCCGACTTGCAGCAGCGCCAGCACCAGGGAGGTGAATTCGTGGCCCATGGGGATGCCGGCGAAGCGCAGGCTGATGTCGGCACCCGGGCGGTTCAGCGTGAACGAAGGACGACGGGCATCACTGCCGTCCGCGCTGAAGGTAATGAGGTTGGACAGGCCGGCGATTTCCGCCAGCAGGTCGTGTAATTCGCGGGACTTCGCGCCGTCGTCGAGGGAGGCAACGATCTCGATCGGCTGGGTGACCCGCTCGAGGTAGGTTTTCAGTTGCGATTTAAGCGTGGCGTCCAACATACGGGCGATTCCTTTTTCAAAACTCGGATACAAAAACGCCCAGGCGAGGTCGCCCGGGCGCTTTTACGGGGCGGCAGGTACTTCAGCTTTGGCGGCTGTCTACCGCCCGCGACGTGCACATCGGCTTAGATCTTGCCGACCAGGTCCAGCGACGGCGCCAGGGTGGCTTCGCCTTCTTTCCACTTGGCCGGGCAGACTTCGCCTGGGTGGGCGGCAACGTACTGGGCAGCCTTCACTTTGCGCAGCAGCTCGGCTGCGTCGCGGCCGACACCACCGTCGTTCAGTTCGACGATCTTGATCTGGCCTTCCGGGTTGATCACGAAGGTACCGCGATCGGCCAGGCCGGCTTCTTCGATCAGCACGTCGAAGTTGCGCGAGATGATGTGGGTCGGGTCACCGATCAGCGGGTACTGGATCTTGCCGATGGTGTCCGAAGTGTCGTGCCAGGCTTTGTGGGTGAAGTGGGTGTCGGTCGACACACCGTAGATTTCCACGCCCAGCTTCTGGAACTCGGCGTAGTTGTCGGCGAGGTCACCCAGCTCGGTCGGGCAGACGAAGGTGAAGTCGGCCGGGTAGAAGAACACGACGGACCACTTGCCTTTCAGGTCGGCTTCGCTGACCTGAACGAACTCGCCTTTGTGGTAGGCGGTGGCGTTGAACGGTTTGACCTGGCTGTTGATGATTGGCATGAGAGACGCTCCTTCATGGGGTTGGAATCAGTTGATGGAGAGAATCCTAACCGCTGGTCCCGATAAAGGCTCATTGGCAAAGCTCATGCTTGTGATTGGTTTTGGCTATAACCGCAGATAATTAATAGAAGGGAATGGGCTGAGCAAAGGATTGCGCGTTTGGCGCTGGAAATTGTAGGAGCGGCCTTGCGTCGCGAAAGGGCTGCAAAGCAGCCCCAGCTCATTGAGCGTCGCCGCTGATATCCTGGGGCCGCTTTGCGGCCCTTTCGCGGCACAAGGCCGCTCCCTACATGATCAGCGGGTAACAGTGCGCATCGTGACGAACTCTTCAGCGGCAGTCGGGTGCACGCCAATGGTCTCGTCGAACTGCTGCTTGGTTGCTCCGGCCTTGAGGGCTATACCCAGGCCCTGGACGATCTCGCCGGCATCAGGGCCGACCATGTGGCAGCCCAGCACCTTGTCAGTCTCGGCGTCCACTACCAGCTTCATCAGGGTCTTTTCCTGGATGTCGGTGAGGGTCAGCTTCATGGCGCGGAAGCGGCTCTCGAAGATCTGCACCTTGTGCCCGGCTTCCAGCGCCTGCTCTTCGGTCAGGCCGACAGTACCGATCGGCGGCTGGCTGAACACGGCGGTCGGGATGTTCTGGTAATCCACCGGGCGGTACTGCTCAGGCTTGAACAAGCGCCGCGCCACGGCCATGCCTTCGGCCAGGGCCACGGGGGTGAGTTGCACGCGGCCGATCACATCGCCGATGGCGAGGATCGACGGGGCGGTGGTCTGGTACTGCTCGTCGACGCGGATGAAGCCGCGGGCGTCCAGTTCCACACCGGTGTTTTCCAGGCCCAGGTTGTCGAGCATCGGGCGGCGGCCGGTGGCGTAGAACACACAATCGGCGACCAGCTCGCGGCCGTCCTTGAGAGTGGCTTTCAGGCTGCCGTCTTCAAGCTTGTCGATGCGCTGAATGTCGGCGTTGAACTGCAGGTTCAGGCCGCGCTTTTCCAGTTCTTCCTTGAGGTGGGTGCGTACCGAGCCGTCAAAGCCGCGCAGGAACAGGTCACCGCGATAGAGTAAGGTGGTGTCGGCGCCCAGGCCCTGGAAGATACCGGCGAACTCCACGGCGATGTAGCCACCGCCGACCACCAGCACGCGGCGCGGCAGCGCTTTGAGGTAGAACGCCTCGTTGGAGGTGATGGCCAGTTCCTTGCCCGGAATGTCCGGCACCTGCGGCCAGCCGCCAGTGGCAATCAGGATGTGCTCGGTGCTGTAGCGCTGGCCGTCCACTTCCACTTCATTGGCGCCAGTGATGCGTGCATGACCTTGCAGCAAGGTCACGCCGCTGTTCACCAGCAAATTGCGGTAGATGCCGTTGAGGCGCTCGATTTCGCGGTTTTTGTTGGCAATCAGCGTGCCCCAGTCGAAGTGGCCTTCTTCAAGGGTCCAGCCGAAGCCGGCGGCCTGTTCCAGCTCATCGGCGACGTGGGCGCCATACACCAGCAGTTTCTTCGGCACGCACCCGACGTTGACGCAGGTGCCGCCCAGGTAGCGGCTCTCGGCCACTGCCACTTTTGCACCAAAGCCCGCAGCGAAGCGCGCCGCACGCACACCGCCGGAACCGGCGCCAATCACGAACAGATCAAAATCGTAGGCCATGTATTCACTCTCCTAGGCAGGCGCCCAGCATAACGCACTGGGGCCGCTTTGCGCCCCTTCGCGGGCACGCCCGCTCCCACACGACCTGCGCAAACCCAAGGATCTGCACACTACCTGTAGGAGCGGGCGCGCCCGCGAAGGGCCGCGAAGCGGCCCCAGTCATCAGCAGCGGCGTGAATCAGTACGCCTTGCCGGCCTTGTAGAAATTCTCGAAGCAGAAGTTGGTTGCCTCGATGTAGCCTTCGGCGCCGCCGCAGTCGAAACGCTTGCCTTGGAACTTGTAGGCGATCACATCGCCATTGGCAGCCTGCTTCATCAGCGCGTCGGTGATCTGGATCTCGCCACCTTTGCCCGGCTCGGTCTGTTCGATCTTGTCGAAGATGTCCGGGGTCAGGATGTAGCGACCGATGATCGCCAGGTTGGACGGTGCATCTTCCGGCTTCGGCTTTTCGACCATGGAGGAGACGCGGAAAATGCCAGGCTTGATCTCTTCACCGGCAATGACGCCGTACTTGTTGGTTTCCTGTGGATCGACTTCCTGGATAGCGACGATCGAGCAACGGTACTTCTTGTACAGCTCGACCATCTGCGCGAGTACCCCGTCGCCCTCGAGGTTCACACACAGGTCGTCGGCCAGCACAACGGCGAACGGCTCGTCACCGATCAGCGGGCGGCCGGTCAGGATGGCGTGGCCCAGGCCCTTCATTTCGGTCTGGCGGGTGTAGGAGAACGAGCATTCGTCGAGCAGACGACGGATACCGACCAGGTATTTTTCCTTGTCGGTACCCTTGATCTGATTTTCCAGCTCGTAGCTGATGTCGAAGTGGTCTTCAAGGGCGCGCTTGCCGCGACCGGTGACGATGGAAATCTCGTTCAGACCAGCATCCAATGCTTCTTCAACGCCATACTGGATCAGTGGCTTGTTGACCACCGGCAGCATTTCCTTGGGCATGGCTTTGGTAGCAGGCAGGAAGCGAGTGCCGTAGCCGGCTGCCGGGAACAAGCATTTCTTGATCATAAACATCCTTAAACATAGGCGAGGCCTGTGGAATTCGGCGCAGTCTAATCAGGCGGCATGCAGCTTACAATGCCCTGCCCGTGACGACCGCTGCCATCATAGAGATAACCCAGTGTAGATAGTTCCAAAAAGTTCGTGAAAAACCCGTCATCGGCCCCCTTCGAGGTAGCCACGAAAAGGCCGGCGAAACCGGGTTTCAGCTGCCACTGCCCTGCCCGACCAGCACCCCGTCGACCTGCTGGCCATACAGATTGATGCCATCGTTGGCATGGAACTTCAACCGCGTCTTCTCAATGGAGCCGTCCACCAGCCGTGGGTCCTGAGGGCGCTCGTGACGGTTGACCCAGGCGGCCACGTCCCAGGCCTGCTGATCGCTGAGGCTGCCCGGTTTGCCCAAGGGCATGTTGTACTTGATGAACGACGCCGCAGTGTTGATGCGGTGCATGCCAGCGCCCCAGTTATAAGCGTCCTTGCCCCACAGTGGCGGCATCACATACTCACCGGCCACCTTCTGCCCCTGGCCGCTGTCGCCGTGACAGATGGCACACTGATCGCGATAGACCTGCTGGCCGCGCGTGAAGTCGTAACCGCCCTTTGGCTGTGGCACCTCGGGGTAGCCACGACCGGCAATTTCCACGCCCGTGGGCGCCTGGGTCGAAAGCCAGTAGGCATAGACCGACAATGCCGTCATCTGCGCGCTGTCGGCAGCCGGCGGTTTGCCATTCATACTGAACTGGAAGCAGCCCTGAATGCGCTCGGCAAAGGTATTCACCTTGTCGTTTTTCTTGCGGTAGGCCGGGTACAGCGGATAGGCGCCCCACAGCGGCGCTGAATGCGTCAGGCGGCCCTGGTCGAGGTGGCAGTTGCTGCAGTTCATGCCATTGCCGACAGCCTCGGGCATGAGGCGGCGGGTATCGACAAACAGCGCGTGGCCTTCGCGAACCATGTTGCCAAAGGCGTTGTCCGGCAGGTCGCTTTCGCTTGGCGGTGCGAACTGCGGCGCGGCCTGCGCAGCGGGAACTTTGAGTTGCGACTGGTCTTCCATGGCGATGGGCGCCTGATTGGCCAAGGCATTGCCCATGGCCAGCAACGCCCACATTGGCAGCAGGGTCTTCATGGTTTGACCTCCGGGCTGGCGGGCTGGGCGAAGTATTCGGCAATCGCCTTCACTTCGGCGTCGGTCATGGCCTTGGCCACGCCTGCCATCAACTGGTTGGGGTCATTGCTGCGGCTGCCGTTGCGCCAGCCGTTGAGTTGCGCCGTCAGGTAGGCAGCGGGCTGCCCGGCCAGCGGCGGGAAGTGCTCGCCGACGCCACTGCCGCCTGGGCCATGACATTGCACGCAACCAGGGATCTGCCGGCTCCAGTCGCCGTAGAGGGCCAGGCGTTCGGTGGGGTTGCTCGCTATCTGCTGGCGACGCAAGGCTGGGGCAGGATCACCCGGCAGGCCGGCCAGGTAATGGCTGACGGCTTCAATCTCGTCTTCGCTCAGGGCTTTGGCAAGCGGCGCCATGATCGGCTGCTGACGGCTGCCATTGCGCCAGTCCTGCAACTGCTTGCGCAGGTAACCGGCCGGCAGGCCAGCCAGGCGGGGGAACCCTGCGGCGGCAACCCCCTTGCCGTCCGGGCCATGGCAGCCCAGGCAAGCCATGGCAGCGGGGTTGGCCCCGCCCTGGGTAAAGATTTTCTGGCCATCGGCGGCATGCGCCGCGGGCCAGGCCAGGATCAGCAGGCTGCCGATCACGACGCGACTCAACGGTGTCATCACGAATCTCCATTTCTTTTGTTATAAGCTTAGGCTTAAAAAACATAAGCAAATGGATACTAGCCCTGTAAGGGAATTCGCAACAACGCTCGAACCGATCAAGGGATGGCAATTGGCCTATTAACCGCGAATCCGTTGCGCCAGATCAACTGCCGGAGATGCACTTGGTCGCCGCAGTGCGCACATCACCCAGGCGCAGCGGGAAGTTGTTCAGGCGCTCATGCAGCTTGATGCTGCTGCCACTGCCACGCTTGTCGATATCGACGAGTGCAGCGGGGCCGGCGCCTGCCGTGAGCTTCTGCGGCACGATCAGGCGCAGGCCATCATCACGCTGCTCTTCGACCAGAGGGTCACGGGTATCGGCCAGATGCGCCTTGATGCAATCGGCATACTCACGGGGCGTCTTGCCAGACATCACATCCAGGGTTTCATGGGATTGCTCAAGTTCCGACACGCTGACACAGCCGCCCAGCGTCAGGGTCAACGCCGCCACCATCCACTTCATTTGCCGCACCTCGAATGACAAGAGAGCGTAGGACAACAGCCAGGCGTTTTTGCTCCGTGCTTTGGCAGTTTTATCTGCCTGGTGCCATCAGGCGCGGCAGCATCAGCCGACATCGTGGTATCGTTCGCCTTTGCAGAACCATTCCTTGCGGAGCACCCCATGAAATTCGTACACCAGCGCGAGCACCTCAACGAGGACGATATCGTCGTCATCGAGTGCTCCCAGCGCTGCAACATCCGCCTGATGAACGACGCCAACTTCCGCAGCTTCAAGAACGGCGGCCGGCACACCTACCACGGTGGGCAGTTCGTAGACTTCCCGGCCAAGATCACAGTGCCGAGCACCGGGTTCTGGAACATCACCATCGACACCGTGACCACCCGGCCGATCTCGGTTACACGCAAGCCAACCTTGAGCCACAAGATCAAGATCATCCGCCGTTCATCTTCGAAACTCCGGTAAGACCGTCATGACCCAGAACATCAAATACGTCATCAAGTACAAGCTCGACGGCCAGCGCCGCTGGGACTTCGCAGTGATGGCCGACGCCTCTCACGAACAGGCCATGGAAGCACTGCGCAAGATCCACGGCGAAGACGCCGAAAAAGTCAGCGACATCCAGGTGAGCAAAGCGCTGTAAGGGAACAGCAACAAGGAGAAGCGCATGAGCAACTGGCCCGACCGTCGTATCCTCGATCTGCTGGGCATCGAGTTGCCCATACTCCAGGCGCCCATGGCCGGCGCCAGCGGTTCGGCCATGGCCATTGCCGTGGCCAGGGCTGGCGGCCTGGGCGCCCTGCCCTGCGCCATGCTCACGGGCGACCTGCTGCGCGGCGAGATCGAAGCCTTCCGCACCGCCTGCCCCGACCACCCTCTGAACCTCAACTTCTTCTGCCACCAGCCGCCAGCGCCTGACCCTGAGCGCGATACCCACTGGAAGCAAGCGCTGAAACCGTACTACGCCGAGGTCGGCGCCGACTTCGATGCGCCCACGCCTGTTTCCAACCGTGCACCGTTCGACGAACAGAGCTGCGTGCTGGTAGAGCAGTTGCGCCCGCAGGTAGTGAGTTTCCACTTTGGCCTGCCGGAAGCAGCGCTGCTGCGGCGGGTCAAGGCCACCGGCGCCAAAGTGCTGTCCAGCGCGACGACCGTTGAGGAAGCGCTGTGGCTCGAAGCCCACGGCTGCGATGCGATCATCGCCATGGGCTATGAAGCCGGCGGCCATCGCGGCATGTTCCTCAGCGACGACATCACCAGCCAGATCGGCACGCTCGCCCTGGTGCCGCAGGTCGCCGACGCGGTGCGCTTGCCGGTGATCGCCGCCGGCGGTATCGGCGACCACCGCGGCCTGCTGGCGGCCCTGGCCCTGGGCGCCAGCGCCGTGCAGATCGGCACGGCCTACCTGTTCTGCCCGGAAGCCAAGGTCTCCCCTGCCCACCGCCATGCCCTGGACAGCGCAGCGGCCAGCGACACGGCCTTGACCAACCTGTTCACCGGGCGCCCGGCACGAGGCATCAACAACCGCATCATGCGCGAGCTGGGGCCGATGAGCGACCTGGCCCCGCGCTTTCCGCTGGCCGGTGGCGCGCTGATGCCACTGCGGGCGATTGCCGATGCACGGGGCAGCAGCGATTTCAGCAACCTGTGGTCGGGGCAGGCGTTGCGGTTGGGTCGGGCTATGCCGGCTGAGCAGCTGACCCGGGAGATGGCCTCAAAGGCATTGGCGCAGATGGCTCGGTAAGGCTTTAAACTGTTTCTGCTACTTCGCGGGCTCGCCCGCTCCCACAGGGATCGCACAGCTTCTCAAACCTGAGCAGTATCTGTGGGAGCGGGCGTGCCCGCGAAGAGGCCATCGCTGCCACCCATTACTTTCAAGCTATAACCCTCCCTCCTGCCCCTTCCCGACAAATGGCCTGTCGCTATATAGTTCGCACTATAACGATAACCACCTCAAGGAGCTGTCTTCATGCGTATCCGCCCGTACCACTTATGCGCCACTGCCCTGGCCAGCCTGATCACCCTCAACAGCGCCTGGGCCGACGAAGTACAGGTTGCAGTCGCCGCGAACTTCACCGCGCCGATCCAGGCCATCGCCAAAGACTTCGAGAAGGACACCGGCCACAAACTGGTCGCCGCCTATGGCGCCACCGGGCAGTTCTACGCGCAGATCAAGAACGGCGCGCCGTTCGAAGTGTTCCTCGCCGCCGACGACACCACCCCGAAGAAGCTGGAAGAGGAGAAGGAAATCGTCCCCGGCTCACGCTTCACCTACGCCACCGGCACCCTGGCCCTGTGGTCGGCCAAGCCTGGCTACGTGGACGACAAGGGTGAAGTACTGAAGCAGAACCAGTTCCAGCACCTGTCCATCGCCAACCCGAAAGCCGCGCCTTACGGCCTGGCCGCCACCCAGGTGCTGGACAAGCTGAAGCTGACCGACGCCACCAAGGCCAAGATCGTCGAGGGCCAGAACATCACCCAGGCTTACCAGTTCGTCTCCACCGGCAACGCCGAGCTGGGCTTCGTCGCCCTGTCGCAGATCTACAAGGACGGCAAGGTCGAAAGCGGTTCGGCGTGGATCGTCCCCGCCAACCTGCACGAGCCGATCCTGCAGGATGCGGTCATCCTCAACAAGGGCAAGGACAACGCGGCCGCCAAGGCCCTGGTCGATTACCTGAAAGGCCCGAAAGCCGCTGCGGTGATCAAGTCCTACGGTTATCAGATCTGATGCCACTGGACGCCAGTGACCTCGGCGCGGTCTGGCTGACCATCAAACTGGCCAGCCTGACCACGTTGATCCTGCTGATCGTCGGGACGCCCATCGCCTGGTGGCTGGCGCGCACGCGCTCGTGGCTTCGCGGGCCGGTGGGCGCCGTGGTGGCGCTGCCACTGGTGCTGCCGCCAACGGTGATCGGCTTCTACCTGCTGATCGCCCTCGGCCCGCACGGCTGGCTCGGCCAGGCTACCCAGGCGCTGGGCCTGGGTACCGTGGTGTTCAGCTTCACCGGCCTGGTGATTGGCTCGACGGTGTACTCCATGCCGTTCGTGGTGCAGCCGCTGCAAAACGCGTTCGGCGCCATCGGCCAGCGCCCGCTGGAAGTGGCCGCCACCCTGCGCGCCAGCCCCTGGGACACGTTCGTTCACGTGGTACTGCCACTGGCTCGCCCCGGCTTCGTCACCGCCAGCATCCTTGGTTTTGCCCACACCGTGGGCGAATTCGGCGTGGTGCTGATGATCGGTGGCAACATCCCGGACAAGACCCGCGTGGTCTCGGTGCAGATCTTCGATCACGTCGAGGCCATGGAATATTCACAAGCACACTGGCTGGCCGGTTCCATGCTGGTGTTCTCGTTCCTGGTACTGCTCCTGCTTTACGCTGGGCGCCGTAGCAAAGCTGGCTGGAGCTGAAATGAGCGCAGCGATAGTGGCGCGCCTGAAACTGGCGCGCGACGACTTCACCCTGGATGTCGACCTGCAACTGCCCGGGCGTGGCATCAGCGCGCTGTTCGGTCACTCGGGCTCGGGCAAGACTTCGTGCCTGCGTTGCCTGGCCGGCCTGGAACGGGCGGCCAGCGCCTACATCGAAGTCAATGGCGAAGTCTGGGAAGACAGCTCATGTGGCTTTTTCCAGCCGCCGCACCTGCGCCCGGTGGGCTACGTGTTCCAGGAGGCCAGCCTGTTCCCGCATCTGTCGGTGCGCGGCAACCTGGAGTTCGGCTGGAAACGCATCGCAGCAGACGCGCGCAAGGTCAGCCTCGACCAGGCCAGCGAGCTGCTGGGCATCGGCCACCTGCTCGCGCGCAAGCCGGCAACCTTGTCCGGCGGCGAGGCGCAGCGGGTCGGCATTGCCCGCGCCCTGCTCAGCAGCCCGCGCCTGCTATTGATGGACGAGCCCCTGGCCGCCCTCGACGGCCCTCGCAAACGCGAGATCCTGCCGTACCTGGAGCGCCTGCACGACGAACTGGATATCCCGCTGGTCTATGTCAGCCATGCCCAGGACGAAGTGGCGCGGCTGGCCGATCACCTGGTGCTGCTGGAACAGGGCCGGGCAATGGCCAGCGGGCCGATCGGCGAGACCCTGGCCCGCCTCGACCTGTCGCTGGCCCAAGGCGACGACGCCGGGGTGGTCTTCGAGGGCATGGTCGTCGGCCACGATCCGCACTACGACCTGCTCGACCTGCGCCTGCCTGGCAGTGACGCTCCGTTGCTGCGCATCGCCCATCCGGCGCACAGCATGGGCAGCACCTTGCGGGTCAAGGTTCAGGCTCGGGATGTGAGCCTGGCACTGCGCGCCGACAGCACCTCGAGCATTCTCAACCGCCTGCCGGTGCGGGTGTGCGAAATACGCCCGGCGGACAACCCGGCGCATGTGCTGGTGAGCCTGGATGCCGGCGGCAACGCCTTGCTGGCGCGCATCACCCGCTTTTCGGCGGACCAGCTCGGCCTGCACCCGGGCCAGTCGCTGTTCGCGCAGATCAAATCGGTGGCGCTGTTGGGCTGAGCATCATCGAAGCGCCCGTTGTCCATTGATCAGTGACCTGATCGAGGCCTGCGCCGATGCCCGAATGCCCTCTGCCCCCCAGCCTGCACTATGTCGACGACAGCCAGCCGGGCCTGACCCGGCGCCGCTGGCGCGACCGCTTCATCTACCTCGACGCCCAGGGGCAGCGCGTGCGCGACAAAGCGACCCTGGCACGCATCGCTGGGTTGGTGATTCCGCCTGCCTACACCGATGTGTGGATCTGCAGCGACCCGCAGGGCCATCTGCAAGCCACCGGCCGCGATGCCCGCGGCCGCAAGCAGTATCGCTACCATACCCAGTGGCGCGAACTGCGCGACCAGCACAAATACGGGCGCATGCTGGCCTTTGCCCAGGCCCTGCCAAAATTGCGTGCGCAACTGGAAACACACCTGGCCCGCCCAGGGCTGGACCGGGAAAAGGTCATGGCGCTGGTGGTGAGCCTGCTCGACCACACGCTGATCCGCATCGGCAACCAACGCTACCTGCGCGATAACCAGTCCTATGGACTGACCACCCTGCGCAATCGCCACGTTCAGGTGCAGGGCAGCACCGTGCGCTTCCAGTTCCGAGGCAAGCGTGGCGTGCAGCACAATGTGACCCTGCGTGACCGGCGCCTGGCCAGCCTGCTCAAGCGCTGCATGGAGCTGCCAGGGCAGGCGCTGTTCCAGTACCTGGACGAAGATGGCCAGCGCCACAGCATTGGCTCCAGCGAGGTCAACGCATTTCTGCAACAGCTGACCGGCGCCGATTTCACTGCCAAGGACTACCGAACCTGGGCCGGCAGCAGCTTGGCCCTGAGCCTGCTCAGGCCACTGGCCTGGGAGCCGGAGAGCGAAGCCAAGCGCCAGGTCGCGACCATCGTCAAGCAGGTTGCCGCCCGCCTGGGCAACACCCCGGCGGTGTGCAGGCGCTGCTACATCCACCCGGCCGTGCTCGAGCATTATGCCCTCGGGCGCCTGGGCGACTTGCCCGGGCGCCGGGTACGCAAAGGTCTGGATGCCGAGGAGGTGGCCTTGCTGCTGTTTCTTCAGGCCCTGGAAACAACAGACGATGATTGAGCCGAACTATTCAGGCCATGATGCAGAGAAATTTCCCATAAAGGGCGAAGCCCCCTATTCTTGCCAGCGAGCACCTTCGCCGACACGCTTGACAGCATTTACCTCGGCACCTGCGACTAAAGACACGCAACAGATTTTGTCTTTCGGGGAATTACTATCCGCCGAAAGCGTCTTTAATGAGAAGGAAGAGGGACACGCTCCCACCGTTGCGGCCCAATGGCCCGGCGGAATTCGACATCACCAAGGAGAATTACATGCTGATACTCACCCGTAAGGTTGGCGAAAGTATCGTCATCAACGATGACATCAAAGTCACCATTCTGGGCGTAAAAGGGATGCAGGTGAGGATTGGCATCGATGCACCAAAGGATGTTCAGGTGCACCGTGAAGAAATCTTCAAGCGCATCCAGGCCGGCAGCCCGGCTCCGGAAAAGCACGACGACCAACACTGACCTGAGCGACTCGCTTCAAGCCGCACGGACGCGCTTGATCGATGGCCGCCGCAAGCCGCAACCCGAACTTCAGGGGCCGAGCAGCTCGCGCACCTTGGCGATCACGCTGTCCATGTCGAATGGCTTGTCGAAGACCGCGGCAAACAGCTCCGGGCGCCCTTGGCTGGCCTGGGCACCGCTCATGAGGATCACTGGCAGGTCAGGCAGTTCCAGCTCTTCTCGAATCGCCCGCACCAGTTCCTCCCCATTGAGCACCGGCATCATGTAGTCGGTGATTACCAGCTCCACACGCTTTTCCTTCAGTGCCTCCAACGCCTTGCGCCCGTTACTCGCCTTCTCCACCAGGTAGCCTTCGTCCTCCAGGGCAAAAGCGAGGATATCGGCTATCAGGTATTCGTCATCGACGACCAGGATGGTATTCATCGGCAGGCCCGTCAGCCCCCTCCTTGCGGCACCGGCGTCCCGGAAAGCACGCCGCAGGCACCCTCGAACGCCCGACGCAGGCTGATGCCCTGAGGCCCGATCAGCAGTTCGTGCAGCGCAGGGTCGTGGTGGCTGTCGCGCACCTTCAAAATCGACAGCATGCGCCGTAGCTGCGAATCTATCTCCACGAAGCGCATCAGCATGAGGTTGTCGACGATGCTCGACAGGTCCGGCGCCGGGGCGGTGATCTCCGAACCGAAGATATCGCGCATCTCCCAGGTGAGCATCACGCTGACATCCCGCGCCCGCAGCTCACCAGCCAAAGCCCGGAAGAACGCATTGAGCCGCGCCGGGTCGATTGCCAGGCGGCTGAACGCGCCCAGGCTGTCGATCAGTACGCGCTTGCTGCCCTGCTGCTCGACACGCTCGAGCAGACGTGCGCCCACCTGATCCAGCAAGCCCTCGGTGGTAGGTTGCCAACACAACTGCAGCGTGCCCTCGCGCTCCTGAGCAGCGAAATCGAAACCTAGCGATGCGGCCTTCAGGCGCAATCTGCCGGGTGTTTCGTAAAAGCCGAAATGCAGCGCCGGTTGCTCGGCGCTGGCGGCAGCGAGAAAAGCCAGGCCCAGGGAGGTCTTGCCGATACCCGAAGGCCCCATCAACAGGCTGACCGAACCGGTGGCCAGGCCGCCGTCGAACATCGCGTCCAGCGTCGCGACACCGGTGCTGACCCGGGACAGCGTCGCCGTGCCGAACTCGCTGGGGTGGCTGTAGAGCGACTCCAGGCGCGGGTAGACGTGCATGCCCGACGCATCGATCAGGCACTCGTGGCGCCCGGACAATGCCGCACTGCCCCGCGTCTTGCGCAGCTGTACGTGGCGCACTGCGCGGCTGCCTACCAGCTGCTCGCCCAGCTCGATCACGCCATCGACCATGGTATGTTCCGGGCTGCCTTCATCGAGCCGAGCACTGGTCAGCAGCAGCACGGTACAGCCGGCGAAGGCCGCGTGGCCCTGCAGTTCCGAGACGAACTTCTTGGTGTCCAGCGTCGTTTCGGCTCGCACCCTGGCATTGAGCAGGCCGTCGACGATCAGCAGGCTGGCCTGCTGCCTGCCGATTTCCTGGCGCAGCAACCTGACCACCGCATCGAGGCCTTCCTGCTCGAGGGCATCGAAGGCACTGACGAACTGGATCTGGTCGCCAACCAACGCCGGGTCGAAGAATTCCAGCGTCGCCAGGTACTGAAACAACCGCTCATGGGACTCGCTGAGCAAGGTCGCAACCAGCACCTTGCCACCATCACGCACGTGGCCACAGGCCAGTTGGTTGGCCAGGATGGTCTTGCCCGCCCCGGGTGGCCCCTGAATGATGTAGGAAGCGCCCGCGACCAGCCCGCCCTTGAGCAGCGCATCGAGCCCCTCGATCCCCGTTACCAGCCGCTTGAGTGCCTGAACCATGGTGGCTACCTGTGGATGTGCGCCCCTTCCTCGGGCTGATAAGCCGGCGAATCCCCTGCCGCAAGCTGATAAGCCGGCAGATAAAGCCGCATGCATGTGCCTAGGCCGGGCGTGCTGTCGACACTGACGGTGCCATTACTCTGCTTGGCGAAACCGTAGACCTGACTGAGGCCAAGCCCGGTACCTTTGCCAAAGGGCTTGGTGGTGAAGAACGGCTCGAAGATGCGCGGCAATACCAGTGGGTCGATACCTTCGCCGCTGTCGTGCACCTCGAAGCACACGAACGGGCCACGCAGCCCCTCCAGCTCGCCCGCCAGATCGACCGCCTTGACCACCATGCGGATGGTGCCTTTCTCGCCAATCGCATCCCGCGCATTGAACAACAAGTTGAGCAGCACCATCTGCAACTGCCCGGTGTCTACTTCGATCAGCGGCAGATCGGGCTGAAGTTCCTCTCGCAGGACGATTTCCCGCGGCAGCGCATGCTCGAGTAGGCCACGGGTCGATTCCAGCAGCGTGGCCGGGGCGATGAGCGCGACATCGAGCTTGCGGTGACGGGCAAAGCTGAGCAATTGCTGGGTCAGCTCGGTGCCACGCTGGCCGGCATCGAGGATGTGCTCGAGCATGCGCTGTACCCGCACCGGGTCCTGGCTGGCCTGCGCCAGACGCGCCGAATTGATGATGATGGTGAGCAGGTTGTTGAAATCGTGCGCCAGGCCGCCGGTGAGCTGGCCCAGCGCTTCGAGCTTCTGCGCCTGGAACAGCTGGGCACGCACGGCGTCGAGCTGCAGCGCCGATTCGCGCCGGTCGGTGATGTCACGGGTGACCTTGGCCAAGCCGACGATCTGCCCTTGTTCGTCGCGGATCACATCCAGCGCCGCCAGGGCCCAGAACTGCGTGCCGTCCTTGCGCACGCGCCAGCCCTCGTCCTGCGCCACGCCCTGCTCCAGGGCTTGCTTGAGCAGGCGCTCCGGGCGCCCTTCGGTGCAGTCCTGGGGGGTAAAGAACAACGAGAAATGCCGGCCGATGACTTCTTCGGCGCGGTAGCCCTTGATCCGCTGGGCGCCCGCGTTCCACGACACTACGTGGCCAGTAGGGTCGAGCATGTAGATGGCATAATCCACCACCGATTGCACCAGCTGCTCGTAGCGGCTGGCGGGCATGACAGGGTGATCGATGCATTCGGCTGAAACCATGCTAACTCCACAGGCACTGCGGGAGGGACCTGATCTATTCAGCAAGCATACCCATCTGCAACAGCTCGCGCTGCAACAGATTATCTGCTCTCGGGTTCGACCATGACCGGACTGATGCGCCGCGGCATTGCCACTTTCAGCAGCCACAGGCTCACCAACAGGATCAGCCCTCCCCCTGCCAGCGCCATCAGGCGCTGTGGTTGCGGGTGTTCGCCATCGAAACCGAGCATCAACAGGTAGCCAGCCAGGGTAATCAGGCTGAGGTACAGAAATGCGCACAGCAGCAAGACCTGCGCGAACAACAGGCGCCAGAACAGCCGAGGCCGAACGGTGCGCCCGGTAACAGCGGAGGGAGTGGCCTGGGGCATGGCGTCACGCTCATTGGATCCAATGGAGAGGGCAACAGTGGCCTAATGACAGCAGGGTGTCAATTACCCATTCCCTTGACACCTTCATCCTTTGATCATAGGCGCTGCGATTGACTCAACTATAACAATGGGTTATAAAGCGCACTTGATTGTCAGGCCCTTCTATCTGGAAGCGCGCCGGTCTACACGACCCTTTCAAGCGTGCGAGTGTGGTGGAATTGGTATACACAGCAGACTTAAAATCTGTCGGCGTGAGCCTTGCGGGTTCGAGTCCCGCCACTCGCACCAAACTTCGTTGAAAAGGCGCCCTTGCGGCGCCTTTTTGCTGCCCGGCAGCAATCCCCGGCGCAACTGCTAGAGTGGAGCTTGTCTCCAGCTACCGGTATGCCGCCATGCGCTACTCCCTGTTCGACGGTCAACGCGACATCATCCTGCTGATCGCCCGCGTGCTGCTCATGATCCTGTTCGTGGTTTCCGGCTGGGCCAAGCTCACCGGTTTCGAAGGCACGGTCGGCTACATGACCTCACTGGGCGCCCCTGCCCCAATGCTGGCAGCAGCGGTTGCGGTGATCATGGAGTTCATCGTCGGCATCCTGCTGATCCTCGGCTTCTACACTCGCCCGCTGGCCTTCCTGTTCGCCTTGTTCGTACTCGGGACCGCGCTGCTTGGCCACCCATTCTGGAACATGGTCGACCCTGAGCGCGCCGCCAACATGACCCAGTTCCTGAAAAACCTTAGCATCTGCGGCGGCCTGCTGGCGCTGGCGGTCAGCGGCCCAGGGCGCTTCTCGGTCGATGGGCGCTGATTCAGTCGTCCAGGTCGTCGTGCCAGGCTGGGTGATCTCGCTCTTCGTCATCGAGGTCATCCAGCAACTCTTCATCTTCTTCGACTTCGTCCTCGGCGCCCTGGGCATCGGCCTCGGGTTCGAAGTCGTCATGGAGGAATTCGTGATCGAGCAGGTGATCGTGCTCAGGCTCGTGCAGGTCGTCTTCGTCGCGCATGGTGGCTCCTGTAAATCTGGCAGGCCTGTATAGGCGCATCGTCGGTCGTGGTCAATGGATTACGGTTAATGCTGACTTAACCGGCCGGCCTCAGGCTGAAACCTCTCCCTTCAAGACGTTCATTGCCCGCCTGCCTGGCGGGCTTTTTTTACGCTTAACGGGTGTCGACACGTCGCCAACGTGGACTTCACGAAATTATGACATGCGCGGTGGCACTCTGAAGCTGCTCCATACGTTCTTTAGACCCGCCACTGGTTTGGCGGGTTTTTCTTTTTCCGGGCATTGGAAATGTGTACCGAAGGTTGTCGCATCAGCCGCCTGAGTGCAGGCGAACGCGACCCTGATTGCCCGCGAACCCTGAATAAAGCCCGGCCCTGAGCCTAATGCTGTTCACTTAAGTCGATGTCACGCTGCTTGGGGCTGCTTCGCAGCCCATCGCAGGCAAGCCAGCTCCTACAGGACCGCGCACATCTTGAAATCTGCGCTGTACCTGTAGGAGCTGGCTTGCCTGCGATGGGCCGCAGAGCGGCCCCAATTGCTTAAGTGAACAGCATTACGGCCCTGAGTCGGGCTTTTCTTTGGCTGCAATCTCAGACCTGGGCCACATTCTTACCTGTCATCACGCTTTACGTATGGGCAGGCGTTGAAAAACGACCATCAAGGTGTACTGTATATTCATACAGCATCCATTTACTCTCGTTACGCGCCCCAAATCATCCGCCTGTGCATTCAAGAGTGCTCAGCCGGATGCGGAGGAACGCATCACGGTTGGTAAGGCAATCGTGCCAGGCCAATGATTTTATCGTCAGGAGTATTTATGACTGTAAACATCAGCAATCTAACGATCGCTACCCCGGTGGCAGTCTCTTCAACGAACCCCGTCGCCCTTGAGCTCAACGGCGCCAAGGCACTGGCTGAATTCCCGAGCGTAGTGAAAGCGCTCAGCGACGGCTCTGTGCAGTTCTCGGCCCCGACCAAAGGGGCTTCGAGCAAGAGCACCCGCAGAACCCGTTGCGAATGGTCGGAAAGCGATGACTGGATGCTGGACAGCGCGGCAAACCACTGGAATCGCCAGACCATGGCACTGATCAAGGTCAACTCCGCGCAGAAGGTGGTGGTCAGCCAGATGCATGTCAGGGGGGATGATAGCCCGCCGGTGAAAGTGTTCTGGAACAAGGGCAACATCACCATGGGCTTCCGGCAGTCCTACAACCAGACCGACCCGGTGAACAGCACCCTTCTGCCGGGTGTGCCGCTCGGCACGCAGTTCGAGGTGATCATCCACGTCACCTCTGCGGGTGTGGTCAAAGTGACCGCCAGATGCAATGGTGCCTCCAAGTCATCGAGTGAACTGCAGCTCGATGATACCTGGGACACTCGCCTGTTCGAGTTCCATGGCGGTATTTACAACCAGGTCGACTATACCGACGCGACACCGGCCACTGATGGCTCGGTGTGCATCATCAGCGAACTGTCGCTCAGTCATGGCTGAGAGCCCGGCAGAATGAAAAAGCCCCGCAGATTTTCATCTGCGGGGCTTTCGGAATGGTGGCTTGATGCCCTTTGGCAGGCCACGCCATTCACGCGGCGGCGGACGAGTAGCGCAGTGATGAGTTGCCGGGCAATCACCGCTCAGCGAGTCGCTGGTCTTGCCGATAAACAACGAAACCCATGATCGTCAGCTAAAGTTTTGATGAGGCATTGAATCGTGAGATAGCGATCATGATAAAACAAGAAGCAGATGAGGTGGTTGAGCGGATCAGGGACGATCTCAAGCGACATGGCGTACTGATCGGCTACGACCCAGAATTTACTACTCCTGAATTCGGGTGCGACCTTGATTATCAGGTTGCTCAGGTCCGAGAGGATCCACAAAACCGAGTTGTGGGTATCGTCATACATGACGAAGGCTTGTGGGCTCAGCTTACGCAAGGGGCCGTGTACCGCTGCATCATCAGTGAATGTGGCGGTAAGCTATTCGGGTTGCCGATCACCATAGAACCTAGAGATGATGAGTCCTACACCATCCAGTACAAACCCTAGGCATCAGCAGGGTAACGGCTAAATACGCGGGGAACTGCATGCCAAACGTTTCGGAACTCATGGCATTTTTCGACCCATAAAGAAAAACCCCGCAGACGTTAATCTGCGGGGCTTTCGAATGGTGGAGGCCGAGGTCGGAATCGAACCGGCGTAGACGGATTTGCAATCCGGAGCATAACCACTTTGCTACTCGGCCTCAAAGTTCGGATCTAGCAGCTTAACGCTTCGCTATCTCCTTGAAACACCGCACCTTTTTCAAAGTTTGCTGCGTTTCGATGGGCGCCATTATGTCTGCATTCCTTCAACCTTGCAACCCCCTGAACAGAAAAAAATTTCAGCGGGTTCAAGGTGTTAGCGCAAGCGGCCGAGTTTACTCCACAACCCCACCACCGCGTTCTCCACCGTGCCGCTGGCGGCCATGCCGATCCGCTCCTGCAGGCTCTTGCGCTCGGCGTAGTGCAGGTGGAACAGGTTGGCGGTGCGGGCGCGGTCACTGAGGTACTCGTCACTGGTCTGCAGTTCATCGACAAGCTTGCGGTTCAGTGCGGCAACGCCGAGCCAGACTTCACCAGTGGCCACCTCATCGATGTGCAGCTGCGGGCGGTAGCGCGACACGAAATCCTTGAACAGCTGGTGGGTGATGTCCAGGTCTTCCTGAAACTTCTCACGACCCTTCTCGGTATTCTCGCCAAATACCGTCAGGGTACGCTTGTACTCGCCAGCTGTGAGCACTTCGAAATCGATGTCGTGCTTCTTAAGCAGGCGGTTGACGTTGGGCAGCTGCGCCACCACGCCGATCGAACCCAATACGGCGAACGGCGCACTGACAATCTTCTCGCCGATGCAGGCCATCATGTAGCCGCCGCTGGCCGCGACCTTGTCGATGCAAACGGTGAGGGGGATGCCCGCCTGGCGGATGCGCGCCAGTTGCGAGGCCGCCAGGCCGTAGCTGTGCACCAGGCCGCCGCCGCTTTCCAGGCGCAGCACCACTTCGTCGCGCGGGGTGGCGAGGGTCAGCAGTGCGGTGATCTCGTTACGCAGGCTTTCGGTAGCGGAGGCCTTGATGTCACCATCGAAGTCGAGCACGAACACTCTGCCCTTCTCGTCTTCCTTGGACTTCTTCTGCTTTTTGTCCGCCTTGGCCTGCTGCTTGCGCAGGGACTTGAGCTGGGCCTTGTCGAGCAGGCCGCTTTCAAGGCGCTCGCGCAGCTCTTTATAGAATTCGTTGAGGCGGGTGACCTGCAACTGCCCTCCGGCCTTGCGCCGCCCCTTGCCACGCAAACCAGCGATGGCAGACAACACCACCAGGATGGCAATTACCAGGGTGGCGGTTTTGGCGAGAAAGCTTGCGTACTCGGCAAGAAACTCCACGTTGACTCCTTATGAACCTGCGCCAGAGCGGCGCGAAACTGATGCAAGCATACCGTTGCGACCGTGCCCTCGCCAGCCGAGGTAAACGCTGGCAACACAGTTCAAACAACCTTTTCAAACGCTTGTATGTTTTTTCGTTGACAGCCTGTGTGGCGCATCCTAACCTCGCAGCAACCTTCAACGCCGGATACCGCAGTGGGCAATCTCTACCTGATCCGACATGGCCAGGCTTCCTTCGGTGCGGACGACTATGACGTCCTCTCGCCCGTCGGTGTGCGCCAGAGCCAGGCGCTCGGTGAACACTTCGCCCAGCTCGGCCTGCGCCTGGACCGCTGCATAGCCGGTGATCTGCGGCGCCAGCAGGACACTGCCCGGCACGCGTTGCAGGCATTGAGCGCTGTTGGTTGCGCGGTGCCGGCCATTGAGACCGACCTGGCATTCAATGAGTTCGATGCCGATGGTGTGATTCGCGCCTTGCTCCCCGGCCTGCTGGCCGATGAGCCGCACGCCCGGGATGTCCTGCGCAATGGCGCACAAAACCGCAGCGAGTTCCAGCGCCTGTTCGCCCTGATGGTGCAACGCTGGCACGCAGGCGAACATGCCGATGACGGCCTGGAAACCTGGCAGGCGTTCACCGCTCGGGTCGAATCCGGCCTGCAACGCCTGCTCGATACAGCCGGCAGTGGCGACAACATCGCCGTGTTCACCTCCGGTGGCACCATTGCCGCCCTGCTCCATCTGGTTACCCGAATCACGCCCGACCAGGCCTTCGCCCTGAACTGGCAGATCATCAACACGTCGCTCAGCCAGCTGAAGTTTCGCGGCCGCGACGTGGCACTGGCCTCCTTCAACAGCCAAACGCATGTACAGCTGTTGAGGGCGCCGGAGCTCATCACCTACCGTTGAGCCCGGCCCTTTGTGTCCTTGCGGACGCGACTATCACTTAACAAGGAAAACACCATGAGCGATGTAGCTAAAGCCGTCGAGGCGATGCAAGCAAAATTCAACCCAGCGGCTGCTGCTGGCCTGGACCTGGTGTTCGGCTTCAACATCACCGACGAAGACAAGCAGTACGCGCTGATCGTCAAGGATGGCACCTGCGACATCCAGGAAGGTGAAAACCCGGATGCCAACTGCACGCTGGTCATGGACAGCGAAACCCTGAAGGGTATCGTCAGCGGTGAAACCGACGGCATGCAGGCCTTCATGGGCGGCAAGCTGCGCGTCGAAGGCGACATGATGCTGTCGATGAAACTCAGCGAGCTGTTCCCTTCCTGAGTGACGGGCACAACCTGCGATGAGAAAACCGAAGCCTGACCGGCTTCGGTTTTTTTTTGCCCTGCATTCGGTGCAGTGATCCATCAGCAACACCCACGCCTATATGGCCCCTGGCACGCTTGTTCCACAGCCACCAGGCCATTAGATTAGCCAATAGTCCTTGCGCCAGATAATAAGGAAAACGCATGACGCTCACCGACCAGTCCACCCAGGTACGCCCCGGCGAAGAACTCGACGCGGCCGTCATCGATCCTTACCTGAAGGGCCATATCGCTGGCCTCGACGGCACGCCGAGCATCAGCCAATTCCCGGGCGGCGCGTCCAACCTCACTTACCTGGTCAGCTACCCGGGCCGTGAATTCGTACTGCGCCGCCCGCCATTCGGTCAGAAGGCCAAATCGGCCCACGACATGGGCCGCGAATACCGCATCCTCAACCAGCTCAACCGAGGCTTCCCGTACTGCCCCAAGGCATACGCCCACTGCACCGACGAGTCGCTGATCGGCGGCGAATTCTATGTGATGGAGCGGGTCAAGGGCGTGATTCTGCGTTCGGACATCCCGCACGAACTGGGTCTGGATGCCGGCCGCACCGAGGCACTGTGCAAAAGCTTCATCGACCGCCTGGTCGAACTGCATCAGGTGGATTACAGCGCCTGCGGCCTGGCGGACCTGGGCAAGCCAGAAGGTTACGTGCAGCGTCAGATCGAGGGCTGGACCAGCCGCTACGAAAAAGCCCTGACACCAGATGCGCCACGCTGGGAGCCCGTGATCACCTGGCTGCGCGAGAAGATGCCCGCCGACCACCCGCGCCCAGGCATCGTGCACAACGACTACCGCTTCGACAATGTGATCCTCGACGCCGACAACCCTATGCGCATCATCGGCGTGCTCGACTGGGAGATGGCCACCCTCGGCGACCCGCTGATGGACCTGGGCAACAGCCTGGCCTACTGGATCGAGGCCAGCGACCCGGCGCCGGTGCAACTGATGCGCCGCCAGCCAAGCAATGCTCCGGGCATGCTCACCCGTCGCCAGTTCGTCGACTACTACGCCGAGCGCGCCGGCATCCGCCTGGACAACTTCGATTACTACTATTGCTACGGCCTGTTCCGCCTGGCCGGCATCGTCCAGCAGATCTACTACCGCTACTACCACGGCCAGACCCAGGACAAACGCTTCGCCCAGTTCATTCAGATGAACCGGCTGCTGGAGCAGATGAGCCTGCAGGTCATCGGCAAGTCCACGCTCTGACGCCAGACAATAAGGAAATCAGCATGTCCAAGACCCCACTGTTCGACCTCGACGGCAAGATCGCTTTCGTCTCCGGCGCCAGCCGTGGCATCGGCGAGGCCATTGCCCATCTGCTGGCCCAGCAGGGTGCCCACGTGATCGTCTCCAGCCGCAAGCTGGAGGGCTGCCAGCAAGTGGCCGACGCTATCATCGCGGCGGGCGGCAAGGCCACGCCGGTCGCCTGCCATATCGGTGAGCTGGAGCAGATCCAGCAGGTGTTCGCCGGCATCCGTGAACAATTCGGGCGCCTGGATATCCTGGTCAACAACGCGGCGACCAACCCGCAGTTCTGCAACGTGCTCGACACCGACCCGAATGCCTTCCAGAAGACCGTCGACGTGAACATCCGCGGCTACTTCTTCATGTCGGTGGAAGCCGGCAAGCTGATGCGTGAAAACGGTGGCGGCAGCATCATCAACGTGGCCTCGATCAACGGCGTTTCACCGGGCCTGTTCCAGGGCATCTATTCGGTGACCAAGGCGGCGGTGATCAACATGACCAAGGTGTTCGCCAAGGAATGCGCGCAGTTCGGCATTCGTTGCAACGCCCTGCTGCCAGGCCTGACCGACACCAAGTTCGCTTCGGCGCTGGTGAAGAACGAGGCCATTCTCAATACCGCGCTGCAGCAGATCCCGCTCAAACGCGTGGCCGACCCCAAGGAGATGGCCGGTGCGGTGCTGTACCTGGCCAGCGATGCTTCCAGCTACACCACTGGCACCGCGCTGAATGTCGACGGGGGCTACCTCTCCTGACACACATGCTTTGTGGGGCGGTGCGGCGATCCGACTTGCCCCGCGAACACCGGCAAAGCCGGTGCCATCCACCGCGTCGCCTGCTTCGCGGCTAAAGCCGCTCCCACAGGGTATGGCGGCGCCCTTGTAGACTGTTCCCACAAGAGGTACTACAGGCAGGTCGCCGCCGCCGCCCGGCGCTGCAGGGCCATGCTGTCATTCTTCTGCGCGTAGTAGTCCACCCGCGTCCCGCCCGCCTGCGGATACACATCCACGAACGACTCCGCCTCGCGTGTATAGACCGTCAACCCGCCTTGCTTGCGTGGCTCCAGGTAGCCACCGGCATCGTCGCCGAACACATCCTCTTTCTGCCAGCTGAACTGGATGCACTGGGCCACCAGCTCGGGCGCCTTGCTCGAGTCGAGCTGGGCCGTGGGCTTGCCAGCGCGCGCCGCATCCATGGTCGCGCTCGCGCAACCGACCAACACCAGCGCCGCAGCCATCGGCAGAATTGCTCGCATGTTCCATCCTCGGGGCAAAAAAGAAAGCGACTCTAGCACTGCAAATGAATTGTCCCAAGCAGGCTGCTGTCGCAATAAAGGTATGCCAACCAAGGAGATCGTGATGAAAACCCGACGTCTGTTACCTGCGCTGTTGTTTGCCGCACTGCCAATGGTGGTCCTGGCTGCCCCGTCAGCCGAAGAGAGCATTACCGCGCCGGAAACACACAACCGTGAACTCAAGGTCGGCGACAAGGCCCCGGACCAATACAAACGTGACGATCAGACCATTGCAGACTGGAAAGCCAAAGGCCTGCCCGCTCCGGAAAAAGAGAGCCACTGGGTACGCATGGGCGAGCATTACGTCCTGATTCAAATCACCAACGGTGTGGTACTGGCCATCCACCCGGCATCCTGAGGCGGCCATCGCAACACCCTGACCTCGCTTGACTGCAGCCGTGCCAGCTTGCCACTCATCGCTCGCACGGCATTTTTTTGCGCGCCACGGAAACCAAATGGATCGATCCCAGTCTCAGTAAGTGCCCCGTAAACCTATGCGGATCAAGGACCTATAACGTAATGACCCGCCTTGCAAGCTTTTCGCTGATCGCTGCCTTCCTGCTCTTGTCGGGCTGCTATCACCACCACCACCGTGATGACGGCGGCTGGCGCGATGACGATCGCGGCCACCACCATCGGCACGACCGCGACCATGACGACGACCGCCAATGGCGCGGTGACCGCTACAACCGCTGAAGCGTCTCCCCTACCCTGACCCGCCGCCCAACCGTGCGGCGCCTTAACCTGATGATTCCTCTGAGGTTCCAATCATGCGTCTGACTCTGCCTTCCATTGCCCTGGGCCTGCTGCTGTGCCAGGGCGCTTTCGCCGGTGACGGTACCGCCGCCATTGGCGGTGGCCTGGGCGGTGTGCTGGGCAACGTTGTCGGCCAGCAACTGGGCGGGCGCACCGGCGCTGCCCTCGGCGCCGGTGTCGGCGGCGCGGCCGGCAGTGCGGTAGCGGCGAAGAAAGGCAACCGCACCGAAGCCGCCATTGGCGGTGGCCTGGGCTCGGCCGGCGGCTCGCTGCTGGGCGGCGCGGTAGGCGGCAAGACCGGTTCCACCGTGGGCGCCGGCCTGGGCGGCGCGGCCGGTGGTGCCCTGGGCAACCACCTGGGCGACAACAACGGCAGCAAGAAGCACCGCCGTCACCGTCATCACTGAGTGATGACCACGAAAAGGGCCGCATTCTGCGGCCCTTTTCATTTGCGGCACATCAACACCACCTTCAGCGCAAGCTGCCACACTGACTGCTACCGTCTTTCGTGCCCCCTTGAGTGAAGGAACACCCCCGCCCCATGAACCAGGAACTGCTCTGGGTCCTCGGCCTGTTGGCTGTCGTCGTCATCCTCTTCGTCATCAATCGCCCGCGCATGGACGTGGTCGCCCTGCTGGTGATACTTGCCCTGCCGCTGTCAGGCATCCTTACCGTGGAACAGGCCCTGGCCGGTTTCAGCGACCCCAACGTGGTACTGATCGCCGCCTTGTTCGTGATCGGCGAGGGACTGGTGCGCACCGGCATTGCCTACCGCATCGGTGAATGGATGAGCGAACGGGCCGGGAACAGCGAGGCCCGCCTGCTGGTTTTGCTGATGGTGTCGGTGGCCGGACTGGGCTCGGTGATGAGCTCGACCGGTGTGGTGGCGATCTTCATCCCGGTGGTGCTGAGCATCGCCGCGCGCCTGAAACTGTCGCCTAGCCGGTTGCTGATGCCGCTGAGCTTCGCCGGCCTGATCAGCGGCATGCTCAGCCTGGTGGCCACCCCGCCCAACGTGGTGGTGCACAGTGAGTTGGTGCGCCATGGCCTGCCCGGCTTCAGCTTTTTCAGTTTCACCCCGTTCGGCCTGGTGGTGCTGGTACTGGGCGTCGGCTACATGTTGCTGACCCGCCACTGGCTCAACGGCGAGGTGCGCAAGGACGGCCGCGCGGAAAGCCGCCGCACGCTGCTTGATCTGGTGCTCGACTACAAGCTCAACGGCCGCGAACGGCGCCTGCGCATCCGCCCACGCTCGCCACTGATCGGCCATACCCTGGGCGAACTGGAGTTGCGCACAAAGCACGGTGCCAACGTGATCGGCATCGAGCGCCAGCACAAGTTCACCACTCGGGTGATCACCGCCGACTCGAACACTGTGCTGCACCAGGGCGATGTACTGCTGCTCGACCTGTTCGCCAACCGCGACGACCTGCGCACCTTGTGCCAGACCATGCAGCTGGAGCCGCTGCACTTCAAGGCGGCCTACTTCATCGACCAGTCCCAGGAACTGGGCATGGCAGAAGTGTCGCTACCGCCTGGCTCGCAGCTGATCGGCAAGAGCATTCTTGAACTGGCCTTCCGCACCCGCTACGACCTCAACGTGGTGGGCTTGCGCCGCGATCAGGCGGCCATCCAGGAGCAACTGGTGGAAGAGAAATTGCGCCTGGGCGATACGCTACTGGTGGTCGGCCCCTGGAAGGCCGTACGCCAGCTGCAGGGCCAGCCAAAGGACTTTCTGGTGTTGAGCCTGCCGGCCGAGATCGACCAGGTCGCGCCAGCCCGCGCCCGCGCACCGCACGCCCTGATCAGCCTGACGGTGATGGTCGGGCTGATGGTCAGCGGCGCGGTGCCCAATGTCATCGCCGCGCTGATCGGCTGCCTGCTGATGGGCGCCGGGCGCTGCATCGACATGAACAGCGCCTACCGGGCCATTCACTGGCAAAGCCTGGTACTGATCGTCGGCATGCTGCCGTTCGCCCAGGCGCTACAGAAAACCGGCGGCATCGACCTGGCCGTGGGCGGGCTGGTGAGCCTGCTTGGCGGTGCCGGGCCGCAGGTCATGCTGGCCTGCCTGTTCATGGTCACGGCAGTTATCGGTCTGTTCATTTCCAACACCGCCACCGCCGTGCTGATGGCGCCGGTGGCGATCAGCACGGCAACGCAACTGGGCATGTCGCCCTATCCGTTCGCCATGACCGTGGCCCTTGCGGCATCGGCGGCATTCATGACGCCTGTGTCTTCACCCGTCAACACCCTGGTGCTCGGGCCGGGCCAGTACCGCTTCGGCGACTTCGTCAAGATTGGCGTGCCCTTCACCTTGCTGGTGATGCTGGTGACCGTGCTGATGGTGCCCTGGTTCTTCGGTCTGTAGGCAACTTGGCGGGGATTGGAGGCCATCAAACATTATCCTGCACGAATACGGCAGATTGACATCAAGCACCTGGTGCCAACACACTGACGCGTCAATACCCCAGGTGCTTGAAGCCGTTGTCCTGGATTTCGTTCCCGCTTGTCGGTCGAGCCTATGGTTTTTCCAGCACAATCGCGCGTGTTGCCCTATATCGCCCTTTGCGGCCTTACCTTCGCCCTGACCCTCGGCGGGATCCTGGCCAGGCCGATCGAATCGCTGTCGCTGTTCTGGCCGGTCAATGCAGTGCTGGCGGGGGTGCTGTTGCGTTACCCACGCCAGGCCAACGTCGTGGGCTTTGCAGTGGTGTGGCTGGCGATGGTCGCGGCCGACCTGGCCTGCGGTAGCGCCTGGGCGCCAGCCCTGTGGTTCAACCTGTGCAACCTTGGCGTGGTGGTGACGGTGTGGTGGCTGCTGTCGCGCCTGCCCCGCCTGCACCGACGCATGCGCACTCCACATGGCGTGCTGAGCATGTTCGGCGCCTGCGCGGCAGGTGCCGTGGTTGCCGCCAGCATGGCCTGCGTGATGGCTGCACCGTGGTTCCAGGAGTCGCTGCAGGCCACCTGGCTGGCCTGGTTCAGCGAACAGTTCTCGACCAGCGTGCTGGTGCTGCCGATCCTGCTCACCGCGCCTTCGGCCCGCGCCCTGGTGCGCAGCAGTGCCCAGCCCATCCGCCTGTCTCCCTTGTTGGTGCTGCTGGCCTCACTGGCCTTCAGCATTGCCTTCGGCGGGCCAGGGGCCATCGCCTTTCCGATTGCCGCACTGTTGTGGTGTGCCTGGACGTACTCGCCGTTCCTGGTGTCGTTGCTGACACTTACCGCCGGCAGCACGCTGATCGTGGCGGTGGCGCAGAACCTCATGCATTTCAGCGTGCCGCAGAGCGAACCCGGGGTCACCACGCTGATGTCGGCACGGCTGGGTATCGCCATGCTGGTGCTCGGGCCGCTGGTGGTGGCTTGTGTCAGCCAGGCCAATCGCAGCCTGCTGGTGCGCCTGGCGCACCAGGCCACCGTCGACCACCTCACCGGCCTGCTCAGCCGCAGCGCCTTCAACCGCCGCGCCAATGCCCTGCTCGACAGCCGCCAGCAGCATGCCAAGGGGCTGCCGCTGACCCTGATGATGCTCGACATCGACCATTTCAAGTCGATCAACGATTGCCATGGCCACGCCGTGGGTGACCAGGTACTGCGCCATTTCGCCCGCACCCTGCAGGATCAGCTGCACGACGAAGAACTGCTGGCTCGCCTGGGTGGCGAGGAGTTCGTCGTGGTGCTCCCAGGGCTGGCGCCGGAGCGGGCCAAGTTCACCGCCGAACGCCTGCGCCGCGCCGTGCAGGACCTGCATTTGGCCCAGGGCGATGCACGCCTGCAGATCACTGTGAGCATCGGCCTGGCTGGCTGCGCCGCGGACGAAACCGCCCCCAGCCTGGACGAACTGCTGGCACGCGCCGATAAGGCGCTGTACCGGGCCAAGGCGTATGGTCGCAATCGCGTGGAGCAGGCCGAGCCGCAGCGCCAAGTGATCTGAATCAGGCCAGCAGGTCCCAGGACAGCTTGGCGATCAGCACGCACAACAGCATCAGGAACAGCCCACGCACGAACCCCGCGCCCTTGCGCACCGCCAGCCAGGTCCCGGTCAGGGCGCCCAGGATGTTGCACGCGGCCATTGGCAAGGCGATGGCGTACAGCACATTGCCCGATGGCACGAAGAACACCAGGGCCGCCAGGTTGGTGGCAATGTTCACCACCTTCGCCGACGCCGAGGCATGCAGAAAATCGAGGGCGAAGAAGCGGATGAACAGGAAGATCAGGAAGCTGCCGGTGCCCGGGCCGAACAAGCCGTCGTAGAAGCCGATGGCGCCCCCGATCAGCACCGCCAGGCACTGCTCCCGGCGGCCGATCCTGGCCGGTTTGTGCAAGGTGCCGAAGTCTTTCTTGCAGAACGTGTAGATCGCCATCAGCACGATCAGCACCAGCACCGCCGGGCGCATGACGCTGGGCGGCACCAGCGAAACCGTGGCCGCCCCCGCGAACGACATGACGAAGGCGCTGAGCGCGGCCGGCACGATCAGCCCCCAGTCCAGGGTCACCCGGCGAATGAACGAGCGGGCGGCAAAGGCCGTGCCGCACACCGAAGCCAGCTTGTTGCTGCCCAGCAGCGCCGCTGGCTGCGCAGTGGGCAGCACGTTGAAGAGCGCCGGGATCTGAATCAGCCCGCCACCACCGACGGCGGCATCGATCAGGCCGGCAGCGAAGGCGAACAGGGAAAGTACGGCGATATCCATCATGACGCGGTTCCAGGCAGTGAAAACAGACTGCAAGGCTAATCAAAGCGGTGCGCTTGTGTTGAAATGCCATATTGCGAAAACTGCAATGAGGAATATTCATGGCATTGGACATGCTGCGCGAAATCCAGGCCTTCGTCAGTGTTGCGCACAAGCGCAGCTTTGTCGCCGCCGCACGCGCCCTGGGCCGCTCACCCAGCGCGGTGACACGTGCGGTGCAGACCCTGGAAGACAACAGCGGGTGCAAGCTGCTCAACCGCAATGCCAACGCCGTGACCCTCACCGAAGCCGGTGAGCGCCTGCTCCCCCACGCCGAACGCTTGCTGGATGTGCAACGCGACGCCGCCGATGAACTGGCCGCGCTCACCGGCAGCGCGCAAGGCTGGGTGCGCTTTGCCGCGCCGCAGCTGCTGGGCGAGCATGTCTTGCCGGGCGTGCTGGCCAGCTTCAGTCAGCGCCACCCGCAAGTGACCCTCGACGTGCAGTACAGCGACGCCGCCCTCGACCCGTTGCACGGCAAGTTCGATTTCGTGGTGCGGGGCGCCTTTCCACAGTCGAGCGAACTGATTGGTTATCCGCTGTGGCGCTACCACCGCCACCTCTATGCCAGCCCGACCTACATCGCCCGCGCAGGCCTGCCCGAGCGGCCCGAGCAGCTCGACAGGCACGCGCTGATCCTGCACACCGCCCCACGCATCCTCAAGGCCTGGCACTTCTGCCGTGACGGCCAGATCACCAGCCTGCGGCCGCACCCGCGCTTGCGCCTGGGCTCTGGCGATGCGGTGTACCACAGCACCCTGGCCGGTGCCGGTATCGCACGCCTGGCCGACTGGGTGGCAGAAGCACAGGTCAAGGCTGGGCGCCTGGTACGGGTGTGCGCGGATTACCGGCTGACTTCAAGCACCGGCCAGGACCCGCAGATGCATGCGGTGTACCCCTCCGGCGAGCTGCCTGCCCGGGTACGCGAGTTGCTGCTGGCCTTGCGCCAGGCTGGCAAAGCCGCCTCTGAACAGGCGGGTTAAGCCCTGTTCAAATTCTGCTCAATCTAACAGAGACCGCAAATTGCCTGGCTTGCAGAACTTTATCCACAGACCTACCCACGTTTTTTGTGGACAGATTTCCCCGAGCAATGAACGACTTATCGTACGTTCAGCAGCGCGATATTCGCCGCCTTGACCAGCTCGATCCACTCCTGCGCGCTGATCACACCGGACTGTTCAAGGGACTCGGCGCAGCGCAGCGCTTGATCGTATTCAGCCTCTTCGAGGGTGCCTTCGGTGAGAAAACGGCTACGCCACTCCAGCATGGCTGAAGTGCCCTTCTTGCATTCCATCTATGTACTGACTCCCAAGGCAAAGTCCGGGCTCGCTGTATACGACCCATTATGACGCAGCGGGAGACTACACGAGGCTTTTGAACTTGAGAACGACTTGCACCTACCGCTAGTCCAGCGGTAGCGCTGAGGAACACTGCCAAGGCCTGGCAGGCATCTGGCCCATCCAGTGAGGTAGACGGGCCGAAAGGCGCAAGGTGGATCAGCTTGGCGGAATGGTGCCGAGCAGGCCGATCAGAATGGTCAACAGCAAAAAGCCACCCAGAAACAGTGCGAGCTTGCCCATCGGAACCTCTTCAGTGTGATAGCAGGGACGAAGAGTATTGTCGGCTTCCGGCTGATACGGTTTACAGATGCAGGTTCGTGAAAAAAAAGCGGATCAGATACAGCGCTTCGCGGACAGAAAACGCACGTAGCAGACAGAACGCGCAGGCATTCGCGCTGCGCTGCAAACTGTAACATTCAGTTTCATGTTGCCCACAGACAGTAGCCAGCTCAACGCATCCGATCGAGGCTATTTCCGTGTTGCAACGTCTGTTCTGTTCCGTGTCCCTGCTCACCCTCGCCATTTCCGCCGCCCATGCCGCCGACGCGCTCGACACGCCGCGCCTGGCCGGCATGGACAACTTCCGCGACATCGCCGGCACCACCAGCGCTTATACCACCGCCCATGATGGCGTGATGCGCGCCGGGGTGTTCTACCGCTCCAATGCCCTGACCCCGACGGCGGCCGACCTCGCCATCCTCAACGGCCTGGGCATCAGCGATGTCTACGACCTGCGCACACCCAGCGAAATCGCCAGCACGCCCGACACCCTGCCGGCTGGCGCCAACTACACCAACATCGACATCATCGGCAGCACCACCTCTGGCTCGAACGTCACCAACATCTCGTTCAGCAGCGCCGCCCAGGCGCGGGCGATGATGCAGGAAACCAACCGCGCCTTCGTCAGCGATGCCGGCATGCGCGGGCAGTTCAGCGTGTTGTTCAACGAACTGGCCAGCGCCGAGGGGGCCGCGCTGTTCCACTGCACCGCCGGCAAGGACCGCACCGGCTGGACCGCGGCCGTACTGCTGAGCATCGCCGGGGTCGACGACGCCACCATCATGAGCAACTACCTGGCCACCAACGACTACACCGCCGCCCGCGTGGCCGCGACGCTGGCCGCCATGCCAGCGAGCATGGCAGCGGTCTACGCGCCGCTGCTCGGTGTCGAGGCCAGCTACCTGCAAGCAGGCCTGGATGAAGTCAGCGCTGCATACGGCAGCATGGACAATTACCTGAAACAGGGCCTGGGGCTGTCGCAGGAAACGATCTACGTGCTGCGCGGCAAGATGGTGCGCTACGGCACGCTGCCCGGCGAAGCCGGCCTGCTGGGCAACGCCGCCGGCGGGGCACAACTGCTGCGCCAGCTGCAGGACACCTCGCTGTCGGGCAGCTATACCGCTTACAACTACTACCTGCAGTCGGCCATCGACGCTGGCGCGCTGGGTGGCGTCGAGTCGACCGTTGGCGGCCAGGTGCATGCCGACGCCGCCAGCTTCCTGCTGCGCCAGGGCGAGATGATCGACCGTGCGGCTGCGCCCTTTGCCGATGGCAGCGACCTCAAGGTCGGCCAGTCACGCCTGTGGAGCACCGCGCTGGCGGGCTACCTGGGCACCGATGGTTCTGCCCACGCCGCCAGCAGCAACGAGCACAGCCAGGGCCTGATGGTCGGCATGACCCAACGCTTCTCCGAACTGCTCAGCGCCCATGCCGGTTTTGGCTACAGCAATGGCAACGTGGGGGGTGCCGGCGGCGAGGCGGACACCGACCTGGCCTTCCTCAGCCTGGGCGCGCGTTTTGCGCCCAACGGCCTCGAACAAGGCCTGTTCATCGATGCCGATGTCAGCGCCGGCTGGCTCGACTACTCGAGCAAGCGCGAACTGGGGGGCGGCCTGGGCACGGCCAAGGGCGACAGCCACGGCACACTGGCCGGCGGCAGCCTGGCGCTGGGCTATCGCTTGCCGACCGCTGCCATGGTGCTGGAGCCGAGCCTGGGGCTGCGGATCAGCCGCGTGGACCTCGACGGCTTCACCGAAAAAGGCAGCGAGCTGGCCTTGCAGGTAGATGACCTGAAAGAAACCCGACGCGCCGCCGTGGCCAACCTGAAGGCATCGTTCGCACCGGTCGCCATGGGCAGCTGGCAGCTGGTGCCTGGGGTCGAAGTGGGCTACGAGCATGCGCTGGGCGATCACCAGGTCGACAGCGAAGGCCACTTGCTGGGGCTGGATGTCGAGCAGCGTGCAGCATTCGACAACCGCGACCAGTTCGTCGGGGGGGTGAACCTGATGGCCAACCTCGGGGCGCTGAGCGTGGGGGCCGAGGTGGCCGCCATGGGCGGTGGGGACAGCCACGGTGTCAGTGGCAGCCTCAAGGCCAGCTACGCGTTCTAATGCCTGAAGGGGGCCACTGCGTGGCCCCCAGCTACCGGCGCCGAATCAAAGCCGGGCTGACACCAAAGGCCTGCTGGAAGTACTGCGCAAACCGCCCCGCATTGCTGAAGCCATGGCGCAAGGCAACCTCTGCCACCGACCCGCCCTCCCCGCGCGCCAGCACTTCACGCGCCTGCTCCAGCCGCACCTGGCGCTGATAGCCGACGATCGAAGTGCCGGCAAAGCGCCGGAAGCCATCCTGCAACGCCCGCAGGCTGACATTGGCCAACCCCGCCAGATCGCTGCCACTGACCTGCCTGGCCGGATGCTCGCGCAGATAAGCCATGGCCAGTTTCACATGCCGTGGCGCAATCGCTGGCACCGGGCTGCGCAATGCCTCGCTGTAATTATGCGGCCAGGTCTCGAGCAGCGCGTCGACCAGCATCTCCTGCAAGCGCACGGGCATCAGCAGGCCGGTGTTGATCAGCTGGTCGAACTCGGTACCGGTGGCCAGTTCGAGCAACGCGCGGATCCCCTGGAACGACGAATTGCTCAGGTCCACCCGCGACGCAAAGCGAATCGGTGCGGGCAATGGCTGTTCAAGCAAGGTCGAAAGGCGCTCGGTAAAAGCCCCACGGCGGATCGACATGCCGCACTGGGCATGGCCCTCGGTAATGCGCACCGAGCGGATGTCGAGCTTGTCCACCGCCAGACCGACCTGGGCGCCGCCGATCGACTCGCCGCAGTGGTCGAAGATGATCTTGCCGGCGGTGGGCAGCACAAAGGTGATTTCGTCCTGCGGCGCTGGCAGGACGATGGTGAAGTCGCCCTGGTACTGCATGCGCCGCACACTCATGCCGTCGAAGCGGCCGTAGACGCCACCGATGGCGATGCCATCGCCCAGTGGCGGCATGTCGGCATACAGGTTGCCGTACAACTGCGTGAACAATGCCGCGAACTCGTCGCTGCGCATATCGCTGGAACGCAGCATGAACTGCTTGCGGGTCGTGCCGGGGTTCACCGTGTCGCACACCTTGTGCCACCAAAGGGACCGGCACACTATCAGCACTGCATGACAGCCTTGTTACGCCATGTTTCAGGCGATCGTCAGCCTACCGACTTCAGCTGCGGACGGCCCTCTAGCCGCTCCAGCATAGTGTCGCAGTACCAGTCATCGAACTGGCAAACACCATTCTCGGCATTTTCCGAGAACGGGCCGGGCTCGTAACTCGGCGAGGAAACGCCCGCGTGGGTGCCTTCGACCAGACGCCGATCCTGATCATTGGTGGCCAGCCAGACCTTGGTCAGGCGGTCGAGATCGTAATCGACCCCTTCCACTGCCGATTCAGGCACCAGCCATTTGGTGGTCACCAGCGTCTCGCCTGGCCCGATGGGCAGCACGCGGAAGCTCAATGCGTGGTCGCCCAGAAAGTGGTTCCAGGTCGAGGGGTAGTTGAAGTACAGCAGCGCGCCGATGTCCGCCTCGCCACTCTTGTCCAGCCGGCCTGCAACGGCCGGTTTGCCATCCATGGTGTAGCTGACCGCACCAGCAGACAGCGGAATACGGGTCATGCGGAACCGCCCCAGCGGGTCCATGTTCAGCCGGCTTGGCATGCCTGCGGCTTCGCAGCGGTCCCAGTGCGCCACCAGCTCCGGATCGTCATCCCCACCCACGCCGGCAACTGACAGGTTCTCGACAAAGGAGTTGAGCAACTCCGGGTGGGTACCGTCGCAGTGGTAGCATTCGCGATTGTTTTCGAAGACCAGCTTCCAGTTGCCCTTTTCGATCAGGTTCGATTCGAAGGCAACTTTGCAGTTCTCCAGGAAGTGCGGCGCGATGAAGGGGCTGACGGCGGCGCGGAAGCCGGAGAAATCCGGGGCCTTTTGCGCGACGCAGACATAGATGTAGGTATGCACCACTTCGACATGCACCGGCTTCAGCCCGTAGTTGGACTTATCGAACTCGGCACCCATGTTGCCGGCATAGATCAGGTTGCCATCGAGCTCGAACGTCCACTTGTGGTACGGGCACACCAGCTTGGCGACCTTGCCGCTGGCGTGTTCGCACACTTTGGCGCCGCGATGCCGACAGGCGTTGTGAAAGGCGCGGACCTCACCGTCCTTGCCGCGCACGACGGCCACCGGGTAATCGCCGATCTGCAGGGTGAAATACTGCCCAGCTTTGGGAATCTCGAAGGTGTGCCCGGCAAACACCCAATCCTTGTGCCAGATGTGCTCCAGATCCTGCCGATAGACCTCAGGATCGAGATAGAGCTCACGCGGCAGCACATGGCGAGGTTTGCGCTGCTTGATCAGGCCAATCACGGATTCGTTGCTGTTCATTATTATCCTCCGGACACCAAAGCCCGTTGTCGACGACGGCAAATAACCGAAACTTCAATCACTGCCTCGTATATTACGCCGCACTAAAAAACTTGCACCGGCACAAAAATTACCTGACGCATAACTTTAATTCATGCGAGAAAACATCGGCTTTCAGGCTGGACAAGCGGCCACCCACGACCTTATGTTACGCAGCCATAACAAGAGGTTATCGAGACAAGCCTGGAAAAGTCGTTAGACCAGCGCGCCACGCTGCCCCACTATTCATGTGAACACTGATAGCAACTTTGCTCATCAATAAAATAACGACATTCAATGCGCTGCTCATGTATCGATACTGGGCTACCGGGTGCCGCCATGAAAACAATTACAAGAACTTTCAGCCGAACCTTCGCCGACCGCAATCTGGGTTTCATCTCCCATGAGCGGGTCGAGCGAAAAACCTCCCGGGTAGGTTTTCTGCTGCTCGAAAACTTCTCGTTACCGTGCTTCACCCAGGCACTGGATGTGCTGGTCACTGCGAACCTGCTGGCGCCGGGCGCGGTGCGCGTGCACACGTTCAGCCATGACCACCGCGAGGTCATGAGCGACCTGGGCATCCCGATCAGGCCCGACACACCGTTGACCGACATCCGCCTGGCCGACCTCGATCTCATGGTCATCTGTGGCGGCCTGCGTGCCGCCAGGACGGCACCTGCCTGGTTGTCGAGCTTGCTGAAGAAGATCGCCAGGCTGCCGATTGCGCTGGGCGGGCTGTGGAACGGCGCATGGTACCTGGGCACCGCCGGCCTGCTGGATGGCTACCGCTGCGCGATCCACGCCGAGCAGCGCACGGCCCTGGCCGAACGGGCTCCGCATGCCAACGTGACCCATGAACCCCTGGTGTTCGACCGCAACCGGATGACGTGCGCCACACCCAACGGCGCCTTCGAGATGATGATTCGCTGGCTCGCCTACGGCGCCGGTGCCCAGCTTGCCGATGCGGTGCTGGATACCCTGGATGCCGACCAGAGCAAGCACCGCAGTGTGCAGAAGCCGCAACACCCCAAGGTGAGCAAGGCCCTGCGGGAAGTCATCGGGTTGATGGAGGCGAATATCGAAGAGCCGCTGAGCCCGGATCAGCTTGCCCAGGTCGTCGGCCTGTCGATACGGCAGATCCAGCGGCTGTTCAAAGACCAGTTGAACACCACACCGCAAAAATACTACTTCCAACTCAGAATCACCGAAGCACGCCGCTTGATACAAAACTCCCACGCCTCGATCTTCGATGTTTCGCTGGCGTGCGGCTTCGTCTCCTGCACGCATTTCAGCCGGTCCTACAGCGCTTTTTTCGGGCACCCGCCTTCAAAAGAAATCCGATATGAAACCTGACCTAAACAAACAAGAACAATAACGCCCCTCGCTCACTGATCTTTATGAGCCCGTTCCCATTCGAAATTCATTTTTCGCGGAGTCGCGCTGCCAAATTTCAAAGCCTTGTATCAGGAGACAACAATGACACGCCCCACGCTTTCAATAGAAGATGTACCGCTCAACAACTTCCATCGCCTACTCACGCTGCGCTCGGGGGGTGGTTCGTTTGTCGATGGCTACGTGCTCAGCATCATCGGCGTGGCCCTGGCACATATCAGCACCTCGCTTTCCCTGAGCACCTTCTGGGAGGGCCTGATTGCGGCATCGGCCTTGATCGGGATTTTCTTCGGCGGCTTCCTCGGCGGCTGGCTGACCGACCGCCTGGGGCGCAAGCGCTTGTTCTTCGTTGGCCCGACCCTCTTCATTCTCGCCTCGCTCGCTCAGTTCTGGGCAGAGTCAGCTGAAGCGATCTTTGTACTGCGCCTGATCATCGGCATTGCCGTCGGTATCGAGTACCCGGTCGCCACGTCGCTGCTGGTGGAGTTCATGCCCAGGAAGTACCGCGGCCCGCGCCTGGCGATGTTGACGATCCTCTGGTTCGCCGGCGCAGCGGCGGCCTACATCGTCGGCGAACTGCTGCTGCGAAGCGGCGGCGACGACGCCTGGCGTTGGGTACTGGCCAGCTCGGCCACCATTGGCGCGGCCTTGTTCCTGGTGCGTATCGGCACCCCGGAATCGCCACGCTGGCTGCTGAGCAAAGGCCGTGATGCCGAGGCAGAACAGATTATCAAGCAGGTTTACGGCAAGGATTTCTCCCTGAACAACCTGCCGGAAGAGAGCCCGAACTATAAGGTCAACGTGTGGAGCCTGATCTACTCGGGCTACGCCAAGCGCATGCTGTTCATCATCGTGTTCTGGACCTGCTGCATCATCCCGCTGTTTGCCGTCTATGCCTTCGCGCCAAAAGTCCTGGCGGCGATGAACGTAAAAGGCGACAGCGCCTCCATCGGCTCGGTGCTGATCACCTTGTTCTTCGTGCTGGGCTGCATCATCGCCACCCGCCTTATAAACACCCTGGGTCGTCGCAACCTGCTGCTGTACAGTTTCAGCGTGTCGGGCCTGGCGTTGCTGTGCCTCGGGGCATTCAACAATGGCGCAGGCATCTGGGTGTTGCTGTTCTTCGCCATCTACGCGCTGTTCATCGGCGGTGCGCAGGTGCTGACACTGGTCTACCCGAACGAAATCTTCCCGACCGAGATCCGCGCATTCGCGGTGGGTGTGGGCACTTCGATCTCGCGGATTGGCGCAGCGGTGGGCACCTACCTGGTACCGATCGCGCTGGACACCCTCGGCATCGCCCAGACGATGTATGTGGCCGCAGGCATCACTTTCTTCGGCTTGGTGCTGTCGTGGCTACTGGCGCCGGAGACCCGTTCACTGAACCTGCAACAGGCTGCGGCGCTGAGCTGAGTGCGCTTACCGGGTTCTTCTGAGCTTTTCTGCCTTCAAGCGCCGATACAGGGCCATCACGGGCCGCAACAGGGCAAGCCGGTCGAAAATGGAAAGGGCATGCAGGTCGGTGCGCGAAGGCCTTTGGTAACCCAGGTTCCAGGTGAAATAGTAGGCCTGGATGCTCTTGTCACTGCGGATCAATGTATTGAGGGCCGCATCATAGTGCATCGGCCCGCCGTCCGGGTGCCCGGGCGGGCGTTGCAGAATCTGCGCCAGGAAATCGCGCAGCTTGCCCACGCTCTTGCCATTGACTGCGTAGAAGTGCGACAGGTGGATGGGGCGCTCGACCAACGCCCAGCCAGGCGAATCCGAATTGCCTTCGAAGCAATGCCCCAGGTAGACGATGTCCCAGTCCATACCTTTAAGGGACTCGATGGCCTGTTTGCCGAACGGGCCAATGCGCCGGGAAAACTGTATGTCGTCTTCCATGATGAGGATGTTGTCCACCTTCTGGCGCACGGCCTCTTCCAGTATCTGCATGTGGCTCATGAAGCAGCCCCGGGCACCGATACTGGGGAAGCCTTCCTGGTCGGTGGGCGTCACCGCAGGGAAGAAACCGATTTTTTCGTCATCGATGCGGAAACCGTTGCGGGCGAACTCGGCCACGGTTTCCTCGCGGCGGTCCGTTCTGGACGGGATATTGATGATTCGGGTCCGATCAAAAAAGTCGATCACATTCATGCGTCAGGTCCTTGGTACTGCTGATCAGAACGACCGGGTCTGCACGCGCACAGCGTGCTCAGGCGAACAGATGGCTGATGAACTGGCCGCACAGGGCGCCGAACACCATGACAGGCAGCACCACCAGCTCGCGCTTGATACTCAGCATATCCAGCTGGTGGCTCACCTTGAAGATCAGGAACAGCGTGAAGAAGGTGTGCAGGGCCACCCCCCAGAGCGCATAGGTCACCCCGCCGATGGCCAGCAGCAACGGCATCAGGGTGAACAGCGCCACCACCCGGATGATGTTGTCCATGGCCATGTACTTGGTCAGCCCCAGGGCCATCCATATCTGATGCGTCAGGCCGTAGCGCAAGGTGAACAGCGACAACGACAGGATCGCCATCATCTGCCCGGCGTCCTGATAGCGGGCGTCATACAGCCAATGGATGATCAGCGGGCTGGCGGTGAACAGGAAGCCGCAGGTGAACAGGGTCAGCACATCGAAAATCAACCGGAAGCGGTAATACAGCTGGCGCAGTCGCGCCATGTCACCGCTCCTGGCCGCCTCGCTGAAGGCCGGCAAGGCCACGGCCCCGGCCAGCCGCTGCAGGCTGAGCTGGAAGGCCGCCAGAATACCAATGGCGATCGAATACACCCCCAGCTGCGCCACCGTCATGCTGCCGCCGAACCAGATCCTGTCACCCTGCATGGCCAGTACCCCGACCGCGGACGACAGGAATACCCAACGGCCGTAGTTGACGATTTCCTTCAGCGCTGCCGGGTCCCATTGCGGGCGGTCTTTGTGCCCGGGGAAGATCATGTGGCTGAGCACAGTGGTGACCAGGGTGGAGACCAGCCCTGCGGCCACCAGTGCCCAGATGGAACGGGTGAGGTAGCCGATCACCAGCATCACTACCAGGCCGGCGATTTGTGACACCAGTTCGACCAGGACCACTTTCTTCTGCTGGAAGGTGCGGATGGCCACATCGATCTTGGTCGACTGGAAGGCGAAGATGATCGCGAAAAAGCCAGTGACCGCCAGTATCCCGGGCAGCTGAGGGTCCGCGTAGGTGGAGTGCGCCGGCCACATGTCGAAGTGCTGGGAAACCCATGAGGCCAGCGCCACCAGCTGCATCACAACGAACAGCCCAAGGCCGCGAATGATCTGCAAGGACCAGACGGTATTGAGGAACAGTGGCTCGTCGCCGCGTGGGCTTTGAATGATGTTCTGCCGAAGGCCCACATCGGACAGCAGCAGCAGCAGCACCGACACCGTGGTGGCGATGGCCATGAGGCCGAACATCTCAGGCAGCAGCAAGCGGGTGATGATCAGGTTGCCGCCCAATCGAATGACCTGGGAGGCCACGATAGAGCCGATATTCAACGCCCCGGCCAACAACACGCGCTTGCGAAGACTTTGCGAGGACGACAGATCGATCGTAGACATGGCACCCACAGTCCCTGTTTTTAAGACGTTACTATAGTCTCAATCTGCCATGTTGCTATCGCATCGGTGCGCATGCCCACACGGCTGCGCAGTCAGCCTCGCCATCGCGGCAATCATCAGAATCGGCGCCGGGACCAGAACGCTCAATCGTTGCCCTGCCTCACAGCCCCCGTGGAATCCAGGTCTTCTGCCCAGCGCACTGAACGCCGATTTGCAGATTCTTTTCGTCCAGATAGGGCTGGCCTTGACTGTCGATCAAGTAGAACACTTCATGCAGATACTGCTCGCCAGCTGCATCCTTGTAGCAGCGAAATGCGGTGTTGGCGGGGAAGACCTTGCGAATTTCCGTGAAATCAGTCGCATGACCAATCATCCGCTCGAAGGCGGCCCGATCCTCGATGACCACTACTTTTCTGAATTTTACGAAGTCTTCGAAATAGACCTGCATCGTCTTGCCAGAGCACGTCCCATGCTTCTTCCACTCGTGTGCGAACAGTCCACGTGGATCATGGGTTACCCACTTCCGCAGTTCTTCGTTGGTAAGTATGTCGTCGATATCGCCTTCTTTGATCTCGCAAGCCTTTCCCTCGCAGTAGCGCGAAGTGGTACAAAATTGAGGGTGGCGATTGGTGCGGTTACCAATACTTTCGCTGTACGGCCAGATACCGTGAGTGAGAAAACGCTGAGGGGGCTTTTCACATCCTGCGGTAGCGGGCCTCATCTTGCAAAAAGTGGGCTGCCAGGTGACGGCGTAAACCTGGAAAAGCGCTGGCGGAGCATCGGCATAGGCTTCCTCGTTTGCATCCAATGCAGCAGCGTGGTCAGTCCATGCCATCGTCAATAGAAGCGAGATAGTCATCAGCAGGCGCATAAAATCAATCCTTTGAAAAACAGTACCGCTTTAGCGGCGGGATGTGCAGTCAAGCAGCTACCTGAGCATTGCGTCCACTGGCAAAAATGACTGGCGTCAAGTTGCCAGCAATGGTTCTGCGCAGGGCAGTTCAGACGACCGTCGGTAGCCGCTGCACTACCATGTCGGCCCCTTCGATGGCATCGGCGTTGTCGGCGAACGTACCAAGGCAATTCGACTATTACTCTTGGGGCATCCCGTCACCGCACCTGGCCGAAAACGGTCTCGATACGCACCAGGCCCCAGGCCAGCTCGTCGTGGGTGATGCAAAGCGGCGTTGCCCGCCTTGGTGCATGTCAGAAGGCAGGTGGGGCGGCCCTTGACGCTTGATGGCAAGCTTCAACGCCTGAGACATGTCCAACCGGGCGACGGAACGAATCGGCCCAATACGGGTTTCGCGATCAGCCCCAGCAACCATGGGCAGCGCGCTCTGGCGCAACAAGCTTTTGATCTGCTTCGGTGTGAGACCTGGGTTTATGGAAACCATCGCTGCCACCACGCTGGTCACAAGCGCCGCAGCATACGAGGTGCCACAGCCACCACCACGGCCGGTCCGCGGCAGGGTAGATCGAGGCGGACTGGGGCACGCGGCCGCGCTGATGTCGATGCGCTCGCCCACGTTCGAACTGCGCCGTGGCATTGCAAAGCGTGGATCAGCCACGTCCGTATGGTTTCGGCTACGTTGATGTGCACCCACTACAAAAAGTTGATCAAACACCAACGATGCCGGCAGGTGGTCGTCGGTAGTCGAAGTGTTGTTTCCGGCCGAATTAACGACGACGACATTCGGATGCCTGCGTTCCAGCCAATGAAAAAAACGTTCCAGCAATAGCCCGTAGCCGTCCATGGCCACGGCCGAGCGCACATTCACATCAACAGGTTCGCCTTTTAGATTCAGCGCACCCATCCGGTGTACGCCCCAGCTCCAATTGAGCACGCGTACCCCGTCTTCCACCAGGTTCACCGAGGCGGCAATACGAGCCGTTACACCTGCAGCGGCACCGCGATCGACAATGATGTCGAAGCGCCCGCCTGCCGCGCCCAAACGGCTGAGCAGTGCCAGATTGCCGTTCCGATAAATGCGCGCAGCGAGGATCCCCGACACGACTGAACCATGCGCATTAGGGGCACAGTTGTGGCGAGCGTAGAGGCAGGCCCCGACACCGTCACAGGGTCGGGCGAACATCGAAAAGTCGATCGAGTCGAAATTCACGCCCTTCTCGATCACCCCGACTTTGACAGTGCCTGGGGTATGACTGCGGCCGCGCCCTTGAAGGTACTGCTCATAAACGTCCACCGCCGGATGAACGTTGTTGGCGACCCACCCTTCATGGTCAGCTGGTTCGATCTCTCGATCAGGATCTTCCAACGCCTCCAGGTTATCGTCCTCCACCACGACACCCATGACGGTGCTGTCAGTCTGCAGCCTGCTCACGATTGCATTGCGCTGCGCCAATGACCTTGCTTGCAGGCGAAACTGGAAGACGTTCAAGGCAGGGATTGCACCGACGATTTCAAGGTCGTGATGGCGAGCGATACGCCGCGCCTGCTCAAGCCCGTCACTGTCTTCAGGCAGGATCAGGCTGACCAGGTCAACGGCAGTCACGACACGATCCGCAACTTTCACCCAATGCTCTTTGGCCGATGCACGTACCGAACTGCCCTGCGTGGTAAACCAGACCGAATTGCTGGTCCGGCCCGCCTCCCGTAGCCAGACCGGACCACTGGGGCTGCCCTTGCTCAAGCTGAAGCACAGGCTGCGAGCGTTTCGTTCGACGCGATGGGCAGGAAGGTCACGCCCGTTGACGACCACGGTCGGCGGCAACTGACCCATGCCCTGCACCTGCATGCATTGTTGATGCACATCCTGTTGATACCCGTGCCCCTTCGGCGCCAGGCTATCAATCCGTAGCGCCCCGCGTACCTCGGCGCTGCTCAACACTGTCGCCGCCAGGACCAGCACGCGCAAACCCCATCGGCTCATGCCCGCCACTTCCATGCTCACTGGCATCAGGCCCAAGGCGTTTCTGTCGACCCGTACTTGCTTCCCCCACTTACTTTGCGCCGAAGGTGACGACGCTATAGGCAAATTCGTGCGTTTGACGCTGACTGTTCGTCTTCGGATCTTTCACCTGGAGCCGGTCGTCGTCATGCACAATCAACACATGACTCTCGTCGAGCACCTCTACCCCCTCTGGTTTGTGGATGAAGGCGAGCGTGGAGCCGTCTTTGAGTCTGATTGCCCGAGGCTTGCCGGGCTTATCACCCTCAAACGGCAAGACCCACAAGAATCCGCCAAGCCTATCGCCACGCTCGTAACTCGTGACGGCATAAAGGCGGTCGTTGTTGTAGCGATCGAACTCGAGCCCGGAAAGCCCCAACGCCGGATAAGCCCCTGCCTCCATCCCCAACGCTTCGACCAACTGGTCAGGCGTCAGGCTCAAGAGGGTCTCGAATTGATCCCCAAGCTCAGCACCCTGCTCACTGATGGAAAGGGAAATCGAGAGCAACAGGAACGAAAAACCCGCTGATTTGCTATCTGATCCATGCTTACGAATACCTACCAGCAAACGGTCGCCGGGCGCCGTAGAAACGGCCTCGATCTGGTAGTACGGCGACCCCACGGCATCGCTGATCTTTGCCCGCAATTCTCGCGAGCTTGTGACCTGTCCACGCGTTGATGCCGAGATGATCCTGGCTTTTTCTGGTTCACCCTCTGGCCAGTAGAGCAGCGTGTTGAGGGCATCTGCCGAAGGGTTCTGCGCCGTGCCTGCCTTGTTGAACGCAGTGATGGCGATGACATACTTCCCGTCCAGTGTGCGGGTAAGCCCTTCAAACTTGTCTGCCGAACGCAGCACCTCGCCTTCCAGATAGGTGGGCGTACCGACGATGCGGTGCTCATTGAGCGCCACTGTAAAAATCGCCGGATCCCCAGGTTCAGGCATCTGCTTGTCATTCGCCAGTATCAGACTTGCGCCGGTAAGCGCCACCCCCGACACTTCGCAGTTGACCCCCTTGCCGGCGTCGTAACAGGGGGCCAGATACGTCTGCATAGTGTCAGCAGGTACATCAATGGTTGCTGCGCCAAGGGCCTGCAGATAAAACATCAGGCCCGTGAATGCGAGCGAATGGGTAAGTGTGCTCACAGGTGCCACTCCTTGTGTACGGCGTTCCGTCTGTAGGAACAACGTACATAGAACTGGCACCATGGAATACTGGCAATTCTGATAGGTATTGAGCTTCGAATTGGAGATCACATCGCCCGCCATGCAGGCGATCGGGTCAGTCAGCGCGGCGCGCTGACATCGGTCTGCCCGGTCGCCAGCAACGCACCTCGGACAAGACCACTGCTCAGGCTGCGTTCGGCGAAATCACGCACGTATGCTGCCAGGACACGGAAACGAAAAAAGGCCCCTAAGGGCCTTTTTTCTTGCCCTACCGAAATATTTCGATAAGGCCAATTTGGAGCGGGAAACGAGACTCGAACTCGCGACCCCGACCTTGGCAAGGTCGTGCTCTACCAACTGAGCTATTCCCGCGTCGTGATGGGTGCCATTCTAGCGATATCTGAAACGGCGTCAACCCCTTGATTCAAAAAAGTTTATTTTTGTTCCGAGCCTTCGCGCAGATGCGGCCAGGCGGCCAGCAGGTAGTGCACCATCGACCACAGGGTCAGGGCTGCCGCCACCAGCAGCAGGCCGTAGCCCAGCACCACCCAGAACGTCACCAACGGTGGGTTGGCCAGCAGGATCACCAGCGCCAGCATCTGCGCCGCCGTCTTCCACTTGCCCAGGTTGGACACCGCCACGTGCGCCCTCGCCCCCAATTCGGCCATCCACTCGCGCAGCGCCGACACGACGATTTCGCGGCCGATGATCACCGCAGCCGGCAGGGTCAGCCAGAAGTTGGCGTGTACCTGCACCAGCAACACCAGGGCCACGGCCACCATCAGCTTGTCGGCCACAGGGTCGAGGAAAGCGCCAAACGGGGTGCTCTGCTGCAGCCGACGCGCCAGGTAACCGTCCAGCCAGTCGGTGGCGGCGGCAACCGCGAACACACTGCTGGCAGCCATATAGCTCCAGTGATAGGGCATATAGAACAGCAGGATGAAGATCGGGATGAGCAGGACGCGTAGAACGGTGAGCAGGTTTGGAATATTCATCGGTACGACTGGCTGCGGGTTGAGCCCGGCATTCTACTCGCTATGCAGGCTGGCATAAATCGACTCGGCAAGCTTTTTACTGATACCGGGGGCTTTGGCGATCTCGTCGATGCTGGCGCGGTTGAGCTCCTGCAGGCCGCCGAAGTGTTTCAGCAGGTCACGGCGGCGCTTGGGCCCTACCCCGGCGACGTCTTCCAGGCTCGATGTACGGCGGGCCTTGCCGCGTCGGGCACGATGACCGGTGATGGCAAAGCGGTGGGCCTCGTCGCGAATTTGCTGAATCAGGTGCAGCGCCGGGTTGTCGCCCTTGAGGGTGAACTCGTGGGCCACGTCGTTGAGGTACAGGGTCTCGAAGCCGGCCTTGCGGGTCACGCCCTTGGCCACGCCGAGCAGGGTGAGGTCGGTAAAGGCCAGTTCCTGCATCACTTCGCGGGCCATGTTCAGCTGGCCCTTGCCGCCGTCCACCAGCAGTACGTCGGGCAACTTGCCCTCGCCGTCCTTGATCCGCCCGTAACGGCGGGTCAGTGCCTGGTGCATGGCGGCGTAGTCATCGCCGGCGGTCACGCCTTCGATGTTGAAGCGGCGATAATCCGACTTGATCGGGCCTTCCGGGCCGAACACCACGCAGCTGGCCACCGTGGCTTCGCCGCTGGAATGGCTGATGTCATAGCATTCCAGACGCTGCGGCACTTCATCCAGGCCGAGCACTTCGGCCAGTGCTTCGAAGCGCGCGGCCATGTGCTGGCGGTTGGCCAGGCGGGCATTGAGTGCCTGTTCGGCGTTGGTTACCGCCAGCTGCTGCCAGCGTGCGCGGGTGCCGCGCACGCGGTGGCTGATGGTCAGCTCGCGGCCGCGCAGGCTCTGCACGGCTTCGGTGATGGCCTCGAAATCTTCGTGTACCACGTTGACGATCAGCTCGCCGGGCAATTCGCGTTCGGCATTGCCCAGGTAGTACTGCGACAGGAACGCGGCCATGACTTCGGCCACCTCTTCCTCGATGCCCACCTGCGGGAAGAAGTTCTTGCTGCCCAGCACCCGGCCGCCGCGCACGCTGATCAGGTGCACGCAAGCGCCGCCCGGGTTGACGAAGGCGGCCACCACATCGACGTCACCAGAGCCGCCTTCGATGTACTGCTGGTCCTGGACCCGACGCAGCAGGGCAATCTGGTCGCGCAGCTCGGCGGCCTTCTCGAAGTTCAGGGCCATGGCGGCCTTTTCCATTTCCTCGTTGAGCTCGTTGCCCAGTTGCTGGCTGCGGCCCTCGAGGAACATCACCGAATGGCGCACGTCCTCGGCATATTCTTCAGCCGTGACCAGATCAGTGCAGGGGCCTTTGCAGCGCTTGATCTGGTACTGCAGGCACGGACGGGTGCGGTTGGCGAAGTAGCTGTCTTCGCACTGGCGCACGGAAAAGGCCTTTTGCAGCAGGCTGAGGCTCTCGCGAATGGCGCCGGCACTGGGGTATGGCCCGAAATAGCGGCCCTTGGCTTTCTTCGCCCCACGGTGAATGCCCAAGCGGGGGAATTCGCCGTCCGACAGGAATACGTACGGGTACGACTTATCGTCGCGCAGCAGAATGTTGTAGGGCGGACGCCACTGCTTGATCAGGTTCTGCTCGAGCAGCAGCGCCTCGGTCTCGTTGGCCGTGATGGTGGTTTCGACCTGGGCGATGCGCCCCACCAGCGCAGCGGTTTTCGGCGCCAGGCCGGTCTTGCGGAAATAACTGGCCAGGCGCTTCTTGAGGTTCTTGGCCTTGCCCACATAGAGCAGCCGCGCCTCGGCGTCGAACATCCGGTATACGCCCGGGCGACCACTGCAGGTCGCCAGGAATGCGCTGGCATCAAAGACTTGTGACATGAGGGTTTACAGGCTTGCGTCAACCATACCGTGGCGAACGGCCAGCAAGGTCAGTTCGACATCGCTGGTGACCGAGAGTTTTTCGAAGATCCGATAGCGGTAAGTATTGACGGTCTTGGGCGACAGGCACAACTTATCGGAGATGATCTGCACCTTCTGGCAGCCAACGATCATCAGGGCAATCTGGATTTCCCGCTCCGACAGCGCATCGAACGGCGAGCCCTGGGGCTGGAACGACTTCAGTGCCAACTGTTGCGCGATCTGCGGGCTGATGTAGCGCTGGCCGGCAAAGGCCAGGCGAATGGCCTGGACCATTTCGTCCAGCCCTGCACCCTTGGTCAGGTAACCGGCGGCGCCGGCTTGCATCAGGCGGGTGGGGAACGGGTCTTCTTCACACACGGTTACAGCCACCACCTTGATGTCGGGGTGGCTGCGCAGCAGCTTGCGGGTGGCTTCCAGTCCGCCGATACCCGGCATTTTCACATCCATCAGTACGACGTCCGGCTTCAGCTCCCGCGCCAGCTTCAGCGCCGACTCGCCCGAATCCGCCTCACCCACCACCTGCAGGCCGTCGATATCGGCCAGCATGCGAGTAATACCGGTTCGAACCAGATCGTGATCGTCGACCACTAGGACCCTAATCAAGCACACACCTCGTCAACAGGGCGATTGGATCCCGCCACCTTAACAAAATTTTTCATGGCGGACCTAGCGTAAAACTTCCGTCAGAAACGCCTGACGCTCATGACGCGGCTGACGCGACAACTCACCACCGCTCCCCTCACCCGCCAAACGCCCCAGCAGATGCCGCAATGCCGCCTTGTCGGTCGATGGTAATCGCCGAAACACGCCCAACAGAGCGGTTTCTTCCGCCGTCAGGCTTTCCAGCGGTGCCGGTGTGCGGTCACCGCTGAGCACATACAGCGCATCCACTCCGCGGGTCGCCAGCGCCGCCAGGTAGTCTGCCCGTGGCGTGCGCTCACCACTTTCGTACTTGCCCTGGGCGTTAGGTTCGACGCCACCGATGTCACCGAATACCCGCTGGGTCATGCCCAGACGTTCACGTTCTTCCCGCAGGCGTGGACCGAGTCCGTTCATAGGCTGTTTCTCCTTGTTGCTTAGTGCCGCTCACGGTCCTGTAAGCGGTTGCAGACTGTGCGGTCACTATGCCCATCGCTGGCTTGGGTCGCAAGCCAGTATTGCGCCACTACCCTAGGGGTTTGGCTTGGGATTTGTGGCGCCGGTGAGATCGAGCGCTGCGCGGGCGGCGCTCGATCTCACCGGCGCTGAAGATGCCAAGACAGACCAATGGCAGCCTTTTGACGTCATTTAACTGCCAAACAAACCATAATCATTTTTTTGACGCCCAACTAACAACAACTTTAACTCATTGATTTTTAACAGTTTTTAAACTTTCACAGTAGCAATGTAAGTTATTTTCCAACAAGCGAATAACAACCCTTGCAATAAAAATAAAAACGCCTTTAGGCTGTAATAAGACCACTAAGAAACAGCCTGCAACGCCACTTCCGAGCGCGGCTTACTTCTGCGCGTCTGCCATTTCGACAACTTAATGAACGATGTATCTCGGCCGGCTTTGCCGTGCCCCAGGGAGAGGGACGTATGAACATCAGTATCTTTGGACTTGGCTATGTTGGCGCGGTCTGCGCGGGCTGCCTGTCGGCCCGCGGCCACCATGTGCTGGGGGTGGACATTTCCCCGGCGAAAATCGAACTGATCAACCAGGGCAAGTCGCCGATCGTCGAACCGGGCCTGGAACAGCTGCTGCAAGAAGGCGTCAGCAAGGGCCGGCTGCGCGGCACCACCGACGTACAGGCCGCGATCCTCGCCAGCGACCTGTCACTGCTGTGCGTCGGCACCCCCAGCAAGAAGAACGGCGACCTGGACCTTGTGTACATGGAAGCGGTCTGCCAGCAAATCGGCACCGCCCTGCGCGACAAGGGCAGCCGCCACACCGTGGTGGTGCGCAGCACGGTGCTGCCAGGCACGGTGAAGAACGTGGTGGTGCCGATCCTTGAGCAGTACTCGGGCAAACAGGCCGGCGTCGACTTCGGCGTGGCGGTCAACCCGGAATTCCTGCGCGAAAGCACGGCGATTCAGGACTACGATTTCCCGGCAATGACCGTGATCGGCGAACTGGACAGCCAGTCGGGCGACCTGCTCGCGTCGCTGTACAGCGAGCTCGACGCGCCGGTGATCCGCAAGACCATCGAAGTCGCCGAGATGATCAAGTACACCTGCAACGTCTGGCACGCGACCAAGGTCACCTTCGCCAACGAGATCGGCAACATCGCCAAGGCCGCCGGCGTCGATGGCCGCGAGGTGATGGATGTGGTCTGCCAGGACCACAAGCTCAACCTGTCGCGCTACTACCTGCGCCCGGGCTTCGCCTTCGGCGGCTCGTGCCTGCCCAAGGACGTTCGCGCCCTCACCTACCGCGCCTCCAGCCTGGACGTGAACGCGCCGCTGCTCGACTCGCTGATGGCCAGCAACGCCTCGCAGGTGCAAAACGCCTTCGACCTCATCGAGCGCGAGGGCAAGCGCAAGATCGCCCTGCTGGGCCTGGCCTTCAAGGCCGGCACCGACGACCTGCGTGAAAGCCCGCTGGTGGAACTGGCCGAGCGCCTGATCGGCAAGGGCTATCAGCTGCACATCTTCGACGAGAACGTCGAGTACGCCCGGGTACATGGGGCCAACAAGGAATACATCGAAGCGAAGATCCCGCATGTTTCGTCGCTGCTGCACAGCGACCTGCAGCAGGTGATCGATGACGCCGAGGTGATCATCCTGGGCAACAACGACCCGCGCTTTGCCAGCGCCCTGCAAACCGGCCATGACAAACAGGTGATCGACCTGGTCGGCTTCATGCCCGGCCTTAGCGACAACCGCAGCCAAGGCATCTGCTGGTAAGCGACCCGGCACCCACCGCGCTCCACCCGCACCACCCAGTCGCCACGACCCGCGCTGGGTGGCGTGGCGCGCGTGCACCGCTAAAACAGGAGTCAAGGCGACATGGATCGACAGCAACCGCCCTTCGTGGCACCCGGCTACCTGCGCGCAGCCGCCAGCTTCTTCGGCTGGGCATGCCTCGCCGGGCTGATCGCGCTGGCGTCGGAGATGGTCGCACCGCAGTACCTGGACCCGAACCATCACCTGTTCATCTTCATCATCGGCACCCTGGGCATGTGGCGCTATGGCAACGCCTGCGTGCATTACCTGCGCGGCATGTACTTCCTGCACTGGAAGTTCCCGCGCCTGCGCCGGCAGGTCGAACGCCTGGGCGATGCCGCGCTGCCGTCGCACATGTTCATGGTGGTGACCAGCTTCCGAATCCCCACCATGACCACCTTCAAGGTCTACCAGTCGGTGTTCCAGGAAGTGCAACGGCTGAAGGTGCCGTGCACGGTGATCGCCTCGATCGTCGAGAAAGGCGACGAGACCTTCATCAAGGACATCATGCGCAACGAGGTCAGGGACCGCGACGACATCAAGCTGGTGATCGTCCGTGCCCGCGGCACTGGCAAGCGCGACGGCCTGGCCCATGCCTTCCGCGCGCTGTCACGGCAGATGCCGCTCAGCGATGCCGTGGTCGGCGTGGTCGACGGCGACACCATGATGCTGCCCGGCTGTGTCGAGCGTGCGGTCAAGCTGTTCGCCGTGCTGCCGGACGTGGGCGGCCTGACCACCAACGAGTTCTGCGAAGTCGAAGGCAGCCGCTGGATGCGCCAGTGGCACTCGATGCGCTTCGTCCAGCGCCATATCAACATGTGCTCGATGGCCCTGTCGCATCGTGTGCTGACCCTGACCGGACGGCTGTCGTTCTTCCGCGCCGAGGTGATGATCGACCCGGACTTCATCCGCGACGTCGAAGCCGATTTCCTCGAACACTGGCGCCTGGGCCGCTTCCAGTTCCTCACCGGTGACGACAAGTCGAGCTGGCTGAGCCTGATGCGCGCCGGCTGGAACACCTACTACGTGCCCGACAGCCACACCTTGACCGTGGAGCACCCACCCAGCGACAGCTTCTGGATCGCTACCCGCCAGCTGATGTTCCGCTGGTATGGCAACTCGCTGCGGCAGAACTTCCGCGCCACCGCCCTGCTCGGTCGCGCCCGCCTGGGGCTGTTCACCCTGTACGTACTGCTCGACCAGCGCGTGTCGATGTGGACCTGCCTGATGGGCCTGACCGCCTCGGTGGTGGCCGGCCTGGTGTTCGGCATCCAGTACCTGCTGGTGTACCTGTTCTGGGTGCTGATCTCGCGCAGCCTGGTGACCGTGCTGTTCGTTTTCGCCGGCCACCCGGTCAGCCCGATGTACCCCTTCGTTCTTTATTACAACCAGATCGTCGGTTCGCTGATGAAGGTCTACGCGATGTTCCACATGGACCAGCAAAGCTGGACGCGGCAGAAGACCACCCTGGCCACTGGCAGCGTCGACTTCGACGCCAGCCTCAACCGCTGGTCCTCGAAGGCGATGCTGTGCTCGTCGATCGCCATCTTCTTTGGGGTCATCACCGTTCTTTTAGAACTCACGCAACGTTAAGGAAAGGCGCCTGCACATGAGTACCACGAACATTCCCGCGGCCCCGGGCAAGACAGCGGCCAACATCGTCCACGAAGCGGTCGACGAGCGCCAGTACGTGCGCACACGGATGAACGCGCGGGTGCGCCTCTCCACTGCCGGCCAGGCGCCATTCGAAGTGGCCTTGCAGGATATTTCCCTGGGTGGCCTGGGCCTGGCACATGACGCGCCGCTCAAAGTCGGAACGCTCTACGACGCCTCGATTCGCCTGCGCCTGAACCAGGTCGACCTGAACATCGACAGCAAGATCCGCATCGTCTCCCAGCGCGGCAGCGAAGTGGGCGCGCAGTTCATCGAGCTGGATGCGCAGAAGCGCGACATCCTGCGCTACCTGATCAGTGCCTACATGTCTGGCGAAATTGCCGACATCAACGGCCTGTTCAATGTCATGCAGCGCGAGAACTACATCAAAGAGCGCAAGCACAAGTACGCCAGCCCGCGCGGCGCAGGCGCACGGCTGAAGGCACTGACCGGCACCTTGCTGTACACCGCCGCCGGCGTCGCCGCGCTGGCCTTCGTCGGCTACAAGGGCTACCTGCTGTTCTTCCGCATCCCGGCGCTGCAGGCTCAGGTGGCGACCAACGCCCAGGTCATCAGCATGCCCGACAACGGCTATGTGAAATACCTGCTGCCCGCCGGCGCCACCGAAGTGCAGGCCGGCCAGCCGCTGGCCAGCATCTCGACGCAGCTGGCCACCAGCTTCACCAGCCCGGCCGACATGAAGGCGGTCGCCGACCTGTCGCCTGGCGACCTGCAGACCCTGCTTGGCCGCGCCACCATCGAGACGGTGATCAACAGCCCGTGCGACTGCCAGGTCTTCTACCCAAGCCAGCGCCTGGATGGCTACGGCTATAAAGAAGCCCCGCTGATGCATCTGCTGCCCAAAGACCAGGGCCTGTTTGTGCGCGCCAACGTGCCGTTCGACAAGCTCGCCGATGTCGACCGGGTGAAGTCGGTGGACATGCAGGTGTTCGGCCTCGACCAGCACTACAGCGGCAAGGTGGTCGATGCACGTGTCGACGAGGTCAACCGCAACCTGGCGCTGACCATCCAGCCAGACAGCCCGCTGCCGGCCGATGCCTACCAGAAAGCGGTGGCGGTCGACCTGTTCCTGGGCCTGCCGTTCGGCGCAGCGCGCTAAGCGGCCAAGGACGATGACGCCATGACCGTGAACATGCCCCCCCGCCTGCTGCTGGCTGGCCTGGCGCTGGCCTGTGCCAGCACAGCCAGTGCCGGGCAGAGCCTGGAGCAGATCCGCTACGCGCTGTACAAGGACCCGTCGGCCGAGGTTACCACCGACCTGCGCGCGCTGGCCGAGCGTGGCGACCTGGCCAGTACGCTGCTGCTCGGCGATGTGCTGGCCGGGCGCGAAGACGCCGGCCGCGCGGAGGTGGTGGCGCTGTACCAGCAGGCCTTTGCCGACGGCCATGGCATGGTCCCGGCACTGGCTTCGCTGGCACGCCTGATCGACCGCACACCTAGCCTGCGCGAGGCGCAGCGCCCCTGGATGGCGCAGGCACTGACGCGTTACCCGGCCAACCTCGACCCACGCAACACCAGCACCACGCTGGAGGTGTTCCTGACCTACCCGGAGCTGGTCGACACCGCTCAGGCCGCCCAGCTGCTGGCCCTGTACGAGCAAGCCTGCCTGCTTAACTGTCGCCCCGAGCTGTACCACGCCGTGCTCGCCGAGCGCCAGGGCGACCGCGCCAGCGCCGAGCGCTGGTACCGCCAGGCGGTGCGCGTGGACGTTCGTGCCCTCGACCGCTACTACGCCTTCCTCGGCGAGCAGCAGGACCGCCTGTTCCCGCCCTTCGCCGACCAGCTCGAGCCTGAACGCGAGCAGTTGCCAGTGGAGATCATCCACCGCATCGCCGCGCTGCTCGACAGCATCACCAGCGTGCAGCGCGCCGACCAGGAAGCCGACCGCTACGAGAACCAGGCCAGCACACCCGGTGCTGAAAAGCTGCCACCGACCCCGGAACAACTGGCCCGCGAGAAGGCCCAGAGCGACGCCCTGAACCTGGCCACGGCACGGGTCCAACGCTGGCGCGATGTGGCCGTGGCGCGAGGCTTCGTGCCGGCCATGGTGTCCAAGGCCAACTACATGATCTCCAACCCGACCGAGCACAACGCCGAGGAAACCCAGGCGCTGATCGACCAGGTGCGCGAGCGCGAACCGACCCGGGCCAAGGCCCTGCAGGCGCAGTTCTACATGGTCAACAACTGGCTGACACTCGACCCGGACAAGGCCCGCGCGCTGATCGAGGAACTGCGCGCCAGCGGCTACCCCGGTGCCGGCCTGCTGCTGGGCGAGTACTACAGCAAAGGTGTCGAAGACCAGCCTGACCAGGAAAAGGCCCTGGCACTGTTCAAGGCCGAAGCCGACAAGGGCAACACCGCCGCCTGGTACCGCATGGCCACCCTGCACGCCTATGGCCGCGCCCTGTGCCACGACCGGGTCAAGGCCTACACCTACGCCCGCGTCGCCCTCGACCTGGGTGAACGCAGCGCGCGCAGCCTGGTCAGGCGCCTGGAAAAGACCCTGCCAAAGGATGACATCGAGCGCGCCCTGGCCGCTCGCAACGGGCTGTTCAAGGAGGCCACCCTGTGAAAGCGCATCACCCCCTGTTCGGCGCCCTGCTGGCCCTGGCACCGTTGCCAGCGGCCTTCGCCGCAGAAGAAATCACCGGCCCCGAAGCCGACAGCAACGAACCGGTGCGCGTCGCCGCCCTGGATGGCAGCGAACCGGTAATCACCTCGGAAGTGTTCAACAAGCTCACCGTGCAGACCGGCTACGGCCCCGAGGATTCCCAGGTCGGCAGCGACCGCGAGATGTTCTACAGCCTGCGCTACGAGCCCTCGTTCGCCTGGTACTCGCCGGAAAAACGCTGGGCCAGATGGATGGTCTACGGCCGCCTGTGGCTGAACTACGACTCCAGCCAGTCGAGCAACCTGACCAACGAAGCCAGCAACAGCAACGAACGCGAGCAACCCGAAGGCTGGTACGCCGAACTGCGCGAGCTGTACGTCAAGCGCAACCTGATCGGAGATGACCCGCGCTTCTCCGCCTCGTTCGGCCGCCAGCGTTTCTATGACGACTACGGCATCTGGTGGGACGACAGCCTCGAGTCGCTGCGTTTCAACTACCAGGACACCTTCAGCGAGGCGTTCTTCGCCGTCGGCCAGAAGTTCCACAACTACAACACCGACGTCAACCGCCTGGCCGACAGCGAAGAGCGCACCACCTACCTGATGGGCCAGTACGCCTACCGCTGGAGCCAGAACAACCAGGTCGGTGTGCGCCTGATGCACGAGAACGACCACAGCGGCCACGATGCCGACGACCGCTACGACTTCAAGGGCATGCGCTACGGGCTGTTCTTCAAGGGCGACAACCTCGCCTACCCGGTGCTCAGCGACTACCACCTGGAACTGGCGGCGCTGGACGGCAAGATGGACAACACCGACGGCAACGGCGTCACCACCACCGGCCACAACAGCAAAGGCTGGGCGGTGCTGGGCGAAGTCGGCAAGCGCTTCGACAGCCTGGCATGGACCCCTCGGGTGGCGCTGCGTGGCGGCCTGACCGACAAGCCCGGTGATGAGAACGATGGCTTCCGCCTGAACGCCATCCAGTCCGACCGCATCACCCGCACCGGCTCGTACAGCACCCGCCTGACCAGCTCGTTCGTCGCCCTCGACCTGCGCAACCTGAGCTACTACGGCTTTGCCGTGGAGACCCGCCCCACCCCGCGCAGCGCGCTGGACCTGCGAGTGACCCAGCTCGAGCTGCGCGACGCCGACGGCACCCTGCCGATCCGCATGAACGGCGACCAGCGTGCCGAGCGCAACCGCGCCATTACCCAAGGCAGCAACGGCAACGGGCGCAATGTCGGGCAGATGATCGACCTTAACTACTACTGGAAGATGTTTCCGGTGGCTATCGATGGCAAGCACCTGGACGTCAACGCGCTGGTCAGCGCCAGTTACCTCAATGCCGGCAGTGCATTGGAAACCGGCGATGACTACCAGCTGAGCGTCGGCGTGGTGATCAGTTACTAAGGAAGGGCCGTGCCATGATCTTCGCCTCCAATGTGTTCCTGTTCCTCTACCTGCCGCTGTTCCTGGCAGTGTATTTCCTGGCCAAGGCGCAGTGGCGCTCCACGGTGATCGTGGCCGCCAGCTACATCTTCTACGCGTGGTGGCGGCCGGACTTCCTGCTGCTGTTCGTCGGCATCACCTACTGGAACTACTGGTTCGGCCTGCGCATCAAGGCACGCCTGGATGCCGGCGACAAGCGCCGGGCCCTGCGCCTGCTGTGGATCGGCGTGGCCGGCAACCTGTCGACCCTGGGCTACTTCAAATACGCCAACTTCGGCGCCGAGGTGCTGGCCATGCTGCTGGCGCCGCTGGGCATCAACACCTGGACGCTGGAGAACATCTTCCTGCCGCTGGGCATTTCGTTCTACGTGTTCCACGCCCTGAGCTACATCGTCGACATCTACCGCAAGGACGCCACGCCAACGCGCAACTTCATCGACTTCGCCGCCTTCGTCGCGCTGTTCCCGCACCTGGTCGCCGGTCCGATCCTGCGCTACAGCCAACTGGCGCCGCAGCTGCGCGAACGCACTCACTCGCTGGAGCTGTTCTCGCTGGGTGTGTGCCGCTTCATGCTCGGTTTCATCATGAAGGTGCTGATCGCCGACCGCCTGGCGCCGATCAACGTGCTGTTCGTCAGCGAAGGCACGCTGCAGTTCAGCGATGCCTGGTTCGGCCTGGTGATCTCGACCCTGCAGCTGTACTTCGACTTTGCCGGCTACAGCCACATGGCCCTGGGCCTGGCGCTGATGATGGGCTTCCGCTTTCCGGAGAACTTCAACCAGCCCTATGTGGCGCAGAGCATCACCGAGTTCTGGGCGCGCTGGCACATGACCCTGGCGCATTTCCTGCGCGACTACGTTTACATGCCCCTGGTGCGCAAGCGCGTGGCCGGGGCCATGCCGGCACTGATCTGGACCATGCTGCTGTCAGGCCTGTGGCACGGCGCAAGCTTCGCCTTCATCTGCTGGGGCCTGTTCTTCGGCGTGGGCATGGTGCTGGAACGCAAGTTCAACCTGGCGACCAAGGTCGGTGCGCCCTACAAGCTGGGCCGGCACGTTCGCACCTTCCTGCTGATCGTGCTGAGCATGCCGCTGTTCTTCACCATGGACCTGCGCCACAGCATCGATATCTACAAGGCGCTGTTCGGCTTCAACGGCTTCGGCTCGCTGGAGCTGTACGTGCTCGGCGCCTCGAAGATGGCCATGGCCTTCGCCCTGGTGGCGCTGGCCTGGCTGTTGCTGGCCGGGGTCAACAACCTGCGCTTCTACGCCGGCAACAAGGACGGCTATTTCATGCGCCATGTCGGTGCGCTGCACAGCGTGCTGCTGTGGGGCGGCTTCCTGCTGGCGCTGAGCAGCCTGGCAGCCAATTCGTTCTCACCCTTCCTGTATTTCCAGTTCTAGGAGCGTGCCATGTACCCGGTGATGAATTCGGCCAGCAAGGTCAATGGCATTCTGTTCGTGGTGGTGCTGGCAGCGATGTTCGTCTATTCGCTGCCACCGGTGTTCAGTTTTGCCCGCACCTCCACCGACACCTGGAACCTGTTCGTCGACGGCAAGCTGCTGCGCAAGTTCGAGCAGGCTTACGACAAGCGCTTCTTCCTGCGTGACCCGTCGGTGCAGCTGTGGGCCGATGCCCAGTTCCACCTGTTCGACGAAGGCACCAAGGGTGTGGTGCTGGGCAAGGATGGCTGGCTCTACACCAACCAGGAATACCGCGTGCCCAACGACCTCGAGGCCAACGTGGCGAGCCAGCTGGCGCAGATCGCCAAGGTCCGCGCGCAACTGGCCGAGCATGGCAAGCAGCTGGTGATCCTGCCGCTGCCGATGAAGCTCGATGTGTATGCAGCGCATGCCCAACATGCGTTCGACCCACGGGTGACCAGCCTCTACGACCACTTCGTGGGCGAGCTGCAAAACCGCCAGCTGGACGTTGTGCCGCTGCGTGGCGCGTTCCTCGCCAACCTCAACGGCCCGCAGCTGTTCCTCAAGTCCGACACCCACTGGAGCCCGGAAGGTGCAAGGCTGTCGGCCTACGAGCTGGCACGCCAGCGCCCGCAACTGCTGGGTGACCAGGTGTACGTGTCGCACAAGGCCGGAGAGAAAAGCGTCAAGGGCGACCTGATGAACTACATCCAGTTCGACCATGCGCGCCTGGCGCCGCAGTTCGGCCCCAACCCGATTTCCCTGTACGAGACCCTGAAGGCCGAGCAAGGCGCCGACGACCTGTTCGCCGAGGAAAACCAAAGCCTGCTGCTGGTCGGCACCAGCTACAGCAAGATCGACGACTGGAACTTCGTCGGGTTCCTCAAGGAGGCGCTCAACCGCGACCTGCTGAGCATCGCCGTGGAGGCGCGTGGCCCGTTCGAGGCGATGAACCAGTTCCTCGCCAGCGACCAGCTGGCCAACACGCAGATCGACACCGTGGTCTGGGAATTCCCCCTGCGCACCCTGCTCGCGCACCGCCCCGGCTCGCTCAGCCGCAGCGCTGCGCCCCAGCATTTCTGACGATTCAAGGAGAGCCTGATGAAGCTTACCCAACTGTTCACCGCCATCACCCTGACCGCTGCAAGCCATGCCGCCCTGGCCGCCGAAGGCAACGCCGACCTCTACGATGCCGTGGCCCCGGCCGATTCGGCCTTCGTCCGGGTACTGAACCTGTCCAACGGCAACATCGACGTGACCCTCAGCGGCAAGGTCAACCCGCAGCGGGTCGCCGCCGGCCAGCTCAGCGGCTACCGCTTCACCCCTGCCGGCGCGCACAAGATCGCCGTCGGCGGCCAGTCGATCGAGCCGCAGCTCAAGGCCAATGCCGCCAGCACCGTGGTCTACGACGGCAAGCAGTTGAAGCTGATCAGCGACAAGTACGTCAACGAGCCGAAGAAGGCGCAGATCGCCTTCTACAACCTGACCGCCAACCAGGCCACGCTGAAGACCTCCGATGGCAAGCATGACGTTGTCGAGGCCATTGGCAACGGCGAGACCGGCACGCGCATGGTCAACGAAATCAAGATCGACTTCGCCGCCTACCAGCAGGACACCAAGGTCGCCAGCTTCGACGAGCAGTTCCTCAAGAAGGGCCGCTCGTACAGCTACGTGCTGCTGCCGGGCAACCGCAGCATGACCCTGGCCAACAGCATCGACCCGACCGAGTGATCATTGCCCTGCAAGGATGATTGGCACATGAAGACCCTTGTACCTTTTGGCCTGAGCGCTGCCCTGGCCTTGCTCAGCCTGCCCGGCCAAGCTGCCCAGGCGACCAGCCCGGGCTGCGAAAACCTGCAGTGCATGGTTTGCCCGGCCTTGAGCGACCCGCAACGCTATGCCGAAGGGCGCATGAAACTGATGCGCGAGATCGTGCCTGGCAAGGACCGCTGGCTGTTCCGCTCGGCCGTCGACCTGACCAACGACTTCGGCATCCCCGCGCCGATGCGCCCGGAGTTCGCCCGCCTGATGCAGGCCTTCGAACGCCAGGGCATTCATGTGGCCATGGCGATTCAGCCGACCCGTGGGCTGATGCACCGCGACAAGCTGTTCGCCGACCAGCTGCATGGTTTCGACTATGCCCGAGCCAGCAACAGCCTCGCGGCCTACCTCGGCCAGCTGCGCCAGGGCGGCGCGGTGGTGGCGCCGATGATGCAGCTGGTGCAGCAGCCGCCCAAGGGTGAGTTCTTCTTCCGCCGCGATCACCACTGGACACCGACCGGCGCCGAGGCCACGGCAAAACTGATGGCCGAAGAAATCCGCCGCCAGCCGTTCTATGCCGGGCTGACCAAGAAACAATACCGTACCGAGCCGGGCGTGATGGTGCCCAAAGACGGCACCATGAACCTGGCGATGAGCAGCATCTGCGGCAACAACTACGGTTTCCAGTACGTGCGCGGCTACCAGACCATCCCGGTGGCCGCGGGGGCCGACGCGCTGTTCGACGAGGCACCGGACCCGGAGGTGATCCTGGTCGGCGACAGTAACGCCGCAGCCCGTGAGGATGAGAGCAAGCAGTTCAACTTCGATGGCTACCTGAAGCAGTACCTGAACACCGACATTCTCAACTACGCCCTGCCCGGGGTGGGTGAAGACGGCTCGTTGCTGGAGTACCTGCTGTCGAGCGACTACAAGCCCAAGGCGCCACCCAAGCTGATCGTCTGGGAGCTGCCGGCCAACTACCGGCTCGACTCGCCATTGATGTATCGCCAGCTGGTGCCGGCGGTTCAAGGTGGCTGTGCGGCGAACCACGAACTGCTCGGCGCCAAACTGCAGCGCCCGGCCTTGAAGGTGGGTGAGCGCATCGAGCTGCTGAGCAATGCCGGCAGTGGCCGTCAGGCGCTGTCGAAGGGGTTCCTCGACATTCGCCTGAGCGACAAGAACGTCAAGGACTTCTACATCATCGTCTATTACGACAACGGTGCGCGGGACAAGGTGTGGTTCCGCCGCGAGGCGGCGGTGACCGGTGGCCAGTATTACCTGGAGCTGAGCAAGGCGCCGGAGTTTGCCGGGGCCAACCTGCTGTCGGTGTTCATGGAGCCGACCAAGGCCGGGACCGCAGCGACCGATGTGGAGACCCGGTTATGTCTTTGAAGAATGCATTGCCAAGCCTGGGGCTGCTTTGCAGCCCTTTCGCGACACAAGGCCGCTCCTACAAAGGATCGCGATCGTCTGTAGGAGCGGCCTTGCGTCGCGAAAGGGGCGCAACGCGCCCCCAGAATGCTGCACTGCTGCTCGCCATTGCGCTGTTGATCCCCCAGGCCCAGGCAGCGCAATCCATCTGGCCCGCCCACGGCACCCCGCAGTCGGCCATGATCGCCGACTACCGCACCCTGGCCTGCACCAAGCAACCACCCGCGCCCTACACCGGCAGCCTGCGCCTGCAAAGCAAATACGATCAGCGCGATGCCAGCAAGTCGACCCTGCGCAGCAGCCCCGATGCCGACAGCGAACGCATCGGCAAGCAGGTCAAGCAGTTCGTCGGTGGCCTGATCTACGCCAGCAAACGCTTCCAGGGCGCCAAAAAGCCCCAGGACGCCAATATGGCCCTGGCCTGCCAGGATCAGTGGTTGCAACACTGGGCCGAAGCCGGCGCCCTGCTCAACCCGGATGCCAGCGGCACCGGCATGGCCGCGCGCAAATGGGCATTGGCCGCCATGGCCGGTGCCGTGCTGCTGACCCAGTCGGCCAGCGACGGCAAGCTGCAACTGAATGAAACGCAGCGCAGCTGGTTCACCCGCCTCGGCGAACAGGTGATCCGTGAATACGACCCACGGCGCAGTGCCAGCGGCGTGTACTTCAACAACCACGATTACTGGGCGGCCTGGGCCGTGGCCGCCACCGGCATGCTGGTCGAGCGCGACGACTTCATCCGCTGGGCCGACGGCAACCTGCGCCGCGGCCTCGCCCAGGCCGTGCGCGCCAACAACGGCAACTATGCGTACCTGCCGCTGGAAGTGGCGCGCAGCAAGCTGGCGGCCAACTACAGCCAGTACGCCCTGGTGCCGCTGGTGCTGCTGGCCGAGTCGGCGCGTGCCAATGGCCTGCCGTGGAGCAGCGATGACCAGCAGACCCTCGACCTGCTGGCCAACTTCGCCGCCCGCACGGTGCTCGACCCGGGCGACCTGCCCGAACTGAAGGGCCAGTCCCAGGCGGACGTGGCGCCGTACAAGATGGCCTGGCTGATCCCGTTCCTGCAGCGCAACCCCGGCCATGCGCTGGCGCGCCAGTTGTACGACAGCGAAGACGGCGAGGTGGACAACTACAGCCAGCTCGGCGGCCCAATCAAAGCCTTCTACCCCCCACTGCCCGGATCAAGGAGCTGACCCATGGCCGCCCTCGCCCGCTTTTCCCTCTCGTGCCTGGCCGCCTTGTGCCTGGCAGGCGCTGCCCAGGCCGCCAGCCAGTCGTTGCCGCTCAACCAGACCGTGGACACCCTGCCTCGCGAGCAACGCCAGCTCAAGGTCGAGCAATTGCGCCAGCAAGTGCGCCAGGCCGTAGCCTTTCAGCAGGCCGAACGGCAACGCCCGGCCGGCCGCGCCAGCGTCAGCCTGCAGCCGATGTTCTCCGCCCAAGCCGGCAGCTGGCCGTTCGAGCCGTTCGTCAACAACGGCCTGTTCCGCGCCATCGCCGGCTACCAGGCGCACCACCCGCAGGTGGTGTTGCTGCGCGGCGGCAGCATCACCCTGGCGCAGTTGCACGACGCCCTGAACGACCCGCGCATCCTCAAACGCTACAAGGATGGCTACCTGCTCAGCTACCCGCTGATGATCGGCAGCGACGCCGGGCTGGCACTCGAAGGTACCAGCCTGTACCTGTCGAGCTTCTCCGGTACGGCGCTGATCAACCAGGGCTGGCTCGGGCTGAACCAGTCCAGCCTGGAGAGCATGGCCGGGGACAAACCCGGCAGCACCGACCGCGCCTGGCGGCCATTCGTGGTGGCCTGGGCGGGCAGCCATACTCAGGTAATCGGTTCGACGCTCAAGCGGCTTGGCTACAACGCCAACCTCTCCCGTGGCCTGACCACCGCCTTGAGCACCCAGCAGGCGGCCAACACGCGCCCAGCCACGGTGATCATCCGCGACAGCCAGTTCAGCGAGATGTCCAGCGCGGTGGAGCTGCAGCACAGCCAGGCGACCATTACCGGCAGCCAGTTCGAGCAGTCGCAGCAGTACGCCATCGATGTGCAGAACAGCCAGGTCATGCTGCTGGGCAACCAGCTGCGCGGCATCGACAACAACAGCGGCGTGCGCCTGCGTGGTCAGACCCGCGCCTTGGTCGAAGGCAACCTGATCCTCGGCGCGGCCAAGGCCGCCATCGAAGTCAGCGAGCAACAGGGTGCGGTACTGATGGCCGGCAACCGCATCGGCGACAACCGTGGCAATGGCATCCAGCTGCGTAACCTGGCACCCACTGCAGCGGCGCCGCTGGTGATCGACGACAACCTGCTGGCCAGCAGCCAGGGCAGCGCGGTAGATGCCAGCGAGGTGGGCGCCGTGGCGCTGCTAGACAACCGCATCGGCAATACCGCGGAATATGCCATCAGCCTGCGCAATGCCACGCCCCTTGCCGGGCCACTGGTGCTCAGCGGCAATCGCCTGGGCCAGGTCGGCAAGGCACTGGTGCGGGTGGAGGGCGTGCGGGATGTGGTGCTGGGGGGCAACAGCTTCGATGGCAAGCCGTTGTTGCAGAATCTGTTGATCGGGGATTTGTTGCCCTTGCAAGGGCAGCTGCTCGACGCCACGGTTCGCCAGGGTGAGACGGTGCGGGTGACGCAGCAGTGAACCCGCATCTGCTGTGACTGTGCTGGCCTCTTCGCGGGCATGCCCGCTCCCACAGGATCACCTCAGGTCTGAATGTTGTGAGATACCTGTGGGAGCGGGCATGCCCGCGAAGAGGCCAGCACAGGTCATCCGATAACCCGCTGCATCCTCACGAAGCAATCATCCTCGCCCATTTCGACAAACCCATGGCGCAGGTACAACTGCCGCGCCGGGTTGCTCTTGAACACCATCAGTCTCAACAACGGCAAACGCCGCTGCGCCGCCCATTCGGCGAGGGTCTCCAGCACCTGCCCGCCCACCCCGCGCCCCCGCTGTTCCGGCACCAGGTGCAATTCGCGAATGAACAGTGCCTGCCGGTCCTGGCTGAGGCTGCAGAAACCCAGCACGGTCTCACCTTCCATCACCAGCCACTGCTCGCGCCAGCCCCAGGCTTCGTCGAACGCTTCCTCGATCCACAACAGGTCGAACTCGCGGTAATAGGGCAGCATCGCCCGCCGCGTCAGGTCGCGGGCAAAGGTGCAGTCGGCATCGCTCGCGGCGATCAGCTCAACGGGCATAGCACACCGGCGAGCTGCCCGGGCCGCGCCGCTCCAGTTCGTCTTCCAGCCACGCCGCCAGTACCTGGGCATTGTTGTGCTCGGTGTCCTTGCCGGCGTACAGCAGGGTCAAGTTGCCTTTGGCGGCAAGATCAAGCAGCGAGTACCAGTGTTCAGGGTGCGCCGCCAGTTCCTCGTGATAACGCCGGGTGAACTCGGCGAAATCCACCTCGCCCTGGTGAAACGCTTTGCGCAAATCATTGGAGGGCGCCACCTCGCGCAGCCATTGTCCGTGCAATTGGTCCTTGCGTTTGTTGCGCGGCCACAGGCGGTCGACCAGCACCCGCTGGCCATCGTCCTTCTCGTGCGCGTCGTAGACACGCTTGCAGCGAATCATGGGGTTCTCCTGCCTTTACCGTCTGTCTTGAGACTAGGTAATTCATTGACCGAGGTCACGTCCACACAAGGAATAGTTTCTATGCTCAGTGCCACTCTCGCCGCCCCCAATCGGAGCCCCCATGGCAACCCCGTCCCTGGCCAGCCAGCCAGCACTGGCCCATAGCGACGCCCGCCCGCAGCTTTCGCACAGACCCGGGCGCGCCACTTTGGTGTTGTTCTTCAGCCTGCTGCTGGCCGGCATTGCCTACACCGCCTGGAGCCTCAAGCAGGACATGGCTGCCAGCGGCACGGTGATCACCACCGTCACGCCGTTTCTGCTGCTGGGCCTGGCCCTGCTGATTGCCTTGGGCTTCGAATTCGTCAACGGCTTCCATGACACCGCCAACGCAGTGGCCACGGTGATCTACACCCACTCGCTGCCTGCACCGGTGGCAGTGGTGTGGTCCGGGCTGTGCAATTTCCTGGGCGTACTGCTGTCCAGCGGCGCGGTGGCGTTCGGCATCATCGCCCTGCTGCCAGCGGAGCTGATTCTGCAGGTCGGTTCCTCGGCTGGATTCGCCATGGTCTTCGCCCTGCTGCTGGCGGCCATCATCTGGAACCTCGGCACCTGGTGGCTGGGGTTGCCGGCGTCTTCTTCACACACGCTGATCGGCTCGATCATCGGCGTCGGCGTGGCCAACGCGCTGATGCACGGGCGCGAGGGTACCAGCGGGGTCGATTGGGCTCAGGCCAGCAAGGTTGGCTATGCCCTGCTGTTCTCGCCGTTGATCGGCTTTGCCTGCGCAGCCCTGCTACTGCTGGCGCTGCGCGCGCTGGTCAAGCGCAAGGCGCTGTACCAGGCGCCGGAAGGCCGCACGCCGCCGCCGTGGTGGATCCGCGGGGTGCTGATCCTGACGTGCACCGGCGTGTCATTCGCCCACGGTTCCAACGACGGGCAGAAAGGCATGGGGCTGATCATGCTGATCCTGGTGGGTACTTTGCCGATGGCCTATGCCTTGAACAAGACCATGCCCAGCGCGCAGGCGCTGCAGTTCTCCGCCGTTGCCGAAGTGACCCGCCAGGCGTTGCTGCGCACCGATCCCGGGCCGGCCCCGGCCGATCCACGCCAGGCGTTGACCGCATTCATCGCCGAACCCAAGGCCAGCGCGCAACTGGTGCCGGCACTGGCCGCGCTCACCGGCATGATCGGTGACCAGGTCAAAGGCTACGGTTCGCTGAAGCGCGTACCAGCCGAAGCCATGGCCAACGTGCGCAACGACATGTACCTGACCAGCGAAACTGTCCGCCTGATCGAGAAGAAGCAGCTGGTGGCGTTCGATGCCGATACCCATCGCCATGTGCAGCTGTTCAAGACCCAGCTGGACGACGCCACCCGCTACATCCCGCTGTGGGTCAAGGTGGCCGTGGCCATCGCCTTGGGCCTGGGCACCATGGTTGGCTGGAGGCGTATCGTGGTGACGGTGGGCGAGAAGATCGGCAAGACCCACCTGAGCTATGCCCAGGGGGCTTCGGCCGAAGTCGTTGCCATGTGCACCATCGGTGCGGCGGACATGTTCGGGCTGCCGGTGTCGACCACCCACGTGCTGAGCTCGGGGGTGGCCGGTACCATGGTCGCCAACGGCTCGGGGATTCAGAAACGCACGCTGATCAACCTGCTGATGGCCTGGGTGCTGACCCTGCCGGCGGCGATGCTGTTGGCCGGGAGCTTGTACTGGCTGCTGAACCAGATTTTCTGAACTGGATTGAACGCTTTTTTGTGGGAGCGGCCTTGCGTCGCGAAAGGGCTGCGAAGCAGCCCCCAGCGATATGTAATGCGGCATAAATCCTGGGGCCGCTTCGCGCCCCTTTCGCGACGCAAGGCCGCTCCCACAAAGCCCGCTCCTACAGGCGCCGGTGCAAGCTGATCAGGCAGGGATCTTCAGACCACGCTGCACCGCTGGCCGCTCAAGGAACTTGGCCAGCACCCGCTGCACTTCCTTGAACTCATCGAAGCCCACCAGCTCGCGGGCGTTGTAGCGCTCCACCAGGTTGCGCACCCACGGGAAGATGGCGATGTCGGCGATGCTGTATTCATCGGCCATCCACTCACGCCCTTTCAGGTGCCGGTCCAGCACACCCAGCAGACGCTTCGACTCGTTGACGTAACGGTCACGCGGGCGCTTGTCTTCATATTCCTTGCCAGCAAAGAAATGGAAGAAACCAACCTGGCCGAACATCGGCCCGATGCCGCCCATCTGGAACATCAGCCACTGCAGGGTCTGGTAACGCTGGGCCGGGTCGTGGCTCAGCAACTGCCCGCTCTTTTCCGCCAGGTACTGCAGGATCGCACCCGACTCGAACAGCGCCAGCGGCTGGCCGCCCGGGCCGTTGGGGTCGAGGATCGCCGGAATCTTGTTGTTGGCGCTGAGCGAGATGAACTCGGGGCTCAGCTGGTCATCGTTGTCGAAGCTGACCTTGTGCGGCTCGTAGGCCAGGCCAATCTCCTCCAGCATGATCGATACCTTGACGCCATTGGGCGTGGGCAGCGAGTAAAGCTGCAGGCGCTCGGGATGCTTCGCGGGCCATTTACGGGTGATGGGGAAAGCGCTCAGATCGGTCATGGTCAACCTTGGCCTTGGGAATGGACTTGTCACTCTAGAGACATCCCGTGCGGCTGACCATCACCTGCCGCTGATCAGCTGGCCTGACCGTGCGCCTTGAGCTTGAGCTTCTCGGTGTCCACCCGCACGAACACCGAGTCGGCACTGACCGTCAACACATCGCCAGCCCAGACTTCGCAGATGACCCGGGTCTTGCGCCCGATCTCACCTTCCACGCGCGCCTTGAGCAGCAGCTCAACGCCCATTGGCGTAGGTTTGAGGTAGTTCAGACCGAGGCTGCCGGTGACACAATCAATGCGCGGGAGGCTACCCGCTTCGCGGCCTTCGGCGCGGTAGTGGTAAGCCATGGCGGCCCAGTTGGAGTGACAGTCGACCAGCATGGCCAGCAGGCCGCCATAGACCAGGCCGGGCCAGCCGATGAAGGTTGCATCTGGCGTATGCCGGCACACCACGTGGATGCCGTCGGCATCCCAGTGACTCTGCAGGTGCAGGCCGGAAGGGTGGGCGCTACCGCAGCCGTAGCAGGTGCCTTCAGGGGCGGCGAGGGCTTGCAGGGAAGGTGTCGGGTCGTTCATACGCTACCTGCGCTTGTTGGAATGGGGGCGCGAAACGCCCCTCATTAAAGCAGAAACCTCAAGCCGGCTGGGCAACTACCTTGCCGCGCTTCTGGGCCAGCGCCACCAGCAGGATGAAAAAGGTCACGCCGGCAGTCATCAGCGTCTCGTAGCGGTAGGCATCGCTGAACAGCATGTAGCCCAGGACCATGACGATCGTGCCGATCACCAGCCAGGTCAGCCACGGAAACAGCCACATCTTCAGTTCCAGCGGGCGCCCTTCCCGTTCGGCACGGGCGCGCATGCGCAGTTGCGACACGGCGATCACCAGGTACACCAGCAAGGCAATGGCGCCGGTGGTAGACAGCAGGAAGCCGAAGACCTTGCCCGGCAGCACATAGTTGACGAAGCAACCGACGAAACCGGCCAGGGTCGAGAGGATCACCGCCACGGTCGGCACGCCGGCACCGGAAATGCGCCTGGTCATGCTCAGCGCCTGGCCACGGGCGCCCAGTGAATAGAGCATCCGCGATGCCGTGTAGAGGCCGGAGTTCATGCAGCTGGTCACGGCCACAAGCACCACCAGGTCGACCAGCAACTTGGCCCCCGGCACGTTCAGCACTTCCAGCACGCGCTGGAACGAGCCCACCGCTTTGAGGCTCGGGTCGTTCCAGGCCACCAGCGACACCACCAGGAAGATCGACGCCAGGTAGAAGATCGCGATGCGGTACACCACCAGGTTGGTGGCGCGGCGGATCTTGTCTTTCGGGTTGGCGGTTTCGTCGGCGGCAATGGTGACGATCTCGGCGCCGAAGAACGAGAAGATGGTGATCAGCACGCCACCGAGCACGGTGCCGAAACCGTTGGGCATGAACCCGCCGTTGTCCCACAGGCGGCTGATGCCGGATACCTCGGCCAGCGGCCAGAAGCCGAACACGGCCAGGCTGCAGACCCCGATGAAGGCGATGATCGCGACCACCTTGACCAGCGCGAACCAGTACTCGAACGCACCGAAGTTCTTCACGCTGACCAGGTTGCTGCCCGACAGCACAACCATGATCAGGAAGGCGAACAGCCAGGACGGCACCGCCGGGAACCAGGCATGCAGGATGTCTGCACCGGCGATGGCCTCGACCGGGATGATCAGCACCCAGAACCACCAGTACAGCCAGCCGATGGTGAAGCCCGCCCACGGGCCGATGGCCTCGGAGGCGTAGGTGGAGAACGAACCGCTGTTGGGGTTGGCGATAGCCATTTCGCCAAGCATGCGCATCACCAGCAATACCAAAAGGCCGGTCATGGCGTAGGAGATGAGAATCGCCGGGCCTGCAGTGGCAATGGCATTGGAAGACCCGATGAACAGGCCGGCACCGATGATGCCGGCAATGGAAATCATCGACACCTGACGCGAGGTCAGGCCGTGCTGCAAGGAACGCTGTTTGTTGTTGTGTAGCGAAGCCATGGAGAACCCTCGAATGGGTCGGCCGGCGTACGGCTCTGTATCCGTCGACGGCTGAAGAATTGGAGCAGAATTCTTGTAGGTCGTAGTGCTCGTTGTTGTTGTTTTATGTCGCCGGTCGCGCACTTTCCTCCACTTCGCCGTACCGGTCGTCATCGTTGTTCGAGGTCAGTATTCATCTACAGGGCGAGGTCAACAAACGACCTTTTAGAAGCACATGATTCCAGTACGGAATGAACTCGAGCCTTATTTCTCGATATTCGTACTGAGGCGGGATTGAATATTGTCTTGAACCGCCCTATCACCAGCCATAAGACCGATTATGAACAGCATAAAATCCGCTAGGTCATGAATCCAGGGAATGACTGCAATCAAATAATTCGTTTGCGAAATAATACGACGGCGCGCTTGGATATTAAGAAACTTGAACAAGGTCGACGCGTCCATGAAGCTGGAAAGTATCAGTCAATCCATTGCCATCGTTCATCCGATCACACTTTCCCATGGCCGCAATGCCGAAGTCTGGGATACCGACGGCAAACGCTACATCGACTTTGTCGGCGGTATCGGGGTGCTCAACCTGGGCCACTGCAACCCGGCCGTGGTCGAGGCGATCCAGGCCCAGGCCAGCCGCCTGACCCACTACGCGTTCAACGCCGCCCCTCATGGCCCGTATCTGGAGCTGATGGAGCGCCTGCGCCAGTTCGTCCCGGTCAGCTACCCGCTGGCCGGCATGCTCACCAACAGTGGCGCGGAGGCAGCGGAAAACGCCCTGAAAGTCGCCCGCGGCGCCACCGGCAAACGCGCCATCATCGCCTTCGATGGTGGCTTCCACGGCCGCACTCTGGCCACCCTGAACCTCAACGGCAAGGTCGCGCCCTACAAGCAGCGGGTCGGCGAACTGCCGGGGCCGGTGTACCACCTGCCCTACCCCAGCGCCGACACTGGCGTTACCTGCGAGCAGGCGCTCAAGGCCATGGACCGCCTGTTCAGCGTCGAACTGGCAGTGGAGGACGTGGCGGCATTCATCTTCGAACCCGTACAAGGCGAAGGCGGCTTCCTCGCACTGGACCCTGCGTTCGCCCAGGCGCTGCGGCGCTTCTGCGACGTACGCGCAATCCTGATCATCATCGACGAGATCCAGTCCGGCTTTGGCCGCACCGGCCAACGCTTCGCCTTCCCGCGCTTGGGGATAGAACCGGACTTGCTGTTGCTGGCAAAAAGCATCGCCGGCGGCATGCCGCTGGGTGCATTGGTCGGGCGTCAAGACTTGATGGCAGCGCTGCCCAAGGGCGGCCTGGGCGGCACCTACTCGGGCAACCCGATCGCCTGTGCGGCGGCACTGGCGAGCCTGGCACAGATGACCGACGAGAACGTCGCCACCTGGGGTGAGCGCCAGGAACAAGCGATCGTTGGCCGCCACGCCCGCTGGAAGGCTGCCGGCCTGAGCCCGTACATCGGCCGCCTGACCGGCACCGGTGCCATGCGCGGCATCGAATTCATCAATGCCGATGGCAGCCCGGCGCCCGCCCAGCTGGCCAAGGTGATGGACGCAGCGCGCGCCAGGGGGTTGCTGCTGATGCCCAGCGGCAAGGCGCGGCACATCATTCGTCTGCTGGCACCGCTGACCATCGAGGCCAAGGTACTCGAGGAAGGGCTGGATATCCTCGAGCAGTGCCTGGCCGAGCTGAGCTGAGCCTTACAGGCCCAGTTCTTCAGGGGTGAGCATGTCGGACTCGAAGGCGATCCAGCCGCCTTCGAGCTCGGCGTGGCCGTTGACGATCGGGCCGTAGTAGGTCAGGCCGTTCTCGAGGGTCACGCAGATGTGCGTGGCGGTTTTTTCGGGGGCCGCGAGCGTACCGACGAAATGCACCTTCTTCAGGGTTTCGGTCACCGCTTCCAGACCGACGCGCATGCCCGGGTTTTCCGAGGCTTCGGTGTCACCGCCACGGTCTTCGGCGCTGATGGTCACGGTGGCGGTGTAAGGGTACTGGGTGCTCAAGCGGGGTTACCTCAAAGGGTGTCAGGGTGTATGGGCGCGTAGAGTACGGCAGGCGGTCTCTGTTGTCTCTAGTGGCCTCTTCGCGGGACAAGCCCGCCCCTGCAACAGCGCAGAGGCCGGGCCTGCAAAAGATGCCCCGATCTGTTAGGGTGCCCGCCGATGCACGCCACACCACACGAGGACACCTGAGTGAGCGCCGAAGAACCCCTGATCGCCGACCTGTTCGAGGTCGACAAACGCCTGACCCTCAAGCCCGTCGTGGACTTCAACAGCTACCTGCGCAATGCCTTTGGCGAAGGCTCGTGCCGCTGCTACCGTTGCGCCGAAGGCAGCGACGAAGGCGCCTACAGCCACGCCCACAACTTCAGCTTCGAAGGCCGCCCGTGGCACCGCCGCTTTGCCAGCACCGCCGGCAGCGACGTCGCTCAGGTGCTGAAAAAGGCCTGGCTGTCATACACCAAGGCCGACCTGAGCCTGATCGGCGCGCTGGACCTGGCCACCCTCAAGACCTTCACCGAAGCCGCCCTGCACGAGCGCCTGCTGGCCCTGCTGCCAGCCTGCGGCCTGGCCCGTGAAGTCGACGGCCAGTGGATGCTGCAAGCCCAGGCTGACTGACGGCCCGGCGGCACGGCAGGATTCTGTCCGTCTGCTAACGTGGGGGAATCCGCCCATCCGCAGGTAGTCCGCCATGGCCCGTACAACGCCCATCGAGCTGTACCGCAATATCGGTATCGTCGCCCACGTGGACGCCGGCAAGACCACGACCACCGAACGCATCCTGTTCTACACCGGGGTCAACCACAAGATGGGCGAGGTGCACGATGGCGCCGCGACCATGGACTGGATGGCCCAGGAGCAGGAGCGCGGCATCACCATCACCTCGGCGGCGACCACGGCCTTCTGGCAGGGCTCGACCAAGCAGTTCGCCGACAAGTACCGCTTCAACATCATCGACACCCCCGGCCACGTCGACTTCACCATCGAGGTGGAGCGCTCGCTGCGCGTGCTCGATGGCGCGGTGGTGGTGTTCAGCGGCGCCGACGGCGTCGAGCCGCAATCGGAGACGGTCTGGCGCCAGGCCAACAAGTACCACGTGCCGCGCCTGGCCTACATCAACAAGATGGACCGCCAGGGTGCCGACTTTCTGCGAGTGGTGAAACAGATCGACCAGCGCCTGGGCCACCACCCGGTGCCGATCCAGCTGGCCATCGGCAGCGAGGAGAACTTCATCGGCCAGATCGACCTGGTGAAGATGAAGGCCATTTACTGGAACGACGCCGACAACGGCACCAGCTATCGCGAAGAAGACATCCCTGCCGAACTGCAGGCACTGGCCGACGAATGGCGCGCGCACATGATCGAGGCCGCCGCCGAAGCCAATGATGAGCTGACCATGAAGTTTCTCGACGGCGAGGAGCTGAGCGTCGATGAAATCAAGGCTGCCTTGCGCCAGCGCACCATCGCCAATGAAATCGTCCCGACCATTCTCGGCTCGTCGTTCAAGAACAAGGGCGTACCGCTGATGCTCGACGCGGTGATCGACTACTTGCCCGCGCCCTCGGAAATCCCGGCGATCAAGGGCACCGACCCGGATGACGAAGAAAAGCACCTGGAGCGTCACGCCGACGACAAGGAGCCGTTCTCTGCCCTGGCCTTCAAGATCGCCACCGACCCCTTCGTCGGCACCCTGACCTTCGCCCGGGTGTATTCCGGCGTGCTCAGCTCAGGCAACGCCGTGCTCAATTCGGTGAAGGGCAAGAAGGAACGCATCGGCCGCATGGTGCAGATGCATGCCAACCAGCGCGCCGAGATCAAGGATGTGTGCGCCGGTGACATCGCTGCGCTGATCGGCATGAAGGACGTCACCACTGGCGACACCCTGTGCGACATGGACAAGCCGATCATTCTGGAACGCATGGACTTCCCCGACCCGGTGATCTCGGTGGCGGTGGAGCCCAAGACCAAGGGCGACCAGGAGAAGATGGGCATCGCCCTGGGCAAGCTGGCCCAGGAAGACCCGTCGTTCCGCGTGCGCACCGATGAAGAAACCGGCCAGACGATCATCTCCGGCATGGGTGAGTTGCACCTGGACATTCTCGTCGACCGCATGAAACGCGAGTTCAACGTCGAGGCCAACATCGGCAAGCCGCAAGTGGCCTACCGTGAGAAGATCCGCAACACCTGCGAGATCGAGGGCCGCTTCGTTCGCCAGTCCGGCGGGCGCGGCCAATACGGCCACTGCTGGATCCGCTTCGCCCCTGGCGATGAAGGCAAGGAAGGCCTGGAATTCATCAACGAGATCGTCGGCGGCGTGGTGCCGCGCGAATACATCCCGGCGATCCAGAAGGGTATCGAGGAGCAGATGAAGAACGGCGTGCTGGCCGGCTACCCGCTGATCAACCTGAAGGCGGCAGTGTTCGACGGCTCCTACCATGACGTCGACTCCAACGAGATGGCCTACAAGATCGCGGCGTCCATGGCCACCAAGCAGCTGTCGCAGAAAGGCGGCGCGGTGTTGCTGGAGCCGGTGATGAAGGTCGAGGTGGTGACACCCGAGGAGTATCAGGGCGATATCCTCGGCGACTTGAGCCGACGTCGCGGGATGATCCAGGATGGCGACGAGACACCCGCTGGCAAGGTGATCCGCGCCGAAGTACCGCTAGGTGAGATGTTCGGCTATGCCACTTCGATGCGCTCGATGACCCAGGGGCGGGCCAGCTTCTCGATGGAGTTCACCCGCTATGCCGAGGCACCGGCGAGCATTGCCGATGCCATCGTCAAGAAGAACCGCGGAGAAGCCTGAGTTCGGTGCGCCCCCTGTGGGAGCGGCCTTGCGTCGCGAAAGGGCCGCAAAGCGGCCCCGGCAATTCATGCATCAACGCCTGAATCCTGGGGCTGCGCTGCAGCCCTTTCGCGACGCAAGGCCGCTCCCACAAAGACCGTACCTGCGGCCGAGGCTTCAGTGCTGCTCGCCAGCCCGCTTCAGCAGCTTCTTGCAGCGCTCCGACAAGTGCACCACGCGCAGATGCTTGCCCGCCTTGGCATAACGCTCGCGCAGGGTCTTCAATGCCGCAATCGCCGAATAATCGACAAAGCTCAAGTGCTGGCAATCCAGCGTGACCTTGGCGGGATCATTAGCCGGGTCGAACTGGTTCAGGAACGGCGTGGTCGAGGCGAAGAAGAGCGTGCCATGCACCTGGTAATGCTTACCCCCTTCCCCGTCTTCGTGGCTGTCTGCATAAAGCTCACGGGCATGCTGCCAGGCAAAATTCACCGCCGCGATGACGATCCCGAACAACACCGCCGTGGCCAGGTCGGTGAACACTGTCACCACCGTCACTGCGATGATCGCCAGCACATCGCTCACCGGCACCTTGTGCAGCACCCGCAGCGATGCCCAGGCAAAGGTCTGCTGGGCCACCACGAACATCACCCCGACCAGCGCCGCCAGCGGGATGCGCTCGATCAGCGGCGACAGGAACAGTACGAACAGCAGGATCATCACCCCGGCTACCACGCCCGACAACCGGCCACGGCCGTTGGAACTGAGGTTGATCACGGTCTGGCCGATCATCGCGCAGCCACCCATGCCACCGCACAGGCCGGAGATCATGTTGGCTGCGCCCAGGGCCACGCATTCGCGGTCCGGGTAGCCGCGGCTCTCGGTAATTTCATCGGTAAGGTTTAGCGTCAGCAGGGTTTCCAACAGGCCGACCATGGCCATCAGTACCGCATAGGGGGCGATGATCTTCAGGGTTTCCAGGCTCCACGGCACCTGCGGCAGGGCCAGCTGCGGCAAGCCACCGGCAATGTGCGCCATGTCGCCAAGGGTGCGGGTCGGCAGGTCGAGCAGGTACACCAGCACGCCAACTCCGAGGATTGCCACCAGCGCCGGCGGTACCGCGCGGGTTAATTTCGGCAGCGCGTAGACCACCAGCATGGTCAACGCCACAAGGCCGATCATCAGGTAAAGCGGTGCACCGCTGAGCCAGTGCTCCCCGTCCTTGAAATGCTCGAGCTGAGCCATGGCGATGACGATCGCCAGGCCGTTGACGAAACCGAGCATCACCGGGTACGGCACCAGCCGCACCAGCTTGCCCAGGCGTAGCAGGCCGAACAGGATCATCACCACCCCGCCCAGCAGCACCGTGGCCAGCAGGTATTGCACACCGTGCTGCACCACAAGGGCGACGATCACCACCGCCATCGAGCCTGCGGCACCGGAGATCATCCCCGGGCGGCCGCCGAACAGCGCTGTCAGGGTGCAGATGATGAAGGCGCCATACAGGCCCATCAATGGGTTGAGGTGAGCCACCAGGGCGAAGGCAATGCATTCGGGCACCAAGGCGAACGAGGTAGTCAGGCCGGCGAGCAGGTCGGCGCGTAGTCGGGCGGGTTTCATGGGCATCCTGTGGTGCGGTCCAGGCGGACGGTACGGAAAAACAAGGGCGCGATGTTACGGAATTTGTCTGACAGCGGCCACCGCAAGGCGTGTCATCGGCCTGTGCGGGTCAGCCACTGCGCCATGGATGCGTCCTCCAGGGCGTATTCGCCCCGGTTGGCCTTCCACACCAGCTCCTTGTCGCGCAGGGCATCCAGGGCCTTCTGCACGTTGGGCGTGCTGGCATTGGCTTCAGCCCGGGCCTGCTCCAGCTTGCGTGCGACATCGATCAAGGTCTGCTCGGTGAACGGCGAGAACGGCTGCCGGCCCTGTGCGCGTTCGGCCATGACTTCAAGCACCGCCTGTTGCAAGGGTGAAAGCTCATTCCAGGCACTTTCGTAGTCACTCCACACCCCTGCCTGGTGATTGAGCGCTCCGGTGCGCAACAACTCACCCAGGTTGGCCGCCTCGCCCAATCCCACACTGACCTCGGCCAACAATTTGTTGAGCATTTCCGGCCGCCGCCCCACCAACTCGAAAGCGTATTCCAAGTCCTCGGCCTTGAACTGGTTGCTGTCCGCCAGGCGGCGGTTCCACAGTTCGGTAATGAAGCCGACATACTCGCGCCCCAGCAACGGGAACGGGGTAATGCTGGCACCGAAGAATGGCTGCTTGCTCTTGAGCACCAGGTTGGCGAGCTTGTCGCGGCTGGACCCGGTGAACACCAGGCGCAGACCGTCCGGGCGGTCTCCACGATTGAGATGGTCGCGTGCCGCCTTGAGGGCGAACATGGCATTGAGGCCATCTTCACTGTTGAGCGCGTGCTGCGCTTCATCGATGATCAACACCACCATCTGCCCTGACACCTGGTGCAGCACCGCAAGCGCCTGGGCCAAGGTGGTACCGGCTGGCAGTTGTGGGCGGGTGAAGTCCCAGCTGAGGGTACGCAGCAGGTTGATCTTGTCGATGCCCGCTTTCTTCGCGGCCTTGGCCAGCGCACTTTCGAAACCGCCCAGCGCGGTGCCGATCGCACCGCTGATCAGGTCGGCCGGGGCAGCATCGCGGTCCGACCACAGGTCGACATACACCGGCAGCCAGCCACGCTGCACGCACTCAGGGATGAAGTCGTTGTTGAGGAAGGTACTTTTGCCGGTACGCCGAGGTGCAGCCAGGAACATACCCGAGCTGTAATCGACCAGCGACTCACCGGCCAAGTCCTTGGCCAGGGTTTTGGCCAACTGATCGCGACGCAGCAGCGGACGAGAGGGTGACATGCCATTATCCTCAATTATCTTTCCAACTATAATTTATAGCCTACAAGATAAAAGAAGATAAAACACCCTCCTCCCGTCCCTGGCAGACCTGCAGGCGGCCAGCTGTGATCCAGGCCCGGCAAACTCCTGACAAATTTGCCATCATGTTGATTCCACCTGCGGAGATCATGGACATGCCGCTACGCCCCCTCCTCACTGCCCTGCTGCTGGCAGCTAGCCTCACGGCCCAGGCCGCCACCGAGGTGGTGCCCCTGCAGCATCGCAGCAGCGCCGAACTGCTGCCCGCCGCCCAGGCCTTCATCGGCCGCGACGGCACGGTCAGCGCCTTCGAGAACAAACTGATCGTCAACGCCAGCCCCGAACGCGTCGACGACCTGCGCGCCCTGCTGCAACAGCTGGACACCGCGCCCAAACGCCTGCTGATCAGCGTCGACAACAACGACAGTAATTACCAGGACAACCGTGGCAACGGCCAGGTCATCCGCTACGGCACCAGCAACCGCGACGGCGGCATGCAGCAAATCCAGGCCAGTGAAGGCCAGCCCGCGTTGATCCAGATCGGCCAGAGCATCCCGATCACCAGCACCAGCACCGACGGCTACGGGCGCATCCAGAGCAACACCGAATACCGAAATGTAACCCAGGGCTTCTACGTCACACCGAGCCTGAGTGGCGACACGGTTCGTCTGCAAATAAGCACCAATAATGACCGAATGAGCCATGAACGTGCCGATGTAGTGAAAGTGCAAAGTACCGACACGACAATCAGCGGAAGGCTCGGCGAGTGGATCACCCTGGCCGGTTACAACCAGCAGAGCCAAGCCGAGCGCAACCCGTCAAGCCGTACCTACAGCACGCAACGGGGTGAAAACATGACTTTGCGCGTAAAAGTCGACGTTCTGGACTGATCCCAGACAATTCAAGGCCTCGACCAAAGGCCTTGAAACTGACCACCAAGTCGCACTAGACCAAAGATGTAGTAAGACGAAAAAAGCACTACAAAACCGTTGACAGGGTCTTTTTCCCAAGGGCATGATGGCCTCGCTCCCGCTAATCAGGGGCCCTGGCAAGGGCCTTCGAGGCGTACTCCTCCCACCCCTGGAGGCACCTCGTGTCTATACGGCCCACAAGGCGGTTCGACGGGATTGCGACTGCAACGAAGAAGTTGTCCCGAGGGACGGAAGCGCATCACCGCAGTACTGGCAATCGCGTCGCACCGCAGCAAGGCAACCACGAGCCGACCTGCCGGAGCACACCTGCGCCTGGCCTGCACCTCCTTCCCCTTCGAGCCTTCGCGTTCGCCGCCGCACTCCCCCGGACAGGACAGCCGCCAGGTCCCTGATCTGCCCCGAGCATCAGCACAATCAACCCAAGATCGATGCGACGAGGTTTATTTCCATGGCACTGACACGCGAACAGCAAATTGCAGCCCTCGAGAAAGACTGGGCCGAGAACCCGCGCTGGAAAGGCGTGAGCCGTACCTACACCGCCGCCGATGTCGTTCGCCTGCGTGGCTCCGTGCAACCTGAGCACACCTTTGCCCGCCAGGGTGCGGAAAAACTGTGGAAGCTGGTCACCGAAGGTGCCCACCCGTCCTTCCGCCCAGATAAAGATTTCGTCAACTGCATGGGCGCCCTGACCGGTGGCCAGGCAGTGCAGCAGGTCAAGGCCGGCATCCAGGCCATCTACCTGTCTGGCTGGCAGGTTGCCGCCGACAACAACTCGGCCGAGTCCATGTACCCTGACCAGTCGCTGTACCCGGTCGACTCGGTACCGACCGTGGTCAAGCGCATCAACAACGCCTTCCGCCGCGCCGACCAGATCCAGTGGAAAGCCGGCAAGAACCCAGGTGATGACGGCTACATCGACTACTTCGCGCCAATCGTGGCCGACGCCGAAGCCGGTTTCGGCGGCGTACTGAACGCCTACGAGCTGATGAAGAACATGATCGAAGCGGGCGCCGCCGGCGTGCACTTCGAAGACCAGCTGGCCTCGGTGAAAAAATGCGGCCACATGGGTGGCAAGGTACTGGTACCGACCCAGGAAGCCGTGCAGAAGCTGGTGGCCGCGCGCCTGGCTGCCGACGTATCGGGTGTGCCGACCATCATCCTGGCCCGTACCGACGCCAACGCTGCCGACCTGCTGACCAGCGACTGCGACCCGTACGACCAGCCGTTCGTGATCGGCGAGCGTACCCGTGAAGGCTTCTACAAGGTGCGTGCCGGCCTCGACCAGGCCATCGCCCGCGGCCTGGCCTACGCCCCGTACGCCGACCTGATCTGGTGCGAGACCGCCAAGCCGGACCTGGACGAAGCCCGCCGCTTCGCCGAAGCCATCAAGAAGGAGTACCCGGACCAGCTGCTGTCGTACAACTGCTCGCCTTCCTTCAACTGGAAGAAGAACCTGGACGACGCGACCATCGCCAAGTTCCAGCGCGAGCTGTCGGCCATGGGCTACAAGCACCAGTTCATCACCTTGGCCGGCATCCACAACATGTGGCACGGCATGTTCAACCTGGCGCACGACTACGCCCGCAACGACATGACCGCCTACGTGAAGCTGCAGGAGCAGGAATTCGCCGACGCCAGCAAGGGTTACACCTTCGTGGCGCACCAGCAGGAAGTCGGTACCGGCTACTTCGACGACATGACCACCGTTATTCAGGGTGGGGCTTCGTCGGTGACTGCGCTGACCGGTTCGACCGAGGAAGAGCAGTTCCACTGATAGTGGGTTGCTGACCGAGGCCCGGGGCTTGCAAAAGCCTCGGGCCTTTCTTTTTGGGCTACAGAGGACTTGTAGGAGCGGCCTTGTGTCGCGAAAGGGCTGCACGGCAGCCCCAGGATCTTGAGCAATGGCATCAATTGCTGGGGCTGCTATGCAGCCCTTTCGCGACACAAGGCCGCTCCTACAAGGATTGCAACGGACCTGAGAACGCAAACCCCAGGATCAGGGCTATGCTTGTGGCAGCCCAGCAGCAAGGACCGCCCATGCCCCGTCCAAGCCACCTGATGATGCTCGCCCTGGCCGCCGGCGCCCTCTATCTATATACACTGGCCAGCGACAACGCCCTGCTCGGCTTGCTGGCCAAGCCCATTCCAGTGTTGGCATTGATTGCCTGGCTATACACCGCGCCCGTCACACCCTATCGTCGCTGGATCACCATCGGCCTGGCGTTCTCGGTACTGGGCGACATCCTCCTGGCCATCCCCGTCGACCTGTTCGTGTTCGGCCTGGCCGCCTTCCTCTGCGCCCACCTGGCCTACCTGCGCGCCTATTGCGGCAAGACCCTGCGCCCCGCCCTGCCCGCGCTGCTGTTGAGCGCCATCACCGGCATCACCCTGTTCAGCGTGCTGGCCAGCCACGGCCTTGGCCCGCTGCTGGCCCCGGTCGCGGTCTACGCGCTGGCCATCAGCGCCATGCTCTGGCGCTCGCTGGCCTGCGGCGGTGTTGCCGCATTGGGCGCCTGTCTGTTCGTATTCTCCGACAGCCTGATCGGCATCGACCGCTTCGCCAGGCCGTTCGCTGCCGCGCCATACCTGATCATCCTCGCCTACTGGCTTGGCCAGTGGGCAATCGCTTCGTCGGCTCGTCATGGCTCAACCGATAAAGTATTGACCCAGAGCGGTACTCGCGGTGTCGGAACCTGCTAGAACACGAGTCTTTCGCATTTGCAAGCAGGGGAGATTTGCAGATGAACTTATCAAGGTGCAGAACAGCCAAATTAGAACGCACCAGGCCAAATGATATTAATTATCATTACGATAGTTGTAATTCGTTACCAGTCGCAAGAAACATAATTAACAAAACCGCACGCAATCCCCTAATTCCAAGGGTTTCAGCCAGTTAGACGCGGATTTTGTTCTAAATGCTACGAATAAATTTGCAATGGAAATTGTACTTGCGCCGGGTTTACCCATAAAATCAGCGCGATTGATTCAGCTGCGACATTTGGTCACTGCACCTGCGACACCACGTCGCCGCTCTACTTATTTCAGACTGCAGAGCTGGGTCTCTGTATAAGGATTTCTAGCATGTCCGATTCGGCAGGACTCATCGCCCACAACTGGGGCTTTGCCATCTTCCTTCTGGGTGTCGTCGGCCTGTGTGCCTTCATGCTCGGCCTCTCCAGCCTGCTCGGTAGCAAGGCTTGGGGCCGCGCCAAGAACGAACCCTTCGAATCCGGCATGCTGCCCGTCGGCAGCGCCCGCCTGCGCCTGTCCGCCAAATTCTATCTGGTCGCGATGCTGTTCGTGATCTTCGATATCGAAGCCCTCTTCCTGTATGCATGGTCTGTGTCTGTCCGCGAAAGCGGCTGGACCGGATTCGTCGAAGCACTCGTTTTCATAGCAATTCTGTTGGCAGGTCTTGTCTACCTATGGCGCGTCGGAGCTCTTGACTGGGCACCCGAAGGTCGCCGCAAGCGGCAAGCGAAGCTGAAACAATGAGGCTTTGGCAATGCAATACAATCTCACCAGAATCGATCCGGATGCGCCCAACGAGCAATACCCGGTAGGTGATCGGGAAACCGTCACCGACCAACTGCTCGAAGACCAGGTCCACAAGAACATCTACATGGGGAAACTCGAAGATGTGCTGCGTGGCGCGGTCAACTGGGGTCGCAAGAACTCCCTCTGGCCGTACAACTTCGGCCTGTCCTGCTGCTACGTGGAAATGACCACGGCCTTCACGGCACCCCACGACATCGCCCGCTTCGGCGCCGAAGTCATCCGGGCCTCGCCGCGTCAGGCCGACTTCATGGTCATCGCCGGTACCTGCTTCGTCAAGATGGCGCCGATCATCCAGCGCCTGTACGAGCAGATGCTCGAGCCGAAGTGGGTCATCTCCATGGGTTCGTGCGCCAACTCCGGTGGCATGTACGACATCTACTCGGTCGTTCAGGGGGTCGACAAGTTCCTCCCCGTGGACGTCTACGTGCCTGGCTGCCCGCCGCGCCCCGAGGCATTCCTGCAAGGCTTGATGCTGCTGCAGGAGTCGATCGGCCAAGAACGACGCCCGCTTTCCTGGGTGGTTGGTGATCAAGGCATCTACCGTGCCGAGATGCCAGCCCAGAAAGACCTGCGTCGTGAACAGCGCATTGCGGTAACCAACCTGCGCAGCCCCGACGAAGTCTGATCCAGCGACCTGCCGCCCGCTCCCCAAGGAGCCGGCGGCCTGGCTTCATTCTTAACGCTGACCCAAAGCGACCGAGACCATGACAGCGGACAACGCTATTTTCATTCCGCCCTACAAGGCAGACGACCAGGATGTGGTCGTCGAACTGCACAACCGTTTTGGCGCCGACGCATTCGTCGCCCAGGAAACCCGCACCGGCATGCCCGTGCTGTGGGTCAAGCGCGCCCAGCTCAAGGAAGTGCTCAGCTTCCTGCGCGGCGTGGCCAAGCCGTACAGCATGTTGTACGACCTGCACGGCGTCGACGAGCGCCTGCGCACCCAGCGCCGTGGCCTGCCAGCCGCCGACTTCAGTGTGTTCTACCACCTGCTGTCGGTCGAGCGTAACAGCGATGTGATGATCAAGGTGTCGCTCAGCGAAGGCGACCTGAACCTGCCGACCGTGACCGGTATCTGGCCGAACGCCAACTGGTACGAGCGCGAAGTCTGGGACATGTTCGGCATCGACTTTGCCGGCCACCCGCACCTGAGCCGCATCATGATGCCGCCGACCTGGGAAGGTCACCCACTGCGCAAGGACTACCCGGCCCGTGCCACCGAGTTCGACCCCTACAGCCTGACCCTGGCCAAGCAGCAGCTTGAAGAGGAGTCGGCGCGCTTCAACCCGGAAGCCTGGGGCATGAAGCGCCAGGGCGCCAACGAGGACTACATGTTCCTCAACCTCGGCCCGAACCACCCTTCGGCCCACGGTGCCTTCCGTATCGTGTTGCAGCTGGACGGTGAAGAGATCGTCGACTGCGTACCGGACATCGGCTACCACCACCGTGGCGCCGAAAAAATGGCCGAGCGCCAGTCCTGGCACAGTTTCATCCCCTACACCGACCGTATCGACTACCTCGGCGGGGTGATGAACAACCTGCCGTACGTGCTCGCGGTCGAGAAGCTGGCCGGCATCCAGGTGCCGCAGAAGGTCGACGTGATTCGCATCATGCTGGCCGAGTTCTTCCGCATCACCAGCCACCTGCTGTTCCTGGGCACCTACATCCAGGACGTCGGCGCCATGACCCCGGTGTTCTTCACCTTCACCGACCGCCAGCGCGCCTACACCGTGATCGAAGCGATCACCGGTTTCCGCCTGCACCCGGCCTGGTACCGTATCGGTGGCGTCGCCCACGATCTGCCGCGCGGCTGGGACAAGCTGGTCAAGGACTTCGTCGAATGGCTGCCCAAGCGCCTCGACGAGTACACCAAGGCTGCCCTGCAGAACAGCATCCTCAAGGGCCGTACCATTGGCGTTGCCGCGTACAACACCAAGGAAGCGCTGGAATGGGGTACCACCGGTGCCGGCCTGCGTTCCACCGGTTGCGACTTCGACCTGCGTAAAGCGCGCCCATACTCCGGCTACGAGAACTTCGAGTTCGAAGTACCGCTGGCCCACAACGGCGATGCCTATGATCGCTGCATGGTCCGTGTCGAGGAGATGCGCCAGAGTATCCGCATCATCGACCAGTGCCTGCGCAACATGCCGGAAGGCCCGTACAAGGCGGACCACCCGCTGACCACGCCGCCGCCCAAAGAGCGCACCCTGCAGCACATCGAGACCCTGATCACGCACTTCCTGCAAGTCTCGTGGGGCCCGGTCATGCCGGCCAACGAGTCGTTCCAGATGATCGAGGCGACCAAGGGCATCAACAGTTACTACCTGACGAGCGATGGCGGCACCATGAGCTACCGCACTCGGATCCGTACCCCGAGCTACCCGCACCTGCAGCAGATCCCTTCGGTGATCAAAGGCAGCATGGTCGCCGACCTCATTGCGTACCTGGGCAGTATCGACTTCGTTATGGCTGACGTGGACCGCTAAGCATGAACAGCACGCTTATCCAGACAGACCGTTTCGCCCTGAGCGAAACCGAGCGCTCGGCCATCGAGCACGAAATGCACCACTACGAGGACCCGCGCGCGGCGTCCATCGAAGCCCTGAAGATCGTCCAGAAGGAACGTGGCTGGGTGCCGGACGGCGCCATCCATGCGATCGGCGACGTGCTGGGCATCCCGGCCAGCGACGTCGAAGGTGTCGCCACCTTCTACAGCCAGATCTTCCGTCAGCCGGTTGGCCGCCACATCATCCGCGTGTGCGACAGCATGGTCTGCTACATCGGCGGCCACGAGTCCGTGGTCAGCCAGATCCAGACCGAGCTGGGCATTGGCCTGGGCCAGACCACCGCCGACGGGCGCTTCACCCTGCTGCCGGTGTGCTGCCTGGGCAACTGCGACAAGGCCCCGGCGCTGATGATCGACGACGACACCTTCGGTGACGTGCAGCCGGCTGGCGTTTCCAAACTGCTGGAGGGTTACGTATGACCATTACTTCCTTCGGCCCGGCCAACCGCATCGCGCGCTCGGCCGAAACCCACCCGCTGACCTGGCGCCTGCGTGATGACGGCGAGCCGGTCTGGCTGGCCGAGTACGAGTCGAAGAACGGCTATGCCGCCGCGCGCAAGGCGCTGGCCGACATGTCCGCCGACGACATCGTGCAGAGCGTCAAGGATTCCGGCCTCAAGGGCCGTGGTGGCGCAGGTTTCCCCACTGGCGTGAAGTGGGGCCTGATGCCCAAAGACGAATCCATGAACATCCGCTACCTGCTGTGCAACGCGGACGAAATGGAGCCGAACACCTGGAAGGACCGCATGCTGATGGAGCAACAGCCCCATCTGCTGGTCGAGGGCATGCTGATCAGCGCCCGCGCCCTGAAGGCCTACCGTGGTTACATCTTCCTGCGTGGCGAATACACCACTGCAGCGAAGAACCTCAACCGCGCCATCGATGAAGCCAAGGCCGCAGGCCTGCTGGGCAAGAACATCCTGGGCAGCGGTTTCGACTTCGAGCTGTTCGTGCACACCGGTGCCGGGCGCTACATCTGCGGTGAAGAAACCGCGTTGATCAACTCGCTGGAAGGCCGCCGCGCCAACCCGCGCTCCAAGCCGCCCTTCCCTGCCGCCGTTGGCGTGTGGGGCAAGCCGACATGCGTGAACAACGTCGAAACCCTGTGCAACGTCCCGGCCATCGTCGCCAACGGCAACGACTGGTACAAGTCGCTGGCCCGTGAAGGCAGCGAAGACCACGGCACCAAGCTGATGGGCTTCTCCGGCAAGGTGAAGAACCCGGGCCTGTGGGAGCTGCCGTTCGGCGTTACCGCCCGCGAGCTGTTCGAAGACTACGCCGGTGGCATGCGCGACGGCTTCAAGCTCAAGTGCTGGCAGCCAGGCGGCGCCGGTACCGGCTTTTTGCTGCCCGAGCACCTCGACGCGCAGATGTACGCCGGTGGCATCGCCAAGGTCGGCACCCGTATGGGTACGGGCCTTGCCATGGCGGTCGACGACAGCGTCAACATGGTCTCGCTGCTGCGCAACATGGAAGAATTCTTTGCCCGCGAGTCGTGCGGCTGGTGCACCCCATGCCGTGACGGCCTGCCGTGGAGCGTGAAGATGCTGCGCGCGCTGGAGAACGGCCAGGGCCGCGCCGAAGACATCGAGACGCTGCTGGGGCTGGTCAACTTCCTCGGCCCAGGCCGTACCTTCTGTGCTCACGCACCGGGTGCCGTCGAGCCGCTGGGCAGTGCCATCAAATACTTCCGGTCCGAGTTCGAGGCCGGGGTTGCGCCAGCATCCGCTGGTGACGCCCTGCGCCCAAACCTGGCCAAACCGATCGTGGTCGGCGCATAACAAGATGATTAGGCGGGTGGTCCGTGCCACTCGCCAGTTTGCCGGCAGGCCCGAGTGATCGTGGCGTGTCGCAAGCTCACCGATTTCCATTAGCCACGCCCGCTCACGCGGGCCAACGAAGAACTTTGAACAATGGCCACTATCCACGTAGACGGCAAAGCGCTCGAAGTCAACGGTGCAGACAACCTGTTACAGGCGTGTCTGTCGCTCGGCCTCGACATCCCTTATTTCTGCTGGCACCCGGCGCTTGGTAGCGTCGGCGCCTGCCGGCAGTGTGCGGTCAAGCAGTACACCGACGAGAACGACACCCGCGGTCGTATCGTCATGTCCTGCATGACCCCTGCCTCCGACGGCACCTGGATCTCCATCGAGGATGAAGAGTCCAAGGCGTTTCGCGCCAGCGTCGTCGAATGGCTGATGACCAACCACCCGCACGACTGCCCGGTGTGCGAGGAAGGCGGTCACTGCCACCTGCAGGACATGACGGTAATGACCGGCCACAACGAGCGCCGTTACCGTTTCACCAAGCGTACCCACCAGAACCAGGACCTCGGCCCGTTCATCGCCCATGAGATGAACCGCTGCATCGCCTGCTACCGCTGCGTGCGCTACTACAAGGACTACGCCGGTGGTACCGACCTGGGCGTGTATGGCGCCCACGACAACGTGTACTTCGGCCGCGTCGAAGACGGCGTGCTGGAGAGCGAGTTCTCCGGCAACCTGACCGAGGTCTGCCCGACCGGCGTGTTCACCGACAAGACCCACTCCGAGCGCTACAACCGCAAGTGGGACATGCAGTTCGCCCCGAGCATCTGCCACGGCTGCTCCAGCGGCTGCAACATCAGCCCGGGCGAGCGCTACGGCGAACTGCGCCGGGTCGAGAACCGCTTCAACGGCTCGGTAAACCAGTACTTCCTGTGCGACCGCGGCCGCTTCGGCTACGGCTACGTCAACCGCAAGGACCGCCCACGCCAGCCACACCTGGCCGACGGCACCAAGCTGAGCCTGGACGCCGCACTGGACAAGGCCGCCGACCTGCTGCGCGGCCGCACCATCGTCGGCATCGGCTCGCCATGTGCCAGCCTCGAGAGCAACTACGGCCTGCGTGAGCTGGTCGGCGCCGACTACTTCTACTCCGGTATGGAAGCGGGCGAACTGGCCCGCGTGCGCCTGGCCCTCGACGTGCTGAACAACAGCCCGCTGCCGGTGCCGACCCTGCGCGACATCGAAGACCACGACGCCGTGTTCGTGCTCGGTGAAGACCTGACCCAGACCGCAGCCCGCGTTGCCCTGGCCGTGCGCCAGTCCACCAAGGGCAAGGCCGAGGCAATGGCCGAAGCCATGAAGGTTCAACCGTGGCTCGACGCTGCGGTGAAGAACATCGGCCAGCATGCGCTGTACCCGCTGTTCATCGCCTCGCTGGCTGAAACCAAGCTGGACGACGTTGCCGAAGAATGTGTGCACGCCGCCCCCGCTGACCTCGCCCGCATCGGTTTCGCCGTGGCCCACGCCATCGACCCGAGCGCACCGGCAGTCGCCGGCCTGGACGACGAAGCCAAGGCCCTGGCCCAGCGTATCGCCGACGCCCTTGTCGCGGCCAAGCGCCCGCTGGTGGTTGCTGGTACTTCGCTGGCAGACCCGGCACTGATCGAAGCCGCCGCCAACATCGCCAAGGCCCTGAAGCTGCGCGAGAAGAACGGCTCGCTGAGCCTGGTGGTGCCTGAGGCCAACAGCCTCGGCATGGCCATGATGGGTGGCGAATCCGTGGATGCCGCGCTGGACGCGGTCATCAGCGGCAAGGCCGACGCCATCGTCGTGCTGGAAAACGACCTTTACGCCCGTGTATCGGCCGCCAAGGTCGATGCTGCCCTGGCAGCTGCCAAGGTGGTGATCGTCGCCGACCACTCGAAAACCCCGACCGTCGACCGTGCCCACCTGGTGCTGCCGGCAGCCTCGTTCGCCGAAGGTGACGGTACCCTGGTCAGCCAGGAAGGCCGTGCCCAGCGCTTCTTCCAGGTGTTCGACCCGCAGTACCTGGACAGCAGCATCCTGGTTCACGAAGGTTGGCGCTGGATGCACGCCCTGCGTGCCACCCTGCTCAACAAACCGGTCGACTGGACCCAGCTGGACCACGTCACCAGCGCCTGCGCCGAAGCCGCCCCACAACTGGCCGGCATCGTCAACGCTGCGCCAAGCGCCGCGTTCCGCATCAAGGGCATGAAGCTGGCCCGTGAGCCGCTGCGCTACTCCGGCCGTACCGCCATGCGCGCCAACATCAGTGTGCACGAGCCGCGTACCCCGCAGGACAAGGACACCGCGTTCGCCTTCTCCATGGAAGGCTACTCGGGCTCGGCCGAACCGCGCCAGCAAGTGCCGTTCGCCTGGTCGCCGGGCTGGAACTCGCCGCAAGCCTGGAACAAGTTCCAGGACGAGGTCGGTGGCCACCTGCGTGCCGGTGACCCTGGCGTGCGCCTGATCGAATCGCAAGGCGATCGCCTGAACTGGTTCAACGCCATCCCGGGCGCGTTCAACCCGGCCCGTGGCACCTGGACGGCGGTGCCGTTCTTCCACCTGTTCGGCAGCGAAGAAAGCTCCTCGCGCGCCGCCCCGGTGCAGGAGCGCATCCCGGCCGCCTACGTCGGCCTGGCCAAGTCCGAAGCCGACCGCCTGGGTGTCAACGACGGCGCCCTGCTGAGCCTGAACGTGGCCGGTGTGGCCCTGCGCCTGCCGCTGCGCATCAATGAAGAGCTGGGCGCCGGCCTGGTTGCGTTGCCCAAAGGCCTGGCCGGCATCCCGCCTGCCATCTTCGGTGCACCCGTCGAAGGTCTGCAGGAGGCAGCACAATGAGCTGGTTCACCCCCGAAGTGATCGATGTGATCATCCAGGTCGTCAAGGCGATCGTGGTGCTGCTGGCCGTGGTGGTCTGCGGCGCCCTGCTCAGCTTCGTCGAGCGGCGCCTGCTGGGCTGGTGGCAGGACCGTTACGGCCCAAACCGCGTCGGCCCGTTCGGCATGTTCCAGATCGCTGCCGACATGCTGAAGATGTTCTTCAAGGAAGACTGGAACCCGCCCTTCGTCGATCGCATGATCTTCACCCTGGCGCCAGTCGTGGCCATGAGCGCCCTGCTGATCGGCTTCTCGATCATCCCGATCTCACCGGGCTGGGGCGTCGCCGACCTGAACATCGGCCTGCTGTTCTTCTTCGCCATGGCCGGGCTGTCGGTCTACGCGGTGCTGTTCGCCGGCTGGTCGTCGAACAACAAGTACGCCCTGCTGGGCAGCTTGCGTGCCTCGGCACAGACCGTGTCGTACGAGGTGTTCCTGGGCCTGGCGCTGATGGGCGTGGTGGTGCAGGTGGGTTCGTTCAACATGCGTGACATCGTTGAATACCAGGCGCAGAACCTGTGGTTCATCATTCCGCAGTTCTTCGGCTTCTGCACCTTCTTCATCGCTGGCGTCGCCGTGACCCACCGTCACCCGTTCGACCAGCCGGAAGCGGAACAGGAACTGGCCGACGGCTACCACATCGAGTATGCCGGCATGAAATGGGGCATGTTCTTCGTCGGTGAGTACATCGGCATCATCCTCATCTCGGCGCTGCTGGTAACCCTGTTCTTCGGCGGCTGGCACGGCCCGTTCGGCATCCTGCCGCAACTGCCGTTCCTGTGGTTCGCCCTGAAGACCGCGTTCTTCATCATGCTGTTCATCCTGCTGCGCGCCTCGATCCCGCGCCCACGCTATGACCAGGTGATGGACTTCAGCTGGAAGTTCTGCCTGCCGCTGACCCTGATCAATTTGCTGGTGACCGCTGCGATCGTGCTCTACAACACGCCAGCCGTCGCGGCCCAGTGAGGATTTGACCCATGTTCAAGTATATCGGCGACATCGTTAAGGGCACCGGCACCCAGCTGCGCAGCCTGGCAATGGTGTTCTCCCACGGGTTCCGCAAGCGCGACACCCTGCAGTACCCCGAAGAACCCGTGTACCTGCCGCCGCGCTATCGCGGCCGCATCGTCCTCACCCGCGACCCCGATGGCGAGGAGCGCTGCGTAGCGTGCAACCTCTGCGCGGTGGCCTGCCCGGTCGGCTGCATCTCGCTGCAGAAGGCCGAGACCGAGGACGGCCGCTGGTACCCGGAGTTCTTCCGCATCAACTTCTCGCGCTGCATCTTCTGCGGCCTGTGCGAGGAAGCGTGCCCGACCACCGCGATCCAGCTGACTCCGGATTTCGAAATGGCCGAGTTCAAGCGTCAGGACCTGGTGTACGAGAAGGAAGATCTGCTGATCTCCGGCCCCGGCAAGAACCCTGACTACAACTTCTACCGTGTTGCGGGTATGGCGATCGCTGGCAAGCCTAAGGGCTCTGCACAGAACGAAGCCGAGCCGATCAACGTGAAGAGCTTGCTCCCATAAGGACAGAAAGATGGAATTCGCTTTCTACTTCGCATCCGGGATCGCCGTGGTCTCCACCCTTCGGGTGGTGACCGGCACCAACCCCGTGCACGCCTTGCTTTACCTGATCATCTCGCTGATTTCCGTCGCGATGATCTTCTTCGCCCTGGGTGCGCCGTTCGCCGGCGCCCTGGAAGTGATCGCCTACGCCGGCGCCATCATGGTGCTGTTCGTGTTCGTGGTGATGATGCTCAACCTCGGGCCGGCTTCGGTCGCCCAGGAACGAGGCTGGCTCAAGCCCGGCATCTGGGCCGGGCCGGTGATCCTGGCTGCCCTGCTGCTGCTGGAACTGCTGTATGTGCTGTTCGTCGCCCCGAGCGGCGCGGCCATCAGCGGTACCACTGTCAGCGCGAAAGAAGTGGGTATCAGCCTGTTCGGCCCGTACCTGCTGGTGGTCGAACTGGCGTCGATGCTGCTGCTGGCTGCAGCCGTCACCGCCTTCCACCTGGGCCGCAACGAGGCGAAGGAGTAAATCATGGGTGCTATCCCTCTCGAGCACGGTCTGGCAGTCGCCGGCATCCTGTTCTGCTTAGGTCTGGTTGGCCTGATGGTCCGCCGCAACATCCTCTTCGTGCTCATGAGCCTGGAAGTCATGATGAACGCCTCTGCCCTGGCGTTCATCGTCGCCGGTGCCCGTTGGGTCCAGCCCGACGGCCAGGTGATGTTCATTCTGGTGATCAGCCTGGCAGCCGCCGAGGCCAGCATTGGCCTGGCGATCCTGCTGCAGCTGTATCGCCGCTTCCACACTCTCGACATCGATGCTGCCAGTGAGATGCGCGGATGAACCTTATCTTCCTGACTTTCGTCTTCCCCCTCATCGGCTTCCTGCTGCTGTCGTTCTCGCGCGGGCGGTTCTCGGAGAACCTGTCCGCGCTGATCGGCGTCGGTTCGGTCGGCCTTTCGGCCGCCGTGGCCGCCTACGTCATCTGGCAATTCAACGTCGCCCCGCCCGAGGGCGGCGCGTACAGCCAGCTGCTGTGGCAGTGGATGTCGGTGGATGGCTTTGCACCCAACTTCACCCTGTATGTCGACGGCTTGTCCGTCACCATGCTCGGCGTGGTCACCGGTGTCGGCTTCCTGATCCACCTGTTTGCGTCCTGGTACATGCGTGGCGAAGCCGGTTACTCGCGCTTCTTCTCGTACACCAACCTGTTCATCGCCAGCATGCTGTTCCTGATCCTTGGCGATAACCTGCTGTTCATCTACTTCGGCTGGGAAGGCGTGGGCCTGTGCTCGTACCTGCTGATCGGTTTCTACTACAGCAACCGCAACAACGGTAACGCGGCACTCAAGGCATTCATCGTCACCCGCATCGGCGACGTGTTCATGGCCATCGGCCTGTTCATCCTGTTCGCCCAGCTGGGTACCCTGAACGTGCAGGAGCTGCTGGTGCTGGCGCCGCAGAAGTTCCAGGCGGGCGACACCTGGATGGTGCTGGCTACCCTGATGCTGCTGGGCGGTGCTGTCGGTAAATCGGCCCAGCTGCCACTGCAGACCTGGCTGGCCGACGCGATGGCGGGCCCGACCCCGGTTTCGGCACTGATCCACGCCGCAACCATGGTGACCGCGGGCGTGTACCTGATCGCCCGTACCAACGGCCTGTTCCTGCTGGCGCCGGACATCCTGCACCTGGTGGGCGTCGTCGGTGGCGTGACCCTGGTACTGGCCGGCTTCGCCGCGCTGGTGCAGACCGACATCAAGCGTATCCTCGCCTACTCGACCATGAGCCAGATCGGCTACATGTTCTTGGCCCTGGGCGTCGGTGCCTGGGATGCGGCGATCTTCCACCTGATGACCCACGCCTTCTTCAAGGCGCTGCTGTTCCTTGCCTCCGGTGCGGTAATCGTTGCCTGCCACCACGAGCAGAACATCTTCAAGATGGGCGGCCTGTGGAAGAAACTGCCGCTGGCCTACGCCAGCTTCGTGGTCGGTGGTGCTGCCCTGGCGGCCCTGCCGATCGTGACCGTGGGCTTCTACTCCAAGGACGAGATCCTCTGGGAAGCCTTCGCCAGCGGCAACACCGGCCTGCTGTACGCAGGTCTCGTCGGTGCGTTCATGACCTCGCTGTACACCTTCCGTCTGATCTTCATCGCCTTCCACGGCGAAGCCAAGACCGAAGCCCACGCGGGCCACGGCATCAGCCACTGGTTGCCGCTGGGCGTGCTTATCGTGCTGTCGACCTTCGTCGGCGCCTGGATCACCCCGCCACTGGCCGGTGTGCTGCCAGAAAGCGCCGGCCATGCCGGTGGCGAAGCCAAGCACGCGCTGGAGATCACCTCCGGTGCCATCGCCATCGCCGGTATCCTGCTGTCGGCCCTGCTGTTCCTGGGCAAGCGCAGCTTCGTCAGCGCGGTCGCCAACAGCGGTATCGGTCGCGTCCTGTCAGCCTGGTGGTTCGCCGCCTGGGGCTTCGACTGGATCTACGACAAGCTGTTCGTCAAACCTTACCTGCTGATCTGCCACATCCTGCGCAAGGACCCGGTGGACCGCAGCATCGGCCTGATTCCTCGCATGGCTCGCGGCGGCAACGTCGCCATGAGCAAGACCGAGACCGGCCAGCTGCGCTGGTACACCGCCTCGATCGCCGTCGGCGCCGTGCTGGTGCTGGGCGCCGTGGTAGTGGCTGCGGTATGACTATGAAGAACCTTGCGACTTTGCCAAAGGAAACCAACCCGTCATGATTTTGCCTTGGCTGATCCTGATTCCTTTCATCGGCGGCCTTCTGTGCTGGCTGGGTGAGCGCTTCGGCGCGACCCTGCCGCGCTGGATCGCATTGCTGACTATGTCTCTTCTGCTGGGCATCGGCCTGTGGCTGTGGGCCCACGGCGACTACACCCTGGCCCCCGCTCCGGGCGGCGAGCCTGCCTGGGCCCTGGAATACAAAGTCCAGTGGATCCAGCGCTTCGGCATCAGCATCCACCTGGCCCTCGATGGCCTGTCGCTGCTGATGATCCTGCTCACCGGCCTGCTCGGTGTGCTGTCGGTACTGTGCTCCTGGAAAGAGATCCAGCGCCACGTCGGCTTCTTCCACCTCAACCTGATGTGGATCCTTGGCGGCGTGGTCGGTGTGTTCCTGGCCCTGGACCTGTTCCTGTTCTTCTTCTTCTGGGAAATGATGCTGGTGCCGATGTACTTCCTCATCGCGCTCTGGGGTCACAGCTCGGCAGACGGCAAGAAGACCCGGATCTACGCAGCGACCAAGTTCTTCATCTTCACCCAGGCCAGCGGCCTGATCATGCTGGTGGCGATCCTTGGCCTGGTGCTGGTCAATTACACCAATACCGGCGTGATCACCTTCAACTACAGCGACCTGCTCAAGGCCGAACTGCCGGCCGGTACCGAGTACCTGCTGATGCTGGGCTTCTTCATCGCCTTTGCGGTGAAGCTGCCGGTGGTGCCGTTCCACTCCTGGCTGCCTGACGCTCACGCCCAGGCGCCGACCGCAGGTTCCGTGGACCTGGCCGGTATCTTGCTGAAGACCGCTGCCTACGGCCTGCTGCGCTTCGCCCTGCCGCTGTTCCCGAACGCCTCGGCCGAGTTTGCGCCGATCGCCATGACCCTGGGCCTGATCGGTATCTTCTACGGTGCCTTCCTGGCCTTCGCGCAAACCGACATCAAGCGCCTGATCGCCTTCTCCAGCGTGTCGCACATGGGCTTCGTGCTGATCGGTATCTACTCCGGCAGCCAGCAGGCCCTGCAAGGCGCGGTGATCCAGATGCTGGCCCACGGCCTGTCGGCTGCCGCGCTGTTCATCCTGTCCGGCCAGCTGTACGAGCGCCTGCACACCCGTGACATGCGTCAAATGGGTGGCCTGTGGCACCGCATCGCCTACCTGCCAGCCATCAGTCTGTTCTTCGCCGCCGCCTCGCTGGGCCTGCCAGGTACCGGCAACTTCGTCGGCGAGTTCCTGATCCTGATCGGCAGCTTCGTGCATGTACCGTGGATCACCGTGATCGCCACCACCGGCCTGGTGTTCGGTTCGGTGTACTCGCTGATCATGATCCACCGCGCCTACTTCGGCCCGGCCAAGGCCGACACCGTGCTGGCCGGCATGGACGGTCGCGAGCTGATCATGGTCCTCGGCCTTGCCGGGCTGCTGATCCTGCTGGGCGTGTATCCACAGCCGTTCCTCGACACCTCTGCCGCCACCATGAGTGGTGTGCAGCAGTGGCTCGGTTCCGCTTTCACTCAACTCGCTTCGGCCCGGTAAGAGCGCTATGGAATTCACCACTCAACACTTCATCGCATTGGCGCCGATGCTGATCACCACCATCACCACGGTGGTGGTGATGCTGGCGATCGCCTGGAAGCGCAACCACTCGCAGACCTTCCTGCTATCCACCGTGGGCCTGAACCTGGCCTTGCTGTCGATCTTGCCGGCATTGAAGGTAGCGCCACTGGCGGTCACCTCGCTGGTCACCATCGACAAGTTCGCCTGCCTGTACATGGCGATCATCCTGGTCGCCACGCTGGCCTGCGTCACCCTCGCCCACGCCTACCTCGGTGAAGGCTCCAAGGGCTTCCCGGGCAACCGTGAAGAACTGTACCTGCTGCTGCTGATGTCTGCCCTCGGTGGCCTGGTGCTGGTCAGCGCCAACCACCTGGCTGGCCTTTTCATCGGCCTGGAGCTGCTGTCGGTGCCGGTCTACGGCCTGGTGGCGTATGCCTTCTTCAACAAGCGCTCGCTGGAAGCCGGCATCAAGTACATGGTGCTGTCGGCTGCAGGCTCGGCCTTCCTGCTGTTCGGCATGGCCCTGCTCTACGCCGACGCCGGCAGCCTGACCTTCGACCAGCTGGGCAAGGCCCTGGCCGCCACCAGCATGCCTAGCCTGCTGGCCCAGCTGGGCCTGGGCATGATGCTGGTCGGCCTGGCCTTCAAGCTGTCGCTGGTACCGTTCCACCTGTGGACCCCGGACGTGTATGAAGGTGCTCCGGCGCCGGTCGCCGCGTTCCTGGCCACCGCCAGCAAGGTTGCGGTGTTCGCCGTGGTCGTGCGCCTGTTCATGCTCTCCCCTGCCGCCAGCAGTGGCGTGCTGAGCACTGTCCTGGCAGTGATCGCTGTGGCGTCGATTCTGATCGGCAACCTGCTGGCGCTGACCCAGAGCAATCTCAAGCGCCTGCTCGGTTACTCGTCCATCGCCCACTTTGGCTATCTGCTCATTGCCCTGATCGCCAGCAAGGGCCTGGCCCTGGAAGCCATGGGCGTGTACCTGGTCACCTATGTGATCACCAGCCTCGGTGCCTTTGGCGTCATCACCCTGATGTCCTCGCCTTATGGTGGCCGTGACGCCGACGCGCTGTACGAGTACCGTGGCCTGTTCTGGCGCCGTCCGTACCTGACCGCGGTACTGACCGTGATGATGCTGTCGCTGGCGGGCATTCCGCTGACCGCCGGCTTCATCGGCAAGTTCTACATCATTGCCACCGGCGTCGAGTCGCAGCTGTGGTGGCTGGTCGGTGCACTTGTGATCGGTAGCGCCATCGGCGTGTACTACTACCTGCGCGTCATGGTTACCCTGTATCTGGTCGAGCCAAACCTGCGTCGCCACGACGCCCCGCTGAAGTGGGAACAGCGCACCGGTGGCGTAATGCTGCTGGCCATCGCGATCCTGGCCTTCGTCCTGGGTGTGTACCCGCAGCCGCTGCTGGACATGGTCCAGCACGCTGGCCTGCAACTGCTTGGCTGACCGCAGCTGAAAACAAACACCCCGCCGATGCGGGGTGTTTTTTTATCTGCGCCTGGTGGCCGTTTCAGCTGCCTTTTCCAACTTTGGGCCACCGGGTGAGCGTTCATCACGTGCCAAGGTGGCAGACTTGCGCAGCTCCTTGCTGGCCGATGGCAAGTGCACGTGCGGGTTAGGCATGCCACTGGGTGAAAGCTCGTGAGTCATTTCGAACTCTGCCCTCACCGACCAGCCGCAGGCCTCGTTGACGCATTGCAAATAGGCAACGCGCAGAAAAATATGCCGACCTTCACTGGTACGAATTCGCATACGGCTGTTGCAGTGTGGGCAGACCAGCTTGTAAGTACTCACACAACACACCCGCAAGTACTGCCTGAACAAACAAGCTGTAAGGAAAATCCACCACTCACTCGAGTTTTGGCTACGGTCAAAGAAAGGTTTTTCATCAAATTACTTCTCATGCCAAGATATCTCCTCAAATCGAAAAGCAAATACTCATAACGAGTATTTTAAGCCCAGGGAATGTTGCTAAACCAGCCATGGATATTGATATGAGTAGCCACTCGTTTGCATCGGTGCTAGCCCGCCTAAAGCTTCTGACCCTCTCAAAATCAGATGTCCAGCTGGCCAAGGCGCTAGACGTCAGCCCGCAAACCTTGAGCAGCTGGAAAGCACGGGACAGTATTCCATACTCATTATGCGTTGATATTGCTCAGCGACACGGCTGCTTGCTGGATTGGCTCCTTCTGGGCGAGCGCGATGACTGCAAGGCTGTAGCAATTCAGAACAGCTGGGAGAGCGACATGCTCATACGGCTGCGCGGGCTTTCCCACGCAGACCGCCAGTCAGTGCTCTTGCACATCGAGGACAAACAACGTATCCGTGAGCTGGAGCATCAGCTACAGGAACTGGCCAAGCGCATGCCTTGCGCTTGATCGGCCTAGCCTCGGCGGCGCCAGCGCTGGAGCAGCTCGCGCACGTCGACAGAATCCAGCCAGACCAGTACTTTCAAGGTGATTGGAATGACCACCACCGCAGCGGCAAAAGCAGCCATCCCCCGGGACAACATGGGCGCCAGCGAGTGCAACAGCGGCTCGAACAGGTAGCCGACGCCCAAGGTCAGGAAGACCAGCAACACCTGTTTGCGAACTGACAGGCGCTTGCGCGAAACGATGATGAAACGGTCGCGGGCGGCGCTCACCAGCAATGCGCCCAGTAGCGCACCGAACAGGGCCCTGCCCTCGGTATCCAGCAATTCGTAGAAAGCCGCGATAGCCGCTTCCATCAGATAGGGCTCATCCATGTGCGGCCTCCCCCCGCGCAGCAGGCACGGTCAGCAGGTTGCGCCTTACTGCAGCAGCGATGAAGTACCGATAGCAGACCGATAGTGCCTTCCCACTGGCATGCCCGGCCACATCTTCAAGGCGCCGGTATCCGCGGCTACGCAGCGCGCTGCGCCAGCCAGCGAATTCCCTGGCAGCATCGATTGCAGCGCAGCGCACGGCCAATGCCAGGCGAGCCTCGCTTACCTGCTCGTCCAACTGCAAGTGTTCGCGCAATTGGCACAACTCGATGCGCGGCCAGAATGGATCATGACAATCGGGAAACCGTGACGTCTTCAACAACGTCTCGCTCCATGGCTGCGGGTTCAGGTGTTCTGCTCGCATATCATCCCTCACTGCTCGGCCAGCATGCCGTAGCGGATGGCCTTGATGACAGCCGCCACACGCGTGGCAACATCGAACTTGCGCAGCAGATTGGCCACGTGAAAATTCACCGTCGACTCTTTGCACTGCAGAATCTGGCCGATCTCCCATGAGGTCTTGCCGTAGGCGCACCACAGCAGCACTTGCTGCTCACGCGGCGTCAGGTGAATCGGCGCATCCGCATGGTTTTCAGGTGTCTGTCGCAGGTTGGTTTCCATTACTGAGTTCCCCAAGTAGTCGCCAGATACGGCGGCGCAGAGTGCTGCCGCCTATGGGTCCACCTTACGGACGCCGACCCAGCCCGTTCCAGCGATGCAACTTGTAAAGAACCGTCTTACACATCCGTCCAACACCTACCACAGAGGAAAATCCCTTGTCGCCGTGCTTCGTCCGGCTTTTCGCGCGTCACAACGCCGTTGTCCTTCCGCCTATCGCCTGGAGTTGTACGATGCGTCCCGTTCTACCCTTCTCGTCTTACCTTGGCCTGCTGGCCATCTTCGCCGTCAGCCAGCAGACCACGGCTGCACCTGCCGTCGAACTGGGCCAGGTGCTGATCAGCGACGAGGAGCAAAGCGAACTGGACGAGGCCCGCGAACGCCTGCGGACGGTGCCGGGTGCCACCAACCTGGTGGACATGCAACGGGCCGGGCAAGGCCGTGTTGCCAGCAACCAGGATGTGCTGGCCTACCAGCCCGGCGTGTTCGCCCAGTCGGCAGGCAACGATGGCATCAAATTGTCGATCCGAGGCTCTGGCATCAACCGGGCGCCCGGAGCACATGGCTCAGGTGTGTACACGATGTTCGACGGGCTGCCGCTGACCGGCCCGGGTGGTACGCCATACGAACTGTTCGAACCGCTGTGGCTGAACCGTGCCGAAGTGCTGCGCGGTGCCAATGGTTTCGACCAGGGCTCGCTGGCTCTGGGGGGGGCTATCAACTATGTGACTTACACCGGCTACGACGCCGCGCCGCTGCAGGTGCGCTATGAAGTCGGCAGCCGCGGCTACCAGCACCGGCACATCAGCTCGGGGCAGGTGCTGGGCAACTTCGACTACTACGTGGCCTTGACCGATTCGGAATACGACGGCTACCAGGAGCACAGCAGCGGCAGCGCGAAAGGCATTGCAGCCAACGTCGGCTACCGCTTCAACCCGAACCTGGAAACGCGCTTCTACCTGCGCTACCGGGAAACCGAAAACGAACTGGCCGGGCGCCTGACCAAGGACCAGATCAAGCACGACCCACGTGCCGCCAACCCTGGCTACCTGTCGCGCAACGACAGCCGCCCGCAACCGGGCAGCACCTGGGTCGGCAACAAGACCACGTTCTACCTCGACGACGATTCGCGCCTGGAGGCCGGGCTGGTCTATCACGACTACCCGATGGACCTGCGCGAGGGTGCCATGCGCCTGAAGGTGGCCTACAGCGATGTCAGCGGCACGCTGAACTACTTCCGCCGCGACACCGTGTTCGGCCTCGAGAGCAAGACCACCGTCGGCTGGCGCACCACCAAGCACCTGCCCAACAGTGGCGCTTCGCAGTTCTCGCGGGTCAACGACGTGGTCGGCGCCAAGACACGCGACTTCACCTACCAGGGTTCGGACACCGTGCTGCATGTGGGCAACGACCTGGAACTGGTCCCTGACCTGTGGTTGACCACGGGCCTGGCGATGATCTATACCCGCCGGGAAAGCGATGTCACTTACCCGGCCAGTGGCGGCAAAGTCAGCCAGCATGACTGGGACTATGCGCCACGCGTTGGCCTGCGCTACGACATCCGCCCTGACCTGCAGGTCTACGGCAACCTCAGCCGCTCGGTGGAGCCACCGCATCCGTGGTCGCTGGTCTGGAGTGCGCCGGTGAACAACCAGCCCATGAAGATGCAGAACCAGACCGCTACCACGCTGGAGCTGGGCGCCCGTGGCGATTCGGCGCTAGGGCACTGGGACCTGGCCTGGTACTACTCGCAGGTGCGTCACGAGCTGCTGAATGTGGAAGTGGTACAAGGCCTGCCGTTCAAGGAGTTCAATGCCAGCCCCACCGTGCACCAGGGCGTCGAGGCCGGGCTGGACAGCATCCTCTGGGAGCAACCCGGCACAGGCAAGCTGAGCCTGCGTCAGGCGTACACCTTCAGCGACTTCCACTACCGCGACGATGACACGTTCGGCGACAACCGCCTGCCCGGCATCCCCATGCACTACTACCAGGGCGAACTGCGCTACGACTGGCCGAGCGGGTTCTACGCCGGGCTCAACACGCAGATGGCCTCGAAGGTGCAGGTCGACTACGCCAATAGTTATCACGCCGATGCCTATGCCCTGCTGGGTGCGCGCCTGGGCTGGAACTCACCGAAGCAGGACTGGCAGACCTGGCTGGACCTGCGCAATCTGACCAACAAGCGCTACGCGGCGACCGTAACCCCGGGCTATGACGATGCCGGCCAAGACGTTGCCCGCTCGACACCGGGCGAAAGCTTTGGCGTATACGCCGGGGTTTCGTACAGCTTCCGCTGACCCGACGCCTCAGGACGGTAACTGCACCTGGGGTTTGGTCGCGGCGAAAATCGCCCAGCTGGACAGGAACAACGCTGCGATCAACGGCCCGATGACAAAGCCATTGAGCCCGAATACCGCCAGCCCGCCCAGGGTGGACACCAGGATCAGGTAATCGGGCATCCGCGTGTCCTTGCCCACCAGGATCGGCCGCAGCACATTATCCACCAGGCCGATCACCAGTACCCCGAACGCCGTCAGGATCACCCCCGGCAGAATCGCCCCGGTGAGCAGGAAGTACGCCGCCACCGGCGCCCAGACGATTCCCGCCCCCACGGCCGGCAACAACGACAGAAATGCCATCAGCACGCCCCACACCAGTGCGCTGGGGATATCCAGCACCCAGAAGATGAAACCACCGAGCGCGCCCTGGGTAATGGCCACCAGTACATTGCCCTTGACCGTGGCCCGCACCACCCGGTTGAACTTCAATTGCAGGCGGCGCTTCTGGTGCTCCGGCAGCGGCACCGCAAGGCGTACCCGACGCGCCACGTCGGCGCCTTCGCGCAGGAAGAAGAACAGCAGGTACATCATGATGCCGAAGCTCACCAGGAACTCGAAGGTGCCCTGGCCGAAGCTGAACGCTTGGCTCGCCAGCACCTGGCTGCCTTGAGTAGCCCATTTGCTGATCTTGTCGCGCAGCCCGTCAAGGTTGCCAATGCCCATGCTGTCCAGCCCATGCTGGGCAAAGGCCGGGAGCATGTCCTTGCCACGTTCCACGTAGCCTGCGATGTCCAGCTGCCCGCTCTCGATACGCTGGTACAAAGTGGCTCCTTCCTGCACCAACAGGGCACTGATGATGATCACCGGCAGCACTGCCACCAGCAGGCACACCAGCAAGGTGGTGACTGCCGCCAGGTTGCGGCGGCGGCCGAAGCGGATCAGCAGGTGACGCTGCAACGGCGCGAACAGGATGCCGAGAATCACCGCCCAGAAGATGGCACCGTAATACGGCAGCAAGATCCACACGAAGGCGATGGTCACCAGCGCCAGGAGTACTGCCAGGGCTTTGTTCTGTAGGGCGTCTTGGTTCATGGCAGCTCCTCGGTTGTCATGGATATTAGTGCACACCACCTGCGCAAAAGTGCCACCCTGGCCTTGATTCAAATCAATACCACCGCCCCGGTCAGCCGTTAGCATCCGCGCCTTTGCCCCGGTGCACCCATGAACCTACCGACCAAGCCCGAACTGCTTGCCCCCGCCGGCAGCCTGAAGACCCTGCGCTATGCCTTCGCCTACGGTGCCGATGCGGTGTACGCCGGCCAGCCGCGCTACAGCCTGCGGGTGCGCAACAACGAATTCGACCACGCCAACCTCGCGCTGGGTATCAGCGAGGCGCATGCCCTGGGCAAACGCTTGTACGTGGTGGTCAACATCGCGCCGCACAACGCCAAGTTGAAGACCTTCCTCAAGGACCTGGCGCCGGTGATCGACATGGCGCCCGATGCGCTGATCATGTCCGACCCCGGCCTGATCATGCTGGTGCGCCAGCATTTTCCGCAGATGCCGGTGCACTTGTCGGTGCAGGCCAATACGGTGAACTGGGCCAGCGTGCAGTTCTGGCAACAGCTGGGCCTGAGCCGGGTGATCCTGTCGCGTGAGCTGTCGCTGGAGGAGATCGAGGACATCCGCCGGCACGTGCCGGACATGGAACTGGAAGTATTCGTACACGGCGCACTGTGCATGGCCTACTCCGGCCGCTGCTTGCTGTCCGGTTACCTGAACCGGCGCGATGCCAACCAGGGCAGTTGCACCAATGCCTGCCGCTGGAAATACGAAGCTACCCCCGCCACGCAGGACAGCACCGGCGACATCGTGCGCGAGGTCGAGCCGACCCTGGGCCTGGGCGCACCCACCGAGCAGGTATTCCTGTTGCAGGAGAGCAATCGCCCGGGCAGCGAGATGCCGGCCTTCGAAGACGAGCATGGCACCTACATCATGAACGCCAAGGACCTGCGTGCCATCCAGCATGTCGAGCGCCTGGCGGCCATGGGCGTGCACTCGCTGAAGATCGAGGGCCGCACCAAGAGTCACTTCTATTGCGCCCGGGCCGTGCAGTCCTACCGCAAGGCCATCGACGACGCCGCAGCCGGGCGGCCGTTCGACATGAGCCTGATGGACAACCTCGAATCGCTGGCGCAACGCGGCTACACCGAAGGCTTCCTGCGCCGTCACGTGCACGACGAATACCAGAACTACCTGCGTGGCAACTCGCAGTCCGAGCGCCAGCAGTTCGTCGGTGAACTGACCGGCGCGCGCGTCGATGGCCTGGCCGAGGTCAAGGTGAAGAACCGCTTCGCGTTGGGTGACCATCTGGAACTGATGACCCCGCGTGGCAACTACCACTTCGACCTGCACCGCCTGTTCGACCGCCAACAGCACGCCATCGAGGTGGCGCCCGGCGACGGCCATGTGGTGTACCTGCCAATTCCCGAGCAGGTTGCCCTCGAGTACGGCCTGTTGATGCGCGACCTGGGCAACGATGAACAGGCGCCTGACAAGGCTGTAATCTGCGCCTCAGCCAGCTGACAGGCGCAACCGGCGAGGATCATGGTTCCCCCGCATGAGGCCACGCCATGTTGCGCACCCCTACCCGCCGCACCTTCGTCAAAGGCCTGAGCGCCGCCACCACCCTGGCCGGCTTGGGCTTGTGGCGCCCGCTGGCCCAGGCCAGCGAAGGCCGCGAGCTGGCCGGCCAGCACTTCGAGCTGTTCATCGGCCAGACCCCGATCAACATCACCGGCCGGACACGCACCGCGCTGACCATCAACGACAGCCTGCCCGGCCCGCTGCTGCGCTGGCGCGAAGGCGACACCGTGACCCTGCGCGTGCGCAACCGCCTCGATCAGAGCACCTCGATTCATTGGCACGGCATCCTCCTGCCAGCCAACATGGACGGCGTACCGGGCCTGAGCTTCGCCGGCATCGCGCCGGGTGGGGATTACCTGTACCGGTTCACCCTGCGCCAGAGTGGCACCTACTGGTACCACAGCCATTCCGGCCTGCAGGAGCAGGCCGGGGTGTATGGCGCAATCGTCGTCGAACCGCGCGAGCCCGAACCGCATGACTACCAGCGCGACCATGTGCTGCTGTTCAGCGACTGGTCCGACCAGGCACCCGAGACGTTGCTGGCAACCCTGAAGAAGCAGTCCGACGCCTTCAACTACCACAAGCGCACGCTCGGCGACTTCGTCACCGATGTCGCCGACAAGGGCTGGGGCAACACCGTCGACGAGCGTCTGGCCTGGGCGCGCATGCGCATGAGCCCGACCGACCTTGCCGACATCAGCGCCGCCAGTTACACCTACCTGCTCAACGGCCAGCCCCCTGACGGCAACTTCACCTGCCTGTTCCAGCCTGGCGAAACCGTACGCCTGCGCCTGATCAATGCCTCGGCCATGACTTACTTCGACTTCCGCATTCCGGGCCTCAAAATGACCGTCATCGCCGCCGACGGCCTGCCGGTGGCGCCGGTAACCGTGGACGAGCTGCGCATCGCGGTGGCTGAAACCTACGACGTGCTGGTGACCGTCGGCGACCTGCCCGCCTACACCCTGTTCGCCCAGAGCATGGACCGCAGCGGCTACGCCCGCGGCACCCTGGCCCGTGCCAAGGGCCTGCAGGCCGCGGTGCCGGAGCCTGACCCGCGACCGGTGCTGAGCATGGACGACATGGGCCACGGCAACATGGCTGCAATGGGCCACAGCAACATGACCAGCATGGGCCACGCCAGCATGGGCAGCGTGCAAGGCCACCCTGCCAGCGAAGCCGGTAACCCGCTGGTGGACATGCAGACCATGGCCCCCCGCGCCAACCTCGCCGACCCTGGCATCGGCCTGCGTGACAACGGCCGCCGCGTGCTGACCTATGCCGATCTGCGCAGCCCCTACCCCGACCCGGACGGTCGCGAGCCTTCACGGGATATCGAGCTGCACCTGACCGGGCACATGGAGCGGTTCGCCTGGTCGTTCGACGGGGTCAAGTTCAGCGATGCCGCGCCACTGCGCCTGACTTACGGCGAGCGGGTACGCATCACCCTGGTCAACGACACCATGATGACCCACCCCATCCACCTGCATGGCATGTGGAGCGACCTGGAGGACGAACACGGGCGCTTCCAGGTGCGCAAGCACACGGTCGACATCCCCCCCGGCAGCCGCCGCAGCTACCGGGTCAGCGCCGATGCCCTGGGCAGATGGGCTTACCACTGCCACCTGCTCTACCACATGGAGACCGGCATGTTCCGCGAGGTACGGGTCGATGAATGAGATCAACAGCCGCCGCCTGGTCATGGGCGTCGCCCTGGTCGCGCTGCTGGCCAGCGAACGGGCGATGGCCACCTTCGCGCCCCTGCCTGGCCATCAGGTGCATGATCGCGCAGTCAATTGGGCGGTAATCGTCGATCAACTGGAACACCAGACATTCGAAAGCAGCAGCGCCCTCAAGTGGAACACCACGGCCTGGGTCGGTGGCGACATCGATCGCCTGTGGCTGCGCACCGAGGGGGAACGGGAACAAGGCAAGACCCACAAGGCAGAGCTGCAGGCACTGTGGGGCCATGCAATCAGCCCGTGGTGGGAGCTGGTCGGCGGCCTGCGCCAGGACTTCAAGCCGGCCAGCGGGCAGACCTGGGCCGCCTTCGGCCTCCAGGGTACCCCGCTTTATGGTCTGGAGCTGGAAGCCACTGCCTATGCCGGCGAGCGACAACAGAGCGCGCTGCGCCTGGAGGCCGCTTACGCTATCCTGCTGACCAACCGCTGGATCCTCGAGCCGAACCTGGAAGCCAACTTCTATGGCCGCAACGATGCCGGCCACGAACAGGGCGCGGGGCTTGCCGACAGCGAAGTCGGCCTGCGCCTGCGCTACGAAATCAGCCGAGGCTTCGCGCCCTATGTGGGGGTAAGCTTCGAGCGCCTGCATGGCAGCCGCGCCAGCCAGGCTCGTGAGGACGGCGAAGACCTCGGCCAGACCCGTCTGGTGGCAGGCATCCGCCTGCGTTTCTAAGGAGTGGTTCGACCATGCTGCGTAAACACCTGATCACCTTCGGCCTGCTGGCCATCACCGGCCTGGCCCAGGCTGGCGAAACCATCGATGTCTACCGCGACCCCAACTGTGGCTGCTGCAAGGCCTGGATCAGCCACTTGCGCGACAACGGCTTCACCGTCAACGACCATGTCGAGCCGAACATGAGCGCCGTCAAGCAGCGCCTGGGCGTGGCGCCGCGCCTGGCGTCTTGCCACACCGGGGTGATCGACGGCAAGTTCGTCGAAGGCCACGTGCCCGCCGAGCAGGTGCGCCTGCTGGCCAAACGCGAGGATCTCAAGGGCCTGGCCGTACCGGGCATGCCGATGGGCTCGCCCGGCATGGAAATGGGTGACCACAAGGATGCCTACCAGGTCATCGGCGTGACCCAGGATGGCCAGGATACCGTGGTTGCCCGCTACTGATGCTCAGCGTCTGGGCGCTGTTCTTCAGCGCCTTCGGTGCCGCCACCTTGCTGCCACTGCAATCGGAGGCGGTGCTGGTCGGCCTGCTGTTGCGCCAGCCCGATGCCTGGTTGACCCTGCTGCTGGTCGCCACCCTGGGCAATGTGCTCGGTTCGGTGGTCAACTGGCTGCTCGGCCGGGCCATCGAGCACCTGCGCGACAAGCGCTGGTTCCCGTTCAGCGCCAGCCAGCTGGAGCGTGCACAGCAGCGTTACCAGCGTTGGGGGCAGTGGTCGCTGCTGCTGAGCTGGATGCCGGTGATCGGCGATCCGCTGACCCTGATTGCCGGCATCATGCGTGAGCCGTTCTGGAGGTTTTTGCTGCTGGTGACACTGGCAAAGGGCGGCCGTTATGTCGTGGTGGCAATGATCACTTTGGGCGGGTTTCATGCCTGGTAACACCTTTAACGTTTAAGGTGGTCCACTGACTGCTACAGTCGCCAATTCCTACATGGTCCTACACGGAGTGCCCCCATGCTGCGCGCAACTGCCCTGGCCCTGGCCTGCCTCGTCGGCGTCCCGGCCATCGCCGCCGAATCGCCTACCTACGGCAAACAGCTCGAAGGCTTCAGCTACCCACACCCACTCAAGCATTTCGACTTCCAGTCACAGGGCCAGCACCTGCAGATGGGCTACATGGATGTGCCGGCCCAAGGCCAGGCCAATGGCCGCAGCGTGGTGTTGATGCATGGCAAGAACTTCTGTGCTGCCACGTTGGAGACCACCATCGACGCCTTGAGCCAGGCGGGCTACCGGGTGATTGCCCCCGACCAGATCGGCTTCTGCACCTCGAGCAAGCCGGCCCAGTACCAGTACAGTTTCCAGCAACTGGCGGTGAACACCCATGCCCTGCTCGAACAGCTGGGCGTCAAACAAGCCATCGTACTCGGCCACTCCACCGGGGGCATGCTCGCCACCCGCTATGCGCTGATGTACCCGCTGCAGGTCGAACGCCTGGCGATGGTCAACCCCATCGGCCTGGAGGACTGGAAAGCCCTCGGCGTGCCCTACCGCACGGTTGACCAGTGGTACGCCCGCGAGCTCAAGCTCGATGCCGAGGTCGTGCGCGAGTACGAGCGCAAGACCTATTACGCCGGGCGCTGGAAACCCGAGTACGAGCGCTGGGTGCAGATGCTGGTGGGGCTGAACAAGGGGCCGGGACATGAAGCGGTGGCGTGGAACTCGGCGCTGATCTACGACATGATCTTCACCCAGCCGGTGTATCACGAGTTCAAGGACCTGAAGATGCCGACCCTGCTGCTGATTGGCGACCAGGACACCACGGCGATCGGCAGCGACATCGCCCCGCCTGAAGTGAAGGCGAAGCTGGGCAAGTACCAGGAACTGGGGCCGCAGGTCGCCAAGCTGATACCTCAGAGCGAGCTGGTGACCTTCGAAGGCATGGGGCATGCCCCGCAGATAGAGGAGCCACGGCGCTTTAACCGGGAACTGGTGGAGTGGCTCGGCCGCTAACCCTTCCAGACCTGCGGTTCGCTCCAGCCGAGTTCGGCGAAGTCCAGCGCCCGCAGGTCGGCTTCCTCCTCACAGAAAAACTCATCCAGCTGCGGCGGCCGCACCGTTGTGTCACTGAGCATCGCATGCACCTGCCCACGGTGATGGATCTGGTGCTCGAACAGATGCGCCAGCAGGCGCAGCCGCTGTTCGCGCTGGATTCGTTGCGGCCGCACGATGCTCACGTACCGCGCCAGTTGAGCGTCCTGCAGCAGGCTGCAATAGGCGATCAACCGGTGGTCGGCCTGGGCCTGCTCGGCATGCAGGTCGGTACAGGTGGCAAACGGTTGCTCCGGTTCGAAGAAGCGCTCGCCATCCGGGTCAGGCGCTTCACCGCGCTGGTCGCACTCGAGCATGTCGAGGTAGAACCAGTCCACGGTCAAGAGGTGGTTGAGCGTGGCCTTGATCGACGGGAAGAAGTTGCAACGGGGGGCGACGAACTCGTCGTGGCTCAGTTGCAGGCAGGCCTTGTACAGACGGTGGTTGGCCCAGCCATTGTTGTAGGCCTGGGTCAGCAGATGATGCGACAGCGGCTCCATGGTTCGGCTCCTTCAGGCGAAGCGTTGCAGCTGCATCTCCCGTAGCCGGCTCAGGGTCCGTTGGTACGGGAACGCCAGATACCCTTGAGTGTAGAGGGCGTCGAGCGGAACCTCTGCCTCCAGGTAGAGTGCCACCCGGCGGTCGTAGCATTCGTCGACCAGGGCGATGAAACGGCGCACGGCGTCGTCCTTGGGGGACAGCATCGGTAGCTCGCGATCACCTGCCGCGACACGCGCCGCGCCATCCTCGGTGCCACGGGCAATGCGCCCGGCCTGCTGCTCACCGCCCAGCGCCGGGATGCCCTCGACCAGAATGGCCGGAAAGCGATCGCACAAGGCCATGAACTCCATGGCGGCCAGGGGCCGTTCGCACAGTTCGGTGAAGTGGCACCAGACGGCCTGGGAGCTGCTGCGGATCACCCTGATTTGCCGCGAGCCGATCTGCAGGGGTGCGTTGCTGCCGGGGTCATCCGGGCTGAGTTGCTGGAAAACCGCTTCAAGCGCGCCGCCTCTGCTCCCCGCTTCGGCCACCCAGTATCGCTGGCGCTGTACACCCGGATGCAGGCGATGGTCCTGCTCGCCTGCTACCGAAAGCACCTGCATATGCCGCTCGATGGCGCTGATGGCCGGCAGGAAGCGCTCGCGATTGAACCCATCGCGGTACAGCTGCTGCGGCGGCTGGTTGGAGGTGGCGACCACCACCACGCCGTGATCGAACAGCACCTGGAACAGGCGACCGAGGATGATCGCATCGCCGATGTCGCTGACGAAGAGTTCGTCGAAGCACAATACCCAGATCTGCCCGGCGAGCTCGCGGGCCAGTGCCTTCAAGGGGTCGGCAGTGCCGTTGAGCTGGAACAGCCGCTGGTGGACCCAGGCCATGAAATGGTGGAAGTGCTGGCGCCGGGACGGGACGCTGAGGCAGCACTGGAACAGGTCCATTAGCCAGGTCTTGCCGCGGCCGACAGGGCCCCAGAGGTACAAGCCCTGGGGGGTCTGGCCATTCTGCAAGGCTTCGAAACAGGTTTGCAGGGCCGTGACAGCCCTGGCTTGAGCCGGGTCTTCGGCAAAGCCATGCTCTGAAAGTGCCGTGCGATAGCGATTTTGCGGATCGAGTTGCATGACTGCCGGCTTGGCTGTGAGAACTGTATTGTAGGAGCTGGCCCTTTCGCGGGTAAACCCGCTCCCACAGGTATTACACCAGGTTTGAGAATAGTGCTGTCCCTGTGGGAGCGGGTTTACCCGCGAAAGGGCCAGCACAGTAAACAACTTGTTTCAGCCCTCGCTCAGGCCAACTTTCAGCAGCGCCCCATCCTTGGCATCGGTCAGCACATACAGGTAGCCATCCGGCCCCACCCGCACGTCACGGATGCGTGCCTTCAGGTCACCCAGCAGGCGCTCTTCATGGACGATCTTGTCGCCATCGAGCTCCAGGCGAATCAGCTCCTGTGCCACCAGCGCGCCGATGAAAAGGTTGTGGTCCCAGGCCTTGAAGGTCGGGCTGTCATAGAAGGCCATGCCGCTGATACCGGGCGACTTCTCCCAGACATGGTGCGGGTCGACCATACCGTCGACATGCTTGCCCTTGGCCTCGGGGATCGGCAGCAGCGAGTAATTGATACCGTGCGTGGCGATCGGCCAGCCATAATTCTTGCCCGGCTGCGGGATGTTGATCTCGTCACCACCCCGCGGGCCGTGCTCATGAGTCCAAAGCTTGCCGGTCCAGGGGTTGAGCGCCGCGCCCTGCTGGTTACGGTGGCCGAACGACCATATTTCCGGGCGCACGCCCTGCTTGCCGACGAAAGGGTTGTCCTTCGGAACTTCACCATCGGGGAGGATCCGCACGACCTTGCCCTGCAGTTTATCGAGGTCTTGGGCGGTTGGGCGCTGGTTGTTCTCGCCCAGGGCGATGAACAGAAAACCTTCCCGGTCGAACACCAGCCGCGAACCAAAGTGATTACCCACGGAGAGCTTGGGCTGCTGACGGAAGATCACGTTGAAGTTTTCCAGCCGGGCGCGGTCTTCGGACAGCTGCCCACGGCCCACCGCCGTGCCAGCCTTGCCATCACTGCCCTCTTCGGCATACGACAGGTACACCGTGCGGTCCTTGCTGAACGCCGGCGACAGCACCACGTCGAGCAGGCCACCCTGGCCTTCGGCCCAGACCTTGGGCACACCGCTGATCGGCGGACCGACCTTACCCTCGGCGCTGATCACGCGCAAATTACCGGCGCGCTCGGTGACCAGCATGTCCTTGCCACCCGGCAGGAATGCCAGTGCCCAAGGGTTGCGCAGGCCGTCGGTCACGGTGCTGACGGTGATCTCCCCTTCCTCGCTGGGAAACTGCTGTTCGGGGGCAGCGTGAGCCAGCACAGGCAACAACGCGGCGGCGGTCAAGGTCATCAGCCAGTTCGCTCGGGTCATGCAAGATTCCTTTCGTAGGGGTTCAGGGCGCACGCTGGCTGTCACGCGGTGACCGCGTCGGTTCCAGATTCGGGGTCTGTTGTTGACGACGCAGGTTGTCACCATTGCCGATGCCGCGGTTGTCCAGGCTTGGTGTGCGGTAGATGGGCTGGGTGGACGGGCCGCGAACGGGCGGTGTGGCCGGCATGCTGCCTTGGCGGCTGTTGGGGTTGGCGCGCTGGATCGGGCTGTTGTAGGGGTTGTTGTTGCTGGCGGCGAGCTGCAGTGGCTGCATGGGCCCTGCCTGCACCGGCAGGCATAGCAGCAGGCCGATGGCCAGGCTCGGCAATGTAAGATTCATGCTTCACCTCCTGAACGAAAAAGCGCGCCTTGAGCGTTTTGATAGCCTAAGGCGCGAAGGGTTCGCGGCAAAAGTGTGAATGCGATTCCTTATGTTTCAGTATGCGGCCTGTGGCATTGCCCATCAGGCCCGCCGATCATCGGGCACTAGCGTCCTTTGGCGTCGACCTTGTGCCGCGCTGCATACAGGCACAGCATCTCCATGGCCAGGGTGGCCCCGGCCAGTGCTGTGATATCGGCGTGGTCGTAGGCTGGCGCCACCTCGACCAGGTCCATGCCCACCAGGTTGATGCCGCGCAGGCCGCCGAGGATCTCCAGCGCCTGCACCGTGCTCAGGCCGCCACAAACCGGGGTACCGGTGCCAGGTGCGTAGGCCGGGTCAAGGCAGTCGATGTCGAACGTCAGGTACACAGGCCGGTCACCGACCCGCTGACGGATCGCTGCGATGATCGCCTCGGTGCCCTGGCGATGCACCTGCCGGGCATCGAGAATGGCGAAGCCCTGGCTGTCGTCATTGGTAGTGCGCAGGCCGACCTGCACCGAGCAGGACGGATCGACCAGCCCTTCACGTGCGGCATGCCAGAACATCGTGCCATGGTCGATGCGCCCCTCCTCGTCCGGCCAGGTGTCGCTGTGCGCATCGAAATGGATCAGCGCCAGCGGGCCATGGCGCCGGGCATGAGCCTTGAGCAGCGGGTAGCTGATGAAATGGTCGCCGCCCAGGGTGAGCATGGCGCAACCGGCTTCAAGAATGTGCTCGGCGTGGGCCTCGATGCTATCCGGTACCGACTGGGGCGTGCCGCTGTCGAAGGCGCAGTCGCCATAATCGATCACGGCCAGGTGGTCGAACGGGTCGAACGCCCAGGGCCAGTGCCGTGCCCAGGCCTGCTGTACCGAGGCGGCGCGAATCGCCCGCGGCCCGAAGCGTGCGCCAGGGCGGTTGCTGGTGGCGGTGTCGAACGGCACACCGCTGACCACCACATCCACCCCTCGCAGGTCGCGGCTGTAACGCCGACGAGAGAAGCTTGTGATCCCGGCATAAGTACTTTCCGCTGCGGTACCGTACAGACTATCGCGGGTCATGGCCTGGTCGTTGTTCTGGGCTTGTTCCACGGTTGGGCTCCTTCAGGGTTATCGGTCACTGGCGGCTGCGGAAGGCCGCCCACAGTCGGTTGCGCTGGCGCAGGTCGGACAGCGCCATGCTGCGGTCGGCATACAAACGCTCACGCACGTCGGCAGGTGGGTAGATATCCGGGTCGTTGCGCACAGCGTCATCCACCAGCGGCGTCGCTGCCTGGTTGGCATTGGCGAAGAACAGCGTATTGGTCAGCGCAGCCACCGACTCTGGCTTGAGCATGAAGGCGATGAAGGCGCGGGCGGCTTCCGGGTGTGGGGCGTCCTTGGGGATGACCAGGTTGTCCTGCCACACCAGCGTGCCTTCACGGGGGATGCGGTAGATCAGTTCGAACGGCTTGCCGGCGCGGCGCGCCTGGTCGGCAGCCATGGCAGCATCGCCGTTGTACGTCAGCGCCAGGCACACGCTGCCATTGGCCAGGTCGTTGATCTGCCTGCCATTGGCGACGTAGCTGATCGACGGTTGTAGCTGGTTCAGCAGGTTCTGCGCCGCCGCCAGGTCGGCCTTGTCCTGGCTGTAGGGGTCCTTGCCGAGGTAGTTTAGGGCGACGCCGATCACTTCCTGAGGCGAGTCCGGCATGGCGATGCCGCACTCCTTGAGGCGGCTGGCGTACTCCGGTTTGAACAGCAGGTCGAGGCTGTCCAGCGGCACATCGCCCAGGCGCTGACGCACCGCCTCGACATTCACCCCAAGGCCCAGGGTTCCCCAGGTGTAGGGGACCGCGTAACGGTTGCCTGGGTCGGCCTCGGCCAGCTTGGCCAGCAAGTCCCTGTCGAGGTTGGCGTAGCCGGGCATGCCTTGCGCATCGAGCGGCTGCAAGGCATTGGCCTTCAGCGCCCGGGCCAGTACGGTGCTGGACGGCACGACCACGTCGTAGCCGCTGCGGCCGGTGAGCAGCTTGGTTTCGAGGACTTCGGTGGTGTCGAAGGTGTCGTAGCGCACCTTGTAGCCGGTTTCCTTTTCGAAGCGCTGGAGGGTTTCCGGGGCGACATAGTCGGCCCAGCTGTAGAGATTGACGACCCTTTCTTCGGCCTGCAGCGGCAGGGCCAGGATCAGGGACAACAGGCACAGCGATCGACGCATGACGGGCACCTCGGCAAATGGGTGGATGCCGCCAGCATGCCAGCCGGGTAACATTGCAAGAATGGCAAGTTTGAAAAGCTGACATTCATCTGGAGCAATGTGATGTTCGGACAACTGCACGACCCCGACCTGCACCTGCTGCGGCTGTTCGTGACTGTAGTCGAGGCCGGCGGCTTCAGTGCCGCGCAAGGCATACTGGGGTTGAGCCAGCCCACCATCAGCCAGCGCATGGCGCAGCTGGAAACGCGCCTGGGCTACCGCCTGTGCAGCCGCGGTAAAGGTGGTTTTCGCCTGACCGACAAGGGCGAGCTGATGCTGGAGGCGGCGCGCGGGCTGTTTCTGAACATCGAGCAGTTCCGCCAGCAGGCCAACGGCGTGGCCGGCCGCCTGCTGGGGACGGTGCGGGTGGGCATGGCGGAAAACCAGGACGCGGCCGTGAGCCTGCGCCTGGCGATGGCCATTTCACGTTTTCGCGAACGCGAGGAATCGGTGCAGCTGGAGTTGATCAGCGCTCCTCCGGCGGAACTGGAGCGGCTGTTGCTGGAGCAACGGCTGGATGTTGCCATCAGCTATTTTTCCGGCAACCAGGCGGCATTCGACTATCGGCCGTTGTTCGAGGAGCGGCAGCGTTTGTACTGCGGCAAGGGGCATGCGCTGTTCGATGCGGCCGAGATGACGCATGAGCAGTTGCTGGAGGCGGACCAGGTACGCCACCCCTACCGCTTTCTCAAAGGCGGCGAGCCATTCCAGAGCCGACGCAGCATGGCAGTGGCGGAGCAGATCGAGAGCGTGCTGACGTTCATTCTGTCAGGGCGGCATATTGGTTATCTGCCCTGTCACTGTGCGGCGAGTTGGGAGGATCAGGGGATGTTGCGGGCGCTGGATCTGGGTTTGGATTTCGTAGTGCCTTTCACCCTGGCCCGGCATCGGGCACAGGTGCCAGGGGAAGCGCAGGCGGCATTTGTCGAGGATTTGCTGGCTGCGTTCTCCTGACATGGGGAGGAGTTAGCGGACGGTAATGAGAAACAGTATCTTTCATCAGGCCCGACACTTTCACCGCTGCCGTGCATTTGCCACACTGCAGGCTCCTCTTCCCCGGCAAGGACCTTTCCCATGGTTGCCCGCATGCGCCACTCCCTTCGCCTGCTGCTGGTGCTGATATTGGCCGGCGGGCTCAACGCCTGTGCGCTGTTCCAGGCCCGCGACCCGCTCAACATCAGTGTGATCGGCATCGAGCCGCTGCAGGGGCAGGAGCTGGAAATGCGCATGGCGGTGAAAATGAGAGTGCAGAACCCCAACGAATCGGCCATCGACTACAACGGCGTCGCGTTGAACCTGGAGGTCAACGGCCAGCCGCTGGCGGCTGGCGTGAGTGACCAGCAAGGGCACATCGGCCGCTACGACGAAGCCGTGATCGTGGTACCGGTGAGCATCACGGCGTTCGCCTTCCTGCGTCAGGCTTATGGGCTGGGCCAGTTCGATTCGCTGCAAGGAATGCCTTACAAACTGCGTGGCAAGCTGGCCGGAGGGCTGCTGGGCACGGTGCGCTTCACCGACGAGGGCAAGCTGGACCTGCCCAAAGGTGGCAATGTGAACTGGTGAAGCATGACGGGTTCGAGAGTCAGCGATTGGCGCTGGCTGCCGCCATCATCTTGTTGACTTCGCTGCGCACCATATTGCCGTACTCGGGCGGCGACAGGCCCTCCAGCTCGGCGCGCACCCACTCCGCCCATTTGCCTTTGCGCCGTGATTTTTCAGAGATCAGCCGCGCAGCTTCGCCCTTGGCCTTGCCCAGGTTGTTCTGCCACATCTCGAACAGTCGGGCCTTTTCTGCCTCGATCTGCGCCCGTTCCTCGAAGCTCATGTTGGCCAGATTGAAACTCATGAGGGTACCTGCCTGTTGAAAATGGCCGCTATCTTACACCTTGGCGTCGCATCATCGGCAAAGCGGTCGCAACTTTCCCGGCGCGCTGGCATCCATTATTCAAACCACCCCATCGACGAGGACGTGTTCATGGCCCGAAAAACCGCTGCACTGGCCGACAGTGATCAGATCAAAGACCAGGTGTTCAGTGAACTGCAGTCATTGATCGAAGAATCGGAAAAGCTGCTCAACGAGAGCGCCGCACTGGTTGGCGAAGAAGCCGAGACGTTGCGTGCACAGGTCAGCCTGAAACTGCGTCAGGCACGCGAGGCCGCCGGCCAGGTGCGCGCCAAGGCGCAACCCGTGGTCGAAGCTACCCAGGACTATATCGGTGGGCATCCATGGCAAACAGTGGCAGTGTCTGCAGGCTTTGGCCTGGTGATCGGCCTGCTGTTGGGCCGCCGCTACTGAACTTCAGACAGCCTGAGCCATCGGGATGCCGCTGTGGAAACGCAGTTCCTGATCAGGTGACTGGATAAGCTCGGCTTCAGCTTCACGCACCAAGGTGACGCGGCTGGCGATGTCCGCCTCGTCACCATACTGGTGAGCCAGTTTCAGGTAGCCCTGATAGTGGCGTGCTTCGCTTTTCAGCAAACCATGGTAGAAGGTGCCGAGCTCTTCATCGAGGTGTGGCACCAAGGCAGCAAATCGCTCGCAACTACGGGCTTCGATAAATGCCCCAACCACCAGCGTGTCCACCAGCTTCACCGGTTCATGGGCCCGCACCATACGCCGCAGACCTGACGCATAACGCCCCGCCGACACTGGCCGCAGCGGGACGCCGCGGCGCTTCATCAGCCGTAGTACCTGCTCGTGGTGAACCAGTTCCTCACGGGCCAGGCGCGACATCATGTTGATCAGGTCCAGGTGGGTGTTGTACTTGGCGATCAGGCTCAGGGCGGTGCTGGCTGCCTTGAACTCGCAGTTCTTGTGGTCGATCAGCAGGGTTTCCTGGTCGGCGAGTGCCGCTTCGATCCAGGCATCTGGGGTCGGGCAGCCGAGAAAGGCATCGATTTCGGGGATCAGCGACATAAACGAACAACCACACAGGACAGGCAAGACGGGCGATTATACCGACGGCGACGGGCAGCACCAGTGACTATGCTTGATGTACGTCAAACGGTAATGCGAGAGGCGCCGACTATAGTCAGGCATTACTCGCCACCTTTGAAGGGAGTTCATGCCATGCAAGCTGTCCGCAGCATCCTCGTCGTCCTTGACCCCGAACACGCCCATAGCCGTGCACTGACCCGAGCCAAGCTGATTGCCGGTGTCACCGGTGCCCGCCTGCATCTGCTGATGTGTGACAAGAAGCATGACCACAGCGCGCTGCTGAGCCTGCTCGGCAGCCAGCTGCATGATGATGGCTATGACAATGTCACCCATGAACAGAGCTGGCATGAGAGCTTGCATGATTCGATCATCGCCGTGCAGCAGGCCGAAGGTTGCGAGCTGGTCATCAAGGAGCATCGGCCAGACAACCCAATGAAGAAGGCGTTGCTGACCCCAACCGACTGGAAGCTCCTGCGCCAGTGCCCCTGCGCGGTGTTGATGGTCAAGAGTGAGCGACCATGGGCAGAAGGGGTGATCCTGGCCGCCGTCGATGTCGGCAACCAGGATGAGGACCATCGCCGGCTGCATGCCAGCATCATCGACCATGGCTATGCCATTGCCGAGCTGGCCAAAGGCGATCTGCACGTGGTCAGTGCGCACCCCTCCCCCATGCTGTCGGCGTCCGACCCGGTATACCAGTTAAGTGAGACCATAGAAAAGCGGTACCGCGAAGCCTGCAGCGCGTTCCAGGCCGAATTTGATATCAGCGAAGATCGGCTGCATGTGGCAGAAGGACCGGCGGATGTGCTGATTCCTCATTTCGAAAAGCAGCTTCATGCCGTTGTCACGGTCATTGGCACGGTCGCTCGCACCGGAATTTCCGGGGCCTTGATCGGCAATACCTCGGAGGTCGTGCTCGATTCGCTGGAAAGTGATGTGCTGGTGCTCAAAAACGAAGAGGCGACGGCACACTTGGCGGAACTTGCCCGGGGCTGAAACTTGTCTGTACCGAAAAGACAAAACCCCTACCTGCATGCGCAGATAGGGGTTTTGCGAAATGAATCTTGACGATGACCTACTCTCACATGGGGAAACCCCACACTAC
>NZ_JBIVGA010000014.1:0-134508 GCF_044748405.1 Pseudomonas sp. NPDC089996 | reverse complement strand
TCAAGGCCGAGAGCTGATGACGAGTTGCCATTAGGCGACGAAGTGGTTGATGCCATGCTTCCAAGAAAAGCTCCTAAGCTTCAGATAACTGGGAACCGTACCCCAAACCGACACAGGTGGTTAGGTAGAGAATACCAAGGCGCTTGAGAGAACTCGGGTGAAGGAACTAGGCAAAATGGCACCGTAACTTCGGGAGAAGGTGCGCCGGCGAGGGTGAAGGACTTGCTCCGTAAGCCCATGCCGGTCGAAGATACCAGGCCGCTGCGACTGTTTATTAAAAACACAGCACTCTGCAAACACGAAAGTGGACGTATAGGGTGTGACGCCTGCCCGGTGCCGGAAGGTTAATTGATGGGGTTAGCGCAAGCGAAGCTCTTGATCGAAGCCCCGGTAAACGGCGGCCGTAACTATAACGGTCCTAAGGTAGCGAAATTCCTTGTCGGGTAAGTTCCGACCTGCACGAATGGCGTAACGATGGCGGCGCTGTCTCCACCCGAGACTCAGTGAAATTGAAATCGCTGTGAAGATGCAGTGTATCCGCGGCTAGACGGAAAGACCCCGTGAACCTTTACTATAGCTTTGCACTGGACTTTGAATTTGCTTGTGTAGGATAGGTGGGAGGCTTTGAAGTGGGGACGCCAGTTCTCATGGAGCCATCCTTGAAATACCACCCTGGCAACTTTGAGGTTCTAACTCAGGTCCGTGATCCGGATCGAGGACAGTGTATGGTGGGTAGTTTGACTGGGGCGGTCTCCTCCCAAAGAGTAACGGAGGAGTACGAAGGTGCGCTCAGACCGGTCGGAAATCGGTCGTAGAGTATAAAGGCAAAAGCGCGCTTGACTGCGAGACAAACACGTCGAGCAGGTACGAAAGTAGGTCTTAGTGATCCGGTGGTTCTGTATGGAAGGGCCATCGCTCAACGGATAAAAGGTACTCCGGGGATAACAGGCTGATACCGCCCAAGAGTTCATATCGACGGCGGTGTTTGGCACCTCGATGTCGGCTCATCACATCCTGGGGCTGAAGCCGGTCCCAAGGGTATGGCTGTTCGCCATTTAAAGTGGTACGCGAGCTGGGTTTAGAACGTCGTGAGACAGTTCGGTCCCTATCTGCCGTGGACGTTTGAGATTTGAGAGGGGCTGCTCCTAGTACGAGAGGACCGGAGTGGACGAACCTCTGGTGTTCCGGTTGTCACGCCAGTGGCATTGCCGGGTAGCTATGTTCGGAAGAGATAACCGCTGAAAGCATCTAAGCGGGAAACTTGCCTCAAGATGAGATCTCACTGGGATCTTGAATCCCCTAAAGGGCCGTCGAAGACTACGACGTTGATAGGTTGGGTGTGTAAGCGCTGTGAGGCGTTGAGCTAACCAATACTAATTGCCCGTGAGGCTTGACCATATAACACCCAAGCAATTTGCTGACGCAGATTGCGGTGGTGAAGACGAAAGAACCGAAAGTTCGCAACCACAAATATCGCATATCCGAATTCGCTGGGCTGTCCATCTGGACATTCTGGCAACAGAATTTCTTGACGACCATAGAGCATTGGAACCACCTGATCCCATCCCGAACTCAGCAGTGAAACGATGCATCGCCGATGGTAGTGTGGGGTTTCCCCATGTGAGAGTAGGTCATCGTCAAGATTCATTTCGCAAAACCCCTATCTGCGCATGCAGGTAGGGGTTTTGTCTTTTCTGGCTTTTACTGCGGCCAGCATCGGCGGTCAGCCGTGATATCGTTCCCCCTTCTTCTCCCAGGGACTTTTCCATGCCCAGCACCCACTCACTGCAGCCTGGTTTCATGATCGTCCACGGTAACCGTCTGGATGACTTGCGCAGCCTGGTGGTGAGCTGGATGCGCCGCTATCCGCTGGCACCCTTGGAAAACGAAATAGCCCTGGTACAGAGCAATGGTATTGCCCAATGGCTCAAGCTGGCCCTCGCCGAGGACCCACAGGACGATGACATGGGCGGCTGCGGCATCGCTGCAGCCATCGAGGTGCAACTACCGGGTAGCTTCATGTGGCAGTTGTACCGCAAGGTGCTCGGGCGTGACGAGATCCCAGAGGTTTCCCTTCTCGACAAGGCACCGCTGACCTGGCGCCTGATGCGCCTGCTACCCGCGCTGATCGAGCGGCCGCATTTCGAACCGCTGCGTCGTTTCCTCACCGATGACAGTGACCTGCGCAAACGCTATCAGTTGGCCGAGCGCCTGGCTGACCTGTTCGACCAATACCAGGTCTACCGCGCCGACTGGCTGAAGGACTGGGCTGCCGGCGAGCACATCCTCAATACCGCCCGTGGTGAGCGCAAGCCCCTCGCCCCCGGCAACCGCTGGCAGGCCGAGCTTTGGCGCGCGTTGCTCGAGGATGTCGGTGAGCAGGGTATGGCGCAGAGCCGGGCAGGGGTACACCAGCGCTTCATCGAACGCATCAATAGCCTTGAAGCAGCGCCTCACGGGCTGCCATCGCGGGTGATCGTGTTCGGTATTTCCTCTCTGCCCGCCCAGGCGCTGGAGGCCCTGGCCGGGCTGGCCCGTTTCAGCCAGGTGTTGCTCTGCGTACACAACCCTTGCCGTCACCATTGGGCCGACATCGTCGCCGACAAGGACCTGCTACGCCACCAGTACAAGCGCCAGCAGCGCAAGCAAGGCATGCCCCTGCAACTGGACGACGAATCGTTGCATCAGCACGCCCACCCTCTGCTGGCCGCCTGGGGCAAGCAAGGCCGCGATTACATCAACCTGCTGGACAGCTACGACGACCCCGGCAGTTATCAAGGCGTATTCAGTGACGGGCGCATCGACCTGTTCAGCGAAGGCCAGCCCACCACGCTGCTGAACCAGCTGCAGGACGATATCCTCGAACTGCGTCCACTTGCAGAAACCCGCGAACGCTGGCCTGAAGTCGACCTGAACAAGGACCGTTCCGTGCGCTTTCACGTGGCACACGGCCCACAGCGCGAAGTGGAAATCCTGCACGACCAGCTATTGGCGCGCTTCAGCGCCGACCCCACGCTGCGCCCGCGTGACATTATCGTCATGCTCCCGGCAATCGATACCTACGCACCGCATATCCGCGCGGTATTCGGCCAGCTTCAGCGCAACGACCCGCGCTACATTCCGTTCACCCTGACCGACCAGGGCCAGCGTGGCCGCGACCCACTTTTGATCGCCCTGGAACATCTGCTCAAGCTGCCGGACAGCCGCTTCGCCGTCAGCGAAGTACTCGACCTGCTTGACGTCCCGGCAGTACGCGCGCGTTTCGGCATCCGTGAAAGCGACCTGCCCACTCTGCACCGCTGGATCGAAGGGGCGGGTATTCGCTGGGGGTTGAATGCCGACCAGCGGGCCAACCTCGGGCTGCCCCAGGGCCTGGAGCAGAACAGTTGGCGCTTCGGCCTGCGGCGCATGCTGTTGGGTTACGCCGTGGGTGTGGGAGAGGGGTGCGACGGCATCGAACCTTACGATGAAATCGGCGGCCTGGATGCCGCCTTGATCGGCCCTTTGGTGGCGCTACTCGACGCCCTCGAAGTGGCCAACCAGACGTTGTCCCAACCGGCCACTGCCAGCGAGTGGGGGGATCGTCTCAACGCGTTGCTGCACGTGTTCTTCCTGGCCGAGGAGGAGCACGACGAATTTCTCCTGATGCAATTGCAGACGCTTCGCGACAGCTGGCTGGAAGTCTGCGAAACCGTGGGCCTGCAAGACCAACTGCCGCTTACGGTGATCCGTGAGGCCTGGCTGTCGGGCCTGGATGAAGGCAAATTGTCCCAGCGCTTTCTCGCCGGCTCGGTGAATTTCTGTACCTTGATGCCGATGCGCGCGATTCCTTTCCGCGTGGTGTGCCTGCTGGGCATGAACGACGGCGACTACCCGCGCGCCCAGCCACCGCTGGACTTCGACCTGATGGCCAGCGATTACCGCCCCGGTGATCGTTCGCGCCGTGAGGATGACCGGTACCTGCTGCTCGAAGCGTTACTGTCGGCACGTGACCAGCTCTACATCAGCTGGGTTGGCCGCAGCATCCGTGATAACAGTGAACGGCCGGCCTCGGTGTTGATTGGCCAGTTGCGCGATCACCTGGCTGCCGGTTGGCGCCTCAAGGGCGATGCTGACGGCCAGCAACTGCTGCACATGCTCACCCAGGAACACCCGCTACAGCCCTTCAGTGCCCGTTATTTCCAGAAGGGCAGTGCGTTGTTCAGCTATGCCCATGAGTGGCAATTGCTGCACCAGCAGACCAATGACGAAGCCCAGCCCGCACTCGGCCTGCCACCTTTCGTCAGCGATGAAGCGCTGACGTTGACCCAGTTGCAGGATTTCTTGCGTCACCCGGTCAGGCATTTCTTCAGCCAGCGCCTGAAAGTGTTTTTCGAAGCCCTGGAAGCCCCCACTCCAGACGAAGAACCATTCGTCCTTGACGCCCTGCAGCGCTACAGCGCCAGCGAAAGCCTGCTGGGCGCTGCGCTGAGCGACCCTGACGATGCCGAACGTGCGCTGCAAGCCCAGGCCCGCCGCCTGCAGGCATGCGGCATGCTGCCCCTGGCGGGGTTCGGTGAACTGCTGCAAGCCGAACTGATCCAGCCACTGCCCGATCTGCTGCAACGTCATCGCCAGCTGCTGCTGCGCTGGCCAACGCAAGTCGACGGCGCTCTGCCGATCCACTTCGAGCACGCCAACCATCGTCTCGAGGGCTGGCTGGGCCGGGTCTACCAGGCCGACGATCAAAGCCTGTTGAGCATCACCACGGTGCCCAACACCATCAGCGCGGGGCGCAACAACCTCAAGTGGCACCGCCTGATTGCCAGCTGGGTGATGCACCTGGCTGCCTGCGCGGCAGGTTATCCACTGCACAGTGCACTGCTGGCCAGTGACATCACCCTGCTGCTCGGCCCCTTGCCGCAAGCTCAGGCGGGTGAACAACTCGGTCACTTGCTGGTTGCACGCCAGGCGGCGATGAATGCGCCGCTGCCTGTTGCCGCCAAGACCGCGTTTGCCTGGCTGGCCCAGGAAGATCCGGCCAAGGCTCTGGCTGCCGCTACCCGTGCCTACGAGGGGGATGGCCGTACCAGTTTCGGCGAGCGAAGCGAAAGCGTTGCGCTGGCCCGGCAGTTCCGCGATTTCGCCGCACTCAGCGCCGACGAAACCTTCGAAGGCTGGTGTGAAACCTTGTACCGCCCCCTGTTCAGCGCCTCCTGGCAGGCCCAAGGCAATTCGGAGAGTGAAGCATGACCCAGGCCCGCCCCCTGGCACTGAGTTTTCCCTTGCATGGCAGCCAGCTGATCGAAGCCAGTGCCGGCACGGGCAAGACGTTCACCATTTCCGCACTGTACCTGCGCCTGGTCCTCGGCCACGGCGGTGAGCAAGGCTTTGGCCGCGAACTGCTGCCGCCGCAAATTCTTGTGGTGACCTTCACCGACGCCGCCACCAAAGAGCTACGCGAGCGTATTCGCGCCCGCCTCGCCGAGGCAGCGCGCTTCTTCCGTGGCGAGCTGGAAGGTGGCGACCCGCTGCTGCATCAACTGCGTGACGACTATGCCGAAGCACTCTGGCCACGCTGTGCCAATCGCCTGGAAGTGGCCGTGCAATGGATGGATGAAGCCGCCGTGTCGACCATCCACGGCTGGTGTCAGCGCATGCTCCGTGAGCATGCTTTCGACAGTGGCAGCCTGTTTACCCAGAGCCTGGAAACCGACCACAGTGACCTGCTCGGCCAGGTCATGCGCGATTACTGGCGGCGCTTCTGCTATGGCATGCATGGTGAAGCGCTGAACTGGGTGCGCAGCCACTGGATCAGCCCCGATGCCCTGCTGCCGCGCATCCGCCCGCTGTTCGGCCGCGTCCGGGCACAACCGGACGAAGCAGAGCCGCAAGCGTTGATCGATAGCGCGTTGCAGCAGCGGGTCGAGCAATTGAGCCATCTCAAGGCGCCATGGGTGCAATGGGCGGATGAGCTGCAGCAGATCTGCCGCGACGCGGTGGCGGCGAAACAGGCGGATGGCCGCAAACTGCAAGCGCGCTTCTTCGAGCCCTGGTTCGAGAAGCTGCGCATCTGGGCCGGTGATGAACACGAGGTGGAGCTCGATCTGGGCACCGGCTTTACCCGCCTGACCCCGGCAGGCTTGGCCGAAGCCTGGAAGGCCGGTGATCCGCCCAGCCACCCGGCCCTCGATGCGATGCAGAACCTGCAGCAACAGTTGCAGGCCCTGGTCAGCCCGGACGCGCGGCTGCTCGAGCATGCCGCGACCTGGGTGGCGGCGCGGTTCGAAGTGGAAAAACGCCGCCGTGCCGAAATGGGCTTCGACGATATGCTGCTGCGTCTGCAACATGCATTGGGCTCGGAATCGGGTGAGCGCCTGGCCGCGCTGATCCGTGAGCAGTTCCCGGTGGCATTGATCGACGAGTTCCAGGACACCGACCCGGTCCAGTACGGCATCTTCGAAAGCATCTATCGCATCAGCGAAAACAACCGGGAAACCGGCCTGTTCATGATCGGCGACCCCAAGCAGGCGATCTACGCCTTCCGAGGCGCCGACATCCATACCTACCTGTCGGCCCGTCGCGCCACTGCCGGCCGCCTGCACAGCCTGGACACCAACTACCGCTCCAGCCAGGCCATGGTAGCGGCGGTCAACCGGGTGTTCCTGCAGGCCGAAGCTCGCGCGCAGGGCAAGGGCGCCTTCCTGTTCCGCGAGGCCGACGACAACCCGCTGCCATTCGTCGAGGTCCGCGCCAAAGGCCGCAGCGAACGCCTGTTGATCGACGGCCAAGCGTGTGCGGCGCTGCAATGCTGGCAGCTGAAAAGTGAAGAACCGGTATCCAGCACGCTCTACCGGCAGCAGCTGGCCGCCAGCTGCGCGAGCCATATCGTTGCGGTCTTGAATGGGGGCCAGCGCGGGGTGACCGGCTTCAGCGATGAGCAGGGCGAGCTGCGTCCGTGCCAGCCTTCGGACATCGCCATCCTGGTGCGTGACGGCCATGAAGCGCAGCTGGTACGCAGCGAGCTTGCCGCCCGCGACGTGCGCAGCGTGTACCTGTCCGACAAGGATTCGGTGTTCGCCGCCCAGGAGGCGCATGACCTGCTGGCCTGGCTCAAGGCCTGCGCCGAGCCGGACTCCGAGCGCTTGCTCAAGGCCGCACTGGCCAGCCTGACTCTGGAGTTGTCGCTGGTCGAACTTGACCAGCTGAACCAGGACGAGCGGGTGTGGGAAGGCTGGGTCATGCGCTTTCGCCGCTACCGCGAAATCTGGCAGCGCCAGGGCGTGCTGCCGATGCTGCGGCACCTGCTGCACGACTTTGAACTGCCGCGCACACTGATCGGCCGCACAGATGGTGAGCGCGTGCTGACCAACTTGCTGCACCTGGCCGAACTGCTGCAACAGGCGGCCACAGAGCTAGACGGTGAGCAGGCGCTGATCCGCCACCTGGCCGAGCACCTGGCCAACGCCGGCCAGGCGGGCGAGGACCAGATCCTGCGCCTGGAAAGCGACGAGCAGCTGGTCAAGGTGGTGACGATCCACAAGTCCAAGGGCCTGGAGTATCCCTTGGTCTACCTGCCGTTCATCTGCACCAGCAAACCGGTGGACGGCAGCCGCCTGCCACTGGCCTGGCACGACAGCCTGGGCAACGCGCAACTGACGCTGACGCCCGATGCCGCACAGATCGCACTGGCCGACGATGAGCGCCTGGCCGAAGACCTGCGCCTGCTCTACGTGGCCCTGACGCGTGCCCAGCACGCCTGCTGGCTAGGAGTCGCCGACCTCAAACGCGGCAACCAGAAAAGCTCGCAGCTGCACCGTTCGGCGCTTGGCTACCTGCTCGGTGGAGGCCTGGCGCTGCCTGGCTCGGAGCACCTTGAAACGTGGCTGCAGAGTTTGCTGGCAGGCTGCGTGGACATCGCCTGCCCGGCGCTGCCGGAGGCTGGCGATGAGCGCTATCGCGCGTCCCAGGCCGAGCGCGAACTGTTACCCGCCCGCAAGCCACGCCGGGCTGCCGCCGAGCATTGGTGGATCGCGTCCTACAGTGCCTTGCGCGTCGGCGAGCAGACCCTTGGCGCCGACAGCTCACAGGCCCAGCAACTGCTCGATGACGAAGTTGCCGATACCCAGCTGCTGCGTGAAGTGCCCGCCGACGGTGGCGACATCCATCGCTTCCCGCGCGGCCCCAACCCGGGCACCTTCCTCCACGGGCTGCTGGAGTGGGCCGGTCGCGAAGGCTTTGGCGAAGTCGCCGGCAATGCCAGGCTCATCGAGCGTACCGTTGGCCAACGGTGTAACCGCCGCGACTGGGCCGGCTGGATTCCGACACTCAGCCAGTGGCTGCAACGGTTGCTCAATGAGCCGCTGCCGGCCGGCGCTGCGCAGCTGACACTCGCGCAGCTGCAGCATTACCAGATCGAGATGGAATTCTGGTTCGCCAGCCGCAACGTCGACGCCGAGCAGCTCGACCGCCTGGTGGCCCGGCATACCCACCCAGGCATTGCCCGCCCGGCAGCGCAACCGACCTTGCTCAATGGCATGTTCAAAGGTTTCATCGACCTGGCGTACGAGCTGGACGGGCGCTATTACGTGGCGGACTACAAGTCCAACTGGCTCGGCCCGGACATACAGGCCTACGACACCCAGGCCATGGAGAAAGCCATCCTCGAGCACCGCTACGACCTGCAGTACGTGCTTTATCTGCTGGCCCTGCACCGCCAGTTGCGTGCACGGCTGCCTGACTACGATTACGACCGCCATGTCGGCGGTGCCCTGTTCATCTTCCTGCGGGGTGCCAGCAGCAGTGGCCACGGTGTGTACTTTGCCAGGCCGCCACGCGAGCTGATCGAGGCCCTCGATGCGCTGTTCCGTGGCGTGCACGCGCCCGAGCAGCAGGACCTGTTTGCCGGAGTCGCGCCATGAGCCGAACCCTCGACGATCTCTTGCCTACGCCACTGCACGCCGAGCATCTGCTGGCCCTGGCGCCTCAGCACAACAGTGCAGACCTGCTGCAGTTGCTTGATCGCTGGGTGGAGCGTGGCTGGTTGCGTGCACTTGATCGGGCGTTCGTCAGCTTTCTCGAGGAGCGTGCCCCTGGCAGTGACCCATTGCTGTTGCTGGCGGCAGCACTGGCCAGCCATCAGCTGGGCCACGGGCATGTCTGCCTCGACCTGCAGCAGACCCTTGCCGAGCCCGATTTCGCACTCTCGCTGCCGCCTGAAGGCGATGCCCTGACTGGCCCGTTGCTGTTGCCCTCGCAATTGCTGGCCAACCTCGGCTTGCCCATCTGGCTGCAGCGCATTGCCGCCAGCTCGCTGGTGGCTGCCGGCGATACGCCAGGCCAGCAGTCGCGTCCGCTGGTGCTCAGTGGCCAGCGCCTGTACCTGCGCCGCTACTGGAGCTACGAGCGGCAGATTGACCAGACTTTGCGCCAGCGCCTGAGCCAGGATGCAGCCGCTCCGGTCGACTTGCCAACGCGCCTGGCGCAGCTGTTCGACGAAGGCGCTTTGGCTGGCCAGGTGGATTGGCAGAAACTGGCCTGTGCCCTGGCCACACGTGCAGGCTTCAGCATCATCACGGGCGGCCCCGGTACCGGCAAGACCACTACCGTGGTGCGCCTGCTGGCGCTGCTGCAGGCACCTGCGGTGGAGCAGGGCAGGCCGCTGCGCATTCGCCTGGCCGCGCCGACCGGCAAGGCTGCCGCGCGTCTGACCGAGTCGATCGGCCAGCAGGTCGAACGGTTGCAGGTGAGCGCTGAAGTGCGTGCGCAGATCCCCACCGACGTCAGCACCGTACACCGCCTGCTCGGCAGCCGCCCGGGCTCGCGACACTTCCGTCACCACGCCGGCAACCCGTTGCCGCTGGATGTGCTGGTGGTCGACGAAGCGTCGATGATCGACCTGGAGATGATGGCCAACCTGCTGCAGGCTATGCCACCCAAGGCCCGGCTGATGTTGCTGGGTGACAAGGACCAGCTGGCCTCGGTAGAGGCTGGCGCCGTGCTCGGTGACCTGTGCCGGGATGCCGAAGAAGGCCGCTATACGCCCGCCACCCAGGCTTGGCTGGAGCAGATTGGCGGCCAGTCACTGGCCGCCAGCGGCCTGAAACCGGGTGATGCGCAACGCAATCCGTTGGCCCAGCAGGTGGTCATGCTGCGTTTCTCCCGGCGTTTTGGTGAAGGCAGCGGCATCGGCCAGCTGGCGCGCCTGGTCAACCGTCAGGAGGCCCAGGCGGCACGTGACCTGCTGAGCATGCCGCCAGCGGACGTGTTTGGCCTGGCGCTGCGCAGCGAGCATGACCGGGCTTTCGACCGGCTGATCCTCGACGGCCTCAACCGCGGTGACGAAGGGCCCCAGGGTTATCGCAGCTACCTGCGTGCCGTCGGCCGTCATCGCCCGGCGCCGGGCACTGCATATGATGATGCGCGCTGGGAGCAGTGGGCCGCCAAGGTGCTGCACAGTTTCGAAGACTTCCAGCTGCTGTGCGCCGTGCGTAAAGGCGCCTGGGGTGTCGAAGGCCTCAACGAGCGGGTAGCCCGGGTGCTGCACAACGCCGGGCTGATCGACAGTCAGCAGCCGTGGTACGAAGGCCGCCCGGTGCTGGTGACGCGCAACGACTACGGCCTGGGCTTGATGAACGGTGACATCGGCATCGCCCTGCGCCTGCCGGACGAGCACGGCCAAGCGCTGCTGCGGGTGGCCTTCCCGCGCAACGATGGCAGTGGCGGGGTGCGCTTCGTCCTGCCCAGCCGCCTCAATGAGGTGGAAACCGTTTATGCGATGACCGTGCACAAGTCCCAAGGCTCCGAGTTCAGCCACACCGCACTGGTGCTGCCGGATGCGCTCAATCCGGTGTTGACCAAGGAACTGGTGTATACCGGAATCACCCGGGCCAAGCATTGCTTCAGCCTGATCGAGCCGCGTAAGGGCATTTTCGAGGAAGCAGTAATGCGCAAGGTACGGCGTATTTCCGGCCTGATGCTTGAGCAGGTCTTGTAGGAGCGGCCTTGCGTCGCGAAAGGGCCGCAAGGCGGCCCCGGCAATTTCTGCTGCGAAGCTGAAACCCTGGGGCCGCTTCGCAGCCCTTTCGCGACGCAAGGCCGCTCCTACAGATAGCCACCGTTGTGCTATCGTTGCGCCGACTTCAGACAGGATTTTGAGAGAATTCTCACATGACGGCGGCCAGGGAGCGGTTGATAGGCGTTGCGCTTTCGCTGTTGCTGGTTGCCCTGTCGCTATTGGCCGGCCCTGCCCACGCAGACGACGGCTCTGCCCCCTCCGCACAGGCCCAGCAGCGCGCCAGGGCAGTGACTCAGGTAGTCCTGGGCATCCTCAGCTATGCGCGCTGGCCTTCCGAGCCGGTGCCCTTGCGCCTTTGCCTGGTCGGCCCCACCGAATACGCCGACGATCTGATCAAGGGCAACGTGCAGAATTCCGGGCAACCCCTGCAGGTACGCCGGCTGCTGGCCGATGACCGGCAAGTGGCCGAGGCCTGTGACGCCATCTACATCGGCAAGCTCGACGACGCCCAGCGCGACCACCTGTTTCAGACGGTCAGCGGCCACCCGGTATTGAGCATCAGCGAAGCCGACGACCCTTGCACGGTCGGCAGCTTGTTCTGCCTGCGCGTCGGCGACCAGCAGGTCGCTTTCGAGGTCAACCTCGACTCGGTGGCCCGTTCCGGCGTGCGCATCCACCCCAGCGTGCTGCAACTGTCCCGGCGTCGCGGAGCTTTGCCATGAAGCGTGCAGACAAGCATGGCGTGCGCCCGACCTTGCGCTCGGTGCTCGGCCGCGGCCACCTGAGCGTGGCCTTGCTGGCAGTGGGTTTGGCCGGCATCTCGCTGACCCTGCTTGGCGTGCTCGCATTGCGTGTCTACGCCAACCACAACCTGCACCTGATTGCCCGTTCGATCAATTACACCGTCGAAGCCGCCGTGGTGTTCGATGACAGCGCAGCGGCCAATGAGGCGCTGGAGCTGATCGCCAGGACGGAAGAAGTGGCGGATGCCAAGGTTTTCAACAACGACGGTGATCAGCTGGCGCACTGGCAGCGCAGCGATGTGGGCGTACTCGCGCACCTGGAGGCGCAAGTGGCGACGGCCCTGCTGGGTGAGCCGATCAACCTGCCGATCATGCACCAGCAACAGAAGGTCGGGCATATCGAGCTGATTGGCCAGGGTCGCAGCCTGCTGCTGTTCCTGCTCAGCGGCCTGGGCGGCATCCTGTTCTGTACCCTCCTCAGTGCGTTTGTCGCTTTGTATCTGTCGCGGCGCCTGCTCGGCGACATCGTCCGGCCCCTGCGGGGCCTGGCCAGTGTCGCCCACGCCGCCCGGCGCGAACGCAGTTTCGACCGGCGTGTGCCGGAAGCCCCCATTGCCGAACTCAACGAGCTGGGCAACGACTTCAACGCCTTGCTCGATGAACTGGAGGTCTGGCACAGCCACCTGCAGAGCGAAAACGCCACCCTGGCGCACCAGGCCAGCCACGACAGCCTCACCGGCCTGCCCAACCGCGCGTTCTTCGAAGGCCGGCTCAGCCGCAGCCTGCGCAACGCCGCCCGGCAGCAAGACCATTTGGCGGTGTTGTTCCTGGACAGTGACCACTTCAAGCAGATCAACGACAGCCTTGGCCATGCCGTGGGTGACGAAGTGCTGATCAACGTCGCCGACCGCGTGCGTGCGCAACTGCGCGAGCACGACCTGGTGGCCCGCCTGGGTGGTGACGAGTTCGCCGTGCTGCTGACCCCACTGCACTCACGCCAAGACGCCGAACGCATCGCCGAGAAGATCATCGCCAGCATGCAATTGCCGGTGCTGCTCGACGGCGGCGAAAGCCTGACCACGTCGCTGAGTGTCGGCATTGCGTATTACCCGGATGATGGCAGTGACCCTGCCAGCCTCCTAAATGCCGCGGATGCGGCGATGTACCAGGCCAAGCGCAAGCGCCGTGGCCAGTGGCAAGCGGTGCAGACGGAACGGTCCGCCGCCGATTACAGGAACAGGAGTTGAGCCGTGATACAGCGTTTGCGTTTATCTTTCGTCGTGATGGTGCTGGCCTTGCTGGCGCTGGCAGGATGCCAAAGCCCACCCCCCAAAGGGCTGACCGCTGAGCAGATTGCTGTGCTCAAGCGTGAAGGTTTTGCCCCCACCGACGAGGGCTGGGCGTTCGACCTGTCGGGCAAGGTGCTGTTCGGCAGTGATCTGGACAGCCTGAACGGCCCGAGCCAAGTGATCGTCGAGCGGGTCGGCAAGGCGTTGCTGGGCGTGGGCATTCAGGGCGTTCGGGTCGATGGCCATGCCGATGCCTCGGGCAAGGCAGCGTACAACCAGCAGTTGTCGGAGCGGCGTGCGCAGAGCGTGGCCAACGCGTTGATCGACGTGGGCATGCCGGCACAGAACATACATACCCGTGGGCTGGGCAGCACGCGGCCGGTGGCAGACAACCGCACCAGCGCAGGGCGAACCGAGAACCGCAGGGTTTCTATCGTGGTCGCGTCCTACTGAGATTTGCCGCCCATTCGCGGGCTTGTCCCGCGAATGGGCTGCATAGCAGCGCCATCAATCCCGAGCAAAGCGCATCTCGCGCGTCTCACCCATCAGCATTGGCGCATTTGCCTCAGTCACCCCACGGATGTAGTCCCACAACAGAGTAATGCGCTTCAACTTCCTCAAATCCTCCCGGCAATACATCCAGAACTGCCGCGTCACCTCGATCTCCTCCGGCAACACCGTCACCAGCCGCACATCCTGCGCCGCCAGAAAACACGGCAATATCGCCAACCCTCGCCCCTGCAACGCCGCCGTGTACTGGGCTATGACGCTGGTACTGCGCAAATGCGCATTGGCATTGGGAATCAGGTTGGCCAGGTACAGCAGCTCCGAACTGAACGCCAGGTCGTCCACATAGCTGATGAACGGGTGGCTCACCAGGTCACTGACCTGGCGGATGGGCGCATGCCTGTCCAGATAGTCCTGGGTCGCATACAGGCGCAGCCGGTAGTCGCACAGCTTGCAGCACACATAAGGCCCATGCTCCGGCCGCTCCAGAGCGATGACGATGTCTGCCTCGCGCTTGGACAGGCTGATGAAGTGCGGCAGCGGCAGGATATCCACCGAGATGGCCGGGTAGGCATCGACGAAGTGGCTCAGTTGCGGGGTGACAAAAAAGCTGCCAAAACCCTCGGTGCAACCCATGCGCACATGCCCCGACAACGCCACGCCCGAGCCTGAGACCTGCTCGCAGGCCATGTGCAAGGTGCTCTCGATCGACTCCGCGTAGCCCAGCAGCCGCTGTCCCTCTGCAGTCAGGACGAAGCCACTGGTGCGTGACTTCTCGAACAGCAGTGTGCCCAACGCCCCTTCCAGCGAGCTGATGCGCCGCGACACCGTGGTGTAGTCGACGGCCAGGCGTTTGGCCGCGCTGCTGGCTTTGCGCGTGCGCGCCACTTCAAGGAAGAACTTCAGGTCGTCCCAGTTCAGCGAGCTGAGGGAGGTCAGGTCTTTTTGCATGTTGATCCGGTTTTTTTGTGCGTTCTTGTTGGATGTTTGCACATCTATACTCGAAAAAAGCCCCAAGGCGCCACTGCGTGTTTGCCCGGCGCTGGCGATCTCGTCCTGACAATAATTCCAAGGAGAACGCAGATGAACGCACCACAATCCCCTGACAAGACCAAGGTCGAGCAGGTAAAGCTGCTGATCGACGGCCAGTGGGTCGAGTCGAAAACCAGCGAATGGCGCGATATCGTCAACCCGGCCACCCAAGAGGTGCTGGCGCGGGTACCGTTCGCCACCGTCGAAGAAGTGGATGCCGCCGTGGCTGCGGGCCAGCGCGCTTTCAAGACCTGGCGCGACACCCCGATCGGTGCACGCATGCGCATCATGCTCAAGCTGCAGGCGCTGATCCGTGAACACACCAAGCGCATCGCCCAGGTGCTCAGCGCCGAGCAGGGCAAGACCCTTGCCGACGCCGAAGGCGACATCTTCCGCGGCCTGGAAGTGGTCGAGCACGCAGCCTCCATCGGCACCCTGCAGATGGGCGAGTTCGCCGAGAACGTCGCCGGTGGCGTGGACACCTACACCCTGCGCCAACCGATCGGCGTGTGCGCTGGCATCACCCCGTTCAACTTCCCGGCGATGATCCCACTGTGGATGTTCCCGATGGCCATCGTCTGCGGCAACACCTTCGTCCTCAAACCTTCCGAGCAGGACCCGCTGTCGACCATGCTGCTGGTCGAGCTGGCGCTGGAGGCCGGTGTGCCGGCGGGCGTGCTCAACGTGGTACACGGCGGCAAGCAGGTGGTGGATGCGATCTGCACCCATCAGGCCATCAAGGCGATTTCCTTCGTCGGCTCCACTGAAGTCGGCACCCACGTCTACAACCTGGCCAGCCAGCACGGCAAGCGCGTCCAGTCGATGATGGGCGCGAAGAACCACGCCGTGGTGCTGCCCGACGCCAACCGCACGCAAACCGTCAACGCCCTGGTCGGTGCTGCCTTTGGTGCGGCCGGCCAGCGTTGCATGGCCACCTCGGTGGCGGTGCTGGTGGGCAAGGCGCGTGACTGGCTGCCCGACATCAAGGAGGCGGCGAGCAAGCTCAAGGTCAACGCCGGCTGCGAGCCGGGCACCGATGTCGGCCCTGTGGTTTCCAAGCGCGCCAAGGAGCGTGTGCTGGGCCTGATCGAAAGCGGTATCAAGGAAGGTGCCAAGCTCGAACTCGATGGGCGCGGCGTGAAGGTGCAGGGCTACGAGCAGGGCAACTTCGTCGGCCCGACCCTGTTCTCCGGGGTGAAGACCGACATGCAGGTGTACACCCAGGAAATCTTCGGCCCGGTGCTGGTGACCCTGGAAGTCGACACCCTCGACGAAGCCATCGCCCTGGTCAACGCCAACCCCTTCGGCAACGGCACCGGCCTGTTCACCCAGAGCGGCGCGGCGGCGCGCAAGTTCCAGAGCGAGATCGACATCGGCCAGGTCGGCATCAACATTCCGATCCCGGTGCCGGTGCCGTTCTTCAGCTTCACCGGCTCGCGTGGTTCCAAGCTCGGCGACCTCGGCCCTTACGGCAAGCAAGTGGTGCAGTTCTACACTCAGACCAAGACCGTCACCGCCCGCTGGTTCGATGACGACAGCGTCAACGACGGTGTGAACACCACCATCAGCCTGCGCTAAGGAGCTTGTCATGCGTATCGCATTCATCGGTCTGGGCAACATGGGCGCGCCCATGGCCCGCAACCTGATCAAGGCCGGGCACCAGTTGAACCTGTTCGACCTGAACAAGACCGTGCTGGCCGAGCTCGCCGAACTGGGCGGGCAGGTCAGCGCCTCGCCCCGGGACGCGGCGGCCAGCAGCGAACTGGTGATCACCATGCTGCCGGCGGCGGCCCATGTGCGCGCCGTTTACCTCAATGAAGAGGACGGTGTGCTGGCGGGCATCCGCCCAGGCACGCCGACGCTGGATTGCAGCACCATCGACCCGCAGACCGCGCGTGATGTGTCCAGGGCCGCTGGGGCCAAAGGTGTGGACATGGGCGATGCGCCAGTGTCCGGTGGTACCGGCGGCGCGGCGGCGGGCACGCTGACGTTCATGGTCGGTGCCAGCCCCGAACTGTTCGCCACCCTCAAGCCGGTGCTGGAGCAGATGGGCCGCAACATCGTGCATTGCGGCGAGGTCGGCACTGGCCAGATCGCCAAGATCTGCAACAACCTGCTGCTGGGCATCTCGATGATTGGCGTATCCGAGGCCATGGCCCTGGGCAATGCACTGGGCATCGATACCAAGGTGCTGGCCGGGATCATCAACAGTTCGACCGGGCGCTGCTGGAGCTCGGATACCTACAACCCGTGGCCGGGCATCATCGAGACTGCCCCGGCATCGCGTGGTTATACCGGTGGGTTTGGCGCCGAACTGATGCTCAAGGACCTGGGGCTGGCCACTGAGGCCGCACGCCAGGCGCATCAGCCGGTGATTCTGGGTGCCGTGGCCCAGCAGCTGTATCAGGCCATGAGCTTGAGGGGTGACGGCGGCAAGGATTTCTCGGCGATCGTCGAGGGGTACCGCAAGAAGGATTGACGAGCGAGATCTTCATCGCGGGGCGGGTGGCCTTCCCTCTGTAACTGCGCTCCAGAGGGGAGAGAGCCTGTACTGCGATTTTTTTTGGGCATTATTTAGGCAAGGGGGGTAAGTAATGCATGAAAATCCCTATTCCAAAAAATGCAATGGACGATATCCAAAATGAAGCACCCATGAAGATGAGGAGGGTCTTGATTTTTGAAGGAAGACTATTTATTTCCGTCATATCAATGAGGTTTTTTCGTGCGTAGACTTTAGGGATGAGCAGGATTAATGAGATGTTAGTCAGTCGAAAGACTTTTCCTATCAGGCCGGCGTGTAGCCACAACTCTTTTTCGCCGGTTATCGCGTCGCAGTTTAGTAAGAAACCTTCAATGTAATCGATCTTGCGATGAGCAATATAGGCTGTAAATGCCAGATTCAAGAAAGCTAATGCAGTGACTGTCATGCCGTACACTAAAAAAATACAGTGCATGATTGTCATTTTGCTACTGCCTCGTATAGAAATTCCCCACCCCAGGCACCTGCTTCATTCCCAAATTTTCCGCCTGCCATTCCCCCCACTGTACCGCCGAATATCCCACAAGCGAGCGCGCCGGCTCCCCGTGTTGCTACGCCAAACACCACGCTGCAAGCAGCACCAAGAAGAAGTTTACCACTGGCTGCCCCAACCGTCGTACTAATCAAGCCCAAGGTTAATGAACTAACCTCCACATATTGCGCCTTTTTGCATTCCTCCTCGCGTCCGAGCGTACAGGCTTTGTGTATCTCTAGGCCCGTAGCGGCGACGTCCAATGCAATCCCAAGGTACGTTCCATTTTTTATCAGATTAGAAGCTTTCGCCACTCCCGAGACCTTATTTGCATACCCTGCAATCTCGCCTGTATGCATGTAGCTTTTGGTGGATATGCCTAACGTCCTTTTGATCGAGCCTCTGTTTTTTAAACCGGAACCATACGCAGCCAGCTTGTCCAGCTGCTCGTTCAGCTTCATGAACAGAGCCGAACGCTTTGCATAGAACTGTTCGCGAGCCGCCATGGCCCCTGACCCGAGGTGCTGCTGATACAACTTTTCGATATCCATCAAGGTGGCCTCAATCGCTTTCAGATGCTTGCTCCACCCTTCACTGACCACGCCAGCCCCCACCGACGCATGGGCGATGAGGCTTTTCAAGGTCTCGAAATTGTCCAGAAAAAAGTTATCCACACCCTGGCCGTTGCGCATCAGCCCCAGGTGCGCAATTGTCGCCTGCCTCATCATCCAGGCTTCCTGGCTGGTACAGGAGGCCGTAGTGGGATCGCCGATGATGATAAGTTCACCGCTACGGACCACCGTATTGGCAATGTGTGAATTCAGCACGTCAAACTTTTCCAGGGAATGACCGGTCAGCGCCAGGTCGGATTTCAGCCTATGATAGTTTTGCAGCTTGAGATTGAGATACGCGCGGGCTTCAGTCATGGCAACACCCTCACGCGTATTTTTTGTTGCCGATTCGGTCCCATCCTCCGGCGATATTGCCGCCGCCACTGCCATCGTGGCGGCGCTGCTGGGTGTAGGTGGTCTTGATCCGGCCGTAATTGAGCTGCACCACCTCCAGCGGCACCCCTGTGTCGACGCTCTGCGAGTACTCGGCGATGATCACTTCTTCAAGGACGATTTCGAAATACCTGAGTTTGTCACCGCCAGCGCGGCAGAGGGCCAGTTTCACCTCTTTCAGATGCTGGCCTGTGCAACTGGCTTCCATCAGTTTGCAGCTGGCACTGTCGAGGTATTTAGTGAAAGTCAAGTTGGTGACCGAGGTCCGGCCCGATGTTGCGCCACCTGCGGAACTCGCTGTGGCAGATGTACCTTGGCTGACACCGAAGTCGTAGCCGAGTACCTCGATCCACTTGCTGTATTTTTCATCCAGGGCTTCGCCCGGAATATTGTCGATCTGAATATAAGCGTCGAGAGACATACTGACCGCTCCATGGCAATTGATTTATCGAATGTAGTTCCGGCGACTCGGCCGGTTGAAATAGCCTAGTGGCGTGGGAATTCGAGGGCAATGCTTTAGGCGGTCAGAAGGAGTAATTCAGAAAAGGACTACAAGAATGGGGTTGAATCTATAAGAAATGTAACAAGCATCAAGTCGCTTGCGTCATTAATCAAGCCTTGGGCATTGTGCGTATAGTATTTGTTTAGTTGCCAGCCTGCTCCTGCGGGAAGCGTCTTACGTTCCACAGGAGCAATAGCTGGATCGACTCACGAATCAGGCGAAGACGAAATACTTGCGCACGGTTTCGACCACCTCCCAAGTGCCTTTCATCCCCGGTTCGATCACGAACACATCACCCGCTTTCAGGTGCTTCGGCTCTTCACCCTCCGGGGTGATGATGCAGTAGCCATCGAGGAAGTGGCAGAACTCCCACTTCTCGTAGTTGACCTCGAACTTGCCCGGGGTGCAGATCCAGGTACCCATGATCTTGCTGCCGTCGGCCGACAGGTAGGCGTTGAGGTTGACGGTGTGCGGATCGCCGCCGATGCGCTTCCACTTGGTGGCGTCCACGACCGGGGTCGGGCAGGTTTCGCGCAGGACGGTGATGAAATCGGACATGGCACAACTCCTGGTGACTGGCTGAATGACTCGTCACCATAGGGCCATCCGCCGACCCGCAGTTGCCTGGGCTCGACGTCCAGCTGCCTGCCCGCGCTATTCCAGGGTGTTGACCTCGACGGTGATGTGGGCCAGTTCCTCGTGCACCCCCAGTGCCTGGCGCACGCTGTCGGCGCTCAATGCGGCCTGGCTGGCCAGGCTGAGGATGCAGGCATATTGGTCTTTGCCCACGCGCCACACGTGCAGGTCGGTGATGGTGGCGGGCACCGGCAGCTCGGCGACCACCTCGCGAATCTCTTCGACCACCGGTGCATCCATCTCGGCATCCAACAAGACGCGGCCGGTATCGCGCAGCAGGCCACGGGCCCAGAGCGCCACCAGCACCGCACCGACCAGGCCCATCACCGGGTCGAGCCAGCTGGCGCCCCAGAACTTGCCGGCCAGCAGGGCGACGATCGCCAGTACCGAGGTGGCGGCGTCGGCAATCACGTGCAGATAGGCCGAGCGCAGGTTCAGGTCGTGGTGATGATGGCCGTGGTCGTGATCATGGTCATGGTCATGGCCATGGTGATGATGATCGTGATCGTCGCGCAGCAGCCAGGCGCAGATCAGGTTCACGGCCAGGCCGATCACCGCAATGAAGATCGCCTCGTCATAGTGGATTGGCCCCGGCGTCAGCAGGCGCTCGGCCGACTGGAAGGCCATCAGTCCGGCCACGCCGAGCAGCAGCAGGGCGCTGGAATAGCCGCCGAGGATCTCGATCTTCCAGGTGCCGAAGGCGAAGCGCTGGTCGTTGGCATAACGACGCGCGGCAGCGTAGGCCAGCAGCGACAGGCCCAAGGCCAGGGCGTGGGAGCTCATGTGCCAGCCGTCGGCGAGCAGGGCCATGGAGTTGAAGAGCCAGCCACCGGCGATTTCCGCCACCATCATGATCGCTGTCAGCCATACGGCCAGGCGTGTCTTGCGCTCGGCGCCTAGGTTGCTGGTGTGGAACTGGTGGCTGTGCTGCCAGCGGCCTGAGGTTTGTGTCGCCATGGTTTATCATGCTCCCGGAACGTCGAGAAATATACTATACCCCAGTATACCTATCATGGTGTGAAAGCGAATGGCACATACGATCAAGAGCAAGAAGCAACTGCTCACCCGCGTGCGTAAGATCAAAGGCCAGGCCGCGGCCCTGGAAACCGCGCTGGAGCAGGACAAGGACTGCCTGGCGATCCTCCAGCAGATTGCCGCCGTGCGCGGCGCGGTGAACGGGCTGATGACCGAAGTGATGGAAGGGCACATCCGCGAACACCTGGTCGCCGAAGGGCTGAGCGCTGAGGAGCGGCAGGAAGAGGCGGACAAGGTGGCGGCGTTGTTGCGGTCTTATCTGAAGTGATACCCCCAGGGGGTATAGAGTGGGAATTCCATTTTCCTACGAGCCGATCAGTTGAGAGCTACGACGCAAGCTTAACCAGCTGCTATCCGCTTGATGTCGGCATGCTGTGAACTGCGTTGCAGATCGAACATCGTTGGAGGCTCGCAATGAAAATCTCAGTTGTATTGCACAAGGACACCCATTCGGATTATGGAGTGACTGTACCTAATGTGCCCGGCTGTTTTTCGGCCGGGGCGAGTGTTGCCAAGGCGTTGGCGAATGTTCGAGAAGCGCTGGCGCTGCATTTTGAAGGACTGATTGCCGATGAGGACGTATTACCCCAAGTTCAAGACGTAGATGTCCATAGGGCGAACCCCGATTACGCCGACGGGTTTTGGGCTGTTGTGGATTGCACGGACTTCGCCCGTCTTTACGGTGGTTCGACGCCTCGATGAACGTTCAAACCGGGATCAACCGCTCAACCAACCCCGCCGCATAGCCCGGTAATCCGGCAAAATCCCGCGCGCACAACAGCAACCGCCTGTTGGCCCAATCCTCTCGCAGTGCCACCCAATGCATCGGCAAAACGCCCTTCCAGCGCTGCACTGATGCCAGCGGCACCACGCCGATACCGGCACCACCGGCGACCATGCGTATCACCCCGTCAAACCCTTCGGCCCGCACCCGTACCTGCATGCGGTGGCCTTCGCGCAGGGCCTGTTCTTCCAGGTACAACGCGAGCGCACTGTTCACCCCCAGCCCGACATGGCCATGGACAAGGCAGTCGACAAAGCTCGGGGCGGGTTCTGCGGCGAGGGGATGATCCAGCGGTGTCACCAGCACCAGCGGGTCATCGCGAAACGGCAGGGTCTGCAGATGCGCGCTGGGCGCGGCGGTGGAAATGATGCCCAGATCAGCCATGCCTTGGGTGATCGATTGCACGATGCGCAGGCTCGGCAGCTCCTGCACATCGATGCTGATCCCGGGGTTGTCGGCGAGGTAGCTGGCCAGCCGCTCCGGCAGGTACTCGGTCAGCGCTGCCGTGTTGCACAACAGCCGCACCTGGCCTTGCTGGCCGCGCGCATAGTGGGCCAGGTCGAACTGCAGGCGCTCGACCTGCTGGCCGATCAGCCGCGCATGTTGCAACAGCGCCTGCCCGGCAGGTGTCGGCTGCACGCCACGGCGATTGCGCTCAAGCAAAGGCGTGCCAAGGGAGGCCTCCATCGCGCGAATGCGTGCACTGGCCGCTGGCAGCGACAGATGGCTGCGTCGGGCGCCGGCGGTGATGTTGCCGCACTCGGCGGTGTGCTGGAAAAGCCTGAGGTCGATCAGGTCGAAATGCATCTGCCTCTGTCCTAGCGAGAGTCTGGCTGAGTATATGGCAGATTTTCAGTTCAACCGCTGTGCGCCATCATGGCGGCCATGGATACCTTGATCGCTTTCTACCAACACATTGGCCCGGCGCTGACGCTGCTGGTGGTCGTCACCTTCCTGCTGGCCGGTGCAGTCAAAGGCGTGATTGGCCTGGGCCTGCCGACCATCGCCATGGGCCTGCTGGGGCTGGCTATGCCACCGGCGCAGGCTGCGGCGCTGCTGATCGTTCCGTCGACGCTCACCAACCTCTGGCAACTCGCAGCCGGAGGGCATCTGCCGGCGCTGCTGCGCAGGCTTGGGCCGATGCTGGCGATGATCTTCGTTGGTACGTTGCTTGGCAGTGCCTGGCTGGGCATCAACAGCGGGCCCTGGGCGGTGCATGCATTGGGGGCGGCGCTGGTGATCTACGCGCTGTATGGGCTGGCAGGCCCGGCCTTGCGTGTGGCGCCGGAGCGGGAAGGGTGGCTGGGGCCGGTCTGTGGGCTGGTGACCGGTGTGGTCACTGCGGCCACTGGCGTGTTCGTGATGCCAGCGGTGCCTTACCTGCAGAGCCTGGGCCTGAGCCGCGACGAGATGATCCAGGCACTGGGCCTGTCGTTCACGGTCTCGACCCTGGCGCTGGCCGTTGGCCTGGTCGGGCAGGATGCCTTGGGTGGGCAAGCGCTGGGCGCTTCGTTGCTGATGCTGGCGCCAGCGCTGCTGGGCATGCTCGCTGGGCAGTGGCTGCGCCAGCGCATCAGCGCAGCGCTGTTCAAGCGCTGCTTCTTCATTGGCCTGGCCGCACTGGGCGGCCATCTGCTGATCAACGGTTAGCGGACGAGGCGCTGAGCATGACGATCGGCTGGATGTCGAAATCGCGCTCCAGGTAGTCCATGCGCTTTGCGAAGAACTCGGCCATGTGCGGCAGCGCCGAGTGCACGTCCAGCGCTGCCTTGTCGGCCCACACCTCATAGAACACGAACAGGCTCGGGTCCTGCTGGTCGCGCAGCATGTGGTATTCGATGCAGCCCGGTTCCTGGCGGCTTGGTTCGACATAGGCGCGGAACAGGGTTTCGAAGGCTTCGGCCATTTCCGGACGGGTCTTGGCCTTGAGGATGAATGCGTGCTGCTCGCTCATGGATCGGTTCTCGCAATGGCAAAGGGATGGTGAAACGATTCTACGGCAATAATGCCTTTATTATCTTTGACTTCAGGTCAATTGTATTTTGCCCTTCGCCTGCTGTATCCCGCCCCCGCGAACGTCTAACCTGCGGCCCTGAATTTTTGACTCGGCCCAGGAGGCCCAGCATGAAAAAGATCCTTCTGCTCAACGGTGGCAAACAGTTCGCTCATTCCGACGGCCGCCTCAATCAGACCCTGCACGACGCCGCCCTGGCCCACCTGGACCGCGCCGGCTACGACGTGCAACAGACCTTCATCGACGGCGGCTACGACGCCCAGGCCGAAGTGGAGAAATTCCTCTGGGCCGATGTGATCATCTACCAGATGCCGGGCTGGTGGATGGGTGCGCCCTGGACCGTGAAGAAGTACGTCGACGACGTCTTCACCGTCGGCCACGGCAGCCTCTACGCCAATGATGGCCGCACCCGTTCCGACCACTCGCAGAAGTACGGCAGCGGTGGCCTGATCCAGGGCAAGCAGTACATGTTGTCGCTGACCTGGAACGCACCGCAGCAGGCATTCGATGACCCGACCGACTTCTTCGAGGGCAAAGGTGTGGATGCGGTGTACTTCCCGTTCCACAAGGCCAACCAGTTTCTCGGCATGACCGGGCTGCCGACCTTCCTGGCGGTGGATGTGATGAAGCGCCCGGACGTGCCGGCGGCGCTGGCGGCCTATGAAGCGCATCTGGACAAGGTGTTCGGCAAGGCGATCTAATCCCTGCATGGACCAGCCACAGGCGCGCTCGTGAAAACCCGATCCGAAGAACTCCAGGTGTTCGTCGCCGTCATCGACTGCGGCTCGATCTCCGCCGCTGCCGAGCAGATGGGCCAGACCCCGTCGGCCGTCAGCCGCACGCTGTCACGCCTGGAGGGCAAGCTCGGCACCACGCTGGTCAACCGCACCACCCGGCGCATGGACCTCACCGAAGAAGGCCGTTTCTTCCTTGAGCGTTCGCGCCTGGTGCTGGAGCAGATGGACGAGATGGAGGAGCGCCTGTCGATGAACCGCCAGACGCCATCCGGGCGCCTGCGCATCAACGCCGCGGCGCCGTTCATGCTGCACGCCATCTTGCCGTGGATCGGTGAGTTCCGCCGCCAGTACCCCGGCATCGAGCTGGAACTCAACACCGATGACCTGATCATCGACCTGCTGGAGCAGAGCACCGACGTGGCCATCCGCATTGGTGACCTTGCCGACTCCAGCCTGCATGCCCGCTCCCTCGGCTGCAGCCCGGTACAGGTGCTGGCAAGCCCGGCGTACCTGGAACAACACGGCACACCGGAAAAGGTCGAAGACCTGAACAGTCACACCCTGCTCGGCTTCAGCCAGCCCGAGTCGCTCAACCAGTGGCCATTGCGCCACGCTCAAGGTGACCGCTGGGGCATCCGCCCGGCATTGATCGCTTCCAGCGGCGAGACCCTGCGCCAGCTGGCGCTGGCCGGGGAGGGCATCGTCGCCCTGTCGCACTTCATGACCCACGAAGACATCCGCGCCGGCCGCCTCAAGGTGCTGCTGAGCGACGCCAACAATGGCTACCGCCAGCCGATCCACGCGGTGTACTACCGCAACACGCAGCTGGCCCTGCGCATCCAGTGCTTCCTCGACTTCATCCAGCGCAAGCTGGCCATGTACGCCTGCTGAGTTGCCTGAACGCGACAGGTCCTGTCCACAGGCGGCGAAACTTCCTACGTCTGATTGCACAGTCAGAGCGCTTCGGCCTTACTGACTGCTCAACAAAAACAACACCAAGGAAGTGTCATGCGTATTGTCCCGTTCCAGTACCTGGCTCTGGCAGCCGCGATCCTGAGCTGTTCCTCGACGTATGCCGCCACGTTGGAAGGCGGTGCTGTGGCCGCACCCGATCAATATGGTGCACAGGTGGCCGCCGACATTCTCAAGAAGGGCGGCAACGCGGTAGATGCGGCGGTGGCCACGGCCTTCACCCTGGCGGTGACCTACCCCGAGGCGGGCAACATCGGCGGCGGTGGCTTCATGACCCTGTTCGTCGACGGCAGACCGTACTTCCTCGACTACCGCGAAGTGGCGCCCAAGGCCGCCACGCGCAACATGTACCTGGACGACAAGGGCGAGGTGATCGAGAACCTGAGCCTGGTCGGCGTGCGCGCTGCTGGCGTGCCCGGCACGGTGATGGGGCTGTGGGAGGCCCACCAGAAATTCGGCAAATTGCCCTGGAGCGAACTCCTCACCCCGGCCATCGGCTATGCGAAAAACGGCTTCAAGGTCGCCGAAAAGCAGTACCAGTACCGCAACGATGCCCAAGGCATGTTCAAGACCGCGACCAACTTCAACGATTACTTCGGCAACATGAAGGTCGGTGAGCTGTTCAAACAGCCGGAAATGGCCCAGACCCTCGAACGCATTGCCGACAAAGGCGTTAGCGAGTTCTACCAGGGCAAGACCGCCGACCTGCTGGTAGCGCAGATGCAGGCCGACAAGGGGCTGATCACCAAGGAAGACCTCAAGGACTACAAGGCTGTATGGCGTGAGCCGATCGCCATCAGCTGGCGCGGCAATGTGGTCTACACCGCGCCACCGCCAAGCTCGGGTGGTGTGGCCCTGGCCCAGCTGCTGGGCATCAAGGAAGACCGGGCGGCAGACTTCAAGGGTGTGGCGCACAACTCCGCGCAGTACATCCACCTGCTTTCGGAGATCGAAAAGCGCGTGTTCGCCGACCGTGCCGACTACCTCGGCGACCCTGCGTTCACCAAAGTGCCGGTCGACCAACTGGTAGCCAAGGACTACCTGGCCAAGCGTGCCGCGCAGGTCAACCCGAAGGCCATTTCCGAAACCGACAAGGTCAAGCCAGGCCTGGAACCGCACCAGACCACGCACTTCTCGATCGTCGACAAGCAAGGCAACGCAGTCAGCAACACCTACACCCTCAACCTCGATTACGGCAGCGGCGTGGTGGTCAAGGGGGCGGGCTTCCTGCTCAACGACGAGATGGACGACTTCAGCGCCAAGCCGGGGGCAGCCAATGCCTTTGGCGTGGTCGGCGGTGATGCCAACGCCATCGAACCGGGCAAGCGCATGTTGTCGTCGATGAGCCCGAGCCTGATGACCCGCGATGGCAAAGTCGAGCTGGTGATCGGTACCCCGGGTGGTTCGCGGATCTTCACTTCGATCTTCCAGGTGATGAACAACCTGTACGACTACAGCATGCCGCTGGAGAAGGCCGTGGCGGCGCAGCGAGTGCACCATCAGTTGCTGCCCAAGGACACGATCTACTTCGACAGCTACGCGCCGCTGACCGGGCCGGTGGCGGATGAGCTGAAGAAAATGGGCTATGTGCTGGAGGATCAGGGTTGGGAGATGGGCGATATCCAGGCGATCCGGGTGAATGGGGCGCAGCTTGAGACCGCTTCGGATCCGCGTGGGCGTGGGGTGGGGATGATCGTCAAGTAATATTCGAGATTGCCGGGAGGGCTTTGCCCTCCTTTCGCGACACAAGGCCGCTACTACAAGGGAACGCGATTCCTGTGGGAGCGGCCTTGTGTCGCGAAAGGGCCGCAAAGCGGCCCCAGGGGCTCAAGGTCAGACGCGGAACTGGCTGACCAGCATCTGCAACTGCCCACCCAGGCGCGCCAGCTCGACGCTGGACGCCGCCGTCTCATCGCTGGCTGCGGCGGTCTGCTCCGACACATCCCGCACATTCAGGATGCTACGGCTGATCTCTTCAGCCACTGCACTCTGCTGTTCGGCCGCCGCCGCGATCTGCTGGTTCATCGACTGGATGCTCGACACCGTGCTGGTGATGTTTTCCAGCGAGGAGCCGGCCTTGCGCGCCAGTTCGACACTGCTGTCGGTCAGCGTGCGGCTGCCCTGCATGGCATTGGCCACCTGCTGGGTACCATGCTGCAGGCTGGCCACCAGCTCTTCGATCTCTTCGGTGGACTTCTGCGTGCGCTGGGCCAGGCCACGCACTTCGTCGGCCACCACCGCGAAGCCGCGGCCGGCCTCACCGGCACGGGCCGCCTCGATCGCGGCGTTGAGCGCCAGCAGGTTGGTCTGCTCGGCGACCGACTTGATCACGTCCATCACGCTGCCGATCTTCTGGCTTTCCTGCTGCAGCAGGTTCATGGCCTCGGTGGAGCGGTGCACTTCCTCTGCCAGGCGCTCGATCTGGCTGATCGCCTCGCCTACCACGCGGTCACCGGCACGGGCCTCGTCGTCGGCACCGGTGGCCGCATGCGAAGCCTGCTCGGCGTTACGCGCCACCTCTTGAACGGTGGCAGCCATTTCGTGCATGGCGGTGGCCACCTGGTCGGTCTCGACCTTCTGGCTGTTGGCGCCGGCGCTGGTCTGCTCGGTCACCGCCGACAGCTCTTCGGCAGCACTGGCGATCTGCGTGACGCCGTCACGGATGCCGCTGATCAACTCGCGCAGGGTGGTGCCCATGCGCGCGATGCCTTGTTGCAGCACGCCAATCTCGTCGCGGCGGGTGACGCGCAGGTCATGGGTCAGGTCGCCACCGGCGATGCGCTCCACGGCTTGCAGGGTGTCGCGCAGAGGGCCGGTGATCTGGCGGGTGATGATCACTGCGGCGATGACGCCAGCCAGCAGCGCCAGCAGCGTGGCGATGGTCTGCAGGCTGCGCGCCTGGGCACTTTCGGCGTCGCGGCGCTCGATCTGTATCTTGTACAGCGCGTCGCTGCGCTTGACGATGTCAGCCCCTTGCACGGTCATTTCGGCACGGGAGGTGGTGATATCGGCGACCGCATCACGGAACTGGCGCACCGCATCGCGATAAGCCTGTACCGACTGTTCGAACTGCTGCACACGGTTGGCTTCAGCCGGCAGCTGGCGCTTGAGGTTGTCGATGTCGGCCAGCGCACCCTCCAGCTGGCGCAGGGCGGCCTGCTCGTTGGCGGCGGTGTTGTCGGCGATGTAGCCGCGCACATCGATGCGCACTTGCAGCAGTTGCTGGCGTGCCTTGCTGATCAGCTGGTACTGGGCCAGCCGCACAGCGTCTTCCTCCGGGCGCGACATGACGTCCTGACTGAGCGACTCCATGGCTTCATCGGCCTTGACCGCCGACACGTTCATCGCGTCACGGGCTGCCTGCGAATTCTTGTAGCCGGCGCGCATCTTGTTGAGCGACACCTTGTATTCGCTGATGGTCTGCCCCAGCTCCTTGAGCAGCACGACGTTGGCCGGGCTGGTGAAGGTGCTGACCAGGTATTGCTGCTGCTTGCTGAAGGCGTCGAGCTTGGCCTGGGTATTGGCGGCGGCGGCATCATCGCCATTGGCGATCATGTACTGCAGGCGCGCCACGCGCAGGTCGGTCAGGTCCTTGTTGAGCTGGCCGATGTCGCCCATCCAGTTGCTGCGGTCGATCAGGCTGCCCAGGCTGGTCCAGCCGGTCAGGGCCAGCAGGCCGGTCAGAAAAAGCACCAGGCCGAAGCCCAGCCCGAGTTTGAGGTTGACGCTGATATTGGCAAACCAGCTGTTCATGCACGCTCTCCAGAAAATTCATTCGCTCACTTGATCGTCGATCGCAGGGCGTTGTTGTTCTGGGGAGCCCGCTGATTCGTGCAGGTGTTATCGGCACGACATAGGGAAAGCTGAATCGCTTTTTCAGTTGATTTGTAACTATGTGAAAACGTTTGCTTTTTGGAGATAGCAGGGGGCCGCGTCGCGCTCCATCGCAGGCAAGCCAGCTCCCACAGGTATGGCGGAGCTCTTGAAGCCAGCGCTATACCTGTGGGAGCTGGCTTGCCTGCGATGGGGCGCGAAGCGGCCCTGAAATCTCAAAGGCTACGCGCGCTGAAGGTATCGCAGCTGTTCACATCACCCTGGGCAAACCCGGCCTTGAACCAGCGCACCCGCTGCGCCGAGGTGCCATGGGTGAACGAGTCGGGCACCACGCGGCCCTGGCCCTGCTGCTGCAGCCGGTCATCACCAATGGCATTGGCCGCATTCAGCGCCTCTTCAATATCACCCGGCTCCAGCCAGTTCAGCCGTTTCTGCGCCTGATACGCCCACACCCCGGCCAGGCAGTCAGCCTGCAGCTCCTGACGCACCAGCAGGCCGTTGTCGCCTTCCATGCGCTGGCCGCCGCGCCGGGCCGCATCGACCTTGGCCGACACGCCCAGCAAGGTCTGCACGTGATGGCCGATCTCGTGGGCGATCACATAGGCCTGGGCAAAATCACCCGCTGCGGCGAATCGGGTTTCCATCTCGCGGAAGAACGACATGTCCAGGTAGACCCGCTGGTCCGCCGGGCAGTAGAACGGCCCGACTGCGGCAGAAGCAAAGCCGCAGGCCGAATTCACCTGGCCGCTGAACAGCACCAGCTTGGGGTCGCGGTATTGCTTGCCTGCCTGGGCGAACAGAGCCTTCCAGGTGTCTTCGGTGTCGCCCAGGATCGAAGCGACGAACTGGGCTTGCTCATCATTGGCCGCTGGCGCCTTGTTGTCCGCGCCGCTGGGGGCCTGCTGTTGCTGCATCTGCCCGGTGAGCTGGCCAAGAATCTGCAGCGGATCCTGGCCGGTCAGCCAACCGATACCGACGATCAGCAGTATCGCGCCGAGGCCCAGCCCCTTGCCGCCGCCAAAACGCATACCGCCACCGCCGCCACCTTCGCCACGAGCATCGACCACGTTGTCGCTGCGCCGGCCTTTTCGCCATTCCATGAGGTGCTCTCCAGAGCGTGAAACATAGAGACAAAGATTAGATCACCCTGGCCAAAGGCACTAATGCATAACCATTTGGTTATGCATCTGACGGCTGATTTCAATATTCATCCCGCGCGACCTGCCTGAAACTGCAAGTCCGCCTGCCGTGACAGGCGTTCTGATAATTCCAAGAGAGGAATCCGGCATGCCCGCCCAGGACACCAGCCGCTTCGTGATCCGTGATCGCAACTGGCACCCCAAGGCCCTGACGCCTGACTACAAGACGTCGATTGCCCGCTCGCCGCGCCAGGCACTGGTCAGCATCCCGCAATCGATCAGCGAAACCACCGGCCCGGACTTTTCCCACCTGGGCTTCGGTGCCCACGACCACGACCTGCTGCTGAACTTCAACAACGGTGGCCTGCCGATCGGCGAGCGCATCATCCTTGCCGGCCGCGTCGTCGACCAGTACGGCAAGCCTGTACCCAGTACCCTGGTGGAGATCTGGCAAGCCAACGCCGGTGGCCGTTACCGCCACAAGAATGATCGCTACCTGGCGCCGCTGGATCCGAATTTCGGTGGCGTCGGCCGCTGCCTGACCGACCGCGACGGCTACTACAGCTTCCGCACCATCAAGCCGGGCCCGTACCCATGGCGCAACGGCCCGAACGACTGGCGCCCGGCGCACATTCACGTCGCCGTCAGCGGCCCGTCGATTGCCACCAAGCTGATCACCCAGCTGTACTTCGAGGGCGACCCGCTGATTCCGCTGTGCCCGATCGTCAAGTCGATTGCCAACCCCGAAGCCGTGCAGCAGTTGATCGCCAAGCTCGACATGGGCAATGCCAACCCGATGGACAGCCTGGCATACCGCTTCGACATCGTGCTGCGCGGCCAGCGCAAGACCCACTTCGAAAACTGCTGAGGACCCCGCCATGCCTATCGAACTGCTGCCGGAAACCCCTTCGCAGACCGCCGGCCCCTACGTGCACATCGGCCTGGCCCTGGAAGCGGCCGGCAACCCGACCCGCGACCAGGAAATCTGGAACTGCATGGCCAAGCCGGATGCGCCAGGTGAACAGATCCTGCTGATCGGCCAGGTGTATGACGGCAACGGCCACCTGGTGCGCGATTCGTTCCTGGAACTGTGGCAGGCTGACGCCAATGGCCAGTACCAGGACGCCTATGACCTGGAAAATGCATTCAACAGTTTTGGCCGCACCGCCACCACCTTCGATGCCGGTGAGTGGACCGTGCACACGGTCAAGCCAGGTGTGGTGAACAATGCCGCGGGCGTGCCGATGGCGCCGCACATCAACATCAGCCTGTTTGCCCGGGGGATCAACATTCACCTGCACACGCGCCTGTATTTCGATGACGAGGCCGAGGCCAACGCCAAGTGCCCGGTGCTCAACCTGATCGAGCAGCCGCAGCGCCGCGAGACCTTGGTTGCCAAGCGTTGCGAGGTAGATGGGAAGACGGCATATCGTTTCGATATCCGTATTCAGGGGGAGGGGGAGACGGTCTTCTTCGACTTCTGAGTCAAGCCTGGGGCCGCTTTGCGGCCCTTTCGCGACACAAGGCCGCTACAGGAGATTGCGTACCCCTGTAGGAGCGGCCTTGCGTCGCGAAAGGGCTGCAAAGCAGCCCCAGCGATCTGTTGGTCAACGCCTAACCAGCAGGACGCCACTTTCCATATGGTGGGTATACGGGAACTGGTCAAACAACGCACAGCGCTCGATGCGGTGCGTGTCCTGCAACTGGGCAATGTTCGCCGCCAGCGTTTCCGGATTGCACGAGATGTACAGGATCCGCTCGAAACGCCGGGTCAGCTCGCAGGTGTCCGGGTCCATCCCGGCACGCGGCGGGTCGACGAACACCGTGCCGAAGTCGTAGCTTTTCAGGTCGATGCCTTCCAGCCGACGGAACGGACGCACCTCGTTCAGCGCCTGGGTCAGCTCTTCCGCCGACAGGCGCACCAGCCGCACGTTATCCACAGCGTTCTCGTCGAGATTGCTCAGTGCAGCATTGACCGAGGTCTTGCTGATCTCGGTAGCCAGCACCTGGCGCACGCGGGTGGCCAGCGGCAGGGTGAAGTTGCCATTGCCGCAGTACAGCTCCAGCAGGTCGTCCTCACGCTCGCCGATGGCCTCGAAGGCCCAGCTCAGCATCTTCTGGTTCACCGCGCCGTTGGGCTGGGTGAACGCGCCTTCCGGCTGGCGGTAACTGAACACCCGGCCGGCGACATCGAGCTTTTCCACGGCGTAGTCGCGGCCGATCACCAGGCGTTTGCCCTTCGAGCGGCCGATCAGGCTCACGCCGAGGTCTTCGGCCAGCTGCCGGGCTGCCACTTCCCAGGCTTCGTCCAGCGGGCGGTGGTAGCACATCGTGACCATGGCATCCCCGGCCAGGGTGGTGAGGAACTCCACCTGGAACAGGCGGTTGCTCAGCGCCTCGCTGGCCTGCCAGGCGGCTTTCAGGCGCGGCATCAGCTCATTGATACGCTGGCTGGCGATGGGGAAATCGTCGATCAGGATCGCCTGGTGCTTGTCGCCCGGGGCGAACATGGCGTAGTGGCGCTGGCCGTCTTCGCGCCACAGGCGGAACTCGGCGCGCAGGCGGTAATGCTCGCGCGGCGAGTCGAAAACAGCCGGTTCCGGCGCACCGAAGGGCGCCAGCAGCTCGCGCAGCCGGGCAACTTTGCCCTCCAGCTGGGTGTCGTAGGCGGTGGGGTCGAAGACAGCACTCATGCGTTGAACCAGCCCAGCTTGATGACGAACAGGATGGAAAGGATCACCAGGGCCGGGTTCAGGTCGCGGTGGCGGCCGGAGATCAGCTTGACGGCGGTCCAGGAGATGAAGCCGAAGGCGATGCCGTTGGCGATCGAATAGGTCAGCGGCATGGCCAGCGCAGTCACCACCACCGGGGCGGCTTCGGTGACGTCGTCCCAGTTGATTTCCGCCAGGCCCGAGGCCATCAGCACGGCAACGAACAGCAGCGCCGGGGCGGTTGCAAAGGCTGGCACGCTACCGGCGAGCGGGGCGAAGAACAGCGCCAGCAGGAACAACACGGCGACCACGATGGCAGTCAGGCCGGTACGGCCCCCGGCGCTCACGCCAGCTGCGGATTCGATGTAACTGGTGGTGGTCGAGGTGCCCAGCAGGGAACCGGCCATGGCCGCGGTGCTGTCGGCGATCAGGGCACGGCCCATCTTCGGCATGTGGCCGTCCTTGCCCATCAGGCCGGCACGCTTGGCCACGCCGATCAGGGTGCCGGAGTTGTCGAACAGGTCGACGAACAGGAAGGCGAAGATCACGCTGACCAGGCCGACGTCGAGGGCGCCCTTGATATCCAGCTGCAGGAAGGTCGGGGCCAGCGAGGGTGGCATCGAGACCACCCCGCCAAATGGTGTCACGCCCATCAGGATCGAGGCGATGGTCACGGCCAGAATGCCGATCAGCACCGCGCCACGCACCTTCAGCGACTCGAGGCCGACGATCAGGAAGAAGCCCAGGGTGGCGAGGATCGGTGCCGGTTGCTTGAGGTCGCCCAGGCCCACCAGGGTCGCCGGGTTATCGACGACGATGCCAGCGTTATGCAGGGCGATCAACGCCAGGAACAGGCCGATACCTGCGGCAATCGCCGAACGCAGCGGCAGCGGGATGCTGTTCACGATCCATTCGCGGATGCGGAAGATCGACAGCAGGAAGAACATCACCGCCGAAAGGAACACCGCGCCCAGTGCCACCTGCCAGGTGTGGCCCATGTGCAGGACCACCGTGTAGGTGAAGAAGGCGTTCAGGCCCATGCCCGGCGCCAGGGCGATCGGGTAGTTGGCGATCAAACCCATGGTGGTCGAGCCGATGGCCGCAGCCAGGCAGGTGGCGACGAAGATCGCGCCCTTGTCCATGCCCGTCTCGCCGAGGATGCTCGGGTTGACGAACAGGATGTAGGCCATTGCCAGGAAGGTGGTGACGCCCGCGAGAATCTCGGTGCGCACGTTGGTGTTGTGTGCTTTTAGTTGAAACAGCCTGTCCAGCATGCCCGCTCCCCAGGACGCCCTCGCGCCGTGAATGTATCGACCCCATCAGCAAAGCACAGTCCATACCAGATGCCGTGCTTTTGTGTAGGGCGGAAAAAAGCCGCGCATCATACCAGCATGCTCGGCGGGGGCCTATTGCCGTTGGCGAACGATCAACCGTTGTGCAAGCGGTCCCGTTTGGCCAATGTGGGGAACAGTTTTATCCACACACCGGTCACCACCAGCGTACCCACGCCACCCAGCACCACCGCTGGCACCGTGCCAAACCAGTGCGCGGTGACTCCAGACTCGAACTCACCCAGCTGGTTCGAAGCGCCAATGAACAACCCGTTCACCGCGCTCACCCGTCCGCGCATCTCGTCCGGGGTCTCCAGCTGCACGAAGGCGCCACGGATGACCATGCTGATCATGTCCGCTGCGCCCAGCACCACCAGCACCGCCAGCGAGAACCAGAACGAGGTCGACAGGCCAAAGGCGATGGTTGCCACGCCGAAGACCCCGACGGCGGTGAACATGGTCCGGCCGACCTTGCGCTCCACTGGGAAGCGCGCCAGCCACAGCGACATCAGCAGTGCCCCCACGGCTGGCGCCGAGCGCAGCAGGCCCAGGCCCCACGGGCCGGTGAGCAGGATGTCCTTGGCGAATACTGGCAGCAAAGCGGTGGCGCCACCGAGCAGTACCGCGAACAGGTCGAGCGAGATGGCCCCGAGGATGTCGGGCCGACTGCGGATGAAGCGGATCCCGGCCATCAACGATTCGATACTGGCGCGGCCTTTCTGCGGCACCTGCTGGCGCGAGTCGAGGCTGAGCATCAGCAGGCAGGCGATGGCGTACAGGGCGACGGTCGGGCCGTACACCCAGATGCTGCCGAAGGCGTACAGGAAACCGCCCACGGCCGGAGCCACGATAGTGGCCGCCTGTGTCGCCGAGGCCGAGGCCGCTACCGCCCGCGGGAACAGCCCGGGCGGCACCACGTTGGGCAGCAGCGCCTGGGTCGCGGGCATCTCGAACGAGCGAGCGGCACCGAGCAGGAAGGCCAGGGCGAAAATCAGTTCGCGGCTGACGTTGTCGGTGGCGCTGCCCACGACCAGCGCCAGGGCGATCAGCCCCTGCAAGGTCTGGCACAGCGCCGCGACCTTGCGCCGGTCATAGCGGTCGGCAACGTGCCCGGTGTGCAGCATGAACAGCACCCGCGGGGCAAACTCCACCAGGCCGACCAGGCCCAGGTCGAGCACGTTGCCAGTCAACTGGTAGAGGTGCCAGCCAATGGCCACGGTGAGCATCTGGAAGCCGCTGGCGGTGAACACCCGGGCTAGCCAGAAGGCGATGAACGGGCGGTGATGACACAACAACTGCGGTGCGGAATCGGACATCGGAAACCTGTTGGCCTCGGCGCAGTAGAGGGGCCCGCAGCGTATCATCTGTTTGTAACAAACAGTTACTGTTTGCCGTGATCGGCATTTTTTCACGTTCCGTGAAAGAGGGTGGGGCAACCGGTCACGCGGCAAACAACCACACGTCCCGGCGGGCCATTCGGGACTATGCTCACTAGCAATCGTTGACCTGGATCAATCGTTCCAGATGTAACGAATTGGCCCTCGGGCCGGAATCCCTGCGATCGAACAGAACAATTCCAACGTGCCGCACTCGACTACCGTGGGGGCAGTGGGCGACGGGGCCACAAGCCCGGACGCCGGATTATCTGAAGAGGAAGCACCATGTTCGGAATAGAGGCCTTAGAGCTCGCCCGAATGCAGTTTGCCTTTACCGTGTCGTTCCACATCCTGTTCCCGGCCATTACCATCGGCCTGGCAAGTTACCTGGCAGTCCTCGAAGGCCTCTGGCTGCGGACCCACCAGCAGGTTTACCGTGATCTCTACCACTTCTGGTCCAAGATCTTCGCCGTCAACTTTGGCATGGGCGTGGTCTCCGGCCTGGTCATGGCCTACCAGTTCGGTACCAATTGGAGCCGTTTTTCCGACTTTGCCGGTGCCATTACCGGCCCATTGCTGACCTATGAAGTGCTTACTGCCTTCTTCCTCGAGGCAGGCTTCCTGGGTGTCATGCTGTTCGGCTGGAACCGTGTCGGCCGTGGCCTGCACTTCTTTTCCACGGTGATGGTCGCGCTCGGCACCCTAGTATCGACCTTCTGGATTCTCGCCTCCAACAGCTGGATGCAGACCCCCCAGGGCCACGAGATCATCGATGGCCGGGTGGTGCCGGTGGACTGGTTTGCGGTGGTGTTCAACCCCTCGTTCCCCTATCGCCTGATGCACATGGCCACCGCTGCGTTCGTCTCCACGGCCTTCTTCGTCGGCGCTTCGGCGGCCTGGCACCTGCTGCGCGGGCGTGACAACCCGGCGGTGCGCAAGATGCTGTCGATGGCCATGTGGATGGCGCTGATCGTCGCCCCGATCCAGGCGGTAATCGGCGACTTCCACGGCCTCAACACGCTCAAGCACCAGCCGGTCAAGATTGCCGCCATCGAAGGCCACTGGGAGAATGTGCCCGGCGAGCCGACCCCGCTGATCCTCTTCGGCATCCCCGACATGAAGGCCGAAACCACCCGCTTCAAGGTCGAGATCCCGGCGCTCGGCAGCCTGATCCTGACCCACAGCCTGGACAAGCAGGTGCCGGCGATGAAGGAGTTCCCGCCTGAAGACCGGCCGAACTCGACCATCGTGTTCTGGTCGTTCCGGGTCATGGTCGGGCTCGGCTTCCTGATGATCTTCGTCGGCCTGTGGAGCCTGTGGCTACGCAAGCGCGGCACGCTCTACACCTCGCGGCCATTCCTCCATGTGGCGCTGTGGATGGGGCCTTCCGGGCTGATCGCGCTGCTCGCCGGCTGGTTCACCACCGAGATCGGCCGCCAGCCGTGGGTGGTGTATGGGCTGATGCGTACCGCCGATGGCGTGTCCAACCACAGTTATGCACAGCTTGGTTTTACCCTGGTTGCCTTCGTCGTGGTGTACTTCGCCCTGTTCGGTACCGGCCTCGGTTACATGTTGCGTCTGGTGCGCAAAGGCCCGCAGACCGGCGAGGGCGATGAGCCGAACCCCGGTGGCCCCGGCACTCAACGCACGCCGGCGCGGCCGCTGTCCGCTGCCGATGACAGCGCTGATGCCAACTCCACCCGCCTGAGCAAGGGGAACTGAGCCATGGGTATCGACCTTCCGCTGATCTGGGCCGTGATCATCATCTTCGGCATCATGATGTACGTGGTGATGGACGGCTTCGACCTGGGAATCGGCATGCTCTTCCCCTTCGTCAAGGGCGAGCATGACCGCGATGTGATGATGAACACCGTCGCCCCCGTATGGGACGGCAACGAAACCTGGCTGGTGCTGGGCGGCGCCGGGTTGTTCGGCGCTTTCCCGATGGCTTACGCCGTGGTGCTCGAAGCACTCTACCTGCCGTTGATCCTGATGCTGATCGGGCTGATCTTTCGTGGCGTGGCGTTCGAGTTCCGCTTCAAGGCCACCGCCGAGAAGCGTCACATCTGGGACAAGGCGTTCATCTGGGGCTCGCTGATCGCGACTTTCTTCCAGGGCGTGGCCCTGGGTGCCTTCCTCGAAGGCTTCAAGGTGGTCGACCGGCACTTCGCCGGCGGCACGCTCGACTGGCTGACACCGTTCAGCCTGTTCTGCGGCCTTGGCCTGATCGTCGCCTACACCCTGCTGGGCTGTACCTGGCTGATCATGAAGACCGAGGGCGATCTGCAACTGAGGATGCACGATCTCGCCCGCCCGCTGGCGCTGGTGCTGCTGGCCGTGATCGGCATCGTCAGCCTGTGGACCCCGATCGCTTATCCGCAGATTGCCGACCGCTGGTTCAGCATGCCCAACCTGTTCTGGTTCATGCCGGTACCGCTACTGGTGCTCGTGACGTTCTATGGCTTGCTCAAGGCGGTGGCACGCAATGCGCACTACACGCCGTTTCTGCTCACCCTGGTGCTGATCTTCCTGGGTTACAGCGGGCTGGGCATCAGCCTGTGGCCGAACATCATCCCGCCGTCGATCTCGATCTGGGATGCCGCAGCGCCGCCACAGAGCCAGGGCTTCATGCTGGTGGGCACGTTGTTCATCCTGCCGTTCATCCTCATGTACACCTTCTGGAGCTACTACGTGTTCCGCGGCAAGGTGACCCATGAAGACGGCTATCACTAGGAGGCTGCATGATGACCGGTAAACATGGGCTGGAAGACAAGAAGCCACTGTGGCAGCGGTTGGGCTGGCTGGTGCTGATCTGGGCGATGAGCGTGGCGGCCCTGGGCGTGGCGGCCTGGGTGATGCGGTTGTTCATGGGGGCCGCTGGCCTCACCACCCATTGAGATAGCTGGGGCTGCAAGGCAGCCCCCAAGGCTTTACTTTCGGGCTTTCAGGATCACGAACTTCGGCGTCGCCGCCACTTGCTCGACACCCCGGAACAACCGCGCGAGCTTGCTGTGATAGCCCAGGTGGCGGTTGCCGACGATGTACAGTGCACCGCCCACCACCAGCGCTTCGCGCGCCTGCTGGAACATGCGCCAGGCGAGGAAGTCACCCACGACCTGTTGCTGGTGAAACGGCGGGTTGCACAGCACCACATCCAGCGACTGTTTTTCCAGCGCGGCCAGGCCATCCCCCGGCATCACCGTGACCGGCCGCTCACCCAGGGCAGCCTGCCAGTTCTCCAGCGCCGATTGCACCGCCATGTACGATTCATCGACCAGGGTGAACTGGGCATCCGGGTTGGCCAGCGCACTGGCAATGGCCAACACGCCGTTGCCGCAGCCCAGGTCGGCAACGCGGGCGTTGCCCAGGTTGCGTGGCAAGTGGGGCAGGAAGGCACGGGTGCCGATATCCAGGCCCTCGCGGCAGAACACATTGGCATGGTTGAGCAGTTCCAGTGCCGGCGTGTCGAGCAGGTAGCGGGTCGGGTAGGGCGACGTTGCGCCAGGGCGGTCGGCGACCGTGGCAGTCAGCAAGCGGGCCTTTTTCTGCGCCAGGGACGCCTGCACCGGCCCGATGTACTTTTCCATCAGGTCACCGGCAGCCCGCGGCAGGTGCTTGATCATGGCTCCTGCAATCACCTGGGCGCCGGGTGCCAGCTGGCCTTGCAGGCGGATCAGTTGCTCTTCGAGCAGTGCCAGGGTCTTGGGTACGCGCACCAGCACCCGGTCGAACGGGCCTTGCCAGTGTTCGCTGGCCGGCACGAAGGGCACGCTGTCGAATGCCATGTCATTGCGGGCCAGGTTCTTCTCCAGGGCCATGCGCGCCAGGTGCGAGTCGCCGCTGCTGACCACTTGCAAGTGCCCGGCCAGGCTGGCAGCCAGGGCGCCGAAGCTGTCGTTGAGCACCAGCACGCGAGTGCCGGCTTGCAGGCCTTGCCCATGCAGCTGCCCGAGCAGGTATTCATCGGCGGCATCGAAGGCCTGCAGCGAGTCGTTGGCCTGGTCCGGCTGGCGGATCAGGTCGAGTGCGGCGTAGGGGGTGGTGAACAAAGGCATGGCGTCTGGCTCGGGAACGAATCTGCCCACAGCGGTTCGCCACGAGCTTTGCTGGGCGATTCTACAGGGCTTTGCCCGAGGCCGCAGGCCTGGCTACTCTTCGATCAGGCCACGCATCATGGCAATGGCGACGGCGCCGGCCTTGTTGGCGGCGTTGGTCTTGGTGATCACGCTACGGATATGGAAGTTCACCGTGCTTTGCGACAACGACAGGATGCAGGCCACGTCGGCAGCGGTCTTGCCCGCGGCCGACCACTTCAACACTTCGATTTCGCGGTCGCTCATCCTCAGTGGTGCACTGAGCTTGGCCAGGTGATATTGACTGATGATCGCGTGCAGGGTGTGGCACAACCACTGCACCTTTCCGGCCTTCTCATAAAGCTCGGCGATGTTCACTTCGCCGAGTGGCCGGCATACGGTGACCTGGCTTTCGTTGTGCTGAAGGTCATGCAGCGATTGCGTCCAGCCGTGGCGCAGGCCATGGGCGCAGGCTTGTTCGCGGTAGTGGGGCACGTCGCGGTACAGGTCGTCGGTCCACAACACCGGCATGGTAGAGCTGTGGCTGAGGGTCGCAGCGGCGTCCTGCTTGTAGAATTCGTCGCGTTGGTAGCGCTCTATCCATTCGACTGGATAGTTGCTGTAAAGGTACAGCCGGGGCGACTGGGCAGCCAGTTGAATGCGCACCTTCAACCCGAGGTATTCCATGTCCATGTCCTGGGCAAGGTGCACTGCAAGGTCGAACACCTTCTGCGGCGTACTTTCGCTGACCAGCTTGTGAAGATGTTCGTGGTTCCATTGAAGCATGTGCTTCTCCCTCGGACTTGCGCTCATCCGTTTGCATACCGGCATGATTGTAGGAAAAGACTGACCGTTTTGTTGGGATTTTTTGTTATAGCGGTCATGGTTTCACAAACAATTAATGAGAGCCATCTGCTGTGTCCCTACACTCCAGCGGTTTTTATCCGGTGCGCTTTGCGCGACACTGTGCGCACGCTATCGATGGAGCCCGTCATGACCGCCAGTGCCGAAAAATTTACCCGCCAGACCCTGCTCGACGTCCAGCCGCTGACGCCGAACCTGTTCAGCCTGCGGGTTTCGCGCGATTCCGGGTTTCGCTTCCGGGCCGGCCAGTTCGCCCGTCTGGGTGTGACCAAGGCGGATGGCAGCGTGGTCTGGCGTGCCTATTCGATGGTCAGTGCCCCCCATGACGAACACCTCGACTTCTTTTCAATCGTGGTACCAGGGGGGGAGTTCACCAGCGAGCTGAGTCGCCTGGGGGCGGGCGATAGCCTGTTGATCGACCGTCAGGCATTCGGCTACCTGACCCTCGACCGCTTCGTCGGCGGCCGCGACCTGTGGCTGTTGGCGACCGGCACTGGCATTGCGCCCTTCATGTCGATCCTGCAGGACTTCGAAGCCTGGGAGCGTTTCGACAACATCAAGCTGGTGTATTCGGTGCGTGAGGCAAAAGAGCTGGCGTATGTGGATGACATCGCCGGGCTGGAACAGCGTGATTATCTGGCCGAGTTTGCTGGCAAGCTGCAGTTCATCCCGGTGGTGACCCGTGAGCCGCACCCAGGGGCGTTGAATGCGCGCATCACCACGCTGATCGAAAATGGCGAACTGGAAAAGGCGGCGGGGCTTGCGCTGTCGCCCGAGCATTCGCGGATCATGCTCTGCGGCAACCCCGAGATGATCGACGAGACGCGCAAGGTGCTGAAGGCGCGTGACCTGCAACTGAGCCTGAGCAAGCGGCCGGGGCAGGTGGCGGTGGAAAACTACTGGTAATGCTAAAGGGGCCGCAATGCGGCCCCAGCCATTTTTCAGGGCAACCGGTTCTGGTTCTGCGTCTTGAGCAAGTCGCGGATTTCGGTAAGCAGCGTTTCCTGCGGGGTAGGGACGGGTGGCGTGGTCGGTGCCACGGCCTCTTCGCGTTTGAGACGGTTGATCGCCTTCACACCCATGAAGATGGCGAAGGCGACAATCAGAAAGTCGATCACGGTCTGGATGAACTTGCCATAGGCCAGCACCACGGCCGGTACATCACCTTCGGCAGCTTTCAGGGTGATGGCCAGGTCGCTGAAGTCGACACCGCCGATCAACAGGCCCAAAGGCGGCATGACCACGTCACCGACGAAGGACGAGACGATCTTGCCGAAGGCCGCGCCGATGATGATACCGACCGCCATGTCGACGACGTTGCCTTTGACCGCGAAGGCCTTGAACTCACTGATCATGCCCATGTCTGGTTCCTTGTAACAAATGGTGAGATTAAAGCAGTGTAAGCCACTAGAACGCTTCATGCGTTAGCTTCAGGGGTAGTGACTGCGGTTAGAACGAATAGTTTTGTCGCATCTCGACGGGTTCGAGACACGTCGGCCTCGGCTATCATGGCGGTTTTTTCCAGGAGACCCTGCCCATGGCCAAGGCCAAGCGCTTGTATGGCTGCACCGAGTGCGGCGCGACCTTCCCCAAATGGGCCGGCCAGTGCGCCGACTGCGGGGCCTGGAACACCCTGGTCGAAACCATGATCGAGAGCGGCGGTGCGGCGGCACCGAGCGGCCGTGCCGGCTGGACCGGGCAGCAGGCACAGATCAAGACCCTGGCCGAAGTCAGCGTCGAAGAAATCCCGCGCTTTACCACCAGCAGCACCGAACTCGACCGCGTGCTCGGCGGTGGCCTGGTCGATGGCTCTGTCGTGCTGATCGGCGGTGACCCGGGCATCGGCAAGTCGACCATCCTGCTGCAGACCTTGTGCAACATCGCCGTGGGCTTGCCGGCGTTGTACGTCACGGGTGAAGAGTCGCAGCAACAGGTGGCGATGCGCTCGCGGCGCCTGGGCCTGCCCCAGGACCAGCTCAAGGTGATGACCGAGACCTGCATCGAAACCATCATCGCCACCGCGCGGGTGGAAAAGCCCCGGGTCATGGTGATCGATTCGATCCAGACCATCTTCACCGAGCAATTGCAATCGGCCCCCGGCGGCGTGGCCCAGGTGCGCGAGAGTACGGCCCTGCTGGTGCGTTACGCCAAGCAGAGCGGCACTGCGATCTTCCTGGTCGGCCACGTCACCAAGGAAGGCTCGCTGGCCGGGCCGCGGGTGCTGGAGCACATGGTCGATACCGTGCTGTATTTCGAGGGCGAGTCCGATGGCCGCCTGCGCCTCTTGCGGGCCGTGAAGAACCGCTTCGGTGCGGTCAACGAACTGGGCGTGTTCGGCATGACCGACCGTGGCCTGAAAGAGGTCTCCAACCCCTCGGCGATCTTCCTTAACCGTACCCAGGAAGAAGTGCCGGGCAGTGTGGTCATGGCCACCTGGGAAGGCACCCGGCCGATGCTGGTGGAGGTGCAGGCGCTGGTCGATGACAGCCACCTGGCCAACCCCCGGCGGGTCACCCTGGGCCTGGACCAGAACCGCCTGGCCATGTTGCTGGCGGTATTGCACCGGCATGGTGGCATCCCCACCCATGATCAGGACGTGTTCCTCAACGTGGTCGGTGGGGTGAAGGTGCTGGAGACAGCCTCGGACCTGGCATTGCTGGCGGCGGTGATGTCCAGCCTGCGCAACCGGCCGTTGGCCCATGGGCTGCTGGTGTTCGGCGAGATCGGCCTGTCGGGTGAGGTGCGGCCAGTGCCCAGTGGCCAGGAGCGCCTGAAAGAGGCGGCCAAACATGGCTTCAAGCGCGCCATCGTGCCCAAGGGCAATGCGCCGAAAGAGCCGCCTGCAGGGTTGCAGGTGATTGCCGTGACCCGCCTGGAGCAGGCCCTGGACGCATTGTTCGAATAAACGAAAAAGGGGAGCCGACGATGCGCATCGGCTCCCCCACCTCACCACTCAGTCAGCGGTCAATGTTCGGCAACCGCACTGCGCCTGGGCGCCTGATTGCCGTGCTCGTCCAGTTCCATCACCGGCACTTCGTTGCCCTCGGCATCGAACAGCTTGCCGTCCTTGAAGTAGTCCCCATCACGCAGGCACGAGATGTCCGAGTACTGGATGGTGCGTTCGTACGCGGCGGCGAATACCGACTGGTTCTCCGAGTTGCCTGTCTTGAAGTGGTTGAACAGCAGGTTCAGCAGGATGGCCATGATCGCTGCCGAGCTGATGCCCGAGTGGAAGATGGTCTCGAACCAGTTCGGGAAGTGGTGATAGAAGTTCGGCGCTGCGATCGGGATCATGCCGAAGCCCAGCGAGGCGGCGACGATGATCAGGTTGACGTTGTTCTTGTAGTTGACCTTCGACAGGGTACGGATACCGCTGGCGGCCACGGTGCCGAACAGCACGATACCCGCGCCACCCAGTACCGGGGTCGGTACGGCGGCAATAACCCGGCCCATGACCGGCAGCAGGCCGAGCACCACCAGGATAACGCCGCCGGTGGCCACCACATAGCGGCTCTTGACCCCGGTCACGGCCACCAGGCCGACGTTCTGGGCGAAGGCGCTTTGGGTGAACGAACCGAAGATCGGCGCCAGGATGCTCGACGCCATGTCGGCGCGCAGGCCGTTGCCCAGGCGCTTGGAGTCGACCTTGGTGTCGATGATCTCACCCACGGCGAGGATGTCGGCCGAGGTTTCCACCAGGGTCACCATGATCACGATGCACATCGACAGGATCGCGGCGATGTGGAACTCAGGCATGCCGAAGTGGAACGGCGTGGGGAAGGCGAACATCGGGCCTTCGCTGACCTTGCTGAAGTCGGTCATGCCCAGCGCCCAGGCAATCAGGGTGCCGACCACCATGGCCAGCAGGATCGACAGTCGCGAGATGGTCGCGCTGCCGAGCTTGCTCAGCAGCAGGACGATAGCGAAGGTCAGCGCGGCCAGGCCGATGTTGGCCACGCTGCCGAACTCCGGCGAAGCGCTGTTGCCGCCCATCACCCAGCGTGCTGCGACAGGCATCAGGGTCAGGCCGATGGTGGTGATGACGATGCCGGTCACCAGCGGCGGGAAGAACTTGGTAATGCGCGAGAACACAGGGGTGATCAGGAAACCGATCACCGAAGCCGCCATGACCGCGCCGAGCACACCCGGCAAGCCTCCACCTCCCTCGCTGCTGAGGATGGCGCCCATGGTCGCCACGCCGGCGAACGAAACGCCCTGCACCAGCGGCAACTGGCAACCGAAGAACGGGATGCCCAGCGTCTGCAGCAAGGTCGCCAGGCCACCAGCAAACAGCGAGGCGGCGATCAGCATGCCGATCTCGGCACCGTTGAGGCCGGCTGCCTGGCCCAGGATCAGGGGTACCGCGACGATCCCGCCATACATGGTCAGCACATGCTGCAGACCATAGGCCAGGTTGGCACCAAGCCCGAGGTTTTCATCCTCGGGGCGCTTGGCGGGAGACGTGCTAGGGGACGTAGTCATGGAGCAGGCTCTCTGTTTATTGTTGTGGCACTACTGTAGACATTTCCTACAAATGATTGCTACATGAATTGTATACAATATTTTGATCGGAGCGCGAACAGCTAGCCTTGAAATGTGTGCAGATACGCAATGCAGATCGCGTACCAAGTGGCTCAAGGCTGTGCTAGAGAGGTGTGTACAAGGTGTCGATACCCAGACTTGAAGCTGTCTGGGTAGACAGGAAACAGAGGGTGGGGGAGCTGTTAGCTAGCTAAGAGATTCTATTCTTCGATGAGTTCGCGCAGCTCACGCATCATTTCAGTGCCATCGGCCAGGTTCAATTCCACAAGACGGTGCAAATGGCTCATTGATTCCACGTCGATGTACAGGCAGATGAACCCCAGGCGGGTGGGCTCCTCATGGCGCAGTTCCACCTGCATCTGCACGCGGACATCGCTGTCGAGGTGGATGATCGCATCGAAATCCTGGGTGAGGTCGGCGTCCCAGGGCTCGGGGCGTTTGACCAGAATCCCCTTGAGCGACACATCCAACAGTTTTACCGGCCAACGGCGGTCGCCCTGGCGTAATTCGGCAGGAGCGTCGAAATCAATGCGCTGGAAGCGTCGGCGTTCGTCGTGATCGCTCATGGTGGCAGCTCCTCGGGTGACATCCTGACTATAGTTAGTGGGGTATGTGCATCAGGTACCGCAATCTGGCCGCAGAGGCTCTAGACCAAAGCAAGTGTGGCAATGCGCGATGACACGCCCTAGACTCGATGGGCGGTCTTTTCCAATCCACCAGCTGGAAGCAAACCATGAACAACAATAATAGCCTGCTACGCCACATTCCGTGGCTGGCGCTGGCAGTCATAGGGGCCTGCGCGCTGGGTGTGGTTGCCCTGCGTCGCGGCGAGGCGATCAATGCCTTGTGGATCGTGGTCGCGGCGGTGGCCATCTACCTGGTCGCCTACCGTTACTACAGCCTGTTCATCGCCACCAAGGTGATGCAACTCGACCCACGCCGAGCCACCCCCGCGGTGCTCAACAATGACGGTCTGGACTACGTTCCGACCAACAAGCACATTCTTTTCGGTCACCACTTCGCCGCCATCGCCGGCGCCGGCCCGCTGGTCGGCCCGGTGCTCGCCGCACAGATGGGCTACCTGCCCGGTACGCTGTGGCTGATCGCTGGTGTGGTGCTGGCCGGCGCGGTGCAGGACTTCATGGTCCTGTTCCTCTCCACCCGCCGCAACGGCCGCTCGCTGGGCGACATGGTGCGCGAGGAGATGGGCCGTATCCCGGGGACCATCGCCCTGTTCGGTTGCTTCCTGATCATGATCATCATCCTCGCGGTGCTGGCGCTGATCGTGGTCAAGGCCCTGGCCGAGAGCCCATGGGGCATGTTCACGGTGATGGCGACCATCCCGATCGCGATGTTCATGGGCATCTACATGCGCTACATCCGCCCGGGCCGCATCGGCGAGATCTCGGTGGTTGGCGTGGTGTTGCTGCTGGCGTCGATCTGGCTGGGGGGCCAGATTGCTGCCGATCCGGTCTGGGGCCCGGCGTTCACCTTCACGGGCGTGCAGATCACCTGGATGCTGGTCGGCTACGGCTTCGTTGCTGCGGTGCTGCCGGTGTGGCTGGTGCTGGCGCCGCGTGACTACCTGTCGACCTTCCTCAAGATCGGTACCATCATCGCCCTGGCGATCGGCATCCTGGTGACCATGCCCGAGCTGAAAATGCCAGCGCTGACCCAGTTCACCGACGGTACCGGCCCGGTGTGGAAGGGCACCCTGTTCCCGTTCCTGTTCATCACCATCGCCTGTGGCGCGGTGTCTGGCTTCCACGCGCTGATCTCCTCGGGGACCACGCCGAAGCTGCTGGACAACGAAGCCAATGCCCGCTACATCGGCTACGGCGGCATGCTGATGGAATCGTTCGTCGCGATCATGGCCATGGTTGCCGCCTCGGTGATCGAGCCAGGCGTGTACTTCGCCATGAACAGCCCGGCCGCGGTGGTCGGTGCCGACGTTGCGTCGGTGGCGCAGACGGTCAGCAGCTGGGGCTTCATGATCACCCCTGAGCAGCTCGAAGCGGTGGCCCGCGACATCGGCGAGCACACCGTACTCGCCCGTGCCGGTGGTGCGCCGACCTTGGCGGTGGGTATCGCGCAGATCCTGCACCAGGTGCTGCCGGGTGAGAACACCATGGCCTTCTGGTACCACTTCGCGATCCTGTTCGAAGCGCTGTTCATCCTCACCGCAGTGGACGCCGGTACCCGTGCCGGTCGCTTCATGCTGCAGGACTTGCTGGGCAGCTTCGTGCCGGCCCTCAAGCGCACCGAGTCGTGGACCGCCAACCTGATCGGCACCGCCGGTTGCGTGGCATTGTGGGGTTACCTGCTGTACCAGGGCGTGATCGACCCGCTGGGTGGCATCAACACCCTGTGGCCGCTGTTTGGTATCTCCAACCAGATGCTGGCCGGTATCGCCCTGATGCTCGGCACCGTGGTCCTGATCAAGATGAAGCGCGAGCGCTACATCTGGGTCACCCTGTTGCCGGCTGCCTGGCTGCTGATCTGCACCACTGCGGCAGGCCTGATCAAGCTGTTCGACCCGAACCCGGCGGTCGGCTTCCTGGCCCTGGCCAAGAAGTACAGCACTGCGCTGGATGCTGGTCAGGTGCTGGCCCCGGCCAAGGACATCAGCCAGATGCAACACGTGATCTTCAACGCCTACACCAACGCCGGCCTGACCATTCTGTTCCTGCTGGTGGTGTTCAGTGTGCTGTTCTTCGCCCTTAAGGTCGGTTATGCCGCCCTCGGCCGAAAAGAGCGTACCGACAAGGAAACCCCGTTCCAGGCCCTGCCTGACGCTTGAGAGGACTGCAGTGATGTTCAACGACCTGGGTCGACTGGGTAAATACCTGGGGCAGGCAGCCCGCCTGATGGTCGGCATGCCCGACTACGACAACTACGTCGAGCACATGCGCAACAAGCACCCGGACAAGCCGGTGATGTCGTACGAGGCGTTCTTCCGCGAACGCCAGGAAGCGCGTTACGGTGGCAAGTCCGGGCCCAAGTGCTGTTGAACACTGCGCCGGCCCTAGCTGCCGGCGCACTTTTTCTGTGGGAGCGGCCTTGTGTCGCGATTGGGCCGCAAAGCGGCCCCAGGTTTTCAGCTTCGCCGCTGAAAGTGCCGGGGCCGCTATGCGGCCCCATCGCGACACAAGGCCGCTCCCACATTGATCGCTGATCTCCCCATCACTTTTCTACCGCACAGGAGATTTCTGCGTGCAGACGCCCATTCCCGTTACTGTTCTTACCGGATTTCTCGGTGCCGGCAAGACCACCTTGCTCAAGCACATGCTCAAGGCCGAGCACGGCCTGAAGATCGCCGTGATCGAGAACGAATTCAGCGAGGCCGGTATCGACAGCCAGCTGCTTGGCGACGAGCCGGTACAGGTCATGACCTTGGCCAACGGCTGTGTGTGCTGCAGCATCCATGGCGACCTGACCCGTGCTCTGTATCTGCTGCTCGAGCGCCTGGATGCCGGCGAGATCGCCTTCGACCGCCTGGTGATCGAATGCACCGGCCTGGCCGACCCAGCGCCCGTTGCACAGACATTCTTCGTTGACGAAGAACTGCGTGATCGTTACATCCTCGACGGCATCATCACCCTGGTCGATGCCGCACACGCCGACGTGCACCTGAGCCAGACCATCGCCCAGGCCCAGGTCGGTTTTGCCGATCGCCTGCTGCTGAGCAAGACCGACCTGGTCGAGCCGGCTGTGGTGGAGGCCTTGCGTGAGCGCCTGGCGCGCATCAATGGTCGGGCGGCCATCCGTGTGGTCGAGCATGGCCGTATCGACCTGGCCGAACTGCTCGATGTGCGCGGCTTCAACCTGAACCCGGACCTGGGCGCCAACCTCAAGCCGAGCCTGCGCCCGTTGCTCAAGCCGGCCACCCCTGACCGGATTTCCACCCTGGTGCTGCGCACCGATACCGCGCTGGACATCGACCGCCTCAGCGACTTCATGAATGAACTGCTTGAAGCGCACGGCCAGCAGTTGCTGCGCTACAAGGGCGTGCTGAACATTGCCGGTGAGGACCGTCGTCTGGTGTTCCAGGGGGTGCTCAAGCTGTACGGTTTCGACTGGGATGCCGAATGGGCGGCAGACGAGAACCGCGAAAGCGTGATGGTATTCATTGCCGATGAACTGCCCGAAGCTAAGATTCGGGCTGGGTTCGAGGCGCTGGCTGCGGGTTGAGCCGACGGGGCGACTGGGCCTCGAACCATTGCGGCCAGGAACTGCGGTGGCGTGTTTCGACTTCGATGCACGGGATCAGTCGTTCGGTGAGCACAGCAGTTTGCCGCACGGCCTTGGCGGTGCGGTACTTGACGCTGTGGACGCACTCTCGGTCGCCAAACTCGCAGCGGTTCAGTGCCGTGCCGCCGCAAGGGCCGTTGGCCAGGCCCTTGGGGCAGGTTTCCGGGCAGGTGTAGAGGGTGTCTTCCAGGCGGCAGCGCCCGCAGGTGTCGCAGCCAGTGAGCGGGCGTTTGATCGCCCGTTCCAGCCCATGCAGCACACGGGCGCCGCGCGTCGTTGCCCAGAGTGGCTGGCGCACGGTCCAGCCGAACACCTTGCTCAGCCAGTTGGTGCGGCTGAACAGCAGCGAATGGGCGCTGTGCAGCAGGTGATAACGGATTTTTTCCCTCCCCGAGGCATTGACGGTCGATTCGCCCTGGCGCCAGTTGCCCTGTGGCGGATGGAACGCAACGATTGGCAGGCCCGGCATCTGCCAGCTGTCGGCCCAGGCGGGTGCCCAGTGTTCCAGCGTGTGGATCTGCGCCTGCCAGTGCTGCAGGCGCTCCTCCAGTGCAAGCAGTTGCTTGAGTTCGTGAATCCCCGACAGGTGCACGCCTGCATAACCCATCAGCTTCACACCGATGATCTGCAAGGCCAGGCGGTCGACGCTGCGCGCCTGGGCGAAAGCCTTGGATACCTTGCTTTCGGCTTCAAGCAGGTCGCGCATTGAGGGCGAGACGGTTACCCCCGCCACCTGTTCGAGCATCGTAGCGCGGCCGTGAGTCAGGCTCATCAGGCAGGCCAGCATCGGTTTGGGCGAAGCCTGGCGCTGCATCCAGTGCATGGCTTCCTGGTGCTTGCTGGCATCGAAGCCCAGTTGCAGGGTAAGGAAATCGGCGCCGGCAGCGAGTTTCTTCTCGGCCTTGAAGTACTGTGCGCCGCCTTCTTCCTCGTGATACTTGAAGGGGTTCAGTGCCGCGCCGAGCAACCAGTGCGGGCAGGCCTGGCGCGCAATCATCAAGGCCGCGACCGACTCCAGGTAGCGTACCGGGCGTGCACCGGGCTGGTGGCCGGGCAGGCGGTCACCGGTAAGCAGCAGCAATTGATCGAGCCCGGCTGCGTCCATGCGCTGCAATTGAGCCAGAAGATGATGGCGCTCGCGGTCCTTGCCGGAAAAGTGCGGCAAGGCGGGCGGTGGGGTGCTGAAGGAGGCGAGGGCGTCCAGGGGCGACATGTCCAGCGGGCTGCCCACGCGGTCGCCGATGGCGACGGTCATCGGCCAGCCACACAATTGCCCGCGGGCCATCATCGCCTCCATTGCCGCAAAGCGCTCTGCCGAGGGCTTGGGGACGAATTCCATGACGCAGACGAAATGTTTATCGCACAGCGCAGCTTTCAGCAGGCTCATGGCTCGAGGGCACCTGGAGTATTCAGGTTGGCAGTGTGCGGCAGGTTGGCGGTTGGGCTCATGTCTGAATACGTAGGTTGCTGCTCTGAACGAGACATTCAGGCTCATCGGGATCATGAGAATTTTTTGAGTTCATCTCAAATTTAATGAGTTTGTCTCAGGAGATGGCTGGCCGGAAAATGCCCTCATTCATTTCAGGACTCAAGGGACAAGACATGGCACTGGCACACAACCTGGGCTTTCCACGCTTTGGCAGTGACCGCGAATTGCGTGCCCGCCACTGGCAAGTGCAGAAAGATGCCGGCATTGAGCTGCTGCCAGTTGGCGATTTCGCCTGGTGCCATCAGCCGTTTGCCCAATGCTGGGAGCAACTGTTCGACGAAGTAACAGAAGCCAAGGCGTTGGGCCATGCAGTCAAACCGGTGGTGACCGGCCCTTTGACCTACCTGTGGCAGGCCAGCAAAGGCAACGCTGACCTCGACGAGCTGGAACACCTGCTGCCGCTGTATGACCTGAGTCTGAATCGTCTGGCTGCCCTAGGCGCCGAATGGGTGCAGATCGATGAGCCGATCCTGGCCCAGGAACTGCCGCAGGATTGGAAAAACGCGTTTGAACGTGTCTACAACATCCTTCAGCGTGCACCGCTGAAGAAGCTGATCGCCACCTACTTCGGTGGCCTGGAAGGCAACCTCGGCCTGGCCGTCAACCTGCCGGTCGATGGCTTGCACGTCGACCTGGTACAGGCCCCCGAGCAGTATCAGACCATCCTCGACCGGCTGCCGGCCTACAAGGTGCTGTCGCTCGGCCTGGTCGACGGCCGCAACGCCTCGCCCTGCGACCTGGAAAATACCCTGGACCTGCTGCGCGATGCCCACGACCGTCTGGGCGATCGGCTGTGGGTGAGCACAGCCTGTCCGTTGCTGCACAGCCCGGTGGAGCAGGCCGTGCACAAGTGCCAGGAAGCCGCGCTGCTGGTCAGGGGCGTCAATGAAGCGGCTGCCCGCGAGTTGCGCGCTACGGCCTGATCAACGCTCAATCGCCAGCGCGACACCCTGGCCACCACCAATGCACAAGGTGGCCAGCCCTTTTTTGGCATCACGCTTGATCATTTCGTGCAGCAGGGTCACCAGCACCCGGCATCCGGAAGCACCAATCGGATGCCCCAGGGCAATCGCGCCGCCATTGACGTTGACCTTGCTTGCATCCCACTCCAGCGCCTTGCCCACCGCCAGTGCCTGCGCGGCAAAGGCTTCGTTGGCCTCGATCAGGTCAAGGTCAGCCAGCTGCCAGCCGGCCTTGTCCAGGCAGCGCTGGGTCGCCGACACCGGGCCGATGCCCATGATTGCCGGGTCCACGCCTGCGCTGGCGTAGGCGGAAATTTTCGCCAGTACCGGCAGCCCCAAGGCCTGAGCCTTGCTGGCGCTCATCAGCAACACTGCGGCAGCGCCGTCGTTCAGGCTGGAGGCATTGCCGGCGGTGACGCTGCCGTCTTTCTTGAATGCAGGGCGCAGCTTGGCCAGCGATTCGGCGGTGGTATCCGGACGGGGTTGTTCGTCACGGTCGAAGACTTTCGGCTCGCCTTTTTTCTGCGGCATCACGATCGGAGTGATTTCGTCCTTGAACCGGCCCGCTTCCATTGCCGCCACGGCCCTGCGCTGCGATTCGGCAGCGAAGGCATCCTGCTGCTCACGACCAAGGCCGTACTTTTCCACCAGGTTCTCGGCAGTGATGCCCATGTGGTAATCGTTGAAGGCGTCCCACAGACCATCGCTGATCATGCTGTCGATCAGCTGACCATGGCCCATGCGCTGGCCGGTCCGTGCCGACGGCATTACGTAGGGCGCCAGGCTCATGTTCTCCTGGCCACCGGCGATCACCACGTCGGCGTCACCGCAGCGGATCGCCTGGGCCGCCAGGTGCAGGGCCTTCAGGCCCGAGCCGCAGACCTTGTTCAGGGTCAGCGCCGGCACGCTGTAGGGCAGGCCGGCCTTGATCGCGGCCTGGCGGGCCGGATTCTGCCCGGCCCCGGCGGTGAGCACCTGGCCGAGGATCACTTCGTCGACCTGGGCCGGGTCCAGCCGGGTCTGTTCCAGCAGCTGCCTGATCACCGCCGCACCGAGGTCGACGGCAGGCACATTGGCCAGGGCACCCTGGAAGCTGCCGATGGCGGTACGGGTTGCGGCGACGATGACCACATCGTTCATGTTGTTGTTCTCCGGGCAATGGGCGTAGTGCTGCCAGCATCGGTGGCTTTGGTTGATTTGTTAAGTTTGTTTTTCTTTGTCATTGATGTGAAAAGCAAATCAATCGGCTGTGGGCTAAGCTCAGCGGGTTGCCTCCCGCACTGTGCTGTTCCTCTCAACAGATTGGAGCCTATTGCCATGCGTTTTCTCCTGACGCTCGCGCTTTTCATCACCAGCGGCGCCGCCTTCGCCGCCACCCAATGTACCAACGCCGACAAAAGCACCTGGCAAGACCCGGACAAGTTCCAGGCACAGCTCAAGGAGCAGGGTTACAAGATCAACAAGTTCAAGGTCACCAAAGGCAACTGTTACGAGATCTACGGTTTCAACAAGGACGGCAAGAAGGTCGAGATCTACCATGACCCGGTCACCGGCAAGGCAGTCAAGAGCGAGATCGAAGACTGATGCCAGCCGCCATGGTGCGGCTCTGGGACCCTCTGCTGCGGCTGTGTCACCTGTCGTTCGCCACGGTGTTCTTTGCCAATTACTTCTTCAACGAAGAGGGTGATGGCTGGCACCGCTGGCTGGGGTATTACGCCGTTGGCTGCGTGTTGGTGCGCCTGGTGTGGGGCTTTGTCGGGCCGCAGAGTGCGCGCTGGGCCGACTTCTGGCCTACCCGGGCCAGGTTGGCCGCACATGGGCGGGCTTTGCTGCAAGGCAAGCCATTCCATCGCCTTGGCCATTCACCGATTGGCGCGCTGGTGATGGTGCTGATGCTGACCTGCCTTGCGGCCTTGGGCCTGACCGGCTTTTTGATGGAGGAGGTGGATGCGCTGTGGGGCGCGGACTGGCCGTTGGATATCCACAGTTTCATCGCCGATGCCTTGCTGGCACTGGTCTGTGTGCATTTGTTGGCAGCGGTGGTCGAGAGCGTGCGCTTGCGCGAAAATCTGCCGCTGTCGATGGTTACCGGGCGCCGTCGGCGATGAGCCGATCCCACAGGGTCAAGGCCTGCGCGGGCCCTGTGGGAGCGGCTTTAGCCGCGAAAGGGCCAGTACAGGCGATCCCCGGTTTTGCATCGCCCTGATCACCCCGTAATATGTGTCGGATAACCTGCGGGGGTAGTCTCACCCTCTGATCAATCGGAATCGCCCCTGCGGCGCTTCCTCCGGCATAAACCTGACGAGGTACAGACATTGGCCATCATTCATCCTAAGGTTCGCGGTTTCATCTGCACCACGACTCACCCGAAGGGCTGCGAGCTCAACGTCCGTGACCAGATCGAAGCCACCCGCAAGCTGGGCCTGCGCGAGGATGGCCCGAAGAAGGTCCTGGTCATCGGCGCTTCCAGCGGCTACGGCCTGGCAGCCCGCATCACGGCGGCCTTCGGTTTCAAGGCCGACACCCTGGGCGTGTTCTTCGAAAAGCCAGGCACCGAGACCAAGCCCGGCACTGCCGGCTGGTACAACGCTGCTGCCTTCGACAAGTTCGCCAAAGCCGAGGGCCTGTACAGCAAGTCGATCAATGGTGACGCCTTCTCCGACGAAGCCCGCGCCAAGGTCATCGAACTGATCAAGAACGAAATGGGCGGCAAGGTCGACCTGGTCATCTACTCGCTGGCGTCCCCTGTGCGCAAGCTGCCACAGACCGGTGAACTGATCCGTTCCGCGCTCAAGCCGATCGGCCAGCCGTACAAGTCGACTGCCATCGACACCAACAAGGACACCATCATCGAGGCCAGCATTGAGCCGGCCACCGAGCAGGAAATCGCCGACACCGTCACCGTCATGGGCGGCCAGGACTGGCAGCTGTGGATCGACGCCCTGGCGGGTGCCGACGTGCTGGCCGAAGGCGCGCGCACCGTGGCCTTCAGCTACATCGGTACCGAGATTACCTGGCCGATCTACTGGCACGGCGCGCTGGGCCAGGCCAAGCAGGACCTGGACGAGACCGCACTGCGCCTGGACAAGAAACTGGCCGGCGAAGTGAAGGGCGGTGCCAACGTGGCAGTGCTGAAGTCGGTGGTCACCCAGGCCAGCTCGGCCATCCCGGTGATGCCGCTGTACCTGTCGATGGTCTTCAGGATCATGCAGGAAAAGGGTGTGCACGAAGGCACACAGGACCAGCTGGACCGCATGTTCCGCGATCGCCTGTACCGCACCGATGGCGCCCCGGCCGAGGTGGACGAGAAAGCCCGCCTGCGCCTGGACGACTGGGAACTGCGCGACGACGTGCAGGATGCCTGCAAGGCCATGTGGCCTCAGGTGACCACCGAGAACCTGTTCGAGCTGACCGATTACGCCGGTTACAAGAAGCAGTTCCTCAACCTGTTCGGCTTCGAGCGCGCTGACGTCAACTACGACGAAGACGTGGCGACCGATGTGAAGTTCGACTGCGTCGAGCTGTAAGTCGATGTAAAAAGTGGGGGCCGATACAGGCCCCCATTTTTTTGCTAGCTTTGGCGCACAACAACAGGAAGCGCGCCATGAGCAGCCTCACCCAACCCGCCACCGCCTTTCGCCAGGCCACGGCCGACGGTTACAGCCTCGGCGGCTTCTGCTGGCGCCACGCCCAGGCAGATTGCCAACGCCCGTTGGTGATCATCAATGCGGCCACCTCGGTACGCTGCCGCTTCTACTCGCGCTTTGCCGACTTCCTGTTTGCCCAGGGCTGCGATGTGCTGACCTATGACTATCGCGGTATCGGTGAATCACGCCCGCATTCGCTGCGCGGCTTCCAGGCATCGTGGAGCGATTGGGGCCGGCTGGATTTCGAAGCCATGCTGGTGCATGCGGCAGCACATTTCCCCGGCCAGCCGGTGGACGTGGTGGGACACAGCTTTGGCGGATGTGCAGTAGGCCTTGCACCGTCGGCAGGGCAGATACGCCGAGTGGTGATGGTGGGTGCGCAGTTCGCCTACTGGCGCGACTATGCTGCCGACCAGCGCTGGCAGCTATTGGGCAAATGGCACGTGGTGATGCCGCTGTTGACCCGAATGTTTGGCTACTTTCCTGGCAAGCGCCTGGGTTGGCTGGAGGACACGCCATCCGGTGTGGTGCAGGACTGGACCACACGCACGCCGCGCTATGAACAGCGCCCCAGTGGGCGCGGCCTGGCAACGCTGCCTTTCTCCCAGGTCAAGGCGGCGACCTTGGCCATCAGCTTGACCGACGATCCATTCGGCACGGTCGCGGCGACCGAGCGTTTGCTGGGGTATCTGCCTGCGGCGCAGCGGCGGCATTTGCGCATTGCACCTGTGGATATCTCGGTCGATGAGATTGGCCACTTCGCGTTCTTCCATGACCGGTTTCGCGAAAGCCTGTGGCCGATTGCGTTGCAGTGGTTGCAACAGGGCGGGCTGGAAAATGGTGTGCCGGGGACGACGATCAGTTGAAATTCTGGGGCCGCACAGCGGCCCCAGCATTCTCAAGCCTTGCGCGAAAGCGGCTGCTCGGCAAACTTCACGCCCGCCAGCCCATGCTTGATCAGCGCACGGATATTGCCATGGTCACTGCCCTCAGGCGTGGCCAGCACATCACGGTAATGTTCACCGAAGGCCAACAGCGCTTCCTGGTCGCTCAGGCCTTCCAGCAGGGCCAGGCCCAAGGTCTTGCACGAGCCTTCGTTCTGCCCGGCGGCGTTTTCCACGCCCCCGTTGTTGAAAGCCTGGGGCTGGTAGCTGTAATTGCCGGCGATGAACGCCAGGGTATCGGCAAAGGCGTGTTGGCCGCTGGCCAGGCTGGTGCGCAGGGTGTTCAGATCAGTCACGAGGTTTTCCTTGTTCAAACGCCGCTTGCTGCTCGGCGCTGGCTTCTTTCTGGTATTGGGCTTTCCACTCGGCGTAGGGCATGCCGTACACCGCTTCGCGGGCGTCATCCAGGCTGATGTCGACCTGGCGCTCGTCGGCGGCGGCCTTGTACCACTTGGACAGGCAGTTGCGGCAGAAGCCGGAGAGGTTCATCAGGTCGATGTTCTGCACATCGGTGCGTTTCTGCAGGTGTTCGACCAGGCGCCGGAACGCGGCGGCTTCAAGTTCGAGCTGTTGATGTTCAGTCATGGCAGTCTCTCAGATCATGCGGTTCTTCAGGTGGCGGCCACCGTTGATGACCACCTGGCTGCCGGTGCTGTACTGGCTGGCGAGCAGGTATTTCACCGTCTCGATCAGTGGCCCGGCGCCGGGTTCGAATTCCAGCAAAGCCTTTTTCAGGGTCTGCTGGCGGTAGGCCTCGTCACCGCCTTCCTTGAGGATCAGCAGGCCCGGCAGGATACCGTTGACGTGCACCTTGGGTGCATACTTTTCGGCGAACGACAGCACCATGTTCTGCAGCGCGGCCTTGGTCGCGGCGTAGCCGATGTGGCCTTTGCTGCCGCGCGAGGCGGTTTCGTCGCAGATATGGATGATGTCGGCCTTGTCGACCTTGTTCAGCAGCTCGCCCAGGGCCAGGTTGAGGTGGTACGGCGCTTCGACGTGCAGGCGGAACATGGTCTCGAGGTTGTCGAGGTCGTCGTCGAGCCACAGCGAGGCATTGTGGATGATCGCACGCAGGCCGACGTAGTGGCGCTGCAGGTGGTCGATCAACGCTTCACGGTCGGCCTTGATGCAGAGGTCGGCCTGAAACTGCACGATGTTCGGGTGCGCGGATTGCGGCGTGTGGCTGCGGCTGGCACTGACTACGGTATGGCCGGCCTCAGCCAGTTCGAGGGCCAGGGCCAGCCCGACGCGCTGGCTGGCGCCGGTGACGAGTATTGGGCTGTTCATGTGCGGGCGGTCAACTTGTCTGTCCTGTCGTTGCTGCCCAGCATACCCGAACTGTTTCGGCTTGTATGACCTCGCCTGAACGGCTGCGCAGGGAACATGCCGAGCGTTAACAATTGCTCGCAAACGGTTGCTGGCTCGTGGCCTGTATTGTCGTAGTAGAATGCGCACTCAAATTCCGCACACAGGTTGCTCAGTGCAGATGAACAAACAGGGACGTAGCTCGGCCTTCAACGCGGGCCTACCACACCAGGACTTGTTACCGATCCGTGAGGTGTCCCGCCTGACTGGCGTCAACGCCGTCACCTTGCGCGCCTGGGAGCGCCGCTACGGGCTGATCCAGCCCACACGCACCGACAGCGGTCACCGTCTGTATGGCCAGGCAGATATCGAAGTAATCCGGCGCATTCTCGGTTGGCTCGAGCGTGGCGTGGCCGTGAGCAAGGTCGGCAGCATCCTGGCCCGTGACCAGATGCTCGCCCATGATGCGGTGCTGGCGGATTGCATGGCACACTGGCAGGCCCAGGTGCGCGAGGCGGTGCATCGCTTCGATGCCGAGGCCCTGGATAGCCTGTTCGACCAGGTGTTTGCGGCAATCACCCAGGATCAGGTATTCGATGAAGTGTTCATGCCCGTATGGCATGACCTGGCGGCGGGGCAGGGGGCTTTTGGCCTGGCCAGTGAATGGCTGTTCCTCGACCAGTTCCTGCGCAGGCGGGTGTTCGTTCGATTGCAGCTCGCTTCTCTGCCGCGTGGCCGCAATGTGTTGCTGGCGCCGTTGCCTGGTCCCTGCCTGGAACTGGAACTGCTGGTCACTGGCTTGCTGTTGGCCAGCGATGAGGTTGGCGTGCGCTTGCTCCTGCCCGGGCAGTTGCTGGAAGAGTTGCCGCTGGTGTGCGAGCGGCTCAGGCCGGATGCATTGGTGCTGTTTGCCAATCACTCACCGAGCGGCGGGCTGGGCAAACGGCTGACGCGCCTGGCGGCAGGGCTGCAGTGCCCGTTGCTGCTGGCCGGCGAAGCGGCTGAAGGCGCCCAGGATGGCTTGGCGGGGAGCCCGGTGGCGTGCCTTGGCGCAGAGGTCGGACTGATGCGGCGACGCTTGCGACAGTACCTTGCCGGTCAGCTCGATACCTGATCGTGCAGCTCTGGGTGGGCGCGGCGATGGGCCTGGAGGATGTATTCGCGCAGCCGGTCAGTTTCGCCTGCGGGGCTGCGGCTCAGGTCATAGGCGGCGAGGTCCGGGCCAATCCGCCGACGCAGCCGGCCATGCAGGCCTATCGGGCTGATGCCGTCCGGGGCGAAATGCAGGTCGAAGCGGGAAGGGGCCATGGCCAGGCCACGTACTTCGAGCAACGCACCTTTGAACGAAATCTCCCTGACCAGCAGGCCGCTGGCCTTGCCTTGGGCATCCAGCAGGGCGCTGGGCTGCTCCATCGACAAACGCCAAGGGCGCAGCATCGGGCCGTCGTCTTCGTAGATTTCAGGTGAGCCGATCTGCAGGTGCACGGCGTGGAACTCGTCCTCCACCAACTGCAGCGGGAAGCTGATCTGCTGGTTGTTGAACTGAGCCTGCAGGGTCACCTGTTCGTTGGCCACCAGGCGAGCGAGCAGGGACTGGATGCGGCGATCGCCATTGACCAGCAGGCTCGACATGGGGTCGGCCAGGTTCAATTGCGGGGAATGCTGCATATCCTGGATGAAATCCAGTTCGTCCTGAGTCAGGAGTGCGTTGGCTTGCATGATCGAACTCGGTGATGACGATTTCTTCAACGGCAATTGACCATGCTCAGGGCACTTCGTTCAGCGACGCTCGTCGGAATTCCGACGAGCGTGCAGTTCTGCCAGCTCGCGCTCTAGTTCGACCTGGCGGCTGACGTCTTTCTGGATACCGATAAAATAGGTGCGCTGATCGGCATCGTGCTTCACCGGGGTGATCGACAGCTCGTTCCAGAATGCGCTGCCGTCCTTGCGGTAGTTGCGCAGTACTTCACGGCAGGGACGGCCTTCGCTCAGCGCCTTGCGAATGCGTGCCCGGCCCAGCTGATCGCGATCATCGGCCTGCAGGAAGCGGCAATCCTGGTAGAGAATTTCGTCACGGCTGTAGCCGGTCAGGCGTTCGAAGGCCGCATTCACGTAGATCAGGATGGTGTCGTCACCTTCCTGTTCGGCGACCACGATCCCGTCGTTTGATGCGTCGACCATCGATTGCAACAGCTGCGCGTTGATCATGTACGGACCATTGGGGGTGATGAAGGGGACTTTGGTCGAGGCGGCCTTTTGCCAGCGTCGGATGCTAGTATCCTACGTTTTCACTCAGTTTCGGAATCCTCTTCCTGATGAAAGTCGTCATTATTTCCGGCTCGGTGTACGGCACCGCCGAAGAAGTCGCCCGTCATGCCGAGTCGTTGCTCAAGGTTGCAGGCTTTGAAGCCTGGCATGCTGCCCGCGCAACCCAGCCGGATCTCGAAGGTTTTGCCCCCCAGGCACTGCTCGCGGTGACGTCGACCACCGGCATGGGTGAATTGCCGGATAACCTCATGCCGCTGTACAGCAGCATTCGCGACACCCTCCCAGCTGCCTGGCGCGGGCTGCCGGGCGCGGTGATCGCCCTGGGTGATTCGAGCTATGGCGATACCTATTGTGGCGGTGGCGAGCAGATGCGCGAGCTGTTTGCCGAGCTGGGGGTGCGCGAAGTGCTGCCGATGCTCAAGCTCGATGCCAGTGAAACAGTGACCCCGGAAACCGATGCCGAGCCTTGGCTGGCCGAGTTCGCCCAAGCCCTGCGAGCCTGAGGCAACGCTCGTGGCCGGGCTGGTCATGGTCCATGAAGGCCTGCTCAACCTGCTCGTCGCGCCGTTGCTGCAGTGACTCAACGTGCCACTGACTCGCTCGGTCATCAAGCTGGCTGTTAACGCAATTTTCACATGACGGGCTGCTGCTTACACTCAACCTCGACATAGAGAGCACATGTAAGTGCCGAGGTGACATGCAATGAACGCAGCCTTGCCCTATACCGTCAACAGCAACCCACCGGGACGACTCTGATGCCTCTGGCCGAGATTCCATTGCGCGTCTGGCGTACCCGAGGGTTGAGTTTTACATTTCGGGGCCAGAGCATCCGCTACTGGACCGCAGGGCAAGGAGAGCCCCTGCTTCTGTTGCATGGATTTCCCACCGCGAGCTGGGACTGGCATTACCTGTGGGCACCGCTGACCCAACGCTTCCGGGTGATTGCCTGCGACATGCTCGGCTTTGGCGATTCGGCCAAGCCGCTCAACCACCGCTATAGCCTGATGGAGCAAGCAGACCTGCAACAGGCGCTGCTGGCGCAGCTGCAGGTCGACCAGCCGGTGCATCTGCTGGCGCACGACTACGGTGGCAGCGTGGCTCAGGAGCTGCTGTCGCGGCATCATGAACAGCGCGTCGACATCGCCAGCTGCGTGTTCCTCAACAGTGGACTGTTCCCGGAAAGCTGCCAGATACCCCTGGTCCAGAAGCTGCTGCTCAGCCGCCTCGGCTGGCTGGTGGGGCGTTCGTTCGGGCGCGACGACCTGGTGCGCAATGTGACCCAGATCTACGGCCCGTGCACCCATCCAAGCGAAAGCGCGCTGGACGATTGCTGGAGCCTGATCGCCGCCAACCAGGGTACGCGCATCCTGCACAAACTGGTGGGTTACCAGCCTGAGCGCAAACAGTACCGCGAGCGCTGGGTCGGGGCATTGCAGCGCGATGGAGTGCCGCTGCGGTTCATAAATGGCAGCGCTGATCCTCTGTCCGGTGCGCATATGGTCGAGCGCTATCGGCAGCTCGTGCCCAACCCCGACACCGTGCAATTGCAGGGCATCGGCCATTATCCGCACACCGAAGCGCCGGTGCAGGTATTGCGCCACTACCTGGCCTTTCGCCAACAGCTGCTGAGCTACCTGCCGCAGAGCGTTGCCTGGTCCTGAGCGGGTGATCAGGTGATTGCAACGGATGTCACAGGCACTACACCTGTCAAACCTGCACTCGCCCATAAAAAAGGCCGCTGCAAACGCAGCGGCCAATCGAGACGTTAGATCAAGGAGCTTCAAAATCAACGTCGGTGAACCTCGCGGGCCTGAAAGGCGGGGGGTAGAGCCCTTCATGCCGGCCAGTGACGTAAGAATAAGCGCTTGATCCTGTGGGAAAAATAGCCGCTTGTGACATTCACCTTTACGTTTCGGGCAACAGTGCCCGGCAGGCATCTCAGGCTGCAGGCGAGTAGCCCATGCGCCAGCTGCAGTCCCGCGCTGCAGCCAGCAGGCGCTGGGCTGCCGGGCCATGTTCATCGGCATGGAAGATCGAAGTCGGACCGACCACGGTCATCACCGCCGCGATTTGCCCCATGGCGTTGAACACGGGTGCAGACAACGCATCCACCCCTGGCATCAACAGGCCGTGCACATGGTGCAGGCCCTGTTCGCGGATACCAGCCAGCAAGCCTTCGTATTCACTGGCGCTCTGCTGCAGCACAGTCAGCTCGCGGTCACGCAGCTCCACGGTCTCGCGCTCGGGCAAATGGGCTGCAAACACAAGGCCGGTGGAGGAACTGAGCAACGGCAGCACCGAGCCGATCTGGGTCACCACCGTAACCGCCCGCACGGCGGGTTCGATGTTTACCACGGTGGCGCCCTGGTTGCCCCATACCGCCAGGAAGCAACTCTCGTTGAGGTCATCGCGCAGTTGCGACAGCGGCAGCGCCGCCACCTTCAGCACATCGATGCTGCCCAGCGCCGCCAGCCCCACACGCAATGCCTCACGGCCCAAGCCATAGTGGTTGGTGGCAGCATCCTGTTCGGCAAAACCGCTGGCGATCAGCGCCTGCAGGTAACGGTGGACCTTGCTCGCCGGCATCTGCACATGTTCGGCCAGGCGCGACAGCGACGTGGACGGTGACAGTTCGGCGAGCGCTTTGAGGATATCGGTGCCGACTTCCGCCGAACGGACCTTCTGCTTGCCGTTGTCGGCGGGGGAGCTGGCTTTGACCATGGACTTCGGGGTTCCGGATTGTTCAAGTGGGCCTTTATAGCTTGACGCCTTGACCGGAGCAAATTACGTTATTCGTAATCTGATTACGATAAAAACAAAATCCGGAGGTTTCGATGAACCACGATACGTCCCCCGACCTTCAGTACCTGAGCGGTTTTGGAAACGAATTCGCCAGCGAAGCCCTGCCTGGTGCTCTGCCAGTCGGGCAAAACTCGCCACAGAAAGCGCCCTACGGGTTGTATGCCGAGCTGCTATCGGGCACGGCATTTACCATGACCCGCAGCGAACTGCGCCGCACCTGGCTATACCGCATCCGCCCATCGGCCCTGCACCCGCGCTTCGAGCGCCTGCAGCGCGAGCCATTGAGCGGCCCGCCGGGTGCAGCCACGCCCAACCGCCTGCGCTGGAGCCCCCAGCCAATTCCCAGTGAGCCTACCGATTTCATCGAAGGCTGGCTGCCGATGGTGGCCAACTCGGCTGCTGAAAAACCGGCCGGAGTAAGCATCTACATCTACCGCGCCAACCGCTCCATGGAGCGCGTGTTCTTCAACGCTGATGGCGAGCTGCTGCTGGTGCCGGAACAGGGCCGCCTGCGCATCGCCAGCGAACTGGGCGTGATGGATGTCGGGCCTATGGAAATCGCCGTGATCCCGCGCGGCATGAAGTTCCGCGTCGAGCTGCCCGATGGCCAGGCACGCGGCTACATCGCCGAAAACCACGGGGCCCCGCTGCGCCTGCCTGACCTGGGGCCGATCGGCAGCAATGGCCTGGCCAACCCACGGGATTTCCTCACCCCGGTGGCGCACTACGAAGAAGTCGAGGGCCCCGTGCAGCTGGTGCAGAAGTTCCTGGGTGAGCACTGGGCTTGCGAGCTGCAGCATTCGCCGCTGGACGTGGTCGCCTGGCACGGCAGCAACGTGCCGTACAAGTACGACCTGCGCCGCTTCAACACGATCGGCACGGTCAGCTTCGACCACCCGGACCCGTCGATCTTCACCGTCCTGACGTCGCCGACCAGCGTTCACGGCTTGGCCAACATGGATTTTGTGATCTTCCCGCCGCGCTGGATGGTGGCCGAGAACACCTTCCGTCCACCGTGGTTCCACCGCAACCTGATGAACGAGTTCATGGGCCTGATCAGCGGAGCCTACGATGCCAAGGCCGAAGGCTTCCTGCCGGGCGGTGCCTCGCTGCACGGCGTGATGAGCGCCCACGGGCCGGACGCCGAAACCTGCGAGAAGGCCATCGCCGCCGAGCTGGCACCGCACAAGATCGACAACACCATGGCCTTCATGTTCGAGACCAGCCAGGTGCTGCGCCCGAGCCTGCAGGCACTCGACAGCCCGCAATTGCAGGCCGACTACGATAGTTGCTGGGCCACCTTGCCGAGCACCTTCAACCCGAACCGGAGATAACCCATGAACCAGACCGCCATTGCCCGTAGCTGGGTCGAGCACGCCAACGGGCACCGCGACTTCCCGCTGCAGAACCTGCCGCTGGGCATCTTCAGTCGCCCCGGCGAAGCGCTGCGCTGTGGCGTGGCCATCGGCGATGCCATCCTCGATCTGGAAGCCGTGTTGGCTGCGGGCCTGTTCGATGGCCAGGCCAAGGCTGCGGTAGAGGCCACCCGTGGCGGTGGGTTGAACGCCTTCTTCGCGCTGGGCCGTGCTTCCCGGGTGGCCCTGCGTGAGCGGCTGCTGGCGCTGTTGGGTGAACACGGCGAACATCAGGCCGCGCTCGAGGGTGCGCTGTATCCGGCCAGCGAGTGCCAGTTGCACCTGCCGGCCAAGGTCGGCGACTACACCGATTTCTACGTCGGCATCCAGCACGCCACCAACGTCGGCAAACTGTTCCGTCCCGACAACCCGCTGCTGCCCAACTACAAGTACGTGCCAATCGGCTACCACGGCCGCGCTTCGACCTTGCGCCCATCCGGCACCGAGGTTCGTCGCCCGAAAGGCCAGACCCTGCCGGCCGGCCACACCGAGCCGAGCTTCGGCCCTTGTGCACGCCTGGACTACGAGCTGGAGCTGGGCATCTGGATCGGCCAGGGCAATGACATGGGCCAGGCCATCCCGATTGCCGAGGCCGAGCATCACATGGCCGGCCTGTGCCTGCTCAACGACTGGTCGGCGCGGGATATCCAGGCCTGGGAATACCAGCCACTGGGCCCATTCCTGTCGAAGAGCTTCATCACCACCATTTCACCCTGGGTGGTCACCGCCGAAGCCCTGGAGCCATTCCGCTGCGCCCAGCCGGCCCGCCCGGAGGGCGACCCGCAGCCGCTGCCCTATCTGCTCGACCCGCGCGACCAGGCCAGAGGTGCCTTCGACATCGAGCTGGAAGTGCTGTTGCTCACCGAGCGCATGCGCGAGCAGGGCTTGCCGGCTCATCGTCTGGCGTTGAGCAACACCTTGAACATGTACTGGACTGTGGCCCAGCTGATTGCTCACCACAGCGTCAACGGTTGCCAGCTGCAGCCCGGCGACCTGTTCGGCTCCGGCACCCTGTCCGGTGCTACGCCAGACGCGTACGGCAGCCTGCTGGAAACCACCGTGGGTGGCAAGCAGCCAGTGGAGTTGGCCAGCGGCGAAGTCCGCAAGTTCCTCGAGGACGGTGACGAGATCATCCTGCGCGCCCGCTGCAAGCGTGATGGTGTGGCCAGCATCGGCTTCGGCGAATGCCGCGGCAAGATCATCGCAGCCAACTGAGGGCGTCGACCATGGAGCTGTTCACCTATTACCGTTCCACGTCTTCCTACCGGGTGCGCATTGCCCTGGCACTGAAGGGGTTGGAGTTCCAGGCGGTGCCGGTCAACCTGCTCAAGGGCGACCAGCGCGGCGATGCCTACGTTGCGGTGAATCCGCAAGGCCGGGTGCCGGCCTTGCGCACCGATGACGGTGACCTGCTGGTGCAGTCGCCAGCGATCATCGAGTACCTGGAAGAGGTGTACCCACAGCCGGCACTGTTGCCGGCGGGTGCTGCAATGCGCGCCAGGGTGCGTGGCGTGGCGGCGATCATCGGTTGCGATGTGCACCCGCTGCACAACGTCAGCGTGCTCAACCAGCTGCGCCAGCTGGGCCATGACGAGGCGCAGGTCAATCAGTGGATCGCCCACTGGATCGGCCAAGGGCTGGCCGCCGTCGAGCAGCTGATCGGTGATCACGGATACTGCTTTGGCGATGAGCCGGGGCTGGCGGATGTCTACCTGATTCCACAGGTGTATGCGGCCGAGCGTTTCAACATCGACCTTGGCGGTTACCCGCGCATTGCCCGGGTTGCTGCACTGGCCAAGGGGCATCCGGCGTTCGCCAAGGCGCATCCGTCCTGCCAGGCGGATACGCCGGCTCAGTGAATCGAACGGTTCACCGCCGGTAGCTTGCCGATACGTTCGGATAGCTTCAGGCGCTGGACCGGGTCGTCGGTCAGCAGCAGGGCATGTTCCAGGTCGAAACGTTCGGCCTGGGGGCAATTCAGGTTTTGGTACAGCGTCGCGCGGGTCATGTAGTCACTGACCTGCACCGGGCCCAGCTGCATGACCCGTTCGGCGTCGATCAGCGCGGCCAGGTGGTCGTCATTGCTGATATGCAGCTGGCGCAGGTTGCGCGAAAGGCGCTGCAGCATCTGCGTGGCGCTGGCGCTGCGCAGGTGTTCGGCCGTCAGCGGCACATGCGGGCCGAACTGGCGCGCCAGCAGCTCGCGGCAATCGTTGGTGTACAGGCGCCGGCCACCACAGGGGTCGAGCAGGTGATCGGCCCCGGGAACGCGCAGCAGGAAATGCCCCGGGAAGGCCACGCCCTCCAGCGGTATGGACAAGCGCAGGGCCAGTTCCAGGGCAATGATGGCCAATGCCAGGGGTTGGCCACGGCGGCGTTGCAGTACCTTGTCCAGCAGTGCTGCTTGCGGGCGTAGCGGGTGGTACTCGTCCTGCTGGAAGCCCAGTGCATTGAGCTGGCGCAACAGCGGCTGGGCAAGTTCGGCCAACGGCAGCATCGGCAGGCTGGCACTGATCTGCCCTTGCAGGATGTGCAGTGCACCTAGGCAGGCTGCGGGCTCGACAGTGCGGTCATGCTCGACGGCGATCCACAGCGCAGCTTCCAGCAGGGCGACCGGCTCGCGTTCCAGGCAGGCCAGGCAGGCTTGACGTGGCTTCATGGGGGGGGCTCTCCACACACGTTTGAGTATTAGCTGGAGGGCGCGGTTTCGTCCAGTGGTCCGCGCGCAGAGCCTGCTTCTGAAGCGTGCCTATACTGCTAGGAGCACCTCGTTGGGGAGCCAGTCGATGTTCGCGCTGATGCAAAGCACCCGTACCCAGTCACTGCACCTGTTCATTGACCCGCCTACCGGCCTCAAGGCCGTGGTGGCGATTCACAGCGAGACGCTGGGCCCCGCGATGGGCGGCTGTCGCTATCTGCCTTACGCTGATGACGAGAGCGCAATGACCGACGCCATTCGCCTGGCCCAGGGCATGAGCTACAAGGCGGCGCTGGCGGGCTTGCCATTGGGGGGCGGCAAAGCAGTTGTCCTGCGCAACCCCCATGTGGAAAACCGCGCGGCGCTGTTCGAGGCGTTCGGCCGCTTCATCGATACCCTGCAAGGGCGTTTCATCATTGCCGTGGACAGTGGCACCTCGACCCTGGACATGGACTGCATCGCCCAGAGCACCCCACATGTCACCAGCACCACGGCCTCCGGTGACCCGTCACCGCACGCTGCCATGGGTGTGTTCGCCGGCATCCGCACCACCTCGCAATCACGGCTGGGCAGCAGCAACCTCGAAGGTTTGCGCGTGGCTGTGCAGGGGCTGGGTAATGTCGGCTATGCCCTGGCCGAGCAACTGCACGCGGCGGGCGCGGAATTGCTGGTCAGCGACCTGGACCCAGGCCGTGTGCGCCTGGCGATGGAGCAGTTCAATGCTCACCCGGTGACCAATGACGCCTTGATCAGCACCCCTTGCGATATCTTCGCGCCCTGCGGCGTAGGGCCGGTGCTCAATGGCCAGACGGTGATGCAGTTGCGTTGCGCGGCGGTGGCGGGGGCGGCGAACAATCAGCTGACCACGCTGCAGGTGGCTGACCAACTGGAGTCGCGCGGCATCCTCTATGCCCCCGATTATGTGATCAATGCCGGAGGCCTGATCTACGTGGCGCTGAAGCATCGAGGGGAGGATCTGGGCACCATCACCGCGCACCTGGCGCGGATACCCACGCGGCTGACCGAGGTGTTCGGCCATGCCCAGGCAGAAAAGCGCTCGCCGGCCAGGGTGGCGCAGATGCTGGCCGAACGTTTGCTTTACGGGTGAGCACCTGGGCCGCTTGCGTCAGTCATGCATCAGCCATGGCCGCAGTTCCTTGAGGTTGGATACCACGATCTGTTGCGCTTCCGGGCTGGTCGCCACGTTGCGCGGATCGATCTGATAACGCTGCAGTACATATTTCACCAGCGCCCTGCGGCTGGGCACCCGCAACTGACCCCGGACCATGCCGAAGTCAGTTTCGATGATCGCTTTCTGCGCCTCGTTCAAACGCCCGTCGGGCTCGAAGATCACCGCGATCTCGGCATTCCAGTCTTCGTCCTGCTCTCGAGTGTTGGGTGACTCACCCAGCAAGTCCGGCTGCCCGCGCAAACGGCTGAGCACGAAGTCGCGGTACTGAGCGTTTTTTTCACAGTACGCCCGCACATGCCAGCGCATGCCGGTGTAGACCAGCGTGTGCGGAGCTATGAGGCGCACTTCCACGTTCGGGGTGTTGAGTGACACGTACTCGGTTTCCAGGCGCAGGCCTTCACGGCACGCCTTGAGCAGGGGGCGCAGCACCTCAGGCCGGATAGGCCGATCCGGCACTTCCAGCACCTTGGTATGGGCGTAGGCCAGCGCCAGTCCGTCAATGTGCGGGGCGCGTTCACCGTTCTGATACAGCAGGTGCAGGTAGGCGCTGGCGCTGTCCTCGATGAACCTGGGCTTGAACTGTTTGCCGGGCACATAGCCCTTGAGCTGCTTGTCATAGGCCAGGTTCTTCGGCGCATGCTCGGTGATGTAGGTATTGATGTCCTTGGAGGCTTGCTGGCGGCTGATGCCGAAACTCTGCATCAGATGGCCGGTGGTCAGGCGGCCCTCCCACCAGGCGACGGTCTCGATCAGCTTGTAGCGTAGTGCCAGGTCCCAGCGTACCTGCTCGACGGTTTGCTTGCGTTTCATGACCTCTCCTGAGACGGGGATGCCCGGGCGACACCTCGAATCTTGGAGTATGTGTAAAGTTTAAGGTCATGTCCAATGGGGATTCTTGTCAATCTGGCTGAAATACCTGCCCTTGAAGGGTGTCAACCTGCATGACTACTTTACCTGTATAAGTCTACATTCTAGATCTGTCGTGAAACTCTACATATATTTCCCTCGTCTTCAGGGCACATTGGCTCACTCAAGGAAAAGGAAATGGGTATGTGGGAAGTGATTGCGACAGGTGCGGTTGTGGTGATCAGCGTCATTCTGCTGGTGCTGCTGTATCAGTGCTTGAGGTTGCACGAACTGTGGAAGTTGGGGCTTGCCTGCCAGAAGAACGCGCGCTGGGCGAAGATCTGGGAGGCCGAAAACCGCGAGTTACGCTCCGCCCTGCGAGCAGAGAAGGCACAGATCGATCAGTTGCAGAGGAAACTGGTGATCCTGCAGGAACTGATCCCGGTGCAAGGGTGAGGGCGGGGCATCAACGCGTGCTGCTTACTCGCTGGCGTTCTCCTGTGAATCCAGATCAGCCAACGCTGCCGCGTTGTTCTTGAACGCCGCGGCGAACACCGCCCGGTTCTTGGCCATGAAGATGCTTGCCTCTTCGGCCATGTTTTCATCCAGCCCAGGTACGTTTTTCATCAGTACCTGGGTAAGCACCTCGGCCAGTTCCAGCATCTGGTCATGGGCGTCTGCGAGTTTGCGGTCCAAGAACGTGGTCTCCAAATCGCGCGTGCTGCGGTAAAGAATCTCAACAGCCATACGAGGCCTCTCGGTCAGTGGTAGCGGGGAGCGTCGTGCGCTCTCTGCTTTGCGGTTCAGTTGCTATCCAGGCAGTCAGGCAGATTGCCGTCACTGAATACTGTATCGATATACAGTAATGGCAAGTCGGTCATTTCGCAACCGGAAATTGTAGCTGCGCTGAAATCGCATGCCGTGCGTGCCTTGCGGCAATCGGTCGCCTTCCAAGGCAGGGGCCTGGCCCTTTAACTGCATGGCACAAGCGTCACAGGCGTGACGCATCATCCTTCAGGTCGTATTGGGGAATCGCACATCGTGGACATCAAATGGGCAGAAAAACTGCGCAAGGGCCTGCACGGCTCGGCCGACTCGCTGGGCAACCTGTGTGTGGAGGCGTTCCACTACCTGGCGCTGTTCGGTATTGGCGCGATTACCGCGTATGCGGCGGTGGTGACCTTTCTGGACATGCTCGGCAAGGGTGGGGTCAGCGTCGATGACATCCTGCTGCTGTTCATCTACCTGGAGCTGGGCGCAATGGTCGGTATCTACTTCAAGACCAACCACATGCCGATCCGCTTTCTGCTGTATGTGGCGATCACCGCGCTGACGCGCCTGCTGATCGGCGATGTGTCGCACCACAAGGCGCCGGATGCCGGGTTGCTGTATGTGTGTGGCGGCATCCTGCTGCTGGCGTTCTCGATCCTGGTGGTGCGCTACGCCTCGTACCGCTACCCCTCGACCAAGGTGCTGGACGCCAGCGGCAAGGAAGTGGATGAGGGCAAGTAGCTCTCAGTTGGCCAGGCCGACGGCTGCCAGTTGGCGTGGCTCTTGGCGGCTGTCGCGGGTCAGGGCGGCGAGGACCTGCAACGGGTTCTGCCCCAGCTCGATGGCCAGGCCCAGGCGGATGCTGTCGATGACCCGTTGCAGGCGCACCGGGTCGTTGCGCTGGGCCTGGCTGATCAGGCGCTTGGCGACCACGCCGGCATCGTCGGAAAGGGTCAGCATGATGCTGCCGTCCAGCCGTTCGATGCTCAGGTTGACCCGGTACTCGGGGGCGAAGGCGGCGCTGATCTGGTCGAATGGGTTGTTCATGGTCGGGATCTGCAATGAATGACTGCAGAAGTTGACCGGGCAACCCCCAGGTTGGTTCAGCCCCATCGATCGGGGCAAACGAAAACGCCCGGCACAGGCCGGGCGTTGTTGTTCAAGCTGCCGATCAGGCGTCGGGGTCGCTCAGCTCCAGTACACCGCGCTTGCTGCGCAGCTTGCCGTAGAAGTGTTCCAGCGCATTGTTCAGCTTGCTGGCGGCACCGTCGACCGCCTGGTCCAGCGAAGTAGCCGTGTGGGTCACGGAAATCGGCTGATGGCCTTTCGGGCGAGCCTCCAACTGGCAGCGTTTGTCATGTGGGCCGGGCTTGGCGCCATTCTCGTCACGCAGGTGGACCTCGATGCGGGTGAGGTCGTCGTCAAAGCGTTCGAGGGTGGCTTCCAGCGTACTGCGGACCCACTCGTCGAGACGGATGTTGCCTTCGATATGGTTGCTGCTGTTGACCTGGATTTGCATGATTCCAATCCTTATTCAGCTTGCTCGCATGGAGGCGTGCCTAGGCCATTGAGGGCCTTGGTATTTCTGCGCCTCTTGACTCTAAGGTCAGGCAACGGCGGGGGGAATTCAACCCCTTGTTGAAAATAAATTTTCTGTTGCAAATTCAGGAGAGGACTGCGGGCCACCATGGGTTCGCCGTGAGCCTTGCAGCGCCTATGAGACCGAGCGCCGCCCGCGCGGCGCTCGATCTCACTGGCGACGAAAATGCCCGCTGGTACCTACCTCAGAACGCCACCGACGTCTGCACATACAACGTCCGCGGTTCACCCACATACTTGCCCTTGTTGTTGTCATCAAACGACCGCGTGTAGTACTCACGGTTGAACAGGTTCTTCACCCCCACCGCCACCATCAGATTCGACAGCTGTGGCCCGAAGTCATAGCCGGCGCGGGTACTGACCAGCATGTAGCCGGGGATGCGCCCGGTGCTGCCATCTGCGCTCTCGGCGCTGGTGTTGGCGTTGTCGGCGTACTGGCTGCTCTGCAAGCTTGCGTCCAGGTTCAGTTGCCATGCGCCGTCGGTGTAGCCCACTCCCAGGTTGCCTTTGTGCCGCGACGAGAACGGCACCTGATTGCCCTTGTTCGGTCCATCTTCACGGATAGTCGCGTCAACAAAGGCATAACTGGCATGCACATCGAAACCGGTCAGTGCCGGGTTCAGGCCATCGAGCGCATAGCGCACGCTGGTCTCGACGCCCTGGTGGCGGGTCTCGCCACGGGCAATCACCGAATCGTTGGTCTGGTTGCTTTCGTACTGGTTATCGAAGTTGATCAGGAACACCCCGACCTCAGCCTGCAAGTCGCCGCTGTCGTAGCGGGTACCGACCTCCCAGGTACGCGCCTTCTCCGGTTTCACTTCGCCGCTGCTGACGCGGTTGGGCATCTGACTGTACTGCACGCTGCCGAACGAGCCTTCGGTGTTGGCATACAGGTTCCACTGGTCGGTCAGGTGGTACATCACGTTCAGCGCTGGCAGGGCGGTGTTGTAGCTGCCCTGGTAGCGCTGGCCACTGATCTTGTTGCTCTGCTCGGAATCGATCATCTCGTAGCGGACGCCCGGGGTAATGGTCCAGCGGCCGATGTCGATGCGGTCGTCCAGGTAGATGGCATGGGCCTCGGTGCTGCCACGGGTGTCGCGGTCGTTGCGGCTGGCAGTGGTCGGCAGGCGGTCGGCGCTGGTCGGTTCGCGGTAGCGCAGTTCGTGCCCGGCCTCGTTGATGTAGCGGTAGCCGATGCCCAGTTCGTGCCAGCTGTCACCCAGGGCGACACCTTGCGAGAAGCGGCTCTCGATACCCCGTACCCAGTATTCGCGTGGCGACAATGAAACGAAGCTGCCCTGGTCCAGGTAGCCGCTGCGCAGGGTCTTGGTGAAGAAGCTGTTGACGCTGAACTGCCGGTCGTCCTGTTTGTAGTCGTAGCCAAGGTTGAACAGCGTGCGACGCCCCCAGAACTTGTCCTTCAGGCGCGTCGACTGATACGGGTCTTCATCGAAATCGGCCGTGCTCAGGCCGCCAGGCATCTGCGCTTCACCGTCGTAGTACTGAGCCATGGCATGCAGGCTGTTGGCGTCGTCCAGTTGCAGCTTGCCTTTGAGGATCAGGTCGTCGATTTGTGTATCGCTGTGCTCGCGCCAGTCGCTGCCGCGCACACCGGAATACAGCAGGGCGCCGCCCAGGCCGTTTTCATTGGTGCCGCCGACCAGCAGGTTGGCGCTGTTCTTCAAGCCATCCTGGCTCGAAGAAGGGCTGATCTGGTTTTGCATGGCGGCCTTGAAAGTCGCCTCTTCGGGGATGGCGCGGGTCACGAAGTTGACGATGCCGCCGACGTTCTGCGGGCCATAGCGCACGGCGCCGCCGCCGCGCACCACGTCCACCGCGTCCATGTTGCCCATGCTGATCGGCGCCAGCGACAGCTGCGGCTGGCCATACGGCGCGAACGGTACCGGGATGCCGTCCATCAGCACCGTCGAGCGCGACGCCAGGCGCGGGTTCAGGCCGCGAATACCGAAGTTCAGGGCCAGGTCGTGGCTGCCGGTGCCGTTGTTGTCCGGGGCGTTTACGCCGGGGATGCGGTTGAGCACTTCACGCGCGGTGCTGGCGCCGCTGCGTTCGAATTCCTCGCGGCGTATCACGTCACGTGCGCCGGGGTGCTCGAAGACATTGTCCTGCCGGGCCTCGCCCAGCCAGTCGCCAACCACGGTCGAGGCGCCGAGCTCCACGGCAGCGCCCGGGGCCGACGCGGCAACCGGTTGCAGGCTGAAGGCGTTGTCGGACTGCAGGCGAGCCTGCAGACCGCTGCCACGCAACAGCGCATCGAGGCCTTGAGCCGTCTCGTACTGGCCTTCCAGCCCTTGGCTGTCGAGGCCCTGGGTCAGTTGTGAAGGGAACGAGATCAACGCGCCGCTCTCGCGGCCGAACTGGTTCAGGGCCTCTTCCAGCGAGCCGGCGGCGATGTGGTAGGTACGTGCTTCGGCGGCAAACAGGGCTGGGCTGGTGAAGCCGAGGCTGGTGACCAGCAGCAGGGCGTGGGCGAGCGGATGAGGGCGCAGGGGCATCGACAGGGGTCCTGTGAGAAGGGGTTCTGCCTTCTCTGTCACGCGAGGGTGCGGAATTGGCTCAGGTGATTGAACAGTTTTTCAACCCAGGCGTGGTTCGAGGTTGACCCAGTAGCGGGTGAAGCGCCGCACCCGCACGGGCAGCGTCACTTCCAGCATGTGCAGGATCTGTTCGCTGTCATCCAGCGGGTACGAGCCGGAAACCAGCAGGTTGGCGACCGTCTCGCTACAGCCCAGCTGCCCCTGGCGGTAGCGGCCAAGCTCGGCGAGGAAGTCCACCAGGCGCATCTGCGACGCCACCAGCATGCCGTCGACCCAGGCGCCGCTGTTGCGATCCACGGGGGCGATGGCTTGCCAGCCCTGTGCGGTGAAGCGGGCGCGCTGCCCGGCGAGCAGCGCGTGGCCGGCAAAGCTGGCCTGGCCGCTGAACACCGAAACCAGGCTGAAGTCGTCGAACTGCCGCACGTTGAAGCGGCCGCTGTCCAGGCGCAGCGCGCCCTGGCCGGTGCGCAGCTGCAAGGGGCGTGTGTCACGGGCCACGTCCAGCGCCAGTTCGCCCTCGAGCAGGCGCACCAGGCGCTGCTGGCCGTCGAAGCGCACATCGGCGGCGCTGCGGGTATTGAGTTGCAGCAAGCTGCCATCGTCCAGCTGCATCCGCCGCCGTTGCCCAAGCGGGCTGCGGTAGTCGGCCATCAGGCCCGGCAACGGATTGTGCGAATGCAGGCCCAGGCCCGTGGCGCTGGCCACGCCGAACAGCAACAGCGCCTTGAGTGCGCGACGGCGGGCAGGGGACGGTGGCGCCTGCAGCGTGGCGTGCACCACAGGCGAGGCGACCCCGCGCAGGCGTTGGTTGACCTGCTGGATATGGGCCCAGGCACGTTGATGTTCGTCATTTGCCTGCAGCCAATGCTGCAGCGCCTGTTGCTGGCTTTGATCGAAATCGTCGCTCTGGGACTCGATCAGCCAGTGCACGGCCTGTTCGGCAATCTGGGGCGTAAACGACGTGTTCACAGGGCGAAGTAGCAGCGCAGGGCTGCCTTGTTCAGATAGCGTTTTACCGTAGCCAGCGAAATGCCCAGCTCGCGGGCAATTTCGGTCTGGCCCATGCCATCGACCTGAGCCAGCAGGAACACGCGCTTGACCAGCGGCGGCAGGCCATCGAGCAAGCGGTCGAGCTCCAGTAAGGTCTCGAAGATGATCGCTTTCTGCTCTTCACTCGGAGCTACGCTTTCTGGCGTCTGGGCAAGCGCTTCGAGGTAGGCGCGTTCGAGCTCCTGGCGACGGAAGTGGTTGCAGAGCACGCGCTTGGCCACGGTGGCGAGGAATGCCCGTGGTTCGACCAGTTGCGGGGTTTCGCGCGCCTGCAGCAGGCGTACATAGGTGTCCTGGGCCAGATCGGCGGCGCTTTGCGGGCAGCCCAGACGACGGCGCAGCCAGCTGGTCAGCCAGTGATGATGGGCATGATAGAGGCCTTCGACCGTGGAAGAGAGGGCGCTGGACACCGAGGATACTCCGGCGCCAGGTAGCGCAACTGGTAGTAAGAATTGTTCGCATTATAGGGCGACGGACAGGCTCCGGCAATCCTCTGGCATCCCGTCTTTCAAACTTTGCTTATGAGAATTGAAATCATTACTATTGCACCCCCATTCCCCCGGACACACGCCATGAAGCGCTCCGCCGCCGGACTTCCGCTCAGCTATCGCCTGGCCGTGGTTTCACGCAGCCTGGCCGCATTGCTGGGTGGCTATCTGCTGGCGTCGCTGGTCAGCGTCTGCGTTGCGTTGCTGCTGCCGTTGCCCCAGGTCGATGCCACGCTGACTGGCCTGATGCTCTCGTTCGTGTTCTACCTGCTGGCCTTCATCTGGTGCTTCGCCTGCCGCAGCGCCTGGCGTGCCTGGCTTGGCATGCTGCTGCCGAGCCTGGTGCTGGGGCTGCTCGGCGGGTTCGCCTACTGGATGAAAAACCCATGAAGGAAGGCTTCCGCCAGGCCATGGCCTGGCTGCACACCTGGACTGGCCTGATCTTTGGCTGGCTGCTGTTCGCCATCTTCCTTACCGGCACCTTGTCGTACTTCAAGGAGGAGGTCAGCCACTGGGCGCAGCCGGAAGTGCGCCGTCATGCCCTGGACGATGTGGCGAGCCTGGGGCTGGCCCAGCGCTATCTGGAGAGCAACGCCGCGCATTCGGGCAGCTGGATGATTCGCCTGCCCAGCGAGCGCGACGCTGCCTTGAACGTGGGCTGGCGCGACCCCGAGGGCGGGCGGCGGGGGTTTGTCAGAAAGGACCTGGACGCGCAGAGCGGGCAGCCGGTGGAGGCGCGTGACAGCCGTGGCGGCGAGTTCTTCTACCGCTTCCATTTCGAACTGCAGATGCCCTACCCATGGGGCCGCTGGCTGTCCACGTTGTGCGCCTTCATCATGCTGCTGGGGCTGGTCACCGGGATCATCACCCACAAGAAGATCTTCAAGGAGTTCTTCACCTTCCGCCCCGGCAAGGGCCAGCGCTCGTGGCTGGACGGCCACAACGCCATCGGCGTGCTGGTGCTGCCGTTCCACCTGATGATCAGCTACAGCAGCCTGGTGCTGTTCATGTACATGGTCATGCCGGCGGGCATCCTGGCCAGCTACGGCGGCAACACCAACGATTACTTCAATGACCTGTTCGGCCGCGACGAGGTGCCCAAGGTGGCTCATGTCGCCACGCCACTGGTGCCGCTGGCGAGCCTCTATGCCAAGGTCCAGGAGCAGGTGCCGGGCGCGCGCATGGGCTTCATCCAGGTCCAGAACGCTGGCGACCGCAACGCCCGTGTCACCTTCACCCAGTCGTCGGCGGACAACGTCGCCTACAAGCGCAGCGCCAACTGGACCTTCGACGGTGCCACCGGCGAACTGCTGAAACAGGGTGCTGCGGAAAGCGCGACGATGATGACCTCGTTCAGTTTCGCCGGCCTGCACATGGGCAACTACGCCGGGCCCTGGCTGCGCTGGTTGTACTTCGCCTTCGGGCTTGCCGGGACCGCGGTGATCGGTACCGGCCTGGTGATGTGGCTGGGCAAGCGCCAGCTCAAGCATGCCAAGAGCGAACGCCTGCCGGGCGAACTGCGCCTGGTCGAAGTGCTCAACATCGCCAGCATGAGTGGCCTGATCCTGGCCGTGGCCGGGTTCTTCTGGGCCAACCGGCTGCTGCCCGTTGCGCTGCAAGGCCGGGCCGACTGGGAGGTGAACGCGTTCTTCCTGGTCTGGCTGGCGTCATTGCTGCACGCCGTGCTGCGCCCGGGGCGCAAGGCCTGGGGCGAGCAGCTGGCGCTGGGCGCACTGGCCTTTGCCCTGTTGCCGCTGCTCAACGCCCTGAGCACCGGCCAAGGGTTGAACGTCTCGGTACCTGCGGGTGACTGGGCCATGGCCGGGTTCGACCTGACCGCCCTGGCGTGCGGACTGTTTCTGGCCTGGGCCGCAGGCAAGATGCTGCGCCCTCCCAAGCCCGCCGCAAAGCGTGCGCCGAAGGCGGCCAAGGCTTCGCCTGAAATGGTCGAGGTACAGTGATGCTGAGTATTGCCCTGATCGGTTTCGCCGGTTTCGCCGCATTGTGCCTGGCCATGGAAAAACACTTCAGCGAACTGCTCAAGCGCAAACCTGGCGCAACTGAAGTGGGCGTGCTGCGCATCGGCGGCTGGCTATTGCTGATGCTGTCGCTGGTACTCGCGGTGCACTGGCGTGGCTGGGCGCATGGCCTTGTGGAGTGGATCGCAATGCTGATGGCGGGGGCCATCTTGTGGGTGTTCGGTTTGCCCTACCAGCCGCGCCTGCTGCTGGGCCTGGCGGCTGTGAGCCTGGTGCTCGGCCCGCTGTTGGCCGCGTTTGCCGGGTGATGCCTTGAGCGAAAGCGACAGCGACAGTACCCGCGCGCGTTTCGTCGAGGTGTTCCTGGCCCAGCGTGCGCGTATGGAGGCGCTGGTCAGCCGCCGGGTAGGCTGCCGTGCCACTGCGTCCGACCTGGTGCAGGAGCTGTTTCTGCGCTTCTGGCGCCGCCCCGAGGTCAAGGTCGAAGCGCTGGACACCTACCTGTTGCGCTGTGCCGGTAACCTCGCCATCGATCACCTGCGCAGTGAGGGCAGCCGTGAGCGCGTTGCCGAGGCATCGCTGCCGGTGGATGAAACAAGCCTGGCCCAGGCGCCAGAGCAGGCCGTGGCAATCGACCACGACTTGCAGCGCATCGAAACCGCCCTGCGTGCCCTGCCGGAGCGTACGCGTCAGATCTTTCTGCTCAACCGTATCCACGGCTGCAAGTACGGCGAAATTGCCAAGGCCATGCAGCTTTCCCAGAGCGCCGTGGAAAAGCATATGATGCGCGCCCTCGAAGCGTGCAAGGCCAGTGTTGCCGAGCCCGCGCCCTTTACCCGCAGGCCTGGGAGCGCCCGCCGATGAACGATCCAGATCCGATCACCGCTGCCCAGTCGGAGGCGGCCCTGCAATGGCTGATGCGGATCAACGAACAGCCGGCAGTTGCCAGCAGCGCGCCGTTCAAGCGCTGGTTGCTGGCCGACCCCAGGCACCGCGAAGCCTACGCCGAGGCCCAGTTGCTGTGGCAACTCAGTGAAGCACCGGCAGCGCGCCTGGCCGAGGAAGAACATGCAGACTTGCAGCGTTACTTGCAGGCCATGGCCAAACCGTCAGACAAAGGCGCCTGGCGGCGTGCCGGCATGGCGCTGGCAGCGGCTTGCCTGGTGCTGGCGGTCGGTATGGCGGGCGGCTTTCGGCCAAGTGACTGGCTGCTGAACCTGCAGGCCGATTTCAGCAGCGGCGCTGCGCTGCGCCAGGTGACCCTGGCGGACCACTCGCAGGTGACCCTGGATGCCAGCAGCGCCATCGCCGTCGAGTTCCAGCATGGAGAACGCCGCGTGCGTCTGCTGCATGGCGCTGCCTACTTCCAGGTGACCCATACGGGCCAGCCATTCGTGGTGGAGGCGGCTGGCGGCGAAGTACGGGTGCTGGGTACGCAGTTTGAAGTGCGTGACCAGGGGCAGGGCGCGCAGGTGGTCGTGCGCAGCGGGCGCGTGGCGGTTGACCCGGTGCCGGGGCAGGCCGGTCAGGTACTGACGGCCAACCAGCAGCTGGCCTATGCCGACGGGCAGGCGGGCGAGCTGTCGAGTGTGGACAGCGACAGCCGCCTGGCCTGGCGCCAAGGCTGGCTGAACTACTACCAGGTGCCGCTGGCGCAAGTGGTGGCGGACCTGGGCCGCTACTACCCAGGGCGCATCGTCCTGCTCGATGGGGAATTGGCGCAACGCAAGGTCAGCGGCAGCTTCCCTGCAGATGAGCCGCTGCTGGCGCTGGATTCGTTGGGCAAAGTGCTCGGTTTCTCGCGGCAAACGCTGATGGGCCGGTTGACCGTGATCCGCTGAGAAAAAAATTTAAAAATGGATGAGGTAACGGGAGGTGGCATCCGTGTAATGAGTGGAAGTGCGATTCATTCGCAGTAATATCCCTCTCACAGGTCAGCGTCCATGAAGTTCACCCCGCGTTGCGTTCCCCTCTGGCTCGGCCTTTCAGCCTGCTCGGCCATCACCGCTGCCCCAGGCCTGATGGCCGCCGAGCAAATGCAGTTGCACGCGTTCGCCCAGCCCAGCCAGCCGCTGGCGCAAGCGCTGAATGCCTTCAGCCGTGCCACGGGGCAGAGTGTCGTCTACACCCTCGAATTACCGGGTGTGCAGGCGCCGGCCCTGAATGGCTCGTTCAGCGCGGAACAAGCCCTGCAGCAGTTGCTGGGCAACAGCGGGCTGACCTGGCGCCGCCTTGACGCACGCACCCTGACCCTCGAACCTGTGGATAACGCTGGCGCCCTTAGCCTGCAGGCCACCACGGTGACCTCGCAAATGGACAGCTACAGCTATCAACCGCCGGCCAGCGCTTCGATCATGCGCGGCCAGGGCCCGTCCCAGGATATCCCCCAGGCGATCAACGTGGTGCCGGCCCAGGTCATCCGCGATCAGGCCCCACGCAACCTGGACGATGCCCTGGCCAATGTCAGCGGCATCACCCAGGGCAACAACTTTGGTGGCACTTCCGACACTGTGATGAAGCGTGGCTTCGGTGACAACCGCGACGGCTCGATCATGCGCGACGGCATGCCGCTGGTGCAGGGCCGCAGCCTCAACGCCAGCACCGAGCGGGTCGAAGTGCTCAAGGGGCCTGCCTCGTTGCTGTATGGCATCCAGGACCCGGGCGGGGTGATCAACGTGGTCAGCAAGCGCCCGCAACTGCAGCAGTACAACGCCCTGAACGTGCGCGGCTCCACCTATGGCAGCGGCAAGAACGGCAGCGGCGCTGGCTTCGACAGCACCGGCGCGCTGGGCGACAGCCAGTTCGCCTACCGCCTGATCGTCGATCACGAAGACGAGGACTACTGGCGCAACTACGGCGTGCACCGCGAGTCGCTGGTGGCGCCGTCGCTGGCCTGGCTCGGCGAAGACACCCAGGTGGTGCTGGCCTACGAGCACCGCGAATTTCTCTACCCGTTCGACCGTGGCACGGCATTCGGCAGCAATGGCCACCCACTGGACATTCCGGCTACCCGCAGGCTGGACGAGCCGTTCAACGACATGGAAGGCCGTTCGGACCTGTACCGCCTGGAAGTCGACCACCAGCTGGCCGAGGACTGGAAACTGCACTTCGGCTACAGCTTCAACCGCGAGACCTACGATGCCAGCCAGGTGCGCGTCACCGGCGTGAACGAGGCCAAGGGCACCCTGACGCGCAGCATCGATGGCACGCACAACGCCATGAGTCGCGATCAGTTCGCCACCTTGAGCCTCAATGGCACTGTCGAGCTGGCCGGCATGCAGAACGACCTGCTGTTCGGCATCGACCACGAGGACCGCAAGATCTTTCGCGGCGACCTGATCCGCCAGACCGCGCAATCCTCCTTCAGTTACGTCAACCCGGTGTATGGCCAGGAAGTGGAGGGCACCACTGTGCGTGCTAGCGACAGCGACCAGACCGACAAGCTACGCACCGACGCCCTGTTCGTGCAGGACGCGCTGCACCTGGACGACCACTGGATCCTGGTGGCGGGGGCGCGCTACCAGCAATACGACCAGTACGCCGGCCGCGGCCGCCCGTTCAAGGCCAATACCGATACCAGCGGCCAGGCCTGGGTGCCCCATGCGGGCATCGTCTACAAGGTCGATGACCAGCTGTCGTTCTACGGTAGCTACAGCGAGTCGTTCAAGCCCAACTCCAGCATCGCCCCGCTGACCGGCGGCGTGGTGCTGGATGCGTCGGTGGCGCCGGAGGAGGGCAAGTCCTGGGAGCTGGGCGCCAAGCTGGACATGCCGGGCAGCCTCACCGGTACCCTGGCGCTGTTCGACATCACCAAGCGCAACGTGCTGGTCGCCAACTTCGACAGTGGCACCGGTGAGACGGTCTACAGCAACGCAGGGGAAGTCAGCTCGCGTGGCGTCGAACTCGACCTGACCGGGCAGCTCAGCGAACGCTGGAGCCTGATCGGCAGCTACGCCTATACCGATGCCAAGGTGACCAAGGATCCCGACCTGGAAGGCAACCGCCTGCAGAACGTGGCCAGGCATACCGGTTCGCTGTCGGCGGTGTATGACTTCGGTAGCCTGTTCGGCGGCGACCGCCTGCGTTTCGGCGCTGGGGCACGGTACGTGGGCGAGCGGCCGGGGAACTCGACCAATACCTTCGACCTGCCGAGCTATACCGTGGCTGACGCGTTCGCTACCTACGAGACCAGGCTGGACGAGCACAACGTGCGCTTGCAACTGAACGTGAAGAACCTGTTCGACAAGGTGTACTACAGCTCGGCGGTGAACCAGTATTTCGTCGCCATTGGCGATGCGCGGCAGGTGAGCCTGTCGAGCACTTTCGAGTTCTGAACCTTGTGCAGCCTGTGCCGGCCTCTTCGCGGCTAAAGCCACACAGAGACGGCGCATTACCTGTGGGAGCGGCTTTAGCCGCGAATGGCCATACGGTACTCGCCAGGGGTTGCACCGAATGCCTGGCGGAAGCGGTTGCTGAAATGGCTGGCGCTGGCGAACCCGCACAGCAGCGCCACCTGGCCCAACGGCAACTGTCCCAGGCGCAATAGCTGGCAAGCCCGGTGCAGCCGCCGCGCCAGCAGGTACTGATGCGGCGGCAGGCCGAAACTGGTGCGGAACATCCGCGCAAAATGGTATTCGGACAGGTTGCAGCGCAGAGCCAGTTCACCCAGCGTGATCGGCTGGTCGAGGTGCGCCTCGATGTACTCGACCAATTGCCGGCGCAGGCTCGGCGCCAACCCGCCTTTGAGACGCAACCCCTGGCGCAGGCCAACCTGGCTGAGCACGGCATGGTCGACGATCTCGTGGGCCAGGCTGCTGGCCTGAAGCCGCTCGGCGGGCTCATCCCAGTCGAGGCAGATCAACTGGCGAAAGCGCACGGATTGCTGCGGGTCGTCGAGGAAGGTGGCTTCCTGCAGCTGCAGTTCGCGGGGCTCGCGGTCAAGCAGGCGCACGCAGCCCAAGGCGAACTGCGCTTCGCTGATGTACAGGTGGGCCAGGCGGATCGCGCCGTTCACCACCCAGTTCGACTCGTGCCCCGCCGGCATGATGCACAGCTTGTCCGGCGCGCCTTTGTCAGCCGGGCGCTGGCGGCGGAAGGTGCCGGTGCCATCGGCGATGTAGCACGACAGCGTGTGATGGCTCGGCGCCTGGTAGTCACGGGCGTCGTCGCGGTTGCTCCACAACGCCGCCGCCAGCCCGTCGGCCAGGTGCGCGCTCAGTTCCAGCCGGGCGTTGGGCGAGGCGTGCATGGCGTTGAACACTTGCAACTGGGTGAGTGGAGTCATGGGCGGTTCCTCTGGGGGTCATCCTACTGCGGCTGGGTACCGGTGACATCACCCTGGGCAGGAAAAGCGCAAGTTTGTGCAAGCAGGTAAACGCCAATCGGCAGAACACTGATGATCCCTGTAGGAGCGGGCTTGCCCGCGAAAAGCCAGACGCCGATATCGAAAGGCCCAAGGAACCGTCGTCATGAACCTGTCCCTGTACCTGCTCACCGTCCTGATCTGGGGCACCACCTGGATCGCCCTGAAACTGCAACTGGGCGTGGTCGCCATCCCGGTGTCGATCGTCTACCGCTTTGCCCTGGCCGGCCTGGTCCTGTTCGCCATGCTCCTGCTCACTCGCCGCCTGCAGCCGATGAACCGGCGCGGCCACCTGATCTGCGTGGCCCAGGGCCTGTGCCTGTTCTGCGTCAACTTCATGTGCTTCCTCACCGCCAGCCAGTGGGTTGCCAGTGGCCTGATTGCTGTGGTGTTCTCGACCGCCACTTTGTGGAATGCCCTCAATGCGCGGATATTCTTCGGCCAGAAGATCGCCAGCAATGTCCTCGCTGGCGGTGCGCTTGGCTTGCTCGGCCTCGGCTTGCTGTTCTGGCCCGAGCTTGCGCACCACGCGGCCAGCCGCGAAACGCTCTATGGCCTGGGCCTGGCGCTGCTCGGTACGCTGTGTTTCTCGGCGGGCAACATGCTTTCGAGCATGCAGCAGAAGGCCGGGCTCAAGCCCATGACCACCAATGCCTGGGGCATGCTCTATGGCGCGGCGATGCTGGCGGTGTATTGCCTGGTCAACGGTATCCCGTTCGTTATGGAATGGAACAGCCGCTACATCGGCTCGCTGCTGTACCTGGTCATCCCCGGCTCGGTGATCGGCTTCACGGCCTACCTGACCCTGGTCGGACGCATGGGCCCGGAGCGTGCAGCCTACTGCACCGTGCTGTTCCCGCTGGTGGCGTTGAACGTATCGGCCTTCGCCGAAGGCTATCAATGGACGCCACCGGCGTTGCTGGGCCTTGTGGCGGTAATGGCGGGCAATGTGCTGGTGTTTCGCAAGCCTGCCATCAAGGCCTCTGCTGCATTGGCCCGCAGCTGAAACGCAACTGGCAGAAATGCCAGGTGCGTGTCCTGACGGGCTGGCTAGACTTGGCCGTGAGTCCTTGGCCGGGGAAGGCAGATGGCAGTCGTGTCTACATGGAACAGACCACTGACGCAGATTCAGCTCTGGCTGTTGTGTGTTGCAGCATTGGCCCTTCACATCCTGCCATTGCTGATGGCCGACCATCCGGTTCTCGATGATTATGCGCGCCAGCAACTGGCGCGCAACGACTGGGCGGACGTTGGCCGGCCCCTGATGGTGGTGGTGTTTGCCGCGCTCAGTTTTGCTTCAGGTGCCATCAACCTTTACCCCTTGCCATTGCTGCTGGCCGTGCTGGTCACTGCACTGGCGCTGACGCGTCTGGTACGCCAGTGGTTTACGCAACCGACGCTCAGTAGTGTGTTGGTGGTGCTGCCACTGTGGTTTCAGCCGTACTTCCTGCAAAACCTCTCGTATCAGTACGACAGCGCGACCATGGCGTTGTCACTGGCCGCCGTGATCTGGGCCGTTACCACAGATACTGGCTGCTGGCGCCATTGGCTGGGCGGTATGCTGCTGATCGCGGCGGCGGCGGCGCTCTACCAGCCCAGCGTCAACGTGTTCGTCGGGTTGTGCGCACTGGAGGTGATACGCCGGGCCATTGAAGACGGCAGGGCAGGTGAGCTCTATCGGCACGCGGCCATTCGCTTCGGCCAGTTGCTGGTGGCTGTGGCCCTGTACTACGTGAGTAGCGCCTGGATGGTGACCTCGGCCCGCTCCAGCATGCTGGCGCTTGACGGGCAGTGGCTGACAGAGATCCAGCTGCGCCTGCGGGCGACGTTCCAGGTGGTCGGCCTGCTGATCACGCCCGGCAATGCCTGGCTGTTCGTGGCGCTGCTGCCTTGTGCGCTGCTGGTGTTGTTGCGTGAACTGTCGAGGGTATGGCAGCCGCCGCTTGGCGCAGGTGAGCGGCTGGCAAGGATGGCCATCGTGCTGATCTCGGTGGCGGTGATTGTGCTTTGCGTGCCTGGCTTCATCCTGCTGCTGGAGCATTTCGAACAGACGGTGCGCGTACTGATGGGGCTGGGCGTGCTCTTGACGTTACTGCTCTACCTCAACCACAGGGCGCTGGCGCGGTGGCCGCGCCTGCGCGTGCTCGCCCTGGCCGTTCCGTTGTTGTTCATGCTGTCATTCTCGTTCGCCTATGGCCGGGTGATGGTGCTGCAGAAAGTGCTGCATCAGGCCAACGCTCAGGCGCTGGCGCAGGATCTGTCGCGGCCACCGCTCAATGGTGCCCGGCATTACTACGTGCTCGACTTCTGGCTCAAGCGCCCGTGGATTCCGGCCGCTGCAGGTACATTGCAGCGTATGCCGGCCATGGCAGTGATCCATGCCTACCACTACGTGGTGCTGCCGGAGATGCTGCCCCGTGTCGGCATCGACGACCTGCACACGTTCTACCAGGGCCCTCCACTGGACCGGCAGCAGGTGCTGGCCCTGAGCCCCACGCCACAGGTTTCCAGCCGGCTCTATGATATCCACCGGGTTGGCGACGACGTCTACGTGCTGGTCAAGGCCCCCGAGGGTTATGGCCAGTGACCTGGCGTCATTTCGCCCGCTATGGGCTGGTCGGGATTGGCAACACACTGGTGCACTGGCTGGTGTTCCTTGGCCTGCACCTGGCGCTGGGCCTGAAGCAGGCACCGAGCAACCTGCTGGCTTTCGCCGTGGCAGCCACCGTCTCCTATCAGGTCAACGCCCACTACACCTTCGCTGTCAGGCCGACCGGCGAGCGCTACCTGCTGTTCCTGCTGGGCATGGGCAGCCTCAGCCTGGCACTGGGTGGGCTTTCAGACTGGGCTGGTCTTTCGCCCTGGCTGACCCTGCTGACCTTCTCGGCAACCAGCCTGGTGGCGGGCTACTGCTTTTCGCACACCGTGGTGTTCAAACGGAGGGGATCATGAACATTACCCTGATAGTGCCGGTGTACAACGAGCAGGACACCTTGAAGCGCTTCCATGACGCGGTGCGCAACGAGCCGACGCTGAACGGCGTGACGGTGGAGATCCTGTTCGTCAACGACGGCAGCAGCGATGCCAGCGAAGACATCTGTGCCGAGCTGGCGGCGCGGGACGAGTGGGTCACGGTGGTCAACTTTTCGCGCAATTTCGGCAAGGAGTCGGCGCTGTTCGCCGGCCTCGAATATGCCGAAGGCGATGCCGTGGTGCCGATCGATGTCGACCTGCAAGACCCGATCGACGTGATTGCCCAGATGATCGCGCTCTGGCAGGAGGGCGCTGATGTGGTCCTGGCCAAGCGCCGCAGCCGTGATGCCGATACGCCGCTCAAGCGCTGGAGCGCTCGCCTGTACTACCGCCTGCACAATCGCATCGCTTCGACCCATATCGAAGAGAACGTAGGAGACTTTCGCCTGCTCGACCGCAAGGTGGTGGCCGCGATCCGCCAGCTGCCCGAGCAGCAGCTGTTCATGAAGGGCGTGCTGTCGTGGGTGGGCTTTCGCACCGCCATCGTCGAGTACGACCGGCCGGAGCGTGCTGCAGGCAACAGCAAGTTCAGTTTCTGGCGTTTGTGGAACCTGGCACTGGACGGCATCACCTCGTTCAGCACCGTGCCGCTGCGGCTGTGGAGCTACGTAGGCGCCGGGGTATCGCTGCTGGCTTTTGCCTTTGCGGTGTACATGCTGTTCGACAAGATGGTGCACGGCAACGATGTGCCGGGCTATCCATCGATCATGACGGCGATCCTGTTCCTGGGTGGCGTGCAGTTGATCGGCATCGGGATATTGGGGGAGTACATCGGGCGGATTTACCAGGAGACCAAGCATCGGCCGCGGTATGTGGTGCGCAAGGTGTTGGGGCGTCGGCGTCAGCCTAGGTAAGATCTGTTGTTAGTACTGGCCTCTTCGCGGGCACGCCCGCTCCCACAGGATCACCACAGGCTTGAGCCTGTGGGAGCGGGCGTGCCCGCGAAGAGGCCGGTACAGGCGCTAGAGAACCTTCAACCTTTCCACACCTGCGGGTTCACCAGATCCCGCGGCCGCTCGCCGAGCAACGCCGCCCGCAGGTTCTCCATCGCCCGGTTGGCCATGGCCTCGCGGGTCTCTGCAGTCGCCGAGCCGATATGCGGCAAAGTCAGCGCATTGGGCAGCTGGAACAGCGGCGACTCGCTCAGCGGCTCCTTCTCATACACATCCAGCCCTGCGCCGCGAAGGGTGCCGTTCTGCAACGCCTCGATCAGCGCCGCCTCGTCGACCACCGGGCCGCGGGCGATGTTGATCAGAAACGCGCTCGGTTTCATCAGCTTCAACTCGCGGGCGCCAATCAGCTTGCGCGTAGCATCGGACAGCGGTACCACCAGGCAGACGAAGTCGGCCTCTGCCAGCAGTTGCTCAAGGCTGCGGTACTGCGCACCCAGTTCCTGCTCCAGCGCCGTCTTGCGGCTGTTGCCGGCATACAGGATCGACATGTTGAAACCGAAGCGGCCACGGCGGGCGATGGCGGCGCCGATGTTGCCCAGGCCGACGATGCCCAAGGTCTTGCCATGCACATCGCTACCGAAGTGCGTCGGTGCCACCGTGGCCTGCCAGTTGCCAGCCTTGGTCCAGGCGTCCAGCTCGGCGGTGCGGCGGGCGCAACCCATGATCAGCGAGAAGCCCAGGTCGGCGGTGCTTTCGGTGAGCACGTCGGGGGTGTTGGTCAGGGCGATGCCGCGCTCGTTGAAATAGTCGACGTCGTAGTTGTCGTAGCCGACCGAGACGCTGGACACCACCTCGAGCTTGCCCGCGCCTTCGAGCTGCGCGCGGCCGAGCTTGCGGCCGGCGCCAATCAGGCCGTGGGCCTCGGGCAGGGCTTCGTTGAACTGGGCACTGATGTCGCCGAGCTTGGGGTTCGGCACGATCACGTTGAAGTCTTGCTGCAGGCGCTCGGCCATGGCCGGGGTGATGCGGCTGAAGGCCAGGACGGTCTTTTTCATCGGGCAACTTCTCAAGGCGGTGGCTGGGGTTGATTGGTTAGCAACCTACCATTGTCCACCGCCGCCGTGCAGCAGCTTTTTCAGTTGGCGATCAGCAATTCATGGGTTTTCAGGTCGGCTTCGTGGGCTGCCAGAATGTCCGGCAGCGAGTTGCGCAAGTATTCGACCCAGGTCTTGATCTTGGCATCCAGGTACTGGCGCGAAGGGTAGATGGCATACAGGTTAAGCTCCTGCAGCCGGTACTCCGGCATCACCCGGACCAGGCTGCCGTCGCGCAGGCCATCGATCACCGAGTAGATCGGCAGCACGCCCATGCCCATGCCGCTGCGGATCGCAGTTTTCATCGCGTCTGCCGAGTTGACCTGGAACGGCGAGCTGGTGATGTTCACCAGCTCTTGGCCTTCCGGGCCGTCGAACAGCCATTTCTCCAGCGGGATTACCGGGCTGACCATGCGCAGGCAGGCATGCTGGAGCAGGTCGACCGGCTTGTGCGCAAAGCCGTGCCTGGCCACGTACTCGGGCGAGGCGCAGACAATGCTGTAGGTGATGCCCAGCCGCTGCGAGACGAACCCGGAGTCCGGCAGCTCGGTGGCCAGCACGATGGACACGTCGTAACCCTCGTCGAGCAGGTCGGGTACGCGATTGGCCATGGTCAGGTCGAAGGTCACGTCCGGGTGCGACTCGCGGTAGCGGGCGATGGCATCGACCACGAAGTGCTGGCCGACCCCGGTCATCGAATGCACCTTCAGCTGGCCTGCAGGCCGGGCATGGGCGTCGCTGGCTTCGGCTTCGGCTTCTTCGACGTAGGTGAGGATCTGTTCACAGCGCATCAGGTAACGCTTGCCGGCCTCGGTCAGGGCGATGCGCCGGGTGGTGCGGTTGAGCAGCCGGGTTTGCAGATGGGCTTCCAGGTTGGAGACCGCCCGCGACACGTTCGCGGTGGTCGTATCCAGTTGCGCCGCGGCAGCGGTAAAACTGCCTAGCTGGGCTACGCAACTGAAAGCACGCATGTTTTGCAGGGTGTCCATGGGTCACTCTCAAGGTAGAGGACAAAATTGTGTCACGAAGTAATGCGGATGTGCGTTCGACCAAAGCCGGATTATCGCTTTTTCAGTAACAAAGATTCGCAGGAATATGCGCTTATCGCCAGTGCGGCGGCCCCCTAGAATTGCCCGGCCCCTCCACCTCTTCCTCGGGAAATCGCAGCTGTGCCGCGTCGCATCATCAGAACGCTTCAAGTGTTCAGTGCCTGTGCCCTTAGTCTCACCTTGAGCGGCTGTATCGGAACCTGGGGCATCGCCCCGCAGAGCAAGACCCTGCAAGCCAATACCCTGAGCACCGACGCGGCCATTGGCGAAGCGGCCAGCGACGCGCACTGGCCTGAGCAGCGCTGGTGGCATGCCTATGGGGACGCGCAGCTCGACCGCTGGATCGACCTGGCCGTGGCCGGCAGCCCGAGCCTGGCCATGGCGGCGGCGCGTGTGCGGGAAGCCAAGGCCATGGCCGGTGTGGTCGAGTCGGCGGAGAAGCTCCAGGTCAACGGTGACGCCGCGCTCAAGCGGCACAACTGGCCCGAGGATCAGTTCTACGGCCCTGGCGCGCTGTCAGGCGCCAACACCTGGGACAACAACGCCGCCATCGGCTTCAGCTACGCGCTTGACCTGTGGGGGCGCGAACGCAACGCTAGCGAGCAGGCCGTGGACCAGGCGCACATGAGCGTGGCCGAGGCCCGCCAGGCGCAGCTGGAACTGCAGAACAACGTGGTACGTGCCTATATTCAGCTCAGCCTGCATTTCGCCCGGCGCGACATCGTCAAGGCCGAGCTCGAACAGCAGGAGCAGATCCTGGCCCTGGCCAAGCGTCGCCTGGACGGTGGCATAGGCACCCATTTCGAGGTCAGCCAGGCCGAGGCACCGCTGCCCGAAACCCATCGCCAGCTCGACAGCCTCGATGAAGCAATCGCCCTGACCCGCAACCAGCTGGCAGCGTTGGCCGGCAAGGGCCCGGGGGAGGGCGCACAATTGCAGCGCCCGACCCTGAGCCTGGCAGCGCCACTGAAGCTGCCATCGAACCTGCCCGCCGAACTGGTCGGCCAGCGCCCCGACGTGGTTGCCAGCCGCTGGCAGGTGGCGGCCCAGGCCCGTGGCATCGATGTCGCCCACGCGGGCTTCTTCCCCAACGTCGATTTGGTCGGCAGCCTGGGTTTCATGGCCACTGGCGGTGGTCCGCTGGAATTCCTCACCGGGCGCAAGTTCAACTACAACGTCGGCCCGGCGATCAGCCTGCCGATCTTCGACGGCGGCCGCCTGCGCTCGCAGCTCGGCGTTGCCTCCGCGGGCTATGACGTGGCCGTGGCGCATTACAACCAGACCGTGGTCGGTGCGCTGAAGAACATCTCCGACCAGCTGATCCGCCGTGAGTCGATGAAGCAACAGTCGCACTTCGCCGCCGAGTCGGTGGCCGCTGCGCAAAAGACCTACGACATCGCCACGGTGGCCTTCCAGCGCGGCCTGACCGACTACCTCAACGTACTCAATGCGCAGACCCTGCTGTTCCGCCAGCAGCAGGTGCAGCAGCAGGTGCAGGCTGCACGCCTGATCGTCCATGCCGAACTGGTCACCGCCTTGGGTGGCGGCCTGCAGGCTGGCCAGGACGTGCCGAAGGAAGAACGCCAGGCAGCGCCGAAAACCCCGGGCACCCTGGCCATTTTCGACAAGAAGCCGGATAACGCCGAATGAGCACTTCCAGTTTGCCCGTGCGCTGGCTGCAGCATCTGGAATGGCGCCGGGGCTTCTTCGCCTGGGCGCGCACCGACGGCGTGACCTGGGTCTACATCTTCAAGGTGCTGGCGGCAGCGTTCATCACCCTGTGGCTGGCCATGCGCCTGGAACTGCCGCAACCGCGTACGGCGATGATCACCGTGTTCATCGTCATGCAGCCGCAGAGCGGCCACGTGTTCGCCAAGAGCTTCTACCGGGTGCTCGGCACCTTGGCCGGCTCGGCGATGATGGTCGCGCTGATTGCCATCTTCCCGCAGAACACCGAACTGTTTCTGCCCAGCCTGGCGGTGTGGGTCGGCCTGTGCTCGGCCGGTGCCATGCGCTACCGCACCTTCCGCGCCTATGGCTTCGTGCTCGCAGGCTACACCGCAGCGATGATCGGCCTGCCCGTGTTGCAACACCCGGACCAGGCATTCATGGCGGCGGTGTGGCGGGTGCTGGAAATCGCCTTGGGCATTCTGGTGTCGACCTTCGTCAGCGCCGCGATCCTGCCGCAGTCGGCCAGTGCCGCCATGCGCAACGCCTTGTACCAGCGTTTTGGCGTATTCGCCGGGGTGGTAGTGGAAGCGCTGCGCGGCGACAGCCAGCGCGACCGTTTCGAAACCAGCAACGTGCGCTTCGTCGCCGAAGCGGTAGGGCTGGAGAGCCTGCGCAACGTCACCGCTTTCGAAGACCCGCACATGCGTCGCCGCTCGGGTCGCCTGGTGCGCATGAACAGCGAGTTCATGGCCATCACCACGCGCTTCAACGCCTTGCACCGCCTGCTGGAGCGCCTGCGCGCCCGTGGCCCGCTGCAGATCGTCGGCGCCATCGAGCCGGGCCTGAACACTTTGGTGGAACTGCTGCAGCCCTATGTCGGCCGGGCGCTGACCGACGCCGATGCGCTGCGCCTGACCCTGGAGCTGGCGGCCTACAAAGAAGGCCTGCAGGCACAGGTGCGTGGCTTGCGTGGCGACTATGTGGCAACCCAGCCGAGCGAGTCCGACCTGCTCGATTTCCACACCGCGTTCGAGCTGCTCTACCGCTTCGTCGACGAGATGTACAGCTACGCCGAAACCCACGCCTCGCTGGCCGCGCACAAGCACGAGCGCGAGCAGTGGGACGAACCCTACGTGGCGCAGACCAGCTGGCTGGTGTCGTTGGCCGCCGGTGTGCGCGCTTCGGCGGTGCTGTTGCTGCTGGGCAGCTACTGGCTGATGAGCGACTGGCCCAGCGGCGCCATGATGACCCTGATCGCCACGGTCACCGTGGGCCTCTCGGCCGCTTCGCCGAACCCCAAGCGCATGTCGTTCCAGATGGCCTGCGGCACGGCGATCGGTGCCTTCGTCGGCTTCTTCGAAACTTTCTTCGTGTTCCCCTGGATCGACGGTTTCCCGTTGCTGTGCATGGTCCTGGCGCCGGTGTTCGTGCTCGGTGCCTTCCTGTCGTCGCGGCCGGCCTACGCCGGTTACGGCATCGGCCTGCTGGTGTTCTTTGCCATCGGCTCGGTGCCGAACAACCTGACCGTCTACGACCCGTACAGCTTCATCAACGATTACATCGGCATGGTCATCGGCATGTTCGTCTGCGCGGCGGCGGGTGCGATCATCCTGCCGCCGAACAGCCGCTGGCTGTGGAGCCGCCTGGAACAGGAACTGCGCGAGCAGGTGCTGTTCGCCATCAGCGGGCGCCTGCGCGGCATCGGCTCGGCCTTCGAGAGCCGTACCCGCGACCTGTTGCACCAAGCCTATGGCCTGGCCGCCGGCAAGCCGCAGGTGCAGAGCCAGCTGATGGGCTGGATGTTCACCGTGCTGGAGATCGGCCACGCGATCATCGAGCTGCGCAAGGAACAGGCCCGCGCGCCGATCCACCCGGCCTACGCAGAATCGCAGCCGTGGCGCCAGGCCATTCGTGTCATGGGCCGTGCCCTGGCCCGGCTGCTCCTGCAGCCCAATGCCAGCAACCACGAGCGCGCCCTGGTGGCGGTGGACCATGCCATCGCTCGGGTACAGGCCACCGACGAACCCTTTGCCCGGCACTTCGACACCTCGGTGCTGCGCCGCGCGCAGAGCTACCTGCACTTCATTCGTTCATCCCTGCTGGACCCACAGTCGCCGCTGGCACCGGTGAAAGGAATGCATCATGCCCCGTGAAATCGCCTTCCATGGCGTGTACATGCCCACCATGACCCTGATGTTCCTGTTCGCCCTGGGCCTGGCCTGGGGCCTGGACCGGTTCATCGCCAGCCATGATGGCTACCGCTTCTTCTGGCACCCGGCGCTGTTGCGCCTGAGCCTGTTCGTCTGCCTGTTCGGCGCCCTGGCGCTGTCGCTCTACTGGTGAGAAACCTTCGATGAAAAAGTTCTTCAGCCTGATCGCCACCTTGCTGGTGCTGACCGCAGCCGTGGTGATTGGTCGCCAGTTGTGGCTGCACTACATGACCACGCCGTGGACCCGCGACGGCCGCGTGCGCGCCGACATCATCAACGTCGCCGCCGATGTGCCCGGCTATGTGGTGGACGTCCCGGTGAAGGACAACCAGCGGGTGAAGAAGGGCGACCTGCTGATCCAGATCGACCCCGCGCACTACCAGTTGGCGGTCGACCAGGCCAAGGCCATGGTCGCTTCGCGCAAGGCCACCTGGGAAATGCGCAAGGTCAATGCCAAGCGCCGCGCCGACATGGACAACCTGGTGATCTCCAGGGAAAACCGCGACGACGCCAGCAATATCGCCAACGCCGCCCTGGCCGATTACCAGCAGGCCCAGGCTGAACTGGCGGCGGCCGAGCTGAACCTCAAGCGCACCCACATCGTCGCCACGGTGGACGGTTACGTGACCAACCTGAATATTCACAAGGGTGACTATGCCCGCACCGGCGAGGCGGTGATGGCGGTGGTCGACGAGCAGTCGTTCTGGGTGTACGGCTTCTTCGAGGAAACCAAGCTGCCCCATGTGAAGGTCGGCGACCCGGCCGAGCTGCAGATGATGAGCGGTGAGCGTATCAAGGGGCATGTGGAGAGCATCGCCCGCGGTATCTACGACCGCGACAACCCACAGAGCCGTGAATTGATCGCCGATGTGAACCCGACCTTCAATTGGGTGCGCCTGGCGCAGCGGGTGCCGGTGCGGATTCACATCGATGAGGTGCCCGACGGATTTCTGCTGGCGGCGGGGACGACCTGTACGGTGGTGGTGAAGCCGGGCGAGGAATAAAGCTGATCACATGGAATGCCGTGTAGACGTTGTTCGTTACAGAGGGCTCGGAGGGATTTAGGAAAAAGCCTACTTGAATCAAGGAAAAGTCGATGGGGGCAGCTATTGGCGTTGTATTTCCAGGGGAGCAGTCTGGGACGCCATCAAAGCAATCCGTCGCCTGTTCGAGGAAGCCTCCCCCATGCCGATTAACCTTTGGCCCTGATCGATACGCCCCAGGGTTACAGTACTTGGCTAGCTGATCTGAAAGTCCGTATTCAAAAAGCCCAGCAAAAGGCCAGCCTTGCCGTGAATCGGGAGCTGGTAAGCCTTTATTGGCGTCTTGGGCGAGATATTATCGACCGCCAAGCAGCTCAAGGTTGGGGAGCCAAGGTCATAGGGCGACTGGCTCATGACCTGAAAACTGCCTTTCCCGCGATGAAGGGTTTTTCGCGAGCCAATCTGATGTACATGCGAGCGTTTGCTGAAGCTTGGCCAGATGAGGCAATTGTCCAACAGGCTGTTGGACAATTGCCTTGGGGCCATAATCTGGTCACTGCTGTCGTAGGCGCGTTTGCTTGATTCGTCATTGACCCACGCCAGCACGATGATCCGACTGGCGCTGTGGAAGCGGAAGAACAACCGGTATTGCTGGAAGAACTTCGCCCTGAACCAGTACTTGTGGTCACCACCAAGCGTTGAGCCCTGCCGATACTCCACCCTGGTCGGGTCCTGGGGGATCACATCAAATGCCAAGCGCCTATAGCCTGGCGAAGAACAGCGGGTGGGCAAATACCGTCCATCCATGAATTACAAGTGGCTTCCTGTTCGCATCATTCATTCATCCTGCGCCGACAGAGGTTGATCCAGGTCGACCTCTGCATCACCCACGAGCTTGTCGAGGCGAGCGATGAGGTCGGCATCGGCAACCTGCAGCCGCTGGGGATTGGTTGCGATATCGTTGGCCAGAAAATTCAGAAATTGGCCTAGCACGGGATCGTCCTCGGTTGTCTCTGCGCGGGTGAGTATTACCCCTCCGTCAGGGCGAATCGAGTAATGAATCTTGTCACGCTTTTTCAAACCCAGAGCACGGCGAACGGTTTCAGGAACGGTAGTCTGGTAGCGATCCGTGAGCGTGGACTCGACTTCGAATGTGGTAGCCATGGGTGGTGTCCATAGAGCTACAACGATGCTGATCAAGGTAATGCGATCGCATTACCAGTTCAATGCAATTGCATTACCTGATGATCAACGGTTCAAGCGACGCCCACCAACACCGGCACCTCAACCCGATCGATCACCTTGGCGCTGATCGATGGGTCCAGCAACCGCCCCAGCCGCGACAAGTGGCGGTGGCCCATTATGATCAGCTCGCAGTTCAGTTCCTGCGCCTTGGCGATAATCGCCTCGACCGGCTGCCCGGCGACCATGCAGCCCTGGCTGCTGAAGCCGGCCTTTTGCAGGAGTTGAACGGCTTCGCCCACGGCGCGATCACCCAGGCGTTGCTCCTCGCAGGCGGCGGGGTATTCCTCCAGTTCCTCGGCGGTATAGGGCGCGGGCTTGTCGTGCACGGCGAAGGTCGAGTCGATTGCCAGCAACACGTGCAGTTCGTGTTCGTTGGGGCGGCAATAGCGGCAGGCGAGGGTGAGCAGAGCAGTGGACGCGGGGGAGGCGTCGATGGCGATCAGGACGGGGCTGGGCATGCGGAATCCTTGGCTGATATGTGCTTGCAGGCCCGGCCCTTTCGCGGGTACATCACAGCATCCGAATTCTGTGCGGTCCCTGTGGGAGCGGGTTTACCCGCGAAAGGGCCGGGCCTGCCAAAAGTTCATTTAAGGCCGAACATGGCCAGTGAATAAATGCCCCGCCACGCACGAGCGCATTGCGTCTGATGCAATCGACCAACCTGCTACCATCGCCTTTCCCCACAGCTGTAACGGAAAACGGCCATGCAACTCCCGGACATGAACCTGCTCGTCGCCCTCGATGCCCTGCTCGATGAAGGCAGCGTGGTCGGCGCCGCGCAGCGCATGAACCTGAGCCCGGCGGCGATGAGCCGCACCTTGGGCCGTATCCGCGATGCCCTCGGTGACCCGATCCTGGTGCGTGCCGGCCGTGGCCTGGTGCCGACGCCACGGGCGCTGGCCTTGCGCGAGCAGGTGGCGGCGCTGGTGGAGCAGGCCGGCGAGGTGTTCCGCAGCGCCGATGACGTCGACCTGCCCAGGCTCGACCGCGCCTTCAACATTCGCACCAATGACCTGTTCATCGCGTTGTATGGCGCCCAGTTGCTGCGGCGCATGCATGAACAGGCACCCCGCACGGTGCTGCGTTTCGTGCCGGAAAGCCCCGGTGGCGATGACGACAGCGTGCTGCGCGATGGGCGTACCGACCTGATCATCAGCTCGACCGTCGACCTGGGCCCGGAGATCAAGGTGCAGAGCCTGTTTCAGACCTACTACGTGGGCCTGGCCCGACGCGACCATCCGATCTTCGACCAGCCGATCACGCCGAACAGCTTTGCCAGTTATCCACAGATCAGCGTGTCCCGTCGCGGCAGGGCCAACGGGCCGATCGATGTCGAGCTGGCCAATTTCAAAGTACAGCGGCGGGTGGCGCTGATTACCCCGAGTTTTCACTCTGCACTGTTTTCGCTGCCGGAATCCGACCTGATCCTGCCGATGCCGGCCAACATCCTTAATAGCGTGCATAAGCTCGGGCTGCCGTTGCGTTCATTCGAGATCCCGGTGCCGCTGGAACGGGTGACGGTGCTGCAGGCCTGGCACCCCCGTTTTCATAACGACCCTGCACATCGGTGGCTGCGGCAGACCATGAAGGCCTGCTGCAGCGTCGACCCTTGAGCCGGATTGCGTCTCGCGCAACTTGAAACTGCCAATAAGTCAGTTTTCGTAAGCATTCGATCTTCTTAGACTGCCCCAGTCGCAAATTTGTTGCTGGAGATGTCTGCCCATGAATTCCCTGTCCGCCCCCACTGCCGCTATTGCTGCCGCGCCTGCGCAGACGGCGTTCGGCCTGCGGGTGGTGGTCGGGCTGTTCGGTGTGCTGCTAGCGGTGCTGTGTGCCGGCCTCAACGAGTCGGTGACCAAGATTTCCCTTGCCGACATCCGCGGGGCCATGGGCATTGGTGCCGACGAAGGCGCCTGGCTGCTGGCGGTGTACAGCGCCGCCTCGGTGTCGGCCATGGCCTTCGCCCCGTGGCTGGCCACGACCTTTTCCCTGCGCCGCTTCACCATGAGCGCGGTCGGCCTGTTTGCCGTGCTCGGGCTGCTGCAACCGTTCGCCCCCAACCTGCATAGCCTGATGCTGCTGCGGGTCCTGCAGGGTTTCGCCTCGGGCGCCTTGCCACCGATGCTGATGAGTGTGGCGCTGCGCTTCCTGCCACCCGGCATCAAGGTTTATGGCCTGGCCTGCTACGCCCTGACCGCCACCTTCGGGCCCAACCTCGGCACACCGCTGGCTGGCCTGTGGACCGAGTACGTCGGCTGGCAGTGGGCGTTCTGGCAGATCATCCTGCCCTCGGCGCTGGCCATGTTCTGCGTGGGTTGGGGTTTGCCCCAAGACCCGCTGCGCCTCGAGCGCTTCAAGCAGTTCGATTGGCGCGGCGTGTTGCTTGGCTTGCCGGCGATCAGCTGCATCGTTCTCGGCCTGTCGCTGGGGGACCGCTGGGGCTGGTTAGATTCGCCGCTGATCTGCTGGCTGCTGGGCGGTGGCGTGATGTTGCTGGTGCTGTTCATGTACAACGAATGGTCCGAGCCGCTGCCGTTCTTCCAGCTGCGCATGCTGCAGCGGCGCAACCTGAGCTTTGCCCTGGTGACCCTGGCCGGCGTGCTGATCGTGCTGTCTGGCGTGGGCAGCATTCCGTCGGCATACCTGGCGCAGATCCAGGGCTACCGCCCGGCACAGACCAGCCCGCTGATGATGCTGGTGGCCATGCCGCAGCTGATCGCCCTGCCGTTGACCGCAGCGCTGTGCAACATCCGGGCGGTGGACTGCCGCTGGGTGCTGGCGATCGGCCTGGCGATGCTGGCGGTGTCGTGCGCGGGCAGCAGCCTGCTGACCAGCGAGTGGATCCGCGGCGATTTCTATCCCTTCTACCTGCTGCAGGTGTTCGGCCAGCCGATGGCCGTGCTGCCGTTGCTGATGCTTTCCACCAATGGCATGACCCCGCAGGAAGGCCCGTTCGCCTCCAGCTGGTTCAACACCGTCAAAGGCCTGGCCGCAGTGGTTGCCGGTGGCCTGCTGGATGCCTTGGGCACCCTGCGCCGGCACTTCCATTCCAACCACCTGGTGGACGGCCTGGGCAACGCCCCGCTGATCGACGACAACGCCGTGGGCCTTGCCAAGCGTATCCATGACCAGGCGCTGGTGCTGACCTCGGCCGACCTGTACCTGGTCATGGCCTGCATCGCCGTGGCCTTGATCTGCCTGATTCCTTTCGTGCCTACCCGGGTCTATCCGCCGCGCGCGGTGGCCTGAACCCTGGATGAATTCGAGACACTGAACATGACCAACAACCGCAAAACCCTTTTCATCGGCTCGATACTCGCCGTGGCCGTGCTGGCCGGTATCGTCGGCCCCTGGCTGTTCGGTAGCGACCACCGGCAGAGCACCAACGATGCCTACGTGATCGCCGACTACACCGTGGTCGCACCCAAGGTCGCCGGCTTCATCAAGGAAGTACTGGTCGAAGATAACCAGCAGGTGCAGGCCGGCCAGTTGCTGGCGACCATCGATGCTCGTGACTATCAGGCCGCGCTGGATGCCGCCCAGGCCCAGTTGCTGGTGGCCAAGGCGCAGAGCGCCGATGCCCGCGCCACCCTGGAGCGCCAGGCCGCACTGATTGCCCAGGCCCAGGCGGCGGTGACGGCGGCTCAGGCTGAAGCTGCGTTCGCCGACCATGAAGTCAACCGCTACAGCCGCCTGGCCGAGCAGGGCGCCGGCACGGTGCAGAACGCCCAGCAGGCGCGCAGCCGGGTCGACCAGGCCCGCGCACGGCTGGCCAACGCCCAGGCGGCACTGGTGGCAACCCGCAAGCAGGTGGACATCCTCACGGCGCAGGTGGCCAGTGCCGATGGCCAGCTCAAGCGTGCCGAAGCCGGCCTGGAGAAGGCCCAGCTGGACCTGTCCTATACCCGCATCACCGCGCCGGTAGACGGCATGGTCGGCGAGCGGGCGCTGCGCGTCGGCGCCTTCGTCAACCCGGGCGCACGCTTGCTGTCGGTGGTGCCGCTGCAACATGCCTATGTGGTCGGCAACTTCCAGGAAACCCAGCTGACCCATGTGCAGCCAGGCCAGCCGGTCAGCATCAGCGTCGACACCTTCTCAGGTGAAACCCTCAAGGGTCATGTCGAAAGCATCGCTCCGGCTACCGGGGTGACCTTCGCTGCGGTGAAACCGGACAACGCTACCGGCAACTTCACCAAGGTGGTGCAACGCATTCCGGTGAAGATCGTCTTCGATGATGGCCAACCGTTGCTCGAACGCCTGCGCGTGGGCATGTCGGTCGAGGCGATCATCGACACCCAGGGCGATACGCTGGCCGGCAAAGAGGTGACCGCCCGATGAAACCTGCCGTACGCTTGAGCCCGCTGCTGCTGGCCGTGCTGATGGCCGGCTGCACCCTCGGACCGGACTTCCAGCGCCCGGACAGCCAGGCGCCGCAGCAATGGGCAGCGCTGCAAGGTGAAGCCGCGACGAGCCAGCCACAGGCCGAGCCGCTGGAATTGCGCTGGTGGGAAACCTTCCACGATGCGCGCCTGAGCGCTTTGATCCAGCGCGTGGCCGACAACAACCTCGACCTGCAGATGGCCAGTGCCCGTCTGCTGCAAAGCCGTGCCCTGCGCAGCACGGTGGCGGCCGATGAAACACCGTCGGTCGATGCCAATGTCGGTTACAGCCGCGCCCGCAACAGTGCCGAAGGCCTGAGCGACCCTTCCGGCAACGCCGGTAAATCGGCCTTCAACCTGTGGCAGGGTGATCTGGTCGCAGGCTGGGAACTGGACCTCTGGGGCCGGGTACGGCGCCAGGTGGAAGCGGCCGATGCCAGCGTGGCAGTGGCCGAGAACGACCGCCGTGGCGTGCTGCTGGCGCTGCTCTCGGAAACGGCTGGGAACTACATTCAACTGCGTGCCGTGCAGCACACCCTGGACGTGACCCGCGACAACCTCAAGGTCGCCAGACACAGCCTGAAGCTATCGCAGGATCGTCAGGCCGAAGGTGTCGCCACTCGTCTCGACGTGGCCCAGGCCAGCGCCCAGGTGGCATCCATCGAGGCCCGCTTGCCGAGCCTTGAAGCCCGGCGCGACGACCTGATCAACGCCCTCAGCCTGCTTGCTGCCGAGCCGCCGCGCAGTTTGCAGGCCGAGTTGCTGCAAGGCGGCGAGTTGCCCGCGCCGCAGCAGCAATTCGCTATCGGCCTGCCGTCCGAACTGGCCGAGCGGCGCCCGGACATCCGCCAGGCCGAGGCACGCCTGCATGCTGCCACCGCGAGCATTGGTGTCGCCAAGGCCGATTTCTATCCCAGCATCCGTCTGTCTGGCAGCGTCGGCTTCCAGGCCATGCAGCTGGCTGATTTTGGCAGCTGGGATTCGCGTCGTTTCGCCTTTGGCCCGCAGCTTTCGCTGCCCATCTTCGAGGGTGGTCGGCTCAAGGGCACCCTTGAATTGCGCGAGGCGCAGCAACAGGAAGCGGCGCTGAACTACCGCAAGGTGGTGCTCGGCGCCTGGCACGAAATCGACGATGTGCTACGCCTTTACAACGCCAGCCAGTTGCGTCGCGATCACCTGGCCGAGGCGGTGCGGCAAAACCGCATCGCCCTGGAGACCGCCCAGCGCCAGTACGTGGAAGGGGCGGTGGACTTTCTCAACGTGCTGACCGTGCAAGGTGCCTTGCTGGCCAGCGAAGAGCAGTGGATCGACAGTTCAGCCGCGGTGTCCCAGGCCCTGGTGGGGCTGTACAAGGCCTTGGGCGGTGGCTGGCAGGCATTCGACCTGAACGCATGAAAGGCTGGGTCCGCTTTGCGGCCCTTTCGCGACACAAGGCCGCTCCTACAGGAGATCGCGGTCCCTTGTAGGAGCGGCCTTGTGTCGCGAAAGGGCTGCGAAGCAGCCCGGCGATTTCCCAGACAGATGAGGAGGCACAGATGCATATTTCCTTGAACGGCAAGCGCGCCATCGTCAGCGGCTCCACCGCCGGCATCGGCCTGGCCATCGCCATCGGCCTGGCCGCGGCGGGCGCCGAAGTGGTACTCAACGGCCGCACCCAGGCCCGTGTCGACGAGGCCCTCAAGGCCGTGCGCGAGCAATTGCCGCAAGCGCGCATCATCGGCATCGCCGCCGACCTGAGCACGCAGGAAGGTGCGCAGCAGCTGTTCGAGCAGGTGCCGCACACCGATATCCTGGTCAACAACCTCGGCATCTTCGAGCCCAAGCCATTCTTCGAGATCGACGATGCCGACTGGCAGCGTTTCTTCGACGTCAACGTGCTCAGCGCCGTGCGCCTGTCGCGCCACTACGCCCAGGGCATGGCCGAGCGCATGTGGGGGCGGGTGATCTTCCTGTCCAGCGAGTCGGGGTTGCAGATCCCGACCGAGATGGTTCATTACGGCATGACCAAGACGGCTCTGCTGGCAGTGTCCCGCGGGTTGGCCGAGACCTTGGCCGGTACCGGGGTGACGGTGAATTCGGTACTGCCGGGGCCGACGCGTTCGGAAGGGGTGGGTGATTTCTTCGCCAAGCTGGCGCAGGAGCAGGGTGTTTCCACCGATGAGCTGGAGGCCAACTTCCTGGCCGAGCACCGGCCGACTTCGCTGATCAAGCGGCTGGCGACAGTGGAGGAGGTGGCGAACATGGTGGTGTACCTGGCATCCATGCAGGCCAGTGCGACTACCGGGGCCGCGTTGCGGGTGGATGGCGGGGTGCTGCGCTCCATCGCTTGATTTCATGCTGCCTGTACCGGCCCTTTCGCGGGCTTGCCCGCTCCCACAGGGGTAGCGCTATACCTGTGGGAGCGGGCAAGCCCGCGAAAGGGCCGGTACAGGCAACGAACGACTCAAAGCGGGCGCAGCAGCCCGAAGCGTTTGCGCAGGGCCCAGTCCAGCAACCGCCGCGGCAGCAGGCGGGCCATCAACGGCAACGCCGTGCTGCCATTGCCCAACCGCACCACTGCCGGTGCTGGCGACTTGCCCACTGCTGCCAACACCCCTTGGGCAAACACCGCCGCCGATGTCGGCTTGTCCTGCGATGCCCGCGCCCGCGCCTGCACATGCTCGCGCAGTGGCCACCACGCCGAATCCGCCGCCAGCACCTGGTCAGCCTGGCGCTGGGCATTGCTGGCGAACTGCGAGGCAATCGCCCCAGGCTGCACTTCCATCACCTGGATACCGAACGGCGCCAGCTCCAGGCGCAGGGCGTCGCTCAGTGCATGCACGGCGGCCTTGGATGCGCAGTAGGCCCCGGCAAACGGCGTGACCAGCACACCCGAGACACTGCCGATGTTCACCACCAACCCGCGTGCGCGGCGCAGCAGCGGGAACAATGCGCGGGTAACGCCCACTACGGCAAAGACGTTGGTCTCGAACTGCTGGCGCAGGGCATCGACGCCGCCATCGAGCAGCGGGCCCATGGCGCCGTAGCCGGCGTTGTTGATCAGGATGTCGAGGGTTTCAAGCTCCTCGGCCAGACGGGCCAGGGCCTCGCTGTCGTTCACATCCAGTTGCCGGGCGTTGAAGCCGGCGGCGTTCAGGCGCTCGACATCCTCAGCTTTGCGGGCGGTGGCCCAGACGTGGTGGCCGGCATCGCGGAAGGCGTCGGCCAGGGCGCGGCCGATGCCGCTGGAACAACCGGTGATCAGGACGGTGGGCATGTTTGAGGCCTGTTTTGCAGGTGGGGTTTGTTTAGCCTGTGCCGGCCTCTTCGCGGGCGAGCCCGCTCCCACAGGGACCGCGCCGAGCCTGAGGGCAACGCTGTACCTGTGGGAGCGGGCTTGCCCGCGAAAGGGCCGGAACAGGCGCTGGATTAGTTGGCAAATGTACCTTGCAGATGCTCTGCACGGAATTCCAATGTCTGTGGGCGGTACCCCGAGCGCAGCGGCGGCAGTGGCAGGCAGTCCTTCCACTCGGCCCCCGGCTGCAGTTCACCCGGGCCACGGTAGCGCGGTGCGTTGTAAGTGTTTTCTGCGAGGTTCACGGTATCGCCCGGCGCATAGGCCGCCACGCGCCAGCGCAGTTCGGTCAGGGGTGCCTGGTTGCCGTTCTTCATGCGCACTTGCAGGGCACGGTCGGCGGGGCAGTGTTCGGGGGCGTAGGTCAGGCGCAGGTCCAGGCGTGCCAGCTGCGAGGCTTCGCGGGTGTCCTGCCAGATCACCATCAGTGCGACCAGACCGAGGCCACAGACAGCGGCCAGGGAAATCGGCAAGGCCTTGGCCGGGTAGCGCAACAGCAGCACCAGCCAGGTGAGGATGAGAAAGGCACCGATGATCATGGGGCAGGCAGACCTTGGTTGCGCAGGTCTGACCATCGTAGCCTTAAATGGGTATTGGCTCAAAAGCGGGAGGGCGTTGCCCTCCTTTCGCGACACAAGGCCGCTCCCACAGGGGAACGCATGATCCTGTGGAAGCGGCCACCGGGCCTAACTCATTGCGCGATGGTCTTCACCGACACGCCACGCTCGACAGGGGTCGAGGTACGCCCATACACATCCTCGAAGCGCTCGATGTCGTCCTCGCCCAGGTAGCTGCCCGACTGCACCTCGATGATCTCCAGCGGGATCTTGCCCGGGTTGCGCAGGCGGTGGATCGAGGCGATCGGGATGTAGGTGGACTGGTTCTCGGTGAGCAGGAACACGTTCTCGTCACAGGTCACCTCGGCGGTGCCGGACACCACGATCCAGTGCTCGGCACGGTGGTGGTGCATCTGCAGCGACAGGCTGGCGCCCGGCTTTACGGTGATGTGCTTGACCTGGAAGCGGCCGCCCATGTCCACCGAGTCGTACGAGCCCCACGGGCGATACACTTCCAGGTGGTTCTGGGTTTCGCTGCGGCCCTGTTCGTCGAGGGTCTTGACCATCTGCTTGACGCCCTGGACCTTGTCCTTGTGGGCGATCATCATCGCGTCCTTGGTCTCGACCACGACGATGTTTTCCAGGCCGATCACCGACACCAGCTTGCCATTGCCGTGGATCATGCAGTTGCGGCTGTCCTGTACCACCACGTCGCCTTTGGTGACGTTGCCGTCGGCGTCCTTATCGTGCACTTCCCACAGCGACGACCAGCAGCCCACGTCGCTCCAGCCGGCCGACATCGGCACCACGCAGGCACGCTGGGTCTTTTCCATGACGGCGTAGTCGATGGAGTTGTCCGGACAGCAGGCGAAAGTGGCTTCGTCGATGCTCAGCACATCGGCGTCTTCATCGCTGCGCTCCAGGGCCAGCACGCAGGTGTCGTAGATGTCCGCGTCGTGCTTCTTCAGCTCTTCGAGGAAGCGGCTGGCGCGGAACAGGAACATGCCGCTGTTCCAGAAGTAGCCGCCGGCGGCGACGAACTCGGCGGCGCGCTTCTCGTCGGGCTTTTCGACGAACTGGGCGACACGGGCCACGCCTTCAGGCAGCAGTGCGTCCTGGCTGGAGCGGATGTAGCCGTAGCCGGTTTCCGGCTTGGTCGCCGGCACGCCGAACAGCACCATCTCGCCGCGCTCGGCAGCCACGGTGGCCAGGGCCAGGGCACGTTGCAGGGCCTTCTGGTCATCGATCACATGGTCGGCGGGCAGCACCAGCATCAAGTCGTCGCGGCCTTCATTGACCAGTTTCATGGCCGTCATTGCTACCGCCGGCGCAGTGTTGCGACCGAACGGCTCCATCAGGATGCCTTGGGTTTCCAGTTTCAGGGCAGCCAGCTGCTCCTGGACGATGAACTTGTGGTCCTTGTTGCAGACCACGATCGGGGTGTCCATGCCCTCGAAGCGCAGGCGCTCGATGGTCTGCTGGAACAGGGTGTGTTCACCGGTCAGCGCCAGGAACTGCTTGGGGAACTGCTTGCGCGACAGAGGCCACAGACGGGAACCGCTACCACCAGAAAGAATTACCGGGATCATCATGTTTCTCCAATAGTCGTTATGAGGCAGGGGGATCAGTTGCTAGCCACGGGGCGAGTTACCCACACCGGCGACAAGTTGCTGCCGGAACCCGTTACGTACAGCACGGCCGCTTCGCCACGCTCCAGGGCGACCGGTTTCAGGTCGCTGACTTTCTTGTTGCCTTCGAACAAGGCCAGGTTGACCTTGACCGGATTGATTTCGCGCTCGCCACGGCCCTTGGTGGCCACCGACGGCACTACTTCGGTCTTGCCGTCGGCGGTCTTCAGGGTCACCGCCTGGTCGCTGAGGTTCTGCACGCGCACCAGGGCTTTCTGCTTGTTCTTGAACGGCGGTTCTTCGATCAGCTGCGGGGTGCCGCTGCTGCTGTTGACCAAGGTGTAGTACTTGTCCGCGGCCAGTTTCACCGGCACGCTCTTGCCGCCGACCTGGGCGGTGTAGTCACCGCCTGGCAGGAAGCTGAAGTCGCTGCTGGCCTGGGCGCCAACCTGCTTGATCTGGGTGTTGCCGACGCTGGCCGCAGCCGGGGCGCTGGCGGCGTTGTACAGGCGCACGAAGGTCGAGCCTTTCGGCGCGCTCGGGCCATACAGCGCGGCGTCGGCACCGGCGAAGGCCTGCATGGAGGCAAGGGAAAGGCCGGCCGCGAGGGTGAGGGCTTTGGCAATGGAAGTCTTGGTAGTCATGTGCATTTCCTCTCTATCGATCAGTGATTCGTCCGGGTGGACGACAAGGCCAGGTTTTCTTCGGATTTACGGGCGTTCTTCAGCTGCGCGATCCACTGCGGGTCGAAGCTGCTGAGGTCGTTGGTCATTGGCAGATAACGTTCGGGGAATTCCCACACCACCACCTGTGGTGCGGCGTTCTTGAAGGCATCGCTCTGCAGGTACTTGAGCATCGGCAGCAGCGGGCCGTGGCCGTCTTCGGCGTAGTTGGCGACGTCGCTGTGCAGCGCCTGCTGCAGCGCGCCGAGGAAGTTCCAGTGCGGGTTGGCGCTGTAGCTGGTGCCCACCAGGGCGACCGGGATCTGGTTGTCGGCGAACAGCGCGTCGCCGCCATCGCCTTCGGCCTCGGCAGGACGGGTGCTGCGTTGCTGCAGGTTGTCCGGGGTCGGCAGCAGGTTGCTGAACAGCGGGTCCAAAGGCAGGAAGTTGGTCAGGTCGCCCTTGTACGGGGCGGTGTTGCCGGCTTCGGTGATGAAGGTCTGCGGCTCGCCATTGAGCAGGCTCTGGCGGCTGACCGCTTCGGCCAGCGCCTGCGCCGCCACTTCGGCGCCCATCGGCGTCCAGTGGGTGTCGGTGCGCAGGAACACCTGGCCGCGGGCCTTGGCCTGTTCCATCGCTGCCATCAGGTCGGGGGCGAACACGTTGGCCTGACGCGCCTGGGCATGGAACTGGTTGTACAGGTCGTCATGCAGGCTGGCGGGCTGCTCCTTGCCGATGTATTCGGAATACACCCGCGCCTTGGCCGGGATGATCGCCAGCACCAGCTGGCTGCCATGCTTCTGCAAGGTGTCGCGCACGCCGCGGATCAGTGCCAGGTTGTCTTGCATCAACTGATCCGCACCGGCGGTGGGCTTGAACTCCTCGTCGCTGAACAGCCACTGGTCGCGGCCCAGCACCACACCGGGACGGCCTTCGTTGAACAGCTTGAAGTCCAGCGCGGCCCAGAGGTTGGTGCCCAGGCGCTTGATCGGGAACTGGTCGTCGTAGTGGGTTTCGGCGGCCTTGGCCAGCTTGCCGTTGAGCAGGGTCATCTGCTCGGTACGGTGGAAGCTGTCGAAGCCACCGGTGGACCAGGCGCCCATGCCCACCAGCAGGCCGAGGAACGACAGGGAATAGGTGACGCGTAATGTCCGGGTCATGTCATCCACCTCAGAACTGGAAGTACAGGAACGGCGAGTAGCTCTGCGCCGAAAGCTTGAGGATCGAAGCCACGAACAGCAGCAGGATCAGGGCGCGGGTCATCACCCGGGTCCAGTCCAGGCCGATCGAGCCGTCGGCATTCACCTGCACGGGGGTGGCCTTGGCGGTCGGCTTGGCGTTGCGGTAGAAGTCGCGCAGGCCGAAGAACGCCAGGGTGAGGTAGGCGATCACCAGGGTCGCTACCTGCAGGCCGGTGAGTTGGGCGCGGTTGAGTTCCGACAGCTGCCATTCGCCGAAGCTGAACATGGCGCCGTACATGCGCGCGGCGACGTGCAGGTTCTCGGCGCGGAAGATCACCCAGCCGACCACTACCAGCAGGAAGGTGAAGGCCCACTTGACCGGGTTGAAGCGCTGCGGGTTGGTGTCGATGCCCAGCGCCCGCTCAATCGCCAGCCACATGCCGTGCCAGGCGCCCCAGATGATGTAGGTGAAGTTGGCACCGTGCCACAGGCCGCCCAGCAGCATGGTCAGGAACAGGTTGCGGTAGGTGTTGAAGGTGCCTTTGCGGTTGCCGCCCAAGGTGATGTACAGGTAGTCGCGCAGCCAGGTCGACAGGCTGATGTGCCAGCGCCGCCAGAACTCGGTGATCGACTGGCTGATGTAGGGCTGCTTGAAGTTCTCCATGAAGCGGAAGCCCATCATCAGGCCCAGGCCGATGGCCATGTCGCTGTAGCCGCTGAAGTCGAAGTACAGCTGCGCGGTGTAGGCCAGGGCGCCGAGCCAGGCGTCGCCGGTGGTCGGGTTCTGCAGGGCGAAGCAATGGTCGGCGACCACTGCCAGGGTGTCGGCGATGAACACTTTCTTGATGAAGCCCTGCATGAAGCGGGTGCAGCCTTCGGAGAACTTGTCCAGGGTGTGGGTGCGGTTGTTGAACTGGTCGACCAGGTCCTTGAAGCGCAGCACGGGGCCGGCGATAAGGTGCGGGAAGATCGCCACGAACGCCGCGAAGTCGATCAGGTTGCGGGTGGCCGGGGTGTCGCCGCGGTACACGTCGATGATGTAGCTGATCGACTCGAAGATGTAGAACGAGATACCGATCGGCAGCAGCACGTGGGTGAGGATGAATGGCTCCAGGCCAAACGAGCTGATGATCGCGTTGAGGCTGTCGACGCCGAAGTTGGCGTACTTGAAGTAGCCGAGGATCGCCAGGTCCACACCGACGCCGAGCAGCAACCAGCGCTGGGCCGGTTTGGTGCGCACGCCGGCGGCGCCGACTTTCAGGCCGATCCAGTAGTTCCACAGGGTCACGCCGGCGAACAGGGCGAGGAAGTCGACCCGCCACCAGGCGTAGAAGATGTAGCTGGCGACCAGCAGCAGCAGGTTGCGATAGCGTTGCCCGCTCAAGTAGTACAGGCCGAGGAAGATCGGCAAGAACAGGAACAGGAACACGTTGGACGAGAAGACCATCCCGGTTCTCCTAATTGTTCACAGCATCCGGGGCAAAGCGCCCCCCAAACCCCCCAGCGCAAGACCGGAGGAAACCGTTGTCACTTCAATATTGCTGGCGAGGGCTTCGCCCTCGTTTCGCGACACAAGGCCGCTCCTACAGAACCAGCGCCGTCCCTGTAGGAGCGGCCTTGTGTCGCGATGGGCCGCAAAGCGGCCCCAACCCAGGCGACACCTATTTCTTGCTTTCCGCGTTCGGGTCGTAGACCCGTGTCACATCGCCGCCGAGCCTGAAGCTGTTGAACGGCTGCATGTCATGCTTGCGCTCAAGGGTGTCGCCGACGCAGTGGTACAGCGCACACCACGGCTCGAGCCAGGAATACTTGCTGTCGACCTTGAGGTCCTTCATGTCCTGTTTCTTGCCGGCACGTTCAGCGAAATGACGCGGGTCGCGCGCGCCGTACAGCACGCCTTCGCCCAGGCGTTGCAGGGCAAAGTTGTTCTCTTTGCGCAGGTCCACGCCATTGGCCTGGGCGAAGCTGGCGATCATCGACAGTGGCGGCAAGGCATAGTTGTGATAGGCCAGGGCACGTTGCTGGCGCTTGATCTCGTTGGGCAGGAAGCCCTGGTCGTCGACCTGGTTGGCGCCCACCTTGTATTCCTTCACGGCCCAGTCGAACAGGTCGCGGCGGTCGGTGGCCACGGCGGTGGCCATCACCGACCAGGCCGCCCAGTAGCTGTGGTTGTTGATCTTCTCCAGCGGCAGGTCGCTCCAGTCGCGCACGGTCTGCTCGGCGAGGCGGGCGAACCACTTTTCGATCAGCTCGGCCTCGGCCTGGTGCGCGGCCAGCGGCTGCGAATTGGAGAACTTCAGGCGCAGCCACGACCCGCTCATGCTGCCCAGCGCCCATTTGCGCATGGACTTGCCGGTGTGGTTGTAGTCGGTGGACAGCAGTGCACCGGCACGGGCCCAGTTGCCGAGCCAGGTCAGGGTGCAGTCGAGCTGCGCCGGGCGGCCATCACGCATGTACTGGCCGACCATCTTGCTCACGCCTTTCTCCAGCGTGGTGATGTCCTCGGTGGATTTACGGAAGGCCTTTTCCGAGGCCACATTCAGCGTCGCCCGGGCCTTGTCCGAACCCTCGTACTTGCTGCGGAACTGCAGCGCGCCGGTGTAGGGCTTGGGGGGGGCTTCGCAGCGGAAGTTGCCATCACTGGTCTTGAGCTTCTCGATCCCTTCGTAGTAACCCTGCGGTGGCACCAGCGCAGCATGCGCCGCGCCGCCGAACAGGGCGAGTGCGAGGAGCGTTGGGCGGAAGATTCGCTTGAGCATGGTCATGGTCGCCTCACTGGCCGGCCTGCGCGGTTTGCGCGGGCACGGCGAAGTTGTTGCGTTTGCAGAGCTTGGCCTCGACTTTCTGGGTGCCGCTTTCCGGCCCCTGGACCTCGAAGGCCAGCAGGCTCTGGCTGGCCCAGTCTTCGTCTTCGCGCATCTGGAAGACGAAGCGGCCGTCGGTGTCGGAGGTCTCCGGTTTTTCCAGCTTGATGTCTTCATGGCGGCCGTTGAGGTACCACAGGGTGGCCTGCAGCACTTTCACCGACGGATCCTCGAACTTCACGTCCATTTGCAGGTTGCGGTTGACCAGGTCCTTGATCACGCCGCCCTTGCCATTGACCATCAGTTCGTTCTTGCCAGGCTTGAGCGTGGTGCTGGCGCTCATCAGTGCCGGGCGCGCGTCGCAGCCGTCGTCGAGCAGGCCGAGGATCTGCCGCCAGATGGTTTCCTGGTCGAGGCGGTACAGCGGCGAGAACTCCCATACCAGAATCTTCGGCGGGTTGTTCTGGAACTCTTCGCTGCCCAGGTACTGGATCATCGAACCTTCCAGGCCACCACCGGGGAAGGCGACGTTGAGCACGTCGGCGCCGATGTACTGCTCGAGGAAGCCGCTGAAGTTGTAGTTCTTGCCACTGTGGCTGGTACCGACCAGGGTGATCTGCGCGTTGCCGCTGTCACCGAACAGGTCGTCGCCGCCGCCGGTCGAGCCTTTCGGTTCGGTGGCGAACTGGTCCATGTACTGCACCGCGTAGCTGGTCCCGCAGAGCTGGCCGGCGACGTTGTGCAGGGTTCCGGTCTTGCCCATGCGCCCGGACTTGTGGGTTTCGAATTCCTTGCGCGGGATGCCTTCGAAGGCCGGCATCTTGTGCACGGTGTCGGCCACGATCTTCGCGGCGCGCTGGGCGCCGTAAGGGGTCCAGTGCTGGTCACCGCGGAAGTAGAAGTCCTTGCCCTGGTCGGCGGCAGCCAGTTGCTCGTTGGTCAGCGGCGACAGGTCGGGCACGTTGTAGCCCATGCTGGCGAAGCGCTTGAGCATGGCCTGGTAGTTGCCCAGTGCCTTCTGGTAGTCGAAGGCGGCTTTCTCTTCGGGCTTGAGCATGTTGCGGTTCACCAGGCCACGGGTGGGCTGGTAGACCACGACCAGCTCCACACCGCGCTTCTTGAACGCGTCGTGCACCTGCTGCAGGCGCTTGTAACCGGACGGCGTGGTGTTGAACTCGGTGCGCAGGTCTTCGCGGGTACGGAACAGCCAGTCGCCCTGGGCCTGTACCAGCGTGGTGAAGTTCTGCTGGTAGCGGGTGGTGTAGCGGCTGGCGTCATGCGCCTCGGGGCACAGCTGGCAGCAAGGCTCGGCGGTGAAGGTCGGGGCCTTCACGTCGTCGGCACGCACGCCCTGGCTGATGGCCAGGAGGGCGGCGGACAGGCCCAGCAGTTTCATCAGGTGTGGAGTCATGGTCTGGGCTTCCTTAATCGATCATTTCGGTCTGGCGTTCGACCGGGTCGATCAGCACGGCCTTCTGCTGGCGCACCAGCAGGTCGAGGATTTCGTCCTGGCGCTCGCCGAGGATGCCGTTGAGGCTGATGCCGCTGGCTTTGCGCGGGGCGAGCATGGACACCTTGTACAACTCGACCGACAGCGGCGAGTCGATCGACAGCGGGCCGGAACCGTTGGCTGCCAGTTCGCCGCCGACCACGATCAGCGACACCTTGGTGTCGAACGGGTCGAGGGCGATGTCGCGGTCGGTGTCGGACAGGTCCTTGATGTGCCCGTACACACCGACCAGGCCGTTGGCCATGGCGACGTTCTCGTACAGGCGGATGTTCACACTGTTGCGCACGCGGATGCCGTGGCGACGGTTGTTGATCAGCTTGTTGCCCCAGATCAGGTTGTCGCCGCTTTCGTACAGGGTGATGCCGTCGGTGTGGTTGCGGTAGATCTCGTTGTAGGCGATCAGGTTGTTGACGCTGTTACGGTCGATCACCACGCCCGAGAGCTTGTTGTCATAGCTCTTGTTGTTGATGATCCAGCTGTCGTTGACCTCACGCGAGACGATGATGCCGTGCTTCTTCTTGGTGCCATACACGGTGTTGCCGGCGATGATCAGGCGGTGCGAACGGTCGTGAGGGTCGATGCCGTAGACGATGTTGTCGCGGTAGGTGCTGTCCTTGACCACGAAGTCGGAGGTCTCGTAGCAGTAGAAGCCGTACCACATGTCGCTGAATTCCGAGCCGATGATCCAGCCGGTCGGTTCGGCGCGGCCCATGCGCTTGGCCATGTTCGGCGTGTACTGCGAGATGCTCACGCCGTACGACTTGGACTTGGCGTAGCCGAAGCTGGCCATTTTGGTGTTGACGATGTAGGTCTCGGTACCGCCCCACGACAGCAGGAATGGGCGGAATTCCTTGGGCGAGCGGAAGGTCGCCGGGCCGTTGTCCTTCTCGCGCCAGCCGGTCACCTGGGTGTCGGTGACGAACAGCTTGCCGTCGTTGACCAGGAACGAACCGCCTTCCTGGGACAGGCGCAGCTGCTTGACCTTGCCGTCGATCTCGAGAATGCCCTTCTGCCCGACCACGATCGGCAGTCGCGCCAGGTAAACACCCGGCTCGACTTCGCTGAGGTACTGCTTGGGCACCTTCTTGCTCAGCTCGACCAGGTCGACATGGCCGTCATCGACGAAGATCGCCTGGGGAATACCGTGCTGGCGCTGCACCCATTCGGCGGCCTTGTTGTCGCCACCGACGAATTCCTTGAGGGTGTCCTCCTGGAACATGCGGCGCAGGCTGACCTTGCCCTTATGGCTGCGGTCGATCTTCTTCTGCACTGCAGCGGCGGTGTAGCCGGTCAGGTCGGGCAGCTTCGGCGGGTCCATCTGCAGCGGCTCGATTGGCGCGCTGGCCACGGTATAGGTCTTGGCCTGCTGCAGCTCCTTGGCGATCACCTGGGGCTCGGCGGCCGCGACCAGGCCGCTGGCCAGCAGCAGAGCGCTGGCCAGGAGGCTGTGACGTATGTGCGGGTGAAGGTTCATTGCTCAGGTCCTCTCCCGGCCTCAGAAGCGCCAGATGACGTCGACGAAGGCGCGGTGCATGTACGAGTCCGCTTCCTTGCCGTAGGCGTCGCCCGGCTTGAACACACCGGCGCGCAGGCGCACCAGGGCGGAAGGTTCATCGATCGCCTGGCTCATCGACGCCGGCAGCAGGCCTTGCTTGAAGTACTTGGTGACGACCACGTCCATTTCCTGGCCAAGGTCTTTTTCGCCGTCGACCAGCTGGCGGTTCACGCCGTTGTCGTCGACCGCCGCGTTGATGCCGCTGGAGCCGATGTTCTGGTGGCCATCGACACGCCAGAACTTGTGGTAGATCAGGCTGGCGTCGTAGTCGTCGCGCAGCTGCCAGGAGGCGAACAGGGTGGCCGCCTGCAGGTTGCCCAGCTCGCCGCGGAAGGCTTCGCCGAAGCGATGCACGCGCGAGCGGGTGCCGGTGAAGTTGGAGCGGTTGCTCTCAAGGCCGGTCTGCTCGAAGTTGTTCGAGCCGTCGTCTCCACCGCCGCCGCTGCCGCGGGCGTAGGCCGCACCGACCTGCCACTGCGGGTCCAGGCGCAGGCGGATGCCGAGGTCGGTGGCCCAGGCGTTGACGTCGCCGCTCTGCTTGCCGGTGGCGACCTGGTCGTCGCCGACCAGCTCGGTGCTCAGCTTGTCGCGGTCACCGGTCAGCCAGGTGACGCTGCCCCAGTAGTTGACGGTGTGGTCGTTGCGCCAGTTGTAGGCGTCGCTGTTGGCTTCCAGGCCCAGCCAGGTGAGGTCGCCGGTGCGGGTCTTGTCCAGCGCGTCGACGGTCTCGCCGGGGTTCTTCAGGCTGCCGCTGTCATGGGTGTGGTGGGCGCGCACGCCGACCCAGTGGCCAGGGGTCCACTGCGTGGCGACGTTGCCGTAGAGGTGCGTGCGGTCCTTGTCTTCCGGCGCCAGTTCGGTGAGGTCGGTGCGGTACTCGCTGAAGCGCTGGGCCACGCCAAGGTCGGCCTTGAGCAGGGTGGTGTCGAAGGTCCAGTTCAGCGCTTCGATGTTGGTGTCGCGCCACATGCCGTCGTCGCTGCGCAGGCGCTGGCGGCCCAAGCGCAGTTGCTCGCCCGGGTAGGCGGTGAGGCCGCTGTAGCCGACCCAGAACTCGCGCATGGCCAGGTAGCTTTTGTCGGGCTTGCGGCTGTCGTCGCCCGTGTCGGTGGTGGTGCCATCGTCGTTCTGGCGCAGGGTGTCGGTTTCGATGGTGTCGGTGGCCGCGACCGCCTGGCCCATGGCGTAGGCGCTCCAGTTGCCGCGCTCGCCGTACACCCATGGGCGCAGGTCGAGGCCCAGGCCGTTGACGTCGCCGCCGGAGCGGGTGCCCAGGTCACGGTCGTCTTCCGACTGGCCGGTGATCTTCACATCCAGGCCGAAGTTCTTTTCAGCGGTCATTTCCGCCAGGGTCGGGCAAGACCACAGCAGGGCGAAGCTCAGGCCTATGCCGGCTTTCACGAATGGATTGAGCGTCATAGCGAGTCCTCACCTTCTACTTCTTTTTCATCGTCTTGCAGGGCCTCGAGGGCCAGGGTGCTGTTGGCGCCCTGGCTCATGCTGCCGCGGGCCTGCTTCTCCTGCGCCAGCAGGCTCTGCGCCTGGCTGCGCTGGTCAGGCGTGAGTTGCTGGTCGAGTTGTTGCAGCAGTTCGCTGGACTGCGGCGTCGGGTTGACCTGCGACAGCTGGGCGAACACCCAGGCGTTGCCCGGCTGCGGGCGGATGCCGTGGCCTTCGCTGAACAACTGGGCGAGGGCGTAGTCGGCGCTGTTCTGGCCGCCACGGGCGGCAGCGAGCAGGTGGTCGACGGCTTTCTGCGGCTCGACGTTGCCCAGGTAGCCACGGCGGTACAGCTGGCCGAGGTAGTAGTGGGCGCTGATTTCCCCAGCGTCGGCGGCGGCCTGCAGGTGCTGCTCGGCCTTCACGGCATCGGCGGGCAAGGTCTTGCCTTCGTAGTACAGGCGGCCCAGCAACAGCTCGGCGCGCGGCTGTTCGGCTTCGCGGCCCTTGTCGATGTAGGCCATCAGTTGGTCGGTATCACCCAGTTCAGGGAAGTCGTAAACCAACTGCGCCAGGCTGACCCAGGAGGCCGGGTTGGCCGGGGCGACCTGCTCGAGCAGGTCCTTGGCGGTTTTCTCGTCGGTCTGGCCGAGGCTGCGGTCAGCCAGCACCCGGGCGACGCTGTCGACCCGGGTAGCCGGCACCGCGCCACGGGCGTAGGCGGATTTCAGCTGGCCGAGCAGGGCGGCTTGCTGGTCGGCCTGGGCGCGCTTCTGGTACACGGTGGCCAGCTCGACGTAGCAGATGTCGGTGGTGTTCAACGCGGCCTTGCAGATCTTCTCGACCTCACCCAGGTGCTGGTCGTAGGTGCCTTGGGTGCGGTACAGCAGCACTTGGGCCAGGCCCGCTTCCGGATTGCCGGCAGCGCGCCACTGGTCGATCTGCTGCTGCGCGTTGACCTTGGGGAAGCTCTGCGGGTAGGTCAGGTAGAGCATCGCCAGGGGGATCAGGGTGTTGCTTTCACCTTGCTTGGCGGCGAGCTTGAGCAGGGTTTCGGCTTCCTCGCGCTCGGCCTGGGTGCTGTCGGGCTTGGCCACCAGCAGGCGGCCAAGGCGTGCCTGGGCCCGCGGCGAGGTGGCGGCTGCTGCGCGGTAGGTGGCTTCGGCTTCACGGATTTTCGCCGGGTCACGGGTAGCCACCTTGATGTCGGCCAGGCCCACTTGCGCGTCGCTGTAACCCAGGTCGGCCAAGGCCTTGTAGTTGCGCTCGGCCAGCGCGGTGTCGCCGCGCTTGAGGGCTTCGTTGGCCAGGCGCTGGTCGGGCAGGCCCGCACAGCCGGCCAGGGCGACCGCCGCAGCCAGGGCACAGAGGCCCAGGCTTGCGCTTTTCTTATGGGAAATCATCACCTGATCCTCTTACAGACCACGGGCCACGGCTTTGTCGATCAGCCAGTTCAGCGAAGGGCCGCGGTCGCTGTTGACCGAGGCAGGGCGCCCGGCCAGCTCAGCCGGCATGGCGCTGTCGGGCTTGATCTGCACGCGGATATCGGAGGCCAGGTCATCGCTGTTGAGGCTGGCGCTGCTGACGATCTGGCCAGTGCGCACGTCGTCTTCGCCGGCCACCTGGAAGTTGACCCGGGTGCCTGGCTTGACCTCGTCGAACTGGCGGTAGCTGAAGCGTGCCTCGACCATCGGCGTGGTGGTGCGCGGTACCAGCTGGAAGATCGGCTGGCCCTTGGCGGCATACTGGCCGTCGTCCACCAGCTGGCGGGCTACCACGCAATCGCAAGGGCTGGTGAGGGTGCCGGAGAGCTGCTTGCCGAACAGCTCCTCGATCTTTGCCGGCTCCAGTTGCGAGTCGTCCAGGTTGCCCTTGAGCATGTCCAGCATGCTGGTGGTGAAGCTTGCCAGCGGCGCGCCCTTGACGATCTGCCCACCGGTTTCTGCCAGGCTGTTGACGGTACCGTCGCGCGGCATGGTGACGGTGGTGGTCGGCACGGCGACCACGCCAGCTTCGGCATGGCTGACGAAGTACATGCCGTACAGCGACTTGGCGACGAAGCCGAAGGCGGCCACGCCGACCACGAACACGCCCAGGGTCACGGTCACTGCCTTCAGGCGGCCGAAGGCGGACAGGCCGGAACCGCCGTCCTTCTGCTTGCGCGCCTTGGTGAAGTTGTCGCGCTGCAGGGTGCTGAGCACGTCGCCCACGGTGATCAGCTCACCCGAAAGGTGGGTGGTGATGATGTGGCGCAGGGTGGCGATGTCGCGCGGTTCGAGGTTCTGGAACTGCGCGCCGGTGCGGCCGCTGCCGCTGTTGTAGCCGCGTACCTGGAACTCGATGTCCATCGACAGGCCGAGGTTGTCGACCGTGAACTGCAGGCGACCGCGCAGCACTTCACCGATCGACAGTGGCTGTTTGGTGTGGAAGCTCAGGCCACCGGCGGAGAGGTCGTCGACCTTCACATCGTGGGCCTGACGCTCTTTGTCGAGGAAACGCAGCTTGGCCGGGATGCGCACCCGGGCGTGTTGGCGCTGGGCTTCGGACTCATGCACGACGTTGACGTTCACGGCGGTATTCATCTTGGTTTGTTCCTGTTAGTTCCGATCCGGGTTGGGCTCACACGACCATGAACAGCACAGCGACGAAGATGCTGGCAGCCGAGAAGGTCATGGTCCGCGAGGACCAGGTGTTGAACCATTGTTGAAAACTGGCGAGGTCGCGCTTGAGGGCAGTCGGTTGGCGGGTCCAGGACTGCTTGTCGAGGCGGAAGAACACGTAGATCTTCATCAGCGCGCCGACGATCTGGTTGTAATAGAGAATCAGCGGGTAGGCGGGGCCCACGTTGTGGCCCGAGCACAGCAGCATGATGGTGAGGATCAGGCGGGTGATGCCGATCCACAGCAGGTACACCAGCAGGTAGGCCATGCCGAACTTGAGGCTGGCGATCACCGCCACGGTCAGGCCGAGCAGGCTGGTCCACATCGATACGCGCTGGTCGAACAGCACGATGCTGGTGAACAGGCCCAGGCGGCGCAGGCCAAGGCCCAGGGCGCGGGAATTCTGCCGCAGGTTGTTGCCGTACCAGCGGTACATCAGCTTGCGGCTGGCCTTTAGGAAGCTCTTCTCCGGCGGGTGTTCGACCGTGTTGATCGCGGCATCCGGCACGTAGAAGGTGTCGTAGCCCAGGCGCATCAGGCTGAACCAGCTGGACTTGTCGTCACCGGTGAGGAACTTGAAGCGGCCCAGGCGCCAGTGCATCAGCGAGTCGCTTTCGACGTCGGCGATGAACTCGGGGTTGGTCACCACGCTTGCGCGGAACATCGACATGCGCCCGGTCATGGTCAGCACGCGCTTGGACAGCGCCATCGAGCACATGTTGATGTGGCGCTGGGCGAAGCGCAGCTTGTGCCACTCGCTCATGATGTAGCCGCCGCGCACTTCGCAGAATTCGTTGGTGGTCAGGCCACCGACATTGGGGAACAGCTTGAACCATGGCACGGTCTTGCGCACTACGCCTTCGCCCAGCACGGTGTCACCGTCGATCACCGCGACCACGGCGTTCTCGTCCGGCAGCATCCGCGAGATGGCGCGGAAGCCGTAGGCAAGGCCGTCGCGCTTGCCGGTACCGGCGATGCGCACGATGTCCAGCTTGACGTGTGCGGGCGGGTTGTAGCGGGCCCACAGGCTCTTCACCAGCAGTTCATCGGACATCTCCACCAGCGAGCAGACCACGGTGGTGGGGTAGCCGCATTCGATCGCCTCGCGGATCACCGAGCTGTACACCTGAGCGGTGGTCAGCGCTTCGATACGGAAGCTGGTGACCATCAGGTAGACATGCGAGGGTGCGGCGGCATCGCCCATTTTCTGCACCTTGCGGCGCAGGTACGGGTAAACGCCGTAGAGGAAGATCATGCCGCGGATGAAATGGGTGGCGCCCATGGAATAGCGCCAGATGCCGACTGCGCCGACCAGGAAGATGAAGTGCTTCGACTGCGAGTCGAAGATATCGGCTGGCAGGGCCAGGGCGATCAGCATGAGCAGGCTCATGTAGAGCAGCCAACCGGCGCACTGCAACAGCACTGTCTGGAGCCTTTGCATGTTCAGCATCCGTCGAGAATTCGGGAAAGGGTGGGCAGCGGAGCTGGGGAACCTCCGCTGCCCGGCCGAGGGCTTACCAGCAGATGCCTTCGGTACGGCTGGTGGTGCAGGTCGGTTTGCCCATGAAGCCGACCAGGTCGATCACCTGCTTGCCGGCCGGCGCTTGCTCGGCGAGCGCGCGGAACTGCTCGTCACGGTTGCCCAGGACGATGATGTCGGCGTTGTCGATGACCTTCTGGAAGTCGGCATTGAGCAGCGAGGAGACGTGCGGGATCTTCGACTCGATGTACTCTTTGTTCGCCCCGTGGACGCGGGCGTACTCGACGTTCTCGTCGTAGATGTCCAGCTGGTAGCCCTTGCCGATCAAGCGCTCGGCCAGTTCCACCAGTGGGCTCTCACGCAGGTCGTCGGTGCCGGCCTTGAAGCTCAGGCCCAGCAGGGCGACCTTGCGCTTGTCGTGGGCTTCGATCAGTTCGAAGGCGTTCTGCACCTGCGACTCGTTGCTGCGCATCAGCGAGTCGAGCAGCGGTGCACGCACGTCGAGGGACGCGGCGCGGTAGGTGAGGGCGCGCACGTCCTTCGGCAGGCACGAACCGCCGAAGGCGAAGCCTGGGCGCATGTAGTATTGCGACAGGTTCAGCACCTTGTCCTGGCAGACCACGTCCATCACGTCACGGCCATCGACGCCGACCGCCTTGGCGATGTTGCCGATCTCGTTGGCGAAGGTCACCTTGGTGGCGTGCCACACGTTGCAGGTGTACTTGATCATCTCGGCCACTTCGATCGGCTTGCGGATGACCGGCGCGTCGAGTTCTTCGTACAGGGCTTGCAGCACGTCGCCGCTGGCCTTGTCCAGTTCACCGATGACGGTCATTGGCGGCTGGTCGTAGTCCTTGATCGCGGTGCTTTCACGCAGGAACTCGGGGTTCACGGCAACGCCGAAGTCGACACCGGCCTTTTTGCCCGAGCAGTCCTCGAGAATCGGGATCACCACGTTCTTCACGGTGCCTGGCAGCACGGTGCTGCGCACCACGATGGTGTGACGGCGCTCGCTGTCGCGCAGGACGTAGCCGATTTCGCGGCATACCGACTCGATGTACTCCAGGCCCAGGTCGCCGTTTTTCTTGCTCGGGGTGCCGACGCAGATCATCGACACGTCGCTGGCGCGGATGGCCTCGGCGAAGTCGGTGGTGCCACGCAGGCGGCCATTGGCGATGCCTTGTTGCAGCAGTGCTTCCAGGCCAGGTTCGACGATGGGCGACTTGCCCTGATTGATCAGGTCGATCTTGGTCTTGGACACGTCCACACCAATCACGTCATGGCCTCGCGCCGTCAGGCAGCCTGCACAGACCGCACCCACATAACCCAAACCAAAGATGCTGATACGCATCGCTATCACCTCATGTGTTTATCACGCCAGCTCCTCCGGGAAGAGCCGGACTGGGTTGATTAACAACAGTTTTAAGGCGCACGGATCCCATGGCGAATGCACACTTCACCGAGCGCAGGCATGAATAAATCGAGTGCGAAAAAGTTATGCACTCAAAGTTGGCATTTAAAGGCCATCTATTAAGAGGCGTGCCCTGAAATGCAGCCGTCTTTATTGCAGAGCGCTACTTGGCGCCTTGCTGTGCTTGTTCTTTCAAGTGGATAAATCCTTTGAAATCAACCACTAGGACGATTTTGAAGGGCGCGTCGCTCCTGCGTATACAGGGCGGTCGGGCTTACCCGTTGCACCTGTAGAAGTTGTTGAAGCCGGTATTCGTTAACGGCTGGTTGTCATCTGTAAGTCATCTCGTACGCCGCTGTGGCATGAAATTCGTTACGGCACTATGAGCGATAGGTCGTGGGTTAAGTTCCTGGGTGGCATCGGGGTGGATGAAAGATTTCTAAATAATTCTTCAGTGGCAAATAGTTTCAAATTGATAGCACACCGCGGTTTCACCCCTGTATATAAAGGGCGCGCCTGAGCGCAGATGTTTTTATGCCATCATGGAAAAATATTTTTCAAAATTCGTCAAAAAAGTACGAACGGTCTTATGGCGTTTGGCGATAAGTGGGTGAGTGATGGTTTTATGGCGCCAGAATAATGACTTGGTGGCTATTTGAAGCCTGCCCCGTTGCAGGGCGTGACAGGTTTGTTGCGGCTACTGGCCTCTTCGCGGGTAAACCCGCGAATGGCCGTGACAGGTTTACTCGGACGGGTGGTCGCGCAGGAACACCAAATGATCCGGCTTGGACTGCTCGGCACTGTAGTAGTAGCCCTGCACATCGAACTGCTTGAGCTGTTCCGGATCATTGACCCGCTCCTGGATCACGAACCGACTCATCATGCCGCGGGCCTTCTTGGCGTAGAAGCTGATGATCTTGTACTGGCCGTTTTTCAGGTCCTTGAAGTCGATATTGATCACCCGAGCCTTCAACGCGCTGCGTTTGACTGCGCTGAAGTACTCGTTGCTGGCAAGGTTCAGCAGCAGGTCATCGCCCTGGTCGGTCAGGTCCTGGTTCAGCCATTCGCTGATGCGGGTGCCCCAGAAGGCATACAGGTCCTTGCCGCGGCCGTTGGCCAGCTTGGTGCCCATCTCCAGGCGGTAGGGCTGCATCAGGTCCAGTGGGCGCAGCAGGCCGTACAGGCCGGAAAGCATGCGCAGGTGTTCCTGGGCGTAGCTGAAGTCGTCCTCACCGAGGGTTTCGGCATCCAGGCCGGTGTACACGTCACCTTTGAATGCCAGCAGCGCCTGCTTGGCGTTGGCCGGGGTGAAGTCCGGGGTCCAGCTGCCAAAGCGCGCAGCATTGAGGCCGGCGAGTTTGTCGGACAGGTGCATCAGCTCGCTGATCTGCGCCGGCGACAGCTCGCGCAGCTGCAGGATCAGTTCCTGGGAATCGTCCAGGTATTGCGGCAGGGTGAAACGCTCGGTCACCGGCGCGGTATCGTAATCGAGGGTCTTGGCGGGGGAAATCACCGTCAGCATCGGGTCGGCTCCTGGAATCGTTGCGGTGAATTCTACGGATCGGGGCCGGTAACGCCAAACTATGGCGACAATAGACACAGACCATCGCCGAAGCAGGCGCTATAGTGCCCGTTTTGGCTGTCACGGAGAGACCGATCGTGCGCATCGCCGGGGCCTTGCTGGCCACCTTGTTGAGCCTGGCCGCCCAGGCCGCCCCCCTGCCACCGGCCAGCCTGGACCGCAGCCAGTGGCCCGAGCAGCTGGACAGCCCGGTGCTGTTCGACGTCGCCTCGCGGGCCGAGATCCTGTCCTTTGCCCAAGTGCTGCATGAAAGCGAGCTGCTCGACGATGGCGCGTTGGCCGGGCGGTTGGGGTTGCGCCAGATCAACCTGCAGAAGGTTCGCGCTGTGCGCGCGCAGATGTGGCAGCGTTTGTGGCAGGCCTACCAGCAGGCCCAGCGCAGCTGCGAGCAGGATGCCTCGTTCTGCTACCTGCTTGAATCCATGGCCGACTTGCGTACCAGAGCGGCGACATTCGCTACCGATGTCGGCACGTTCTACACGGGTTGGATCGAGCCCAGCCATCAGTTCCATGTTCGGTATCTGGACGAGCAACTGCGCAAGGCAGCATTGCTGCCGCAGACCAGCAGCGAGGTCGAACGCCTGTCCAGCCGCGAACGCAATGGCGATGAACTGAACGACCGTATGTTCCTGCTGACCTTCGTCGGTGGCCCCGGGCCCGACGGCGGTAGCACCGACATGCTTGCCCAATACCTGCGCAAGCAGAAGCTGCAGGGCACCTTCTTCGTATTGGGCAATCGCCTGCAGCAACGGCGCGATACCGGCGCGGCCAATGCGCTGGGGCAGCTTTACGCCGGCCAATGCGTCGGTATCCAGGGTTGGGAGTATCGCTCTCATGCCCAGTGGCAGGGTTGGCAGGATTCCATCAAGCGCGCTCAAGCCCGGGTCCAGGCCGACCTGCCGGCGCAATACGTGCCGCTGTTCCGCCCGCCTTATGGCCAGCGGCGAGCCGACGGTGAAGCGTTCATGGCCAGCCAGCAGTTGCGGGTGTCGCTATGGGACATCGATGCTCAGGATGATGGCCCGCTGACTGCCGAAGCTTCGGCCCAACGTGTGATGACCTTGATGCTGCTATGGCGCAAAGGGGTGATCCAGTTCCATGACAGCCTTCCCAAGGCACAGGTGGCGGTCGAATGGCTGCTGCACAGCACGGTGCAAAGCGGGATCGGCTGGGAGGATTGCCGCGATTACGCATACCGTGAATAGAGGGTGTGACTTCTGAATGTAGCCCCGTCTGGCCTTGCCGCCAAGCGCTCATCGTCAATCGGAAAAATAAACTTCAAAAACACGTAAAAATGCTTTTTTCGGTCATCGTTTTTGCGGTATGAAGAAAGCAGACAGCCGATTCCTGCAGCACAGGTGGCGTCATCCAGCCCACCTTGCCAGGTACGCTTCCCGCCCGTAGCAACGCGGATACGGGAAGAACGGCAGTCACTCTGCGGCACCACAGAGCGTGCCGTGTGGCTTCGATATAAGGTGACCGAGTATGGATGACCAAGGACGCAACCCTTCCTCCAGCAAGCCAATCCTCTATGTGCTCGATACCAACGTCCTGATTCACGACCCCAACGCATTACTCAACTTCGAGGAGCACCACGTCGCCATTCCGATGACGGTGCTGGAGGAACTCGACAAGCTCAAGACCGGTAAACAGACCATCGCCGCCGAATGTCGCCAGGCCATCCGCCTGATCGACCAGACCCTCGGTGACGCTTCGCCCAGCGATGTCGAGCAGGGCGTGCCGATCCAGCGTGGCAAGAGCGGGCCCAAAGGTTACCTGTCGATCCTGATGAGCCCGCGCAACGAACCCAGCAAGCTGTTGCCGGAAAACCTCAACGACAACATCATCATCAACACCCTGCTCGAAGTACGTACCCGCCGCGCCGACCTGGACGTGGTACTGGTCACCAAAGACATCAACATGCGCCTGAAGGCGCGTGCCTGTGGCATCGCGGCAGAGGACTACAGCACCGACCAACTGGTCGATGACGTGTCTTTGCTGTCCAAAGGTTATCACTCGGTGACGGGGTCCTTCTGGGACCGCGTCAGCAAGGTCGACACCCGCCAGGAGCGTGGCCGTACCTGGCATCGGGTGCAGATGATCGACAATCTGCCAGCGGTGCACATCAACGAGTTCATCATTGACGAGCAGGGTTTTGTCGGCTGGGTAAAAGGCATCCGCAACGACGAACTGCTGCTGCTCGACCTGCATCAGGAGCCCTTGCTGCACCAGGAAGCCTGGGGCCTGAAGCCGCGGGACATTCACCAGAGCCTGGCGTTGTTCGCCTTGCTCGATCCGGATATCCACCTGGTCAACCTGACTGGTGCTGCCGGTTCCGGCAAGACCATCCTGGCCTTGGCAGCAGCCATTGAACAGACCATGGTCAGCAAGCGCTACCGGCGCATCATCGCCACCCGCAGCGTGCAGGGGCTGGACCAGGAGATCGGCTTCCTGCCGGGAACCGAGGCGGAGAAGATGGAGCCTTGGCTGGGTGCCATCACCGACAACCTCGAAGCCTTGCACATGGATGACGAAAGCACCCATGGCAGCGTCGAATACATCCTCGAGCGCGTACCGCTGCAGTTCAAGTCGCTGAACTACATCCGTGGGCGCAGCTTCCAGCAGAGCCTGATCCTGATCGATGAGTGTCAGAACCTCACGCCGCACCAGATGAAAACCATCATCACCCGGGCCGGCTCCGGCTCCAAAGTGGTGTGCCTGGGCAACCTGGCACAGATCGATACGCCCTACCTGTCCGCGACCAGCTCCGGTCTGACCTACCTGACCGAGCGCTTCAAGGACTTCCCCCATGGCGTGCACATCACCTTGCAGGGTGTGCCACGCTCGGTGCTGGCCGAGTACGCCGAGTCTCACCTGTAAACATCAACGGCGGGCCGTGTGGGAGCGGCCTTGCGTCGCGAAAGGGCTGCGCAGCAGCCCCAGCAAACTGAGCATCACTGCTGAAAACCTGGGGCCGCTTCGCGGCCCTTTCGCGACACAAGGCCGCTCCCACAAATGGGTCGCGTATTACTGTCAGATACATTCCACTGCGCAAACCTGACCCACGGGTTTACACTCTCTGTTCCCTTCACAGGAGCAGAGCAGTGCTGACACATCTTGATTCCCAGGGGCGCGCCAACATGGTCGACGTCACTGAAAAGGCCGTGACCGAGCGCGAGGCCGTGGCCGAGGCGCGGGTGCGCATGTTGCCGCAGACCTTGCAGATGATCGTCGACGGCGAGCATCCCAAGGGCGATGTGTTCGCCGTGGCGCGGATTGCCGGGATTCAGGCGGCGAAGAAGACCAGCGACCTGATCCCGCTGTGCCACCCGCTGATGCTGACCAGCGTCAAGGTCGAGCTGAGCGCCGAAGGCCAGGATGCGGTGCGCATCGTCGCCCGCTGCAAGCTGGCCGGGCAGACCGGCGTCGAGATGGAAGCACTGACCGCCGCCAGCGTCGCTGCGCTGACGATCTACGACATGTGCAAGGCCGTGGACAAGGGCATGGTCATCGAGCAGGTGCGGCTGCTGGAAAAGGTCGGTGGCAAGAGCGGGCACTACAAGGTGGAGGCATGATGAAGGTCAAGGTGATGTACTTCGCCCGTTACCGCGAGCTGCTGGGCGTCGATGCCGAGCGCCTGGAAGGCGAGTTCAAGGTTGTCGAAGATGTGCGCCAGGCCCTGGTGGCCAAGGGCGGGCAGTACGCGGTGCTGGCCGAGCAGAACCTGATGTGTGCGCGCAACGAAGAGCTGTGCAAGCTCGACGAGCCGCTGGAAGAGGGCGATGAAGTGGCGTTCTTCCCGCCGGTGACCGGAGGCTGAACATGACAGTGCGAGTGCAACATGGGGCGTTCGACCCTGGGGCCGAGCTGAATGCCATGCATGCCGCCAATGTCGGCGTCGGCGCCGTGGTCGGCTTCGTCGGCTATGTACGCGATTTCAATGAGGGTCGGGAAGTGGCGGGGATGTTCCTCGAGCATTACCCGGGCATGACCGAAAAGGCCCTGGCCAAGATCGTGGTCGAGGCCGAGCAGCGCTGGCCGTTGCTCAAGGTCGAGGTGCTGCACCGCATCGGTGCGCTGGAGCCGGGCGAGCCGATCGTGTTCGTCGGTGTGGCCAGTGCCCATCGACAGGCATCGTTCGATGCCTGCAACTTCATCATGGATTACCTGAAGACCCGGGCGCCGTTCTGGAAGAAGGAAAATACCCAGGAAGGGCCTAGATGGGTGGAAGGCAGGCAGAGTGACCAGGATGCTGCCGAACGCTGGTAGCCAAGGCTGGACTGGCCACTATTGTAGGAGCGGCCTTGTGTCGCGAAAGGGCCGCAAAGCGGCCCCTGCAATCTGTGCATTAATGCTGAAGTCCTGGGGCCGCTTCGCGGCCCTTTCGCGACACAAGGCCGCTCCTACAGGGGGGGCAGTGACACACTCAAAGATCAGTGATGCTTGCGCGGTACCGGCTTGAGCAATTCATCCGGCGGCATCTCGCACTTGATCTTGCGCCCCAGCAGCTCTTCGATCGCCGGTAGCTGGTAGGAGTCATCCTCACCGGCAAAGCTGATCGATACACCTTCAGCGCCCGCACGCCCGGTGCGACCGATGCGGTGCACGTAATCGTCCGGGTCTTCCGGCAGGGTGAAGTTGATCACATGGCTGATGCCATCGATGTGAATCCCGCGCCCGGCCACATCGGTTGCCACCAGCACGGTGATGCGCCCTTCACGGAAGTTCTCAAGGGTACGAATACGCTTGTGCTGCGGCACGTCACCCGACAACTGCGCGGCATTGATACCGTCGCGCACGAGTTTTTCCTCGATGCGCCGCACCTCGTCCTTGCGGTTGGCGAACACCATCACCCGTTCCCACTTGTTCTGGGTCACCAGGTTGTACAGCAGCTTGTACTTGTCGCTGCCGGCCACCGCGTAGACGTGTTGCTCGACCGTTTCGCTGGCGACGTTCTCCGGTTCGATCTCGACGATCGCCGGGTTGGTGGTCCACTGCTTGGCCAGGTTCATCACGTCTTCGGTGAAGGTGGCGGAGAACAGCAGGGTCTGACGCTCGCTCTTCGGCGGGGTCTGGCGGATGATCTGCCGCACCTGGGGGATAAAGCCCATGTCGAGCATGCGGTCGGCTTCGTCCAGCACCATCACCTCGACCATGTCCAGGTGCACTTCGCCGCGCTGGTTGAAGTCCAGCAGGCGGCCCGGGGTGGCAACCAGGATGTCGCAGTGGCGCGCTTCCAGGGCTTTGAGCTGCTTGTCGAAGTCCATGCCGCCGACGAAGCTCATCACGTTCAGGCCGGTGTACTTGGTCAGGGCAACGGCGTCCTTGGCGATCTGCACCACCAGTTCGCGGGTCGGCGCGATGATCAGCGCGCGCGGCTCGCCCATGTAGCGCTCTTTCGGCGGCGGCGTCTGCTGCAGCTGGGAAATGATCGAAATCAGGAACGCCGCGGTCTTGCCGGTACCGGTCTGGGCGCGACCGATGGCGTCCTGGCCTGCCAGGGTGTAACCCAGTACCTGCGCCTGGATCGGCGTGCAGTAAGGGAACCCGAGGTCATGGATGGCGTGCATCAGCTCGTTGGAAAGCTTGAAGTCGTGGAAACGGGTCTTGCCTTCCTGCGGCTCGACCACGAAGTCTTCCGGCTTCCACAGGCTCGCCTGGGGCTTGGGCTTGCGTTCGCGACGTGGTTTGTCCCTGGCCGGCTTGTCGGCAGGCGAGGGTGTATCGGCGGCGGCTTCGGCCTGGGTGGCTGGCTTGGCGGCGGGCTTGGCGCGCGGCGCGGCGGGTTTGGGCTCGGGCCTGGCCTCTGCGGTGGGCGCGGGCGCCGCTGGCGTCACGCTGGCAGCGGGAGCGACGGCCTGCGGCGCGGCGTCTCCTTTGCCGAATATTTTCTTGAGTGCCTTGAGCACGATCGTCTCATCAACTGGTTAAGGAATGTACGCCGGGCAGTGTAATGCAAGATTTGGGCGCGGCGTAGCGGAAAACTCCCACAACTACAAATGGGGTTGGCTTATTGCAATTGCTTGCTCAGCCAGTCGTGGATATCGCTCAGTTCCTCGACCACCACTTCGTGCTCCATCGGGTATTCGTGCCAGCGGGCGGCAATGCCCCAGGTATCGAGGTACTCGAACGCTGTCCGGCCCATGGACGGGATCACCACCGGGTCGTGCACGCCGTGCAGGCACAGGGCCGGGGTGCGTTGCTGGCAGGCGCTCAGCTGGTGGCTGTCGGTGAAGGTCGGGGCATAGGTGGACAGGGCGATCACGCCGCCCAGCGCCTCCTGCCACTTTATATAAGCCGTGTGCAGCACCACCGCGCCGCCTTGGGAGAAACCGGCGAGGAAGATGCGCGACAGGTTGATGCCCTTGGCCTGCTCGGCCTTGATCAGGGCGATGATCTGCTCGGCCGATTCTTCCAGTTGCGCTTCGTCGATGGCGCGAGCCGGGGTCATGGCCTTTATGTCGTACCAGCTGGGCATGGCGTAGCCACCATTGATGGTCACCGGGCGGGTCGGCGCCTGGGGCATGACAAAGCGGGTACTGAGCAGGCGCTCCTGCATGAATTCGGCCACAGGTAGGAAGTCGTAACGGTCGGCACCCAGACCGTGCAACCAGATCACACAGGCGTCGGCGGTTTTCTGGGGTTCGAGAATCAGCGGGTGGGTCATGACTGCTCCGAAAGAGTGCGGGACTTGTTATGGCGTGCGTGAAAAGAAGGCGCTGGAAATGATTGTCAGTAAAAGAATGTCGCAACGATACAACTTTCACTACTTGACGAGCGCTTAAACGCTACAGCCGGAAAATCTGGTACGCGCTTTGCACTTGCTCAATTGATGCAAAGGGCAGGCCGTGACGGTAACACCCTTTGTAAGCGAAGGCTGTCATAGAACAGCCCATTGCGCCAATTGACCCAATAACAAGCCAACAAGGGTCGGATGCGCCTCAAAAGGGTGCGGTGCAATTCCGGCTCGTACAACAAGAGCGATTTGGAGGTTGTGAATGAAGATGTTGAAAACCACCCTGGCAGTCCTGACCGCTGCCGCCGCACTGGGCGCCGTGAGTACCGCCCAGGCCGGCGCCACACTCGACGCGGTAAAGAAGAAGGGCTTCGTCCAGTGTGGCGTCAGCGACGGTCTTCCAGGGTTCTCGGTACCTGATGCGCAAGGCAAGATCGTCGGTATCGACGCCGATGTGTGCCGCGCGGTGGCCGCCGCCGTGTTCGGTGACGCGACCAAGGTCAAGTTCAGCCAGCTCAACGCCAAGGAACGCTTCACCGCGCTGCAGTCGGGCGAAGTCGACGTGCTGTCGCGCAACACCACCTGGACCAGCTCGCGCGATGCCGGCATGGGCCTGGTGTTTGCCGGTGTCACCTACTATGACGGCGTGGGCTTCCTGGTCAACAAGAAGCTCGGTGTTTCCAGCGCCAAGGAACTCGACGGCGCGACCATCTGCATTCAGGCCGGTACCACCACCGAACTGAACGTATCGGACTTCTTCCGTGCCAACGGCCTGAAGTACACCCCGATCACCTTCGACACCTCTGACGAAAGCGCCAAGTCGCTGGAATCCGGCCGTTGCGACGTGCTGACGTCGGACAAGTCGCAGCTGTTCGCCCAGCGCTCCAAGCTGGCGGCGCCGACCGAATACATGGTGCTGCCTGAAACCATTTCCAAGGAGCCGCTGGGCCCGGTGGTGCGTAAAGGCGATGAAGAGTGGTTCAGCATCGTCAAGTGGACCCTGTTCGCCATGCTCAACGCCGAAGAGGCCGGCATCACCTCGAAGAACGTCGAGGCCGAGGCCAAGGCCACCAAGAACCCGGACGTCGCTCGCCTGCTGGGCGCGGATGGCGAATATGGCAAGGACCTCAAGCTGCCCAAGGACTGGGTAGTGCAGATCGTCAAGCAGGTCGGCAACTATGGTGAAGTGTTCGAGAAGAACCTGGGCCAGAGCACCGACCTGAAGATCGACCGTGGCATGAACGCCCTGTGGAACAACGGCGGCATCCAGTACGCGCCACCTGTGCGCTGATGGCTGCACCCTGCGGCGGCATCCCGCCGCCGCAGGTTGTTCGAATCCCTATTTTTCGGGGCACTTCATGCAAAATCAAATTGGCGCACCCAAGGGGCTGTCCCTGAACGACCCGCGTGTGCGCGCCTGGCTGTTCCAGATTCTGACCATCGTCTTCGTGGTGGGCCTGGGCTGGTACCTGTTCCACAACACCCAGACCAACCTGCAACACCGGGGCATCACCTCGGGTTTCGACTTCCTCGAGCGCAGCGCCGGCTTCGGCATCGCCCAGCATCTGATTCCCTATGTGGAGTCCGACAGCTATGCGCGGGTGTTCGTCATCGGCCTGCTCAATACCCTGCTGGTGACCTTCATCGGCGTGATCCTCGCGACCATCCTCGGCTTCATCATCGGCGTGGCGCGGCTGTCGCCGAACTGGATGATCAGCAAGCTGGCGACCGTGTATGTGGAGACTTTCCGCAACATCCCACCACTGCTGCAGATCCTGTTCTGGTATTTCGCGGTGTTCCTGACTCTGCCGGGGCCAAGGGGCAGCATCAACCTCGACGACACCTTCTTCATCAGCAACCGTGGCCTGAACATGCCCGGCGCCTCGATGGCGGAGGGCTTCTGGCCGTTCGTCGTTGCCCTGGTGCTGGCGCTGGTGGCGATCGTGGCGATGGTGCGTTACGCCAACAAGCGTTTCGACGAAACCGGCGAGCCGTTCCACAAGTTCTGGGTGGGGCTGGCGCTGCTCATTGCCATTCCCGGCGCCTGCGCGCTGCTGTTCGGCAGCCCGGTGCACTGGGAAGTGCCGCAGCTCAAGGGCTTCAACTTCGTCGGTGGCTGGGTGCTGATCCCCGAACTGCTGGCGCTGACCCTGGCGTTGACCATCTACACGGCAGCGTTCATCGCCGAAATCGTGCGCTCCGGTATCCGTTCGGTCAGCCATGGCCAGACCGAAGCGGCCCGTTCGCTTGGCCTGCGCGAAGGCCCGACCCTGCGCAAGGTGATCATCCCCCAGGCACTGCGGGTGATCATTCCGCCGCTGACCAGCCAGTACCTGAACCTGGCGAAGAACTCGTCGCTGGCGGCCGGTATCGGCTACCCGGAGATGGTCTCGCTGTTCGCCGGTACGGTGCTCAACCAGACCGGCCAGGCCATCGAGGTGATCGCTATCACCATGAGTGTCTATCTCGCCATCAGCATCAGCATTTCGCTGCTGATGAACTGGTACAACAAGCGCATTGCGCTGATCGAGCGGTGAGGATACGCCCGTGAATGCCCATGTTTTCAAACCTGACATGCCGCCACCGGTAAAAACCGTCGGCGTGCTCGCATGGATGCGTGCAAATCTGTTCTCCAGCTGGCTCAACACCCTGCTGACCCTGTTCGCCGTGTACCTGATGTGGCTGATCGTGCCGCCGCTGGTGCAATGGGCGTTGATCGATGCCAACTGGGTCGGCACCACCCGCGCCGATTGCACCAAGGAGGGCGCCTGCTGGGTGTTCGTGCAGCAGCGCTTCGGCCAGTTCATGTACGGCTACTACCCGGTCGAGCTGCGCTGGCGCGTCGACCTGACCGTATGGCTGGCCGTGCTCGGTGCCGCACCGTTGTTCATCAAACGCTTCCCGCGCAAGGCCATCTATGGCCTGGGCTTCCTGGTGGTCTACCCATTCCTTGCCTATACGCTGCTGCATGGCGGCTGGCTGGGGCTGGAAAATGTGCCGACCAGCCAGTGGGGCGGCCTGATGCTGACCCTGGTGATCGCCACCGTGGGCATCGTCGGCGCCTTGCCGCTGGGCATCTTGCTGGCCCTGGGGCGGCGTTCGAGGATGCCGGCGGTGAAGGTGGTCTGCGTTACCTTCATCGAGTTCTGGCGTGGCGTGCCACTGATCACCGTGCTGTTCATGTCGTCGGTGATGCTGCCGCTGTTCCTGCCCGAAGGCATGAGCTTCGACAAGCTGCTACGGGCGATGATCGGGGTGATCCTGTTCCAGTCGGCGTACGTCGCCGAGGTGGTGCGCGGTGGTCTGCAGGCCATCCCCAAGGGCCAGTACGAAGCTGCTGCGGCCATGGGCCTGGGCTACTGGCGCTCGATGGGCCTGGTGATTCTGCCGCAGGCGCTCAAGCTGGTGATCCCTGGCATCGTCAACACCTTCATCGCCCTGTTCAAGGACACCAGCCTGGTGATCATCATCGGCCTGTTCGACCTGCTCAACAGCGTCAAGCAAGCCGCCGCCGACCCGGCCTGGCTGGGCATGGCCACCGAGGGCTATGTGTTCGCCGCCCTGGTGTTCTGGATTTTCTGTTTCGGTATGTCCCGCTACTCCATGCACCTGGAGCGCAAGCTGGACACTGGCCACAAGCGTTAGGAGTTTCGAAATGAGTGAAGCGATCAAGCAGCCTGCCGGCCCCGAAGGCATCATCCAGATGCAGGGCGTGAACAAGTGGTATGGCCAGTTCCATGTGCTCAAGGACATCAACCTGAACGTGCGCCAGGGCGAGCGCATCGTCCTGTGCGGCCCGTCCGGCTCGGGCAAATCGACCACCATCCGCTGCCTCAACCGCCTGGAAGAGCACCAGCAGGGCCGCATCGTGGTCGATGGCGTGGAGCTGACCAACGACCTCAAGCAGATCGAGGCGATCCGCCGCGAGGTAGGCATGGTGTTCCAGCACTTCAACCTGTTCCCGCACCTGACCATTCTGGAGAACTGCACCCTGGCACCGATGTGGGTGCGCAAGATGCCGCGGCGCAAGGCCGAGGAAATCGCCATGCATTATCTGGAGCGGGTGCGTATTCCGGAGCAGGCGCACAAGTTCCCGGGGCAGTTGTCGGGCGGCCAGCAGCAGCGTGTGGCGATTGCCCGGGCGCTGTGCATGAAGCCGAAGATCATGCTGTTCGACGAGCCGACCTCGGCGCTGGACCCGGAAATGGTCAAGGAAGTGCTCGACACCATGGTCGGCCTGGCCGAAGACGGCATGACCATGCTCTGCGTGACCCACGAGATGGGCTTTGCCCGCACCGTGGCGAACCGGGTGATCTTCATGGACAAGGGGGAGATCGTCGAGCAGGCGGCGCCGGATGACTTCTTCGACCGGCCGCGCAGCGACCGGACCAAACTGTTCCTCAGCCAGATCCTGCACTGATGCAGAAAGGGGCCGCTAATGCGGCCCCTTTTCATTATTTCTCATCTTTCGCCGGAGCAGGCGCGGGCGGTGGGCGCAGCCCCACCTCGGCAATCAGCTTGAGCTGCTGACCATTGCGCATCACCTCGATGGTGATTTTCTCGTTCGGCTTGATCCGCGCCACCTGGTTCATCGACTTGCGCCCGTCACCGGCTGGCTCGCCATTGATGCTCAGGATCACATCACCGAGCTGCAACCCGGCCTTTTGCGCCGGGCCATCGCGGAAGATGCCGGCCACCACGATGCCTGGGCGACCTTGCATGCCGAACGATTCAGCCAGTTCCTGGCTCAGCGGCTGCACTTCGATGCCCAGCCAGCCACGGATCACCTGGCCGTGTTCGACGATCGACTTCATCACCTCCAGCGCCAGCTTGACCGGGATGGCGAAGCCAATGCCCTGGGAGCCACCGGACTTGGAGAAGATGGCCGTGTTGATACCGACCAGGTTGCCATTGGCATCCACCAGCGCACCGCCGGAGTTGCCCGGGTTGATCGCCGCGTCGGTCTGGATGAAATCTTCGTAGTTGTTCAGGCCCAGCTGGTTGCGGCCAGTGGCGCTGATGATGCCCATGGTCACGGTCTGGCCGACACCGAACGGGTTGCCGATGGCCAGGGTCACGTCGCCGATGTGAATGGTGTCGGAGCGGCCGATGGTGATCGCCGGCAGGCTTTTCAGGTCGATCTTCAGTACCGCCAGGTCGGTTTCCGGATCGCTGCCGATCACCCGCGCCAGGGTCTCGCGGCCGTCTTTCAGGGCCACGACGATCTGGTCGGCGCCGCTGGTGACGTGGTTGTTGGTGAGCAGGTAGCCTTCCGGGCTCATGATCACCGCCGACCCCAGGCTGGACTCCCAGCGGCGCTGCTTGGGCAGGTTGTCACCGAAGAAGCGGCGGAACTGCGGGTCTTCGAACAGTGGGTGGGCGCTCTTGTTCACCACCTTGGTGGTGTACAGGTTGACCACTGCGGGGGCGGCGAGGCTCACGGCATCGGCGTAGGAAACCGGGCCCTGCATGATTCGCGAGGTTTGCGGAGCCTGCTGCAGGTTGACGTCCTGGCTGGGCAGGCCGACCCATTCCGGGTAGCGCTGGATGATCAGTACGGCGATCAGAATACCGGTGAGCAGGGGCCAGCCAAAGTAACGCAAAGCCTTGAACATGAACGAGTCCTGAAAAGAGCGGGGGCCAGTGGCCGCGCAGTGGGGCATGAGCGCGCGCGATCATGCACCGGTTCCCCCGATGCCGGCGACGGCCCATAATGGCCGGCATTATACGGGCGTTCTTCAGGCGTTGCGCCCGAGAAAAGCGCAGATTTCGAGGAGATTTTCATGGCCGTCGCTCTCAACACACTGGTCGAGGAAGCCGAACGCTACCTGGGCAGCGCGAAGATCCAGGATTATTGCCCCAATGGCCTGCAGGTCGAGGGCCGGCCGCAGGTCAGTCGTATCGTCAGCGGCGTCACCGCCAGCCAGGCGCTGCTGGATGCCGCGGTCGAAGCCGAGGCCGACCTGATCCTGGTGCACCATGGTTACTTCTGGAAGGGCGAGAACCCGTGCGTCACCGGCATTCGTCAGCGCCGCCTGAAAACACTGCTCAAGCACGACATCAGCCTGCTGGCGTTTCATCTGCCGCTGGATGTACACCCTGAGGTCGGCAACAACGTGCAGCTGGCGCGGCAGCTGGATATCACCGTCGAAGGGCCACTGGACCCGGAAAACCCCAAGGTGGTCGGGCTGGTGGGTTCATTGGCGGAGCCTGTGACCGCACGCGATTTCGCCCGCCGGGTGCAGGAGGTGCTGGGCCGCGAGCCGTTGCTGGTCGAAGGGAGCGAGATGATTCGCCGGGTTGGATGGTGCACCGGAGGCGGGCAGGGCTACATCGACACGGCGATTGCGGCGGGGGTGGACCTGTACCTTACTGGCGAGGCGTCAGAGCAGACCTATCACAGCGCCCGGGAGAACGGGGTCAGCTTCATGGCCGCTGGGCACCATGCCACCGAGCGCTATGGCGTGCAGGCTTTGGGTGATTACCTGGCGCGGCGCTTTGCCCTGGAGCACCTGTTCATCGATTGCCCGAATCCGATCTGAGACCGACACGGAACCTTGTGGGAGCAACTGTCTTGCTCGAAATTTGAAAAGCTTGCGCGGCCCCTGTGGGAGCGGGCTTGCCCGCGAACACGGGCGAAGCCCGTGCCAACT